>JBAQJL010000150.1:0-2037 GCA_049300295.1 Xanthobacteraceae bacterium
CCGAGCTTCCATTGCGCGATCGGGTGACCGTCTTCGGCGGCATATTGCAGCGCGCTCAGCGAGGAGTCCGGCGTCGCCGGGGGAACCGGCTTCTTGAGCGGATTTACCGCCCCGGGCTGAGCCGCCACCACGGGAATCGTCGCGTCCTGATTGGCCGGCGCCCCGTCAAAGGCGAGTCCCGCCGTGGCCACCGGAATGGCCCCCAACACAAACGCAAAAATGATACGCCTAGATGTCCGCATAACACTGTTTCTCGTGCGCACCACCCGGATGGGTCACCGCGCCGCCTATCGCCGGCCCGACCTGCTGCGCGTATTTCCACAGCGCACCCGATGTATGGTTGGTCTCGCGTGGCTTCCATTTGGTCTTGCGCTCGGCCAGCTCCTCGTCGGTCAACTTTACGTTAAGTGTGCCGACCACCGCGTCGATCTCGATGATGTCGCCGTCCCGAAGCAAGCCGATCGGGCCGCCGACCGCCGCTTCCGGGCCGACATGGCCGATACAGAAGCCGCGGGTGGCGCCGGAGAACCGGCCGTCGGTGATCAGCGCGATCTTGCCGCCCATGCCCTGCCCGGTCAGCGCCGCCGTGGTGGAGAGCATCTCCCGCATGCCGGGGCCGCCGCGCGGCCCCTCATAGCGGATTACGATGACCTCGCCTTCCTTGTAGGTTTTCTTCTGAACCGCCTCGAAGGCGTCCTCTTCGCGATCGAAGCAGCGGGCAGGACCGGTAAATTTGAGGTTAGACATACCCGCAACCTTCACGATCGCGCCGTCGGGCGCGAGATTCCCCTTCAAGCCGACCACACCGCCGGTGACGGTTATCGGCTTGTCGGCGGACCGCACCACATCCTGGTGCGGATTCCATTTCACGCTTGCGAGGTTTTCGGCGATCGTGCGGCCAGTGACGGTCAGGCAATCCCCGTGCAAATGGCCATTATCGAGCAACGTTTTCATCAGAAGCGGTATGCCACCAGCTTCGAACATGTCTTTGGCGACATAACGGCCACCCGGCTTCAAATCCGCGACATACGGTGTCTTTTTGAAGATTTCTGCCACGTCGAACAGGTCGAACTTGATGCCGCATTCATGGGCGATCGCCGGCAGGTGCAGCGCAGCATTGGTCGAGCCGCCGGACGCCGCCACCACCGCGGCGGCATTCTCGAGGGAGCGCCGGGTGACGATGTCCCGCGGACGAATGTTGGACGCGATCAGCTCCATGACCTTTTCGCCGGCCGCGGCGCAAAACGCGTCGCGGATTTCGTAGGGCGCCGGCGCCCCGGCTGAATAGGGCAGCGCCAGCCCGATCGCCTCGGAAACCGTCGCCATGGTGTTGGCGGTGAATTGTGCGCCGCACGCTCCGGCCGACGGGCAAGCCACCCGCTCGATTTCATCGAGGTCGGCGTCCGACATCTCGCCAACCGAATGCTTGCCGACCGCTTCGAACATGTCCTGCACCGTGACCTGCTGGCCGCGGAAATTACCGGGAAGGATCGAGCCGCCATAGATGAAAACCGACGGAATGTTTAGCCGCACCATCGCCATCATCATGCCCGGCAGCGACTTGTCGCAGCCGGCGATGCCCACCAGCGCGTCATAGCAATGGCCGCGCATGGTCAATTCAACCGAGTCCGCGATCACCTCGCGCGACACCAGCGACGAGCGCATGCCCTCATGGCCCATGGCGATGCCGTCGGTGACGGTGATGGTGCAGAATTCGCGCGGCGTGCCGCCGGCCGCCTTCACCCCCTTCTTGGTGGACTGGGCCTGGCGCATCAGCGCGATGTTGCAGGGCGCCGCCTCGTTCCAGCAGCTCGCCACGCCGACGAAGGGCTGGTGGATCTGCTCTTTAGTCAGACCCATGGCGTAGTAATAGGAGCGGTGCGGCGCGCGTGACGGACCTTCCGTGACGTGGCGGCTGGGCAGCGTGGACTGGTCCCAGCTGCCGTCCGGTTTCCTGGTCATGCGGTTAAGCTCCTTGCGGAGGGAGCATCTAGCCGCTGGCGCGCCCGGAGGAAAGCCGCAGGGGCGGGTTCAGAG
>JBAQJL010000151.1:0-2785 GCA_049300295.1 Xanthobacteraceae bacterium
CGGCAAGCCCGCGTAGTACGATTTCAGCGACGCCACATCAATCAAGGTGCGGCTGTTCGATTTCCGCGCCACGATCGTTTTGTCGGCAATCAAACGGGTAAGAGTGCGCTTGCTGATGCCGAGGAACGCGGCAGCATCGCGCGGGGACAAAGCTAGAGCTTCCATTGAATGGACTCCAGAACATGAAGACCGTCTTGCGCGGGACACTATCGGTGTGGGGACGGAAACCGATACCCGGTCGCCCTGATGGAATGGCTTCATGAATTCATCGCCCACGCCGTAGGCGAGGACCGGATTGTGCAGATGCACTTTCGGCAGCCCGGAATTGCCCCGAGCATCACGTCTTCGATGCTGGGTGCCGATTCCGACGAAGTCGCCCGGGCAATCCAAGATAATGCCGCCCATGGATTCCGACATGATGTCGCCCAGGGCACGTGCCTCGCTGGCTGCTGAAGTTGTGACATCGCTGGCTGTGGACGGTCAATCTTTTTTGGCGGGCTTTTCGCGTATTCGGCGCAGGCTGTCGCCGGTGAGATCGATGCGGTGAGCGTTGTGGACGAGGCGGTCGAGGATGGCGTCGGCGTAAGTCGGATTACCGATGACGTCGTGCCATTTGTCGACGGGGAGCTGGCTGGTGACGATCGTGGATCGCCGGCCGTGGCGCTCTTCGAGGATTTCGAGGAGATCATGCCGTGCGGCGTCGTCGAGGGGTTCGAGACCCCAGTCGTCGAGGATGAGGAGTTGCACGCCGCCGAGGGCCCGGAGCAGTCGGGCATAACGGCCGTCGCCGCGCGCCAGCGCGAGATCGGCGAAGAGCTTGGGAATGCGCTGATAGAGAACTGACCGGTTGTTGCGGCAAGCCCGGTGGCCGAGGGCGCAAGCCAGCCAGCTTTTACCAACACCGGTCGGGCCACACAGGATGACGTTGTCGTGGACGTCGATCCAGCTGCCGTCGGCGAGCTTCTGGAACAGCGCACGATCGAGACCGCGGGGGGCACGATAATCGACATCTTCGACGGCGGCCTGATGGCGAAGCCTGGCATATCGCAGCCTAGCCGTCAGCTTCCTGTCGTGCCGATAGGTCATCTCCCGGTCGAGCAGCAGCGCGAGCCAGTCCGGGTGCGGGAGCGCGGCGGCGTCGCCGGATGCGGCGACTTCATCAAATGCCTTGGCCATGCCGAACAGCCCGAGCTGATTAAGCTGATCGAGGGTGGGATGGGTGAGCATGTGGTCTCCTCAATGGTAATAGCGCGGACCGCGGATATTGGGGTGGATGATCGTCACGCCGTCCGGGCCGCGCGGTCGGCCGGCGTGGCGGTCCAAATTGTTGTCGAGGATCGATCTGACTGAGCCGTAGGTCCTGGCTCCGATGTCGAGCGCGCGTGTTGCGGCGGCCTCGACCCTTGCGATGCCGAACGGCTTGACCAGCCGCACGATGCCGAGACACGCCCGAAAGCCCTGTTCGGGATGCGGGCGGTGCTCCAGGATCAGGTCGCACAACGCCGCCGTCGAGGGACCGATCGCGGCGGCGTCGGTGCGGATGCGATCGAGCGTCCAATCGGCGTAACGCCGGTGGCTGGAGGGCATGTGCTCTTGCACGGTGGTGTGTTTGCCGTTGCCGCTCGAGCGCAGATGCGCGGCGATCCGTTCGCCCCTGGCGAACACCTCGACGGTACGGCCGGTGAGCCGGACCTCGACCGCGGAGCGGGCAAAGCGATGCGGCACGCTGTAATAATGCTTGTCGACATCGACGTGATAATCGATCCCGACACGGCGGGCGCGCCATTCGGCGAACACGTAAGGCTCAGCCGGCAACGGCTTGAGCGTCGGCCGGTCGAGTTCTTCGAAGAGCTGGCGCCGCGTCACGCCGAGACGCCGGATCGGACGCTCGTCATTCAATCGCACCAGCAATCCTGTGATGGCTTCGTTCAACTCGCCCAGGCTATGGAACCGTCGATTGCGCAGACGGCCCAGAATCCAGCGCTCCATGATCAGTACGCAGGCTTCGACCTTGGCCTTGTCGCGCGGCTTGCGCGGCCTTGCGGGCAGCACGCCGGTGCCGTAATGCGCCGCCATCTCCGAATAGGTCCGGTTGACCTGCGGCTCGTACAGGCACGCCTTGATGACCGCGGTCTTGGTGTTGTCCGGCACCACGAGCCGGGTCACGCCGCCGATCGCCTCAAAGGCGCGCGTGTGCGCACCGATCCAGTCGGCGAGCGATTGCGTCCACGTCGCCTCCGCATAGGTGAAGTTCGACGCCCCCAGGACGGCGACAAATATCTGCGCCTTCCTGATCTCACCGGTTAGCCGGTCGATCACCACCGCCGCGGTGTCGCCGGCGTAATCGACGAACAGCTTGTCGCCACCCAAATGGGTCTGCCGCATCGTGACGGAGATCTTGCCTTCCCAGGACCGGTAAAGCTCGCAGAAGCGGCTGTAGCGATAGCCGTCCGGGTGAGCCTCGATGTACTCATCCCACAGGATCGACAATGTGACGTGCTTGCGCTTCATCTCCCGGTGCAGGACCGCCCAGTCCGGCTCGGCGCGGCGCCGATGACCCGGCTTGTTGCCGGCGTTATTATAGAGCCTATCTTCCAACTCGCTGTCGGTGACGGTCTCGGGCAGCGGCCAGTTCAATCCAAGCGACTGGAAACGCGCGATCGTCGCCCGCACCGTCGACGACGCCAAGCCAGTGCGCCGCGCCACCTCGCGCTTGGAAACCCCCACAAACGTCAACCGTAGAACTTCGCGCACCACCCGCATCGCAACCCTCTCCGCCGGCATC
>JBAQJL010000152.1:0-9661 GCA_049300295.1 Xanthobacteraceae bacterium
GCGCGTCCATGAGGTTGACCACGTTATGGGTTCGCGCCGGCGCTTGCTCGCGTGATACGGCCAAGCCTGCCTGCTTCTTTTTGAGCATCTCGACCACAGCTTCCTCGTAGTGATCGACGAACTGGGATGAATCGAAGTCTGCTGCCTTGCTTTCGAGAATGTGCTCGGCAAGTTTGAGCATGTCCGGCTCAACCTTCACCTCGGGGATGTCGTCGAAATACTCCTTCGCATCCCTGACCTCATACGGGTAGCGAAGAGTGGTGCCTGTCAGTCCCTTTTCCCAGGGCTCCAGCATGATGACGCGCTCGCGCTTCGACAGCACAACACGACCGAGGGCGACCATGCCCTTGCCGCGCATGGCTTCGCGGATGACCGCAAAGGCATCCTGTCCCGCCTGGTCATTCGGCGCGATGTAATAGGGGGTATCCAGGTATCGCTCATCGATCTGCTCGCGCGGAACGAACGAATCGATCTCGATAGTGTGGTTGCTCTCAATCGCAATGGCATCGAGTTCGTCATCGTCGACGGGGACGTAGGCATTCTTTGCGTATTCGTAGCCGCGGCCCTTGTCGGGGCCTTCGACCGGCTCACGCGTAACTTCATCCACGAGCTGCTGGCGCAGCCGGTTGCCGGTTTTCTTGTTGATCTGGCGGAACGACACCCGCTCGGTCGATGATGTCCCGGTGTAGAGGGCGATAGGGCAGGAGACCAGCGAAAGCTTGAGGTAGCCTTTCCAATACGGCCGTGCGGGGGCCATGGGCATCTCCTTGGTTTGCGGGTGCCAAGTCGGCACCAGCCGCGTTTACGGACCACCTCGCGGGAGAAGCGCAGGTTGGTGCGGGCCAATCCGTCGATGCCCGGCTCTAAACGCTGAGATAGATGTGGGGAGCCTTTTTGGGCGTGCGAGTCGCAGCAGTTGTGATGGTTAAGGGGATCTACTGGCCGCCACAGGATCGTCCAATCGGCGCACGGATCGGCCCGGCCGGTTGGCCCCGGTGAGGCTCCTTCACGTGCTTCTTAACGTTGTCCGTGTCGGCATGCTCCAAACAGAAGCCGCTACAATTGACGCTTGGAGCCCAGTGGTGGTCGAACAGAGCGGTGTAGGGGCCATCTGTAATCGGCGGAGACCCCGAGTATCCTCCTCAGAGTCGTACGACCTCGCATACGCCAACCCGGTTAGCGGGCATCCTGCTCGTCAGTATACCAAGACGGTTTTTCTGGATAATGCGGGCCGTCGTAAATCTCGATGACGACGGTCTCGGCATGAGCGATTGCCGGGCCGTGCACGTTGCCTTTCGGATTGCAGTAGAAGCTCCCGGCGGTGAGTGTGACTCTCGTTGTGGTGTATTCGTAATTGCCTTTAAGACAGAACATAAACTGGTTCGAGGCATGGTAATGAGGCTGCGGAATTCCAGCCCCTTCGGCAAATTTGATTAGCGCGATTGACGCGCCGGTCAGTTCGTCGCGCCAGAGCATCTTTTCGGAAATGCCTTTTAGCGATTTCTCGCGCCACGGCAGCGTTTCCGACTGGATGAGAAGTTCTTCGAGCTTCGGCGCTTCTTTTGGCAACATGACGTTACTCCTGGATCAGTCTTTGATTTCGGTCGTCCACCGGACGCTTTTCAGTTCGATGAGGCGGGACAGATAGCGAATTTTCGCGCGGTTGGTCAGCCGGTGAACGGCGCGCATCTCGTTGATGAAAACCGTCGAGCCGAGCTCCTCTACGGTCTTGATGCGATCCCCAAAGATTGTCTCGATCTCGTTCTCGCCGCCGCCGAGTGAGATGACGACATAAGGATGATAGTGAATATGGAAATCGATAGTCTCGCCCGGATCGAGATTGATCTCCCAAATCCGCACGTGCTCGTTCTCAAGCACGATGCGCTGGCCGATCTCACCCAGCTTGATACCGCGTTTCTCAGCTTCCACAGTTCCAAATTTGTCGGACATGTTGGATTGTTCCACGCTTACTTTGGCAGCACAGCGATGGCGTTGATCTCGATCAGATAATCGGGTGACGTCATCTTGGTCACTTCGACCATGGTCGAGGCCGGCAATGGCGGTTTGAAGTATTGGGCGCGCACTTTGTGGATTGCCTCGAAATGTTCCATGTTTCGCACATAGACGTCGACACGGCAGATATCATCGAGCGTGCCGCCGGCAGCCTCCACCGCAGCTTTGATGTTTTCGCAGACTTGACGAGTTTGCTCGCTGATGTCGCCGATGCCAGCAATTGTGCCGTCCGGACGGCGGGCTGTCATTCCGGAAATGAAGACAAATCGCCCCGTCGCTTCGATGGCGGTAGCGTGCGAGAAGACGCCGTTCGGCTGCCGTAACTTCGGGCTCGATATCTGAACCTTGGGCATGTTGTACTTTTCCTATGGTGTTTTGGCGTCAAAAGGCGTCGGCGCGACGCCGAGGCGCTCGGCGTAGCGTTGCAGCATCGCGACCACGGCGGGATCCACGAGCACCTGATCGCCGGAGCGATTGCGTCGCTGCCATTCCGGCTCTCCCGGGGTAAACAACTGGGTAACGCCCGGCGCCCGCTTGCCGCCGCGGATGCGCGCGGCGGCGTTCGCCGCCTGCACACGGAACCAGTCGAGATCACAAAAATGCGCAACGTCGATCGCGACGAACAGGTGCGAGCAATCGTAAGGCAGGCTGAAATCGCCGTAGAGCGGTCGAACCTGCGCGCCGCTCGCACCTTGGGACAACAGACCACACAAGAGGTCGATCAGAAATGAAAGTCCGAAGCCCTTCGGACCGCCCGAAGGCAACAGCATTCCGGCTATGGCGTCCGTTGGATTGGTGGTCGGAAGCCCCTGCGCAGTCACCGCCCACGTTGGCGGAATAGCTTCCTTGGCTTTTTCAGCCATCCGGATTTTGCCCATCGCGGCTTCGCTCGTCGCCATATCGAGCACGATGGGAATTTCGCCATCAGCCGGCACCGCGATGGCGAGCGGATTATTGCCGACAACGCGCTCGGCGCCGCCGGGCGCAGGCATCAGCGGACGCGTATTGCACATCGCTATGCCGACGCAACCCGAATCCGCCGCTTGGCGCGCGTAACGGCCGGCCGAGCCAAAGTGAAAACCGTGACGAACGGCCACGATACCGGCGGCAAACTGCCTGGCCTTGTCGACTGCAAGGCCCATCGCCTGCTCGCCTGTCAATTGGCCAAGCGCATTGCCGGCATCGAGCACAACAGCGCCCTGTCGTTCGGACACGATGGCTGCGGCCGTGTCTTTCGATACCGAGCCGCCTTGCAGCCTTTCGATATACATATCGGCCAGCATCACCCCGTGCGATGCGAGTCCTTCGAGATCGGCGTCAACGAGGCCGTTGGCAACTTTTTCCGCGGCTGGAGCTGAAAGTCCGGTAGCGGCAAACAGCTCAGCCACGAACGCTGCAAGTTGCTTCGCCGGTATGGTCGCGGGTACTGCCTGGCCCTGGACGTTCATTTAAGCGATTTCCTTTTGAGCGCGACTCCGGTGTCGGCGCCACGGTTCGCGGCGAGACAGGCTGCGACCTTATCCGTCGTACGGCTGATGTGCAGTCGATTAAGCTCGATCGTCTTGTCCACGTCGCGGTTGAGCGCCGTTCGCATCAACTGTTTGTGCTCGCCCACGTCGTCTCGCAACGGGGCGTTGGACATAATGGAAAGCGAGACATAGCGCTCTGCCTGCTCAAACAAACGCTCCCGAATCGATATCAGCGTCTGCGAACCGCACGCCGAGACGAGAGCGGCATGAAACGCCGCGTGCTCGCGGCTCCATGCCTCGTTGATGGTCTCCGGCTCGCTTGGATCGAGCTTGGTCTGGCGGGATAATCGATGAAATGCGCCGAGCAGATTGGCCTCCCAGTCGACACCGCCTTTTTCCAGCGACCAGCGAAGTGCGATCGTTTCAATCTCGATCCTGGTCCGCATCAGATCCAGCAGGTTTTCGCGCGACACTTCGGACACCCGAAAACCCTTGTTCTGCTCGAGCTGGACGAGTCCTTCGGCTTCGAGGCGCATCAAGGCCTCGCGCAGAGGACTGACTCCCATGCCGTACCGCTCGCGAAGCGCTTCAAAACGCAAGCGTTCGTTGGGCATGAGACGGCAGGCAATAATGTCCGAACGAATGCGGCTCAACGTCGAGGCGGTCAAAGTCTGATCGGCAACACTCTTGGCGGGCATTGCGGGCATTCGTGCTCCCGGTTTGAAGGGCCCATCGACAAGGATAATCGCATATACGACTGTAATTCGACAATCAACGGATTTTCGAAAATCTATTGACTGCACGAAACTATTGGTGGCACCATCATCGCAAAAGGCCGGCCACATCGCGGGAGAGAGAGCATGCGTATTTTTCCAGGCGCAATCGCTGCAGCATTCGCCGTCGTTTCGGTCGCCGTGATGCGGCCTGATGCGGCGGCCGCTCAGAGCACGCCGCCAGCGCTGACCAAAGTCGTGTTTTCGCTCGACTTTATTCCGCTCGGCCGGCACGCGCCGTGGTATGCCGCCATTGCAGAGGGCTTCTTCAAGCAAGAAGGCCTCGACGTCAGCATTATTCCATCGCAGGGCGGCGCGCAGGTCATCCAAAACGTCGTTTCCGGCACGGCAAACCTTGGCTTTATGGGAGTTCCGGAAATCGCCATCGCCCGCTCAAAGGGGGCCAAGCTCAAGATCGTCTCCGTCATTTACCAGAAGCAGCCGATTGCGGTGTTCAGCCTGCAAAGCGGCGCGAACGTAACGACGCCAAAGCAACTCGAAGGTCTTACGCTTGGCAGCGGTTCGGGGAGCTTTACTCCGAAGATCCTGCAGGGCTTCATGGTCGGAAAAGGGCTGGACCCCAAGACGCTTCATGTCGCCGACATCACTCCACCGGCACGTCCCGGCGCGCTGATTACCAAGAAGGTTCCCTCCATTGAAACCTTCATTATGGGCAAACCGGGTCTCGAACAGGCGGCCGAAGGCGTCCACGAAAAGCTTCAGACCTTCATTCCCGCCGACAACGGGCTGCAGCTTTATTCAAACGGAATCGGCGTCACCGAACAGTACCTTTCACAGCACCCCCAGGTGGTTAGGGGTTTCGTGCGCGCCGCGCTCAAGGGGTGGAAGTTTGCGCTGGATCATCCCGACAAGGCTGCGAAGGACGAACTGCAATTTGTTCAAAGCCTCAAGCCGGAAGTGATTGCGGCCGAACTTAAGATCGTGCGCGGTCTTGTGGTCACGTCGGACACGCAGCAGCATGGTCTCGGGTGGTTTGACCCCGATCAGATTAAATCGAACGTGGACTTCGTTACGAAATACATCGGCGTCACCGGCACCCCCCCGGCGCCTGCTGACATGTACGCGACAGGGTTCCTGCCCAATCCACCGATCAAGCCGTGATCGATTCGGCGGTTCCGCGGGGGCCTGAGCAGCTAAACCTTGGCGGGCCAACAATCAGTTCGCCCCCAGGTTCTCTGCGTCGCGCGTTCGGTCATTTCGAAAATGTCCACAAAGCGTTCAACCGTTCGGGGCAGGCGCCCTTGGTCGCGATCGACACGGTCTCATTCGATCTTCAAACCGGACAATTTATCAGCTTGTTGGGGCCCAGCGGCTGCGGCAAAACCACTTTTCTTCGCATTGCCGCGGGGTTGATCCCGAAGACCAGCGGCACTGTCGAGATCAATGGCGCCGAGGTCGAGCGTCCGCAGCTCGATTTCGGCATGGTCTTTCAACAGCCGAATTTGATGCCGTGGCGCACAGTGCTCAAAAATGTGCTCTTCCCGGTCGAAATCCAAGGCGACGCCGACGGAGGAGCGGCACAGCGGGCAGCTGAGCTATTGTCGCTGGTCGGCCTCTCGGGCTTCGAACACGCCTATCCTGCCCAACTTTCCGGCGGCATGCAGCAACGCGTTGCCTTGTGCCGCGCACTCGTTCATCAGCCGAAATTACTTTTAATGGATGAGCCATTCGGCGCGCTCGACGAACTGACACGGATGGAGATGCAGGACCTGCTGCTGAATATCCGCGCCAAAACCGGCGCGACGGTGATGCTGGTCACGCACAGCATCAGCGAGGCGGTTTATCTCTCCGACAGGGTCGCTGTGTTCAGTCCGCGTCCCGGCAGGATCGCCGATGTCATTGCGGTTGATCTTTCGTACCCCAGGCGGCCGGAGACGCGTTACGCGCCCGAGTTCACTGAGCTTGAACATCGAGCAGGCCGGGCGCTTGGGATCACACGATGACTGCGCAAAACCTTGCACGCTCGCTCTACCCCCTGCTTGGCGTCATGGTGATCCTGACGTTATGGCAGCTCTACACCTCGCTGTCCGGTATCAGCCCCTTGGTGTTGCCGAGCCCCATCGAGATCGCCGCCGTTTGCATCGAGCGTTACGATCTGCTGCTGCAGCAGACCTGGCCGACTTTTGTCGAGACGGTTCTGGGCTTCGCCTTGGCGCTAGTGATCGGCATTCCGCTGGCGGTCTTCATCGCCAATTCACGGCTGTTCAATCTCGTGCTCTATCCAATTCTGGTCGCGACCCAGTCGATTCCGAAAGTTGCAATTGCGCCGATAATTCTGGTGTGGTTCGGCCTGGGCATAAGCTCGAAACTGGCATTGGCCTTTCTGGTGGCGTTCTTTCCGATTGTCGTGGATACGGCGGCCGGGCTGCAGGCGACACCACCGGGTTTGTTGGAGCTTGCCCACGCCTTGTGTGCATCACGGCGGCAGGTCTTCATCAAGGTTCAGATGCCCGCTGCGTTGCCGTTCATATTCGCCGGATCGAAGGTGGCCATAACTCTCGCGGTGATCGGCGCGGTCATCGGTGAATTTGTCGGTTCGGTGACCGGGCTCGGCAATCTCGTCCTGGCGGCAAACTCACAGCTCGATGGGCCACTGGCATGGGCGGCTCTGGTCTGGCTGAGTGCGCTCGGAATTCTATTGTTTGCCGCGGTCGCACTCGTCGAGTGGCTGATGATGCCGTGGGAACGTGCTGGCCAGCATTGATTTTTCTTTCACCTTGCAAACCACATCATGAGAAAAGAAGGTGTATACGTGACTCACGGCCCACTCATCGACACCCACCAGCATCCGATACCGGAGTTTTACAAACGTGCCCTTGAAACCGTCGGCATTCACGGTAGCGGCGAGAATCCATGGGCTGACTGGAGTGTGGCGGCGCAGCTCGAACTGATGGACCGAAACGGCATTGCTGCCGCCGTCAATTCCATCGCTTCACCCGGCGTTTATTTCGGCGACGCGAATTTCGCCAGCCATCTGGCCCGCGAGTGTAACGAGGACTCCGCGCGCATGGTTGCCGATCATCCGCAACGTTTCGGTGCGTTTGCAATCCTGCCGCTACCCGACGTCGGAGCCGCGGTCCGTGAGGCCGAATACGCGCTCGATACGCTCAAACTCGAAGGTATCTGCCTGCTCACCCATGTCAGCGACCGCCACCTTGGTCAGCCCGAAGAGGATGAGCTTTACGCGGAACTCGATCGCCGCAACGCGGTCGTATTCGTTCATCCGCTGCGAAACCGGGCGAAGAACATGCCGGCATATAATTATCCGTCCGGCATGACCGAGCTTGTGCTGGATACAACGCGGGCGATCCACAATCTGCTGTGGAACGGCACCTTTGGAAAATACCCCAACATCCACTGGATCATGCCTCACGGTGGAGGAACGGTGCCGTTCCTGGTCTATCGGATGAGCGCCATGAACAATCGTCCGCGCGTTGCGGGAAATCTGGAAGGCGGCACGGTCGCCGATACCTTGCGGCGCCTTTATTATGATGTCGCAGAAATCTGCGCGGCAGCCCCTCTGAAATGTCTCACGGAAATAGCCGAGCCTTCTCACATCCTGTTCGGCAGCGATTTTCCATTTTCACGACACCTCACCCCGGCCAAGGATGTCGAATCGACGATCGCCGCCTTCGAGGCGTTTGGCGACTGGGATGCGTCTACGCGGCGAGCAATTGAGAGCGATAACGCGTTGAAGCTCTTTCCGAGATTCGCAAAATCGCTAACACTAATGGCGTAAAGAAGCTTCCTGCGGATGTGGGTTCCCTCGCTCGATAGTTTTCTAACGGGAGTGACGATCTCGGACTTGGAGCGTAGGTGATGACATCTTGGCAATTCAGGGGTGCTCGACGCTACCGTCGGGGCGAACTCCGCTCTCTTTCTCAGAACGTTACGGTTTTGGCCCGCTGTGCGATCATCTTTGCCTTCAGTTTGCTCGCGGGTTTGGTCGAATCGGCAAATGCAAGAGAGAGTTATCCGTCTCGGCCGGTTACAATTATCGTGCCGTTCTCTGCGGGTGCCGTGACCGACGTGCTGGCCCGCATCGTCGCCAAGGAGTTGAGCGCCCAACTCGGTCAGCCCTTCGTCATCGAAAACAAGCCCGGAGCTGGTACTCTTCTCGCCGCGCAAACAACCGCAAGATCGCCGCCCGACGGGTATACCCTGTTTGTCGCCACCAGCAGCACGATGTCGATAAACAATACGTTGTACAAGCACCTCCCGTACGATCCGGCAAAGGATTTCGTGCCGGTGTCGCTACTTTGCTCCATTCCGTTCGTTCTGGTTGCCAACCAAAATCTGCCGGTCAAGAACGCAGCCGATCTGGTCGAGCTCGCCAAGCAGAAACCCGGCCGTTTGAATTATGGCACCGGCGGCTTCGGAACTACCGCCTCAGTCCTCATCGCGCTGCTACGGAGCATGACCGGCACCAAAATGACCGAGGTTGTCTATCGTGGAATTCCGCCGGCCCTGACCGATCTCCTCGGCGGCACCATACAGTTTATGTTCTCGGACATCGGCGCGGGCGCTCCCCTGATCAAGTCCGGCAAGGTGCGCGCGCTCGGCGTCAGTACGGCCGAACGATTCAAAGGCGATTCCGAAATTCCAACGCTCGCCGAAAACGGAGTCCCCGGCTTCACTGGAGACTCCTGGCAGATGCTGGTGGCCCCAGCCAAAACGCCGAAGGACATTGTTGACAAGCTGAGTGCGAAAACCAATGCAATTCTCGACACGCCAGAGGTGACCCGGCAATTGCTTAATCTTGGCATGACTTCAATTGGCAAAGGAAAACCGGGCGAGCTGGAGGCTTATATCAAGTCCGAGACCGCACGATGGAAAATAGTCGTCACTGATGCAGGATTTGCCGGATCGCAATAACGGAACGGCGACCGCCCTCTTAGCAATGCGGCTCGTCTCGACATTATCTCATCGGCCTGCGTGGTGCGTGCACTGACCTCGCTTGTTCAATACGAGTAGTTACGTTACCCGGGCCGTTACCCGGGCGCGGAATTAGCTCAGTCGATCGACATGTCCCCGACAGCGAAATGGTCGCGTTTCGGTGATCAGGGTTAACAAGCTTTCACCCGATCCCGACAACTTTATTTAAATGAGCGCGCTCGCCCATTCCAGCCAAGTGGGTTGAAGTTCCCGCCGCTCCGACATCGCCGAGCTCAAATATTTCTCTTCGATCGCGGTGTTGAATCATACCTCGCGGACTTCGAGTCCGCTCGAACTCATCAAGAAGACATCAGGATGCAAAGGTTTAGATGGTTATTATCACCATCAATCCAAACTATGAATCATCGTTCACGTCATTGTCGCTGAATTCTGGCGTGCGATCTGTCATGCGCTCAAGTCTTGCTCCTCGGAAAGATCGAGGCTCTATTC
>JBAQJL010000153.1:0-1514 GCA_049300295.1 Xanthobacteraceae bacterium
GCACCAGCGACAACGGATCGATGAAGATCGGCTCGGCTCCGACGAATTGCACGTTGTAGGCGCTGGCGTCGCTCAGCGTAAAGCCGGATTCAAGCGCCAGCAGGTGCAGGTCGAGGTGAAACAGCGCCGCGCGTTGCAACAGCGCGAACGGCCACTCGTAGGGGTAGGAGATGAAACCGATCGGCTGATGTTCCAGCACGCGATCCGACAGACCGCCGAGCGCCGGCTCGGACGACAATTCGGTCGGTACCAGCCACTTTCGCGCCAACAGCTCGGCCAGCAGACCTGAGGATTTCAACCGTTCGAAAGCGGCGAAGGCATCCTCGCGCAGCACCCGAAAAATCCTGCCGTCGTAATGTGCTACGTAGCCGCCGGGATCGCGAAACGATCCCTGGTCTCGCATGATCGACATCAGCCAGGCACTTTGTATTTCTTGAACCAGGCCTGCATCCGGCTCCACGCATCCTCGGCCGCTTCCTTGCGATAGTCGGCGTGAAAACCGTGCGGCGCCCCCGGATAGAGCTTGAACTCCGCGGTCTTGTCGGCCGCGAGCGCCGCTTCCAACGCTTCGACGGCAGCGACGGGAATGCCGGTGTCGGCTTCGGCATAAAGACCGAGCACCGGCGCCACCGCCACCACCGGCGGATTGGCGACGCCGTTCGGGCGCGCGAAATAGCCGGGCATCTCGCTGTCGGCCAGCTCTATTTTGACATCACCCGCGGCGAGGCCATTGGCGTCGGTCGTGATCGCGTCGGCGCGCACCGGTCCCGCGGCCAGCGGATAGCCTGCCGTCACGGCGACGGACGCGGTCATGAAACCGCGGCGTGAAGACGGCGCGGCTTTGGTCAGTCCGGCTACATCCGATGTCAGCAAGCCTTCGTCCACCAGGTCTTCGCTGCTCATAATCAATTTCCTCGCAAACTCCGCCGTGACGTTCGAAGCCTAAATCACCAGACCATTGGCATGAGCGCACAGCACTTTCCCGCGAGCAGATGCGCAACAAGGACCGAACTGTGGCAACAGCGTTGCGAAAGCGACCATTGAAATCAAATGAAATAAAATTCACGCTTCCGGAGCGGGCCCTCTGATTGACCCCACAGGTTGCGCCGCACATAATCCGCGCATGAAAAGAAAAACAAAATATGCCCTGCTGACGTTTGGGCTCGTAAACTTCACCCTCGCCGGCGTGTGCGACGCCGCCGCCTATCTCGACCCCGGCACCGGCAGCATTCTGTTTCAGGGTGTGATTGCCGCGATCGCTTCCGGGCTTGCCGTTGTCGTGACCGCAAGGCAGGCCGTGGTCCGGTTTTTCACCGGCCTTTTCAAGCGCAGTTCGGGCCGGGACACCGTCGGAAACTGAGTTTTCGGATTCCGCGAGCGGCGTTCGACGGGCCGGCTTTCACAAGCTGCATTTTTACAAGCAACGTTGCGGGACGCGCGCGACAGCACCGCGATGTGTGACGCCACTGTGAGTGATGGCACTGTGAGTGATGGCACCGTGAGCACCCTCATAA
>JBAQJL010000154.1:0-1773 GCA_049300295.1 Xanthobacteraceae bacterium
CTACAAGGATGCGCCCGACCCGACCTGCGCGCCGTTCGAGGTGGTGCCGTGCGACGTATTCATCACCGAGGCGACATTTGGATTACCGGTGTTCCGCCACGGCGATGCCGCGCTCGAAGTGCAGAAGCTGCTCGACTCGGTCGTACTGTTTCCGGAGCGCGCGCATCTGGTCGGTGCCTACTCGCTCGGCAAGGCGCAGCGCGTGATCGCGCTGTTGCGCGCGGCCGGCTATGACACGCCGGTCTATCTGCACGGCGCGATGGAGAAGATCACACATTATTACCAGAGCCGCGGCGTGGCGCTCGGCGAATTGCGCGCCGTGAAGGGCGTCAAGAAGGCCGACCTTGCCGGCACCATCACGCTGGTGCCGCCATCGGCCACATCGGACATCTGGACAAGACGTTTCCCCGATCCGGTCACGGCGTTCGCATCGGGCTGGATGCGGGTGCGCGCCCGCGCCCGGCAACGCGGCGTCGAACTGCCGCTGGTGATTTCCGATCACGCCGATTGGGACGGCCTGACCAGGACCATCGAGGCCACCGGCGCCGGCGAGATCTGGGTCACCCATGGCCAGGAAGACGCGCTGGTGCACTGGTGCACGGCCAGAGGGCTGGCGGCACGGCCGCTCGATTTGGCCGGCTATGGCGACGAGGACGAAGGCGACGCACCAGTGAGCGAGGCAGCAGGCGCATGAATCGCTTCGCCGAACTGCTCGATCGCCTCGCCTATGAGCCCGGCCGCAACAACAAGCTGCGGCTGATCACCAATTACTTTCGCGCCACCGACGACCCCGATCGCGGCTATGCGCTGGCAGCACTGACCGGCGCGCTGTCATTCAAGCACGCCAAACCGGGCCTGATCCGCGATTTGATCGCCGACCGCACCGATCCCGTACTGTTCGCGCTGTCCTATGATTATGTCGGCGATTTATCCGAGACGGTCGCGCTGATGTGGCCGAAGGCGGCGCTGCCGCTGCACAACAACCCTCCCCCGCCGACGCTGACCGAGGTCGTCACCACGCTGCGGACGCTCGGCAAGACCGAACTGCCCAAGCAACTCGCGCGCTGGCTGGATGAGCTGGACGAGACCGGCCGCTGGGCGCTGCTGAAACTCGTCACCGGCGCGATGCGGATCGGCATTTCGGCGCGGCTGGCGAAGACCGCTGCCGCCGCGCTCGGCGACAAGGATCCGCATGACATCGAACTGATGTGGCCGGGACTGGCGCCGCCTTATCTCGACCTGTTCGCCTGGCTGGAAGGCCGCGCCGACAAACCGGTCAATCTCGATCCGGCGCCGTTCCGTCCTGTGATGCTGGCGCATGCGATCGAGGATAGCGATTTTGCCAACCTCGACGCATCCGACTATGTCGCGGAATGGAAATGGGACGGCATTCGCGCGCAGGCGGTCAGCGGCCGCAATGAGCATGGCCACATCCAGGTCCGGCTTTATTCGCGCAGCGGCGAGGACATCACCAAAAGCTTTCCGGATTTGCTGCCGTCGCTGCACCTTCCCGGCGCAATCGACGGCGAACTGCTGGTGCTGCGCGATGGCCGGGTGCAGACTTTCAACGTGCTGCAACAGCGCCTGAACCGGAAGGTGGTCTCACCAAAGCTGATGAAGGATTATCCGATCCATCTGCGCGCCTACGACCTGCTCGCCGATGGCGATGCGGACTTGCGTGAACTGCCGTTCGCGGAGCGCCGCGCCCGGCTCGAGGCCTTTGTTGAAAAGCTCGACGATCCCCGCATCGACCTGTCGCCGATGATTTCATTC
>JBAQJL010000155.1:0-1566 GCA_049300295.1 Xanthobacteraceae bacterium
GCGCCGGCGGCCAGATGCCGCCCGGCGCCGCGCACTACACGTCGGCCAAGATGTCGCTGACCAAACTGCGCGCCTTGATCACCTCGACGCTCGACGCCTATGCCGCGATCGAACATGACGAGCGCGCGCTGGCCTCGCTCGACTTCCAGTCCTCGATCAATCTGCTCAAGGTGGAAGCCTCCGAGCTCGCGGTCACCACCGTGATGGCCGCGATGCGCGCCTGCGGCCTGTCGGGCTATCGCAATGACGGCGATTTCACCGTCGGCCGCCAGCTCCGCGACGTGCTGTCCTCGCCGCTGATGATCAACAACGACCGCATCCTCGCCAACATCGCCACCGCCAGCCTGATGAGCGGCGTGCCGGCGAGCTTGCGCGATTGAACCGGCATAAAACGTAACAATGGAAGCTCGATCATGACTGTCGTCGTCCGAACCGATTCGCCCGATCTCGCCCCGCAGCCGGCCGATCCGCTGGATCATCTCGCCGACACCCTGTTCCACAGGATGGGCACCGACGGCGTCTACGCCCGCACCGCGCTGTACGAGGATGTGGTCGAGCGGCTCGCCGCTCTGATCACGCGCAATCGCGAGCCCAACACCGAAATCATGCGCTTCCCGCCGGTAATGAACCGCGCGCAACTTGAGAAATCGGGTTACCTGAAGAGCTTTCCGAACCTGCTCGGCTGCGTCTGCGGCCTGCATGGCACCGAACGCGAGATTCACCAGGCCGTCAGCCGCTTTGATGCCGGCGGCGACTGGACCACGTCGCTGTCGCCGGCCGATCTCGTGCTGTCGCCGGCGGCTTGTTACCCGGTTTACCCGATCGCCGCCGCCCGCGGCCCGCTGCCCAAGGGCGGGCTTCGTTTCGACGTCGCTGCCGATTGCTTCCGTGCCGAGCCCTCGCGCCATCTCGACCGGCTGCAATCGTTCCGGATGCGCGAATATGTCTGCATCGGCAGCCCGGACGACGTCTCCGATTTCCGCGAGCGCTGGATGGTGCGCGCGCAGGCGATCGCGCGCGACCTCGGCCTGACCTTCAAGGTGGACTACGCCAGCGATCCGTTCTTCGGCCGGGTCGGCCAGATGAAGGCGGTCAGCCAGAAGCAGCAATCGCTGAAATTCGAACTGCTGGTGCCGCTGCGCTCCGAAGAGCAGCCGACTGCCTGCATGAGCTTCAACTATCACCGCGACCATTTCGGCACCACCTGGGGCATCACCGATGCCGCAGGCGAGCCGGCCCATACCGGCTGCGTCGCGTTTGGCATGGATCGCCTCGCGGTCGCCATGTTCCATATCCACGGCACCGACACCGCCAAATGGCCGGCCAAGGTGCGCCAGATGCTGGGCTTCACGCACAACGCTGCCGCGGAGCTCGCTGGTTGAGCATTGCGCCAAAAATCCGATGCCGTGAAATCTCCGAAGCCGATATCGATGCGGTCGCGGATCTTTTGACGCGCGGATTTGTCGGCCGGTCGCGCGGCTACTGGATGCAGGGATTGCGCCGCCAGGCCGAACGCCAGGTTCCATCGGGCTATCCTCGCTTCGGCTACATGATCGACAATAATGG
>JBAQJL010000156.1:0-60255 GCA_049300295.1 Xanthobacteraceae bacterium
CCGGCAGTGAAATCCGCCGCCCGCTCGGCATCTCGATCGTGGGCGGTCTGATCATCAGCCAGCTGCTGACGCTCTACACCACCCCGGTGCTGTATCTTTATCTGGATCGGCTCGGCCAGTGGACCGAACGCCAGCGCACCCGCTTCATGCCCGGGCTGTTCGGCGCGCCACCCCCGGCGCCGGCCGAGTAAAGCTCGCTTCTCCATGTCATCATCCGCGAAGTCATCATCCGCGAAAGCGGTAGTCGCCGCCGTGAGCGAGACGCTTCGGCGACAGTGGATACTGGATGCTCCGCCTTCGCGGAGCATGACAGTCAATTGTCTAGCGGATGTAGAGCGGCGGCCGGCTGTAGCAGCAGGGCGTCGGCCAATGCGGCCAGCGCGGTCCAATATAAGCGCGAATGTGCAGAACCTTGTGGTGCAGCCGCGTAATAATCCGGCCCTTGATGCCGTCGTCGGCGTCCGGATTAGCTTCCAGGAAAGCGATGTGGTTTTCCTTATGGGTGATGACGCGGTGCGCGCGCAGCCAGCAATGCTCGCTGTGTAGATCGCAGCCGGCCGCCGCGGGCGTCACCATGAAGGCGAGGTAAGCGAAAGCGCACAGGGTAAGAATTCGCGTCATTTGTCCAGCCTCGACATTGCGGGAGCGGCACCGCGTGCGCCGCCAATCATAGTCGAATTGGCGCGGAGAAGAAACCAGGGCTGACCGAATGCCGTGTACATTATGCGGTCTTCGCCGTGCTACGCTTGCCCCGCCCCGAGGCCAGCCTGTGCCGCTTCCTGCAACGACAATACGTAAGACATTATGCGAAAGCTTCCTCGTCGGCCGCTCGCTTTGGCCGTCTGCTCTTTCACCGCGGCGCTGCTCGCCTCGCCTTCGACCCGCGCCGACGATGCCGCCGCGTTCTACCAGGGACGCGACCTCAACCTGACCGAGGGCTTCAATGTCGGCGGCGGCGCCGACCTCTATACGCGCATCATCGCCAAACATCTTGCCGGTCACATCCCGGGCCACCCCAATATCGTCGTCCACAACATGCCGGGCGCCGGGAGCATGAATGCGGCCAACCGCCTGTTCAACGTGTCGCCGCGCGACGGCTCCGAGATCGGTTTGTTCGCCGGCAGCATTGCGGTCGATCCGGTGATCGGCGGCGTGCCGAGCCAATACGATTCGCGAAAGTTCAATTGGATCGGCGCGCCGGCCGCCGAAAGCGACGTTTGCGTCGTATCCAGGACATCGGCGATCAAAACCTTCGACGATGTTTTCAAGCGCGAGATGGTCACGGGTGCGGCCGGCACAAGCACCTACGATTTTCCGGTCGTGCTCAACAGTCTCCTCGGCACGAAATTCAAGCTGGTGAAAGGCTATAACGGCAGTTCCGGTCTGCGGCTCGCATTCGAACGCGGCGAGATCGAGGGATTCTGCGGCCTCGGTCTGGATTCGTTGCACAGTCTCGGCATCGGCAAGGATAACGCCACCATCCTGGTGCAGACCTCGCTCAAAAGCGACCCGCGGCTCGCCGGCGTGCCCCTGATCGCCGACTACGCCAAGACCGCCGAGACGCGGCAGATCATGCAGCTCATTTTCGGCTGGCTGGTGATGGACCGTCCGCTTGCGGCGCCGCCCGGTACGCCGCCAGAGCGGGTCGCGGCTTTGCGCGCCGGCTTTGACGAAACCATGGCCGATCCAGCGTTCCGCGCCGATCTCGCCAAATCGAGCCTAAGTTTCTCGCCGATGCGTGGCAGCGAGATCGCAACTTTCATCGATGCGGTCTATCGCACGCCCGCGGACGTTGCCCGCAAGGCGGCCAAACTGCTGGGACGGCACGTGCCCTGATCGCCTCGGGAGGCAGCCGTGCGGGACGACGAATTGCAATGCCCGGCAGGCCGCGCCACAATTGGCCAAAGCCGAAGCGAAGCACGCACGCGGAACGATTCCATGGAGGTCCGCCCTTGCTGCTGGAACACGAAAACGAGCTTTTGACGCGTGTCGGTCCCGGGAGCGCCATGGGCGGGCTGATGCGCCGCTATTGGCTTCCGGCGGCATTTTCCACGCAGATCGCCAAACCCGACAGCCCGCCGTTGCGCGTGCGGCTTCTCGGCGAGAACCTCGTCCTGTTCCGCGACACCGGAGGCCGCATCGGCCTCGTCGACGAGAAATGCCCGCACCGCACCGCCTCGTTGTTTTACGGCCGCAACGAACAGCACGGACTGCGCTGCGTTTATCACGGCATCAAATTCGACGTCGACGGCAACTGCGTCGACCTGCCGTGCGTGCCGCAGATGAGCGACGTCCATCGCGTCAACGTGCAGAAGCAACTCGCCGTCAAAGCTTATCCCTGCGTCGAGCGCGGCGACGTGGTGTGGACCTATATGGGGCCGGCCGAGCACAAGCCGGAATTTCCCGACCTGGAATGGACGCTGCTGCCGGCGACGCAGCGTTATTCGACGCGTCACATCCAGGAGTGCAACTGGCTGCAGGCGCTGGAAGGCGGTTTCGACGCCACGCATCTGAGCTTCCTGCACGGCGCCGAAGGCGATCCGAGCCGCCGCATCGTCGCCTCGCTCTACGAAGTTGTCCCGACCGATTTCGGTTTCGTCGTCGGTACTGGGCGCGAGCGCGGCGACGGCATCGTCATGTGGAACATGAATGTGATGCTGTCTCCGTTTCACAAGATCATTTCGTCCATTCCGCACGCCGCCCATGTGTGGGCGCCGGTCGACGATGAGAACACGATGCTCTACAGCGTCGATTTTCACCCATCGCGGCCGCTCACTGCGGAAGACCTCACGCGCACGACAGCCGGGCTCGGTATTCACACCGAAAACATCCCGGGCACGGACCATGCCATGCGCAACCGCGCCAACGATTACCTGATCGATCGGGAGCTGCAGGCGAGCGGCAAGTCGTACACCGGCATGAAGGGTTTCGGCACACAGGACTGCGCCATTCAGGAGTCGATGGGCCCGATCGCCGACCGCGCCAGCGAACATCTGCTCGCCTCGGATGCCGCCATCGTCAAGATCAGGCGGCTGTTGCTGCAGACGCTCAAGGATCACGCCGCCGGCAAGCCGCTCCCCGGAATCAATCCAGCGAGCTATCGGGTCCGCTCCGGCCGCTTCGAGGCGCGAAAGGACGTGCCGTTTATCGACGTGATGGAGCAGTTCATCAGCCGCGACACGCCGATCGCCGCCGAATAGAATTTTTTGGCCCTCCCGCGCGGCCACGCCGCATCGTTGGCAGCTTTCACACACAGCGAGTAAACAGTCATGAACGGCGCCGAAGTCATTGCCCAAATCCTCAAACGCGAAGGCACCGAGTTTTTCTCGTGCTATCCGCGCAACGCCGTCATCGAGCCGTGCGCGGCGATCGACATTCGCCCGATCCTGTGCCGGCAGGAGCGCGTCGGCGTCGGCATTGCCGACGGTTACAGCCGCATCAAGCGCGGCAAACGAAATGGCGTGTTCGGCGCCCAGGCCGGCCCCGGCATCGAGAACGCGTTTCCGGGCATCGCGCAGGCATATTCAGAGAACGTGCCGATTCTGATCGTCGCCGGCGCCCTGCCGCTGGCGCGGCAGTATGTGCGTCCGGTGTTCCGCGCCGCCGATGTCTATCGTCCGGTCACCAAATGGTCGGCGCTGGCTCACAATGTGCAGGAACTGCCCGATCTGATGCGACGCGCCTATCATGCCATGCGGTCCGGCAAGCCAGGGCCGGTGCTGATCGAACTGCCCGAAGAAGTCGCCGAAGCTGAGTTCAAAGGCACGCTCGACTACACGCCGGTTCCGATGCAGCGCGGCGCCCCCGATCCGGATGCCATCAAAAAGGCCGTCGAAATGCTGCTCGCGGCCAAGAACCCGGTGCTATGGGCCGGCCAGGGCGTGCACTACGCGGAAGCCGGCGAAAAGCTCGCGGCACTGGCCGAAATGCTGCCGGCGCCGGTGGTCGCCACCAATCCGGGCAAGAGCGCGATCGCCGACAGCCATCCACTGGCGCTCGGTGGCGCGACGCGTTCGCGCTCCAAGATGTACGCCGATTTTCTGAAGAAAGCCGATGTCATCATGGCGATCGGGTCGAGCCTGACGGTTACCAATTTCGGTCCATCGGTGCCCAAGGGCAAAACCGTCATTCATTCGACTAATGATGCGGGCGACATCAACAAGGATCATCGCGCCGACCTTTCGGTGGTCGGCGACGCCGGCCTGGTGATCGATGCGCTGATCGCCGAAGTCGGTCGTCAGAAAGGTCCGGGCGGCGGCAATGCGCTCGCTTCGCTCAAGGAAGAAGTCGCCGCCGGCAAGAAGGTGTGGCTCGACGAATGGGGCAAGCATCTGAATTCCGAGGAGATGCCGCTCAACCAGTATCGTGTGATCCGCGACATGATGCGTACGTTCGACCGCGACAACGTCATCATGACGCACGACTCCGGTAGCCCTCGCGAGCAGATGATCCCGTTCTGGGAAACGACTGCCGCCGGCTCCTACATGGGCTGGGGTAAGTCGACCCAGCTCGGCTACGGGCTGGGCATCACCATGGGCGCCAAGCTCGCCGCACCGAAGAAGCTCTGCGTCAACGTGATGGGCGATGCCTCGTTCGGAATGACCGGCATGGACATCGAAACCGCGGCGCGCAACCGCATCGCCATTCTCACCGTCGTGTTCAATAACGGCGTCATGGGCGCCGAACGCGAAGTGCTGAAGATATCCGACGCCAAATACGGCGCCATGACGGTCAGCGGCAATTATCAGAAGGTGGCCGAGGGCCTCAACGTCGCGGCAAGGCGCGTGGAAAAGCCCGGGGACATCGTCGGCGCGCTCAAGGAGGCGGTCGACGTGACCGAAAAAGGCTCACCGTTCCTGCTCGAATTCGTAGTCAAAGAGGGCCACGACTTTTCGCGCTACGGCTGATCGCGCCTGGGGCGGACGCATCGGTGGCCACGCAGTTGACCTGCACGATTTCGCGACGCGCGTGGCTGGCGCGCGCCGCCGCAATTGCGGCGCTGCCGGCGCGCGCCTTCGCCCGACCGGCAGACGATTCCGGCTTCTATAAAGGCAAGACCATCACGCTGACTACGTCGACCGGCGTCGGCGGGACTTACGACACGGTGGCACGATTGTTTGCGCGCCACATGCCGCGCCATATTGGCGGCAATCCCACCATGATCGTGGAAAACATGCCGGGCGGCGGCAACGTGCTCGCCACCAACTACATGTACAACATTGCGCCGAAGGACGGCACCGCGATCGCCACCATCCAGAGCGCCATGCCGCTGCAGCAGGTGCTCAATTCCGGCGGCATCCGCTACGACGCCGACAAATTCAACTGGCTGGGTTCGACCGGCCCGCAAAACGAAGTCATTCTGGTCTGGCATACGGCCGGCATCACAAGCATCGCGCAGGCACAGGACAAGCAGATCGTGCTGGGCGGTACCGGCGCGGGCGCGGGCATCGTGCTGCTGCCCATGGTGGTGAACAAGCTGCTCGATACCAAATTCAAGATCGTGACCGGTTATCGCACGTCCGAGGATGTCAATCTCGGCATGGAGCGCGGCGAGGTGCAGGCGCGCGCCTTCAGCATCGGCTCGATCACGAGTCAGCACCCCGATTGGATCGGCGGCCACAAGGTTGATTTTCTGGTCCAGGCCGGCGTGCGCCGCGACAAGGCGCTGCCGGACGTGCCGCTTTTGACCGAGCTCGCCAAGACCGGCGAACAACGCCAGATTTTCAAGCTGATCTCGTCGTCGCCGGCGCTCGGCCAGCCCTATGTGGCGCCGCCCGGCGTGCCCGCGGACCGGCTCGCGACCCTGCGCGATGCGTTTGCCGCGACAATGAAGGATGCCGCGTTTCTGGCGGACGCCGCTAACATCCGCTTTCGCATCGAACCGATGAGCGCCGATGAAGTCGCGCAAATCGTTCACCACACGGTCGCGACCCCGCCCGGAATTGTCACCAAGGCCAAGGTGGCCATGGGGCTCGCCGATCACTGAACCGTAATGCGCTCACAACGACAAAGAGGAGACGACCAATGGCCGAGATCAAGATTTTCAATCCCGATGGGATGAGCAAGCCCGCGCCCTACAGCCACGTCGCGTACGCCAAGACGCAGGAGCTGGTCTTCCTCGCCGGCCAGACGCCGATCGACGCGACGGGCGCCGTCGTCGGCAAAGGCGATTTCGAGGCGCAATGCGTGCAGGTGTTCAAAAACATTCACACCGCGCTGCGTTCAGTCAACGCCGACTGGAAGAACGTCGTGCAATTTCGCACCTACATCCTGCGGCCCGAACACGCCAACGCGTATCGAGCCTGGCGCGCCAAGGCCTATCCTGCGATGTTCCCGGACGGCGCTTATCCGCCGCACACGCTGCTCATCATCAGCCGTCTCGCCGACGAAGCCTATTGGCTGGAAGTTGAGGCAGTGGCGGCGCTATAACGGCGCCACACAGGAAAAAATCATGCTCAAGGGTTGGTTTCGCCTCACCGTGGTCGCCGTGCTCGCGCTGGCGATTGCCATGCTGACTTCGACCGCAGGCTTCGCTCAGCAGTGGCCCACGCATGCGGTGCGCTTCGTGCTGCCGTTCGGTCCGGGCTCCGGAGCGGATACTGCGGCGCGGCTCATCACCGACAGTCTGCAAAAGAAATGGGGCCAACCCGTCATCATCGACGGCAAGCCGGGAGGCGACGGCTTGCTGTCATTGCAGACCGTCGTGTCGGCCAAGGATGACCATATCTTGTTCTTCGGACCGAGCAGCATGTTCGTCGTCCAGCGCTACCTGCACCCGAATATTTCCTTCAACCCCGAGACCGATCTGACGCCAATCGCAGGCGTCGCCCAGGTCCAGATCGCCATGGCGGTGCCGACCAGCCTCGGCATCTCCACACTCCGCGAATTTGTGGCGCTGGCGCGCGCCAAGCCAAGAGACACGAGCTATGCGGTCGCGCCGGGATTTTCCGAATTCGTGTTGGACGGATTCGTCAAGGAAAACGCACTCGCGATCGCCAAGGTGCCCTACCGCGACATTACGAAGTCACCGCTCGACCTCGGCGAAAATCGAATTCAGTTGTCCATGCAGTCATTCGCCGCAATGCGCAGCTATGCGCAGACAGGAAAAATCAAGTTCATCGCCATCAACGCTCGCGAACGATCGCTCATCGCGCCGGACATTCCCTCCGTGGTGGAATCAGGGTACCCGTCGCTGCTTGCCAGCCCCGTGCTGGGCCTGCTCGGACCGCGCGGCATGCCGCTCGACTTGCGCCGGCGAATTGCCGCGGACGTCCTCGCCGCGCTCGACAAGACGACGCGTGAGAGATTGACCCTTACCGGACAGCCGGCCACGCCCTTGGACGTTGACGCCTACACCGCCGCGCTCAAGGAGCAGTATGCGCAGGTCGCCCATATCGCATCTGTGATGGGTCTCACGCCAAAATAAGCCAGGCGCCGCGGCGAACCGCCGCCATCCCTCGTCGGCTATGTCTATCGCGGTCGCCCCGCTCGGCCGTGACCACGGCCTTGATACTTGACATAGGTGTAATCGCGCCTAATTATGTGCATATGCACATTATCGAGAACCGCCGTTTAACGGCCGACGAGGAAACCTGCCAATGACTCCCACAACGGCCGACTGCAATTGCTTTGCCGTTCGCTCGGCGGCACGACATGTGACACAGCTCTACGACCAGTTTCTGGCGCCTTCGGGACTGCGGGCAAACCAGTTCTCGATCCTGGCAAAGCTCGATCGGCTGGGCCCAATGACGATCAATATGCTGGCCGAAGCGATGGTGACCGACCGCACCACGCTTGCCCGCAATCTCAAGCCGCTGCAGCGTGACGGGCTGATCAATATTGAAGCGTCGCGCACCGACCGCCGCGCCAAGGAACTGCACTTGACCAAGACGGGCATGAAGCGACTGGACGAGGCGCGCAAAGCCTGGTCGCAGGCGCAGTCACGGTTCGAACATACCTTCGGCGCCAGGCGAACCGCAAACCTCCGCGACATGCTGCGCGCCGTTGTCACAAGCGATTTCGGGCAGGGCCAATTTCAGATCCGCTGAGCACGCGCCCCAAACGCTCGATTGGCGCCAGGACTTCGCCGAGGACTGCGCCGAGGATTGCCCCTAGAATTCCCCCAGGATTGCGCCCATGTCATCCGCGACTTTGACCATCGCCGATCCGCAAGCCGATCGGCCGCCCGTCGCAGCGAACGCTGACAAGCCGCGCTACGATCCACGCACCACCGCGCTGATCGACGGTCCGATCGCGTCCACGCTCGTGCGACTCGCCGCGCCGAACATGCTGGTGATGCTGGCGCAGACCACCGTCGGCCTGGTCGAAACCTATTTCGTCGGCAAGCTCGGCACCGCGGCGCTCGCCGGCGTGGCGCTGGTGTTTCCCGTGGTCATGTTGATGCAGATGATGTCGGCCGGCGCCATGGGCGGCGGAATTTCTTCGGCGATCGCGCGCGCCCTGGGTCGCGGCAGCCGCGCCGATGCCGATGCGCTCGCGATCCATGCGCTGGTGATCGGACTGATCTTCGGACTCGTCTTTACCGCCGCGCTACTTGCCGGCGGGCACTGGCTTTACGAGGCGATGGGCGGCAGCGGCGCCTCGCTCGCCGCGGCGATGACCTACTCGCGTGTCGTCTTTGCCGGCGCAATCCTGGTGTGGCTGTTCAATTCGCTCGCCAACATCATCCGCGGCAGCGGCAACATGGCGACGCCGGCTATTGTCACCTGCGCCGGCGTGCTGGTCCTGATCCCGCTGTCGCCGTGCCTGATCTTCGGGTTCGGCCCGTTTCCAAAACTCGGCATCGCGGGTGGCGCGGTCGCGGTGCTGCTCTATTACGCGATCGGCAGTGCTGCGCTTTTGGCCTACCTGCGCTCGAGCCGCAGCGTCGTTCGGCTTAACTTTGCCGGTTTGCGGCTGCGCTGGGCGCTGTTCCGCGACATTCTCCGCGTCGGTCTGGTCGCAGCCCTCATCACCGTGCAAACCAATCTCACCATCGCCATCGCCACCGGTTTCGTCGGCGTGTTCGGCGCAGCTGCAATCGCCGGTTACGGCACGGGCTCGCGCCTGGAATATCTGCTCATTCCGCTGGTGTTCGGGCTGGGCGGTCCGCTCGTTGCCATGGTGGGAACGAATATCGGCGCCGGCCGTCGCGACCGCGCCCTGCGCGTCGCCTGGATTGGCGCGGCCATTGCGGCCGGCCTGTGTGAAACCATCGGGCTATGCGCCGCCGCCGCGCCGCGCGTATGGCTGTCGCTGTTCGACACCGACCCCGCAATGATCGATGCCGGGTCGCGCTATCTGCACGCCGTTGGCCCGGTCTATGGCCTGTTCGGCCTTGGCATGGCGCTCTATTTCGCCTCGCAGGGCGCCGGCCGGCTGCTGTGGCCGCTGCTCGGCAATTTTGCCAGGTTGGTCATTGCGGCGGCCGGTGGCCTTCTGGCGCTGCGATGGTCCGGCAGTTTGACCGGCGTGTTCATTGCACTCGCGGTGGCGCTCGCAGCATTCGGGTTGATCAACGCCGCGGCGGTTGCTAGCGGAGCGTGGTTTCGCGACGCCAACGCATAGGTCCCACCCAAAGCATAGGTCCCGGCGCGCGTCACGGCAGGAGTCGACCGAGCGATGAGCCAAGTTTATTATCTGGATGACTTCGCCGTTGGCCAGGTATTTGCCACGGGCCGGCTCAAGATCGACGCCGATCAGATCAAGGCATTCGCCAGACAATTCGACCCGCAGCCGTTCCATCTCGACGAGGAGGCGGCGAAAAATTCGGTGTTTCGCGGTTTGGCTGCGAGTGGCTGGCACACCGCGGCGCTGACCATGCGGCTCATGGCGGAGGGCGAATTCAAGCCGGCCGGCGGCATCATCGGCGTCGGCTTCGACGAACTGTCGTGGTCGCGGCCGGTGCGGCCCGGCGATGAGTTGTACGCCAAGAGCGAAATTCTCGAAGTCCGTCCGTCCAAATCGCGTTCCGATCGCGGCCTGATCCGGGTGCGCACGACGACCTACAACCAGAATGACGAAGCCGTGCAAAGCTTCGTCGGCAACCTGATCGTGCCGCGACATCCCTCGCCGCAATAGGCGCAACGCCCCCGCA
Organism: Xanthobacteraceae bacterium; assembly: GCA_049300295.1. Taxonomy (GTDB): domain Bacteria; phylum Pseudomonadota; class Alphaproteobacteria; order Rhizobiales; family Xanthobacteraceae; genus BOG-931. The sequence goes on from JBAQJL010000156.1 coordinate 10,097, forward strand.
CGACAGCCCACCGACCCCGTGCTAGGCTTGCCGCGAATGCATAAACGCCGGCAAGGGCACCATCACGCCGGACCGCATCGTGATGCCGAGCCTTGCGCATCTCGTCAATTGAACTACGGCTTTAGCGCATAACGCATAACGCATCCAGGAGACATCATGTTCGGCAAGCTCAACCATCTCGCCATCACCAGCGACCACTACACGCTCATTGGCATGTTTTATCGCGCCATGTTCGGGCTCAAGGCGTCGGGCGACACCGCGCGCGAAATCGGCGCCATTTCGGTCGGCGATGGTTACGTCGGCATGACCCTCATTCCGCGCCGCGGTGGGCGCAAGGCCGGACTCGATCACTTCGGCATCGAAGTCGAGGACCTGGAAAAGGTGCGCCAGAAGGTGGCGAAGAAATATCCCGACATCGAGATCGTCAAACGGCCGGGCAACCGTCCATTCGCGAGCTACAGCGCGCACGATCCGGCCGGCAATTATTTCGACCTGTCCCAGCCGGGCCACGAGAACCGTGCCGAAGTTTACTCCAAGGGCGAATGGAAGCAGGAGACGACATTCAGCCATTTCGCCATCCGCGCCCGCGAGGCGGAGCGGCTTGCCAACTTCTATACCGACGTATTCGAGCTGGAAGCCCGCAACCTGCCTTCGGAAGAAGGTGGCTACCATCTGACCGATGGCCGCATGACCATGGCGATCCTGCCGTGGAAGATATCGTCCTTCAACGGCGCCGGCATCGAGCAACCCGGCATGGATCACATCGGCTTTCGCGTGCCCGACCTGAAAGCGTTTTCGGACAACATGGCGATGGTGACGAAGACCAATATCCAGCTCGGGGCGAAGCCGATCCCGTTCGACGAGGAAGGCGCCGCGCGGCTCAAGCTCTTGCAGAAATGCCCGCATGGTACGCTGCAACTGGCCGATCCCGACGGCACGTTGATCGACGTGGCGCAGGATCATTCGTAGAGGTGACCTTCAGCGACTCGAACATCTCAGCAGCAATGTCGCCGCAATATTGTGCGCCGACGGATCAGGCCTTAGGTTCGGCCTCCGATCGATTGAGTCCAGCGAAAGCCGTTTGTGGAGGATCGACGATGCGTATTGCGGCGCTCCCCGGCCGGACTCAGGCAACGCCGAACAGCGCAGCCAAGGGCGTGGCGTTCGGGACCGGCCGGCCGCCTGGTGCGGGCGCCGCGGCAAGCCCGGCAACGTAATGGCGCTGGCGGGATGTCGTCACTGAAAGAGCAGGCCGCAATACCGCCGCGCACCGTCGAAACCGCGCTCAGCGGCTACGAACTCCTGAACGATCCACTGCTCAACAAGGGCACGGGCTTCACCGACGCCGAGCGCGACGCATTCGACCTGCATGGACTATTGCCGCCGCGCGTCGCGTCCCTCGATATGCAGGTCAGACGCCGGCTCGATGCCTTTCGCAGCCAGACCAGCGACCTGCACCGCTACGTGTTTCTGCGCGGCCTGCAGGACAGCAACGAGATCCTGTTCTATGCGCTGCTGACGCGGCACATCGAAGAGATGATGCCTGTCGTTTATACGCCGACGGTGGGTCTCGGCTGCCAATTGTTCAGCCACATCTTTCGCAAACCCCGCGGCCTGTTTCTGAGTCTGCCGTACAAGGACGCCATCCGCCGTATTATCAGCCATCCGCGGTTTGACGGCGTCGAGGCCATCGTGGTCAGCGACGGCGAGCGCATCCTCGGGCTCGGCGACCAGGGCGCCGGCGGAATGGGGATTCCGATCGGCAAGCTCGCGCTCTATACCGCCTGCGCGGGCCTGCACCCCTCGACCACGTTGCCGATCTTGCTCGATGTCGGCACCGACGATCAGGAGCATCTCGCCGATCCGCTTTATATCGGCTGGCAGCACGAGCGCGTACGCGGCGCCGAGTACGATGCTCTGATCGAGACATTCATCGATGCCGTGAGCGAACGCTGGCCTCACGTGCTGCTGCATTGGGAAGATTTCGCGCTTCGCAACGCCAACCGGCTGCTGGCGCGCTATCGCGACCGGCTGTGCACCTTCAACGACGACATTCAGGGCACCGCTGCGATCGCGGTTGGCACGCTGCTCGCCGCCGTCAATGTGACCCGCGAGCCGCTGCGCAGTCAGCGTATCGCGGTGTTCGGCGCCGGCTCCGCGGGCACCGGCATCTGCGCGTTGCTGTTGCGCGCCATGATCGAAGCCGGGGAGAATGAACGCGACGCCCGCGACCGCTTCTACCTGGTCGACCGCGATGGGTTGCTCACCGGCGACATGCCGGGACTACAGCCGTTTCAGGCGCCGTTTGCGCAGCCGCGCAACCGCGTCGCCGATTGGACATTGCAGACTCCGGGACACATCGGGCTTGCCGACGTCATCGCCAATGCGCAGCCGACGGTGCTGATCGGGACGTCCGGGCAACCGCATGCCTTCACCGAGGACATCGTGCGCGCGATGGCCCGCCATGTCCCCTGCCCGATCATCTTTCCGCTGTCGAACCCGACCGAACGCGCCGAGGCGACACCGCACGACCTTCTGGAATGGACCGATGGCCGCGCCGTTATCGGCACCGGCAGTCCGTTTCCGCCGGTTCGCCGCCACGGCCGCGATGTCCGCGTCGACCAGACCAACAATGCCTATGTGTATCCAGGCATTGGGCTTGGCGCGATCGCGGTGCAGGCGCGCGCGATCTCCGATGATATGTTCCTTGCCGCCGCACGCACGGTCGCCGAACTGTCGCCGGCGCGACGCGACCCGCAGGCCAACCTGCTCCCGCCACTTGTCGAACTGCGGCAAATCTCATTCGACGTGGCACTCGCCGTGGCGGGCCAGGCCGTCGCCGAAGGACTCGCGGCTCCGATAACGCCTGCGCAGATCGCCGCGGCGGTGCGGTCGAAAATGTGGGAGCCGGTTTATGCTCCATATCGGCGGCTGCGCGCAGGCGGGACCAGACGACAATGACACTGACCGACCTTCTGTGGCTCGCAGTAGCGTGCTACGGGCTGCACATTCTGGAAGAATATCAGCTCGACTGGCGCAATTGGGCGCGCGCGGTCATCAAGCTGCCGGTCGAATGGAGCGACTTTTACGTCATGAACGCGCTGGTGATCGTGTTCGGGATCGCCGCCGCCAATCTCGCCGCGCATTGGCCGTTGCTGGCGCTGACCTTCCCAGCCGTGATGCTTATCAACGCCACTTTCTTTCACATTCTTCCTGTGATCCGGACTCATGGTCGTTTCTCGCCGGGCCTGTTCACCGCTATCGTGCTGTTTTGGCCGGTCGGCATTGCCTGTTATTGGCGCACCGCGACCGATGGCGCGCTCGGCGCCGGCACCTTGATCGGCTCTCTGACGCTGGGCGCCATCCTGATGGCGAGCCCCATTGTGTTGCTCAAGATCAAGACCAGGCCGTATTTCCGGCAGGACCGCTGAGAGTCGAAAGCAACGCTTCCGCTACGCGCGCTGGTGCGCCCGGCGCACCAGCATGGTGCGTATGGCGGCAAAAACATCGTCAAATGCCTGACGCCGGTAATCCCATTTCCGATCCGCCGCGAGCGGCACCATGACCATCGTCGCATTGGCCTCGAAGAACAAAATGTCGCCCTGCGCATTCACCGCGAAGTCGATACCACCGTAATCGAGCTCCAGCGTATCGGCGATGTGCTGCAATGCCGCCATGCCGCGCGCACCAACGGCGCTCGCCATGTCTTGGAGAAACGGCATTTCTTTGATGCGATTGTCGGCCGATTGCGCCATGTCGGCTGTGTAGTAATGCACCTTCCAGTCGCGCGAGATCGCAAAATGTAACGGATAGAGCTTGCGGTTCACGATCATGGCGCGGAGTTTTCGGAACGATCCCTCCCGATCCCTCGCGTCAAGCTGTTCGATCAGCCATACTTCGTCGCCCGGAAAGGTTTCGACCGCCGCGGCAAGAGCCTCCGCCGTCGCGGCGCGCGCAAAATGCCGGCCGGTGTGAAAGCCCGGCGCGCGTACGAGCAGCGGAAACTCCAAACTCTGCGCGGCGACAGTCTCCGCGGCCGTTTGACCGGCAAGACACCGCCGGGCCACCTTCACCATGCGCGGCACGATGAGGTTTGGAATACCGCGCAGCCGCTCCACATTGCCGAGGCGCCCGGTTCTGGCCACCGCACGCGGATCGTTGATGACCGGCCGGGTCGTGCACGCGACGATCGCGGCGGCCGCGGCAAGACTGTCGCTGCAGATATCGGCGTCGCCGATGCCGTTGAATACGATGTCGTGCGGCGGCAGCGGGAATTTGCGGTCGTAATAATCCACAACCAGGACAATCGTCGCAAAGACGCTGTCATCGAGCAGCGAAGCGGTCGGCGTGTTGCCGCCCATGGCGGAAATCAACAGCAGAACCCTGACCGGCGTACCGGCGCCGCGATACGGCAGCGCGGTGAGGAAGTCGCTGCGAAATCCCAGATCGCGATGGCGCCGAGCGCCATCCGTATCACCCAGGTCGGCCAGCAGATTGCCCATCCCGCGATGCGCATGAATGTGTCCGGGATCGGCGCGCAGCGCGGCTTCGAAATGCGGCCGCGCCAAGTCGTACTCCTCCATCAACAACAGCAGATTGCCGAGGTTGACGCGGCCCATCGGGTTACCGGGATGACGCCGCACTGCCTCCTCGAACAACGAACGCGCGGCGCTGCCGTATCCGGCATCCAGCGCCAGCGTGCCGAAATCGTTCAGTACACCGAAATCGTCCGGCTTGCAGCGCAGCAGTTCGAGATAGTCGCGCTTTGCCTCCTGGAATGCGCCTAGCTCGCGCAGCAAACCGGCGCGCTCGTAGCGAGCCTCGATCGCGCCTGGCTCACGCTCCAGCAAACGATCGAGTTCCGCTACGCGCGCCTGGCGCGCGTGACGCGACGCAACCTCGTTCGCGGTCTTATTCACGATAGTGGCAGCCTTGTTCACGATAGTGGCAGCCTTGGTTCCCGCCGCGAATCAAGCGCGTCGTCCAGTTAGAACAAAATTTACCATGAAGCAGCATGCTCCCGCCGGGCGCACCGCGCCACGAGCCCTGACCTGATGCGCGATACGGCGGATGATATGGCGGCAAGCGAAGCCGGCACAAAGACGATCATTCTCGGCGACCCGGCGCCCTGGTTCGGCCTGCCGCTGATCGGCGAAGGCTCTTTCAATCTGCAGGTCGCCGCTGGCCGCTGGATCGTGCTGAGTTTCCTGGGCTCACCGGACAATCCGCGCGTGAAAGAGGAAATTGTCGCGCTGTTATGCGACGCCCGGCAGTTCGACGAAGACCGGCTGGTGTTCTACGGCGTACTCACTGCTCCGCCCGAAGATCCTGAACACTATTGCGCACTCGGCACGGCCGCAGTCGGCTTTCTCGCCGACTATGACGGCGAGATCAGCCGCCAGTACGGCGCCGCCGGCACGCCGCGTACGGTCGTGCTGGACCCCATGCTCCGCGCGGTCGCCGACATTCCGTGGGACTATCCGGATGGGCACGCTTCGGCGGTGCTCAAAGTGCTTTCCGGCCTGCCCCCGGTCGACGACTCGGCCGGCGTACCGCTGACTGCGCCGGCACTGATCGTACCGCGCGTGTTCGATTTTGCGCTATGCGATTTTCTCGTCGGCTTCTACGAAAAGTTTGGCGGCAAGGATTCCGGGTTTCTGCTCGACAGCTACGGCAAGACCTCGACGGTGGTCGATTACCGCGTCAAGCGCCGCTCCGATCTTCCGGTTGCCGCACCGCAGCTGCGCGAGGCGATCCGCGACCAGATCGTGCGCCGCCTGCTGCCCGCCGTGGACCGCTTCTTCCAGTTCCAGGCAACGCGCATGGATCGCTACATCGTCGCCTGTTACGACAGCGCGATCGGCGGTCATTTTTATCGGCATCGCGACAACGTCAACGCCGGCGCCCAGCATCGGCGTTTCGCCATCAGCATGAATCTCAACTCCGATTACGACGGTTGCGATCTGATGTTTCCGGAATTCGGCCGCCGCGCCTACCGCGCACCCTGTGGGGGTGCCATCGTGTTTTCCTGTGGCGCGTTGCATCAGGTGACGCCGGTCACGCGCGGCCGTCGCTACGCCTTTCTCGCATTTCTTTACGGCGAAGCCGATGCGGCGTTGCGAGAGACCAACAACGCCAAGCTACATGATGGCGAGCAGCTTTACGCCGGTATCTCGGATCGGCTGTTGCCCGACGACGCGTCGGCGGTCACCCCGGTGCGCCGCGCGAGCTGATCCAATCCACTGCTGCTCCGGCTTTCAGGCCGTAGCCGAAACCTTCGCGGTGACCGCGAATATCTTTCGCAGCATTTCCCGTTCGATCGGCTTCTGCAGAATTGGAATCTCGCGGAAGCGGCTGTCGACGCTGTCGGCCTCGTAACCCGTCACAAAGACGAATGGGACGCCGCGGGCCGCCAACATGTCGGCGATCGGGTAGACCGCGCCGTCGCCCAGATTGATGTCGAGCACCGCGGCCTCGAACTGGCCGTCCCTGGCCTTCGCCGCCGCTTCGGTCGTGGTCGAAATCGGACCGACGACCTGGTAGCCGAATTCGGCAAGGCATTCCTGGATCATCATCGCCACCAGCGCTTCGTCCTCGACCACGAGCACGCGCGCTCCGCCAGTCATTTTTGCGGCGCTCACCGGCGCACGCAGCTCAGCCACATTATATGCGCCGGAGACTTCCCGCGGTTTCACTGTGGCCCGCCGCGGAATCCAGAAACTGCAATGCAATCCGCCTGGATCCCAGTCGAATTTTGTCGTGCCGCTGAGCTGCTGCTCGATGCTGGCGCGAATGACCCGCAGACCGAAGCTCCGCGTCGTCGGCCGGGCGATCTGCGGACCGCCGCTCTCCGCCCAGTCGAAGATCAAGGCGTCGGGCTGCAACCGCCAGGTCAGCTTGACCTTGCCGCCAACCGAGGACAGCGCGCCGTGCTTTGCCGCATTGGTGGCAAGTTCGTGCAGCGCCAGCGCCAAGCCCTGGGCAGTCGACGGCTGCAGCGAAATGCCTGGACCGTCGACGCTCACCCTGTCGCCGCTGCGATACGGCTCCAGCTCTTCGCCGACCAGGGTTGCGAGATCGGCACCATGCCAGCGCGAATCCGACAACAGCGTGTGTGCGCGCGCCAGCGCTTTGATGCGGCCTTCGATGGCCGCAACGTAATCATCCACGTTCCTCGCACGCGTCAATCGGATGATCGATTGGATCACGGCGAGCGCATTGCGCGCCCGGTGATCGACCTCTCTGGCCAGGAGATTCTGGTGTTCCTCGGCTTCCTTGCGGGCCGTGACGTCGAGGGCGGTGCCGATCATCCGCACGCATCTGCCGTTGACGTCGAAGATGCCCTGGCCTTTTGCCGCGATCCAGCGGACGACACCGTCTTCCTTGCCGACCGTGCGATACTCGACATCGTACATCGCGCGCTCGGCCGGGTCGCAGGCCGCTTCGTAGGCCTTGCTCACCGCCGCCTTGTCGTCGGGATGCAGCCCGGCGAAGAAATCATTCATGGACGCTGGCACATCCGGCGAGATGCCGAACATGGCTTTGACGCGCGGTGGCCAAAACAGCGTATCGGCCACGGTATCGACGTCCCAGATGCCGACTTCAGCGGCCTCGGTCGCCAAACGCAACTGATGCTCGCTGTCATGCAGCCTGGCATTCGAAGCCTCAAGCTCCGCGGTGCGCTCGGCGACGCGGCGCTCAAGCTCGGCGTTGAGCTGTTCAAGCTGGCGCGTCTTACGGAATAGCTCCGCGAAGATCCGCACCTTGGCGCGCAGGACTTCGGGAACGACCGGCACCGGCACGTAATCGACCCCGCCCATTTCGTAGCCGCGCAGGCGGTCCATCTCGGTTACCTGAATCGCCGAGATGAAGATGATCGCGGTTTTCTGAAACCGCGGATGCTCACGGATCATTGCCGCGAGCTGAAAGCCGTCCAGTTCCGGCATGCAGACATCGATCAGAACGACCGCAACGTCGTTTTTGAGCAAAAACGCAAGGGCCTCGCTCGCCGACGATGTCTTGACGAGGTTTTCGTTGAGGTCGTTGAGAATGACCTCGTAGGCCAAAAGCTTTTCCGGCTGGTCATCGACCAGAAGGACGTTGACTTTATTGATCATCACCAAGCACCTAACGATGCAGCCACATCCGCAGCGCGGACAGCAGCTGTTCTGTGTTGACCGGCTTGGCGAGATAATCCGAAGCACCGGCCTCCAGGCATTTTTCGCGGTCGCCCTTCATCGCCTTGGCGGTAAGCGCAACGATCGGCAAACGGCGGTATGCCTTGTTCTGCCGGATGGTTCCGATGGTCTCATAGCCATCCATCTCCGGCATCATGATGTCCATGAGCACGATCGCCAGCGACGGCGTCTGCTCGATCAGCTCAATCGCCTCGCGTCCCGTCGTCGCGGTGAGCACGTTCATGCCGCGCCGCTCCAACGCGCTCGACAGCGCGAAGATGTTGCGCGGATCGTCGTCAACGAGCAGCACGGTGCGGCCCACCAGGTCCTCATCGGACGAATTGAGCTGTTCCAGCATCTGCTGCTTCTCCGGCGGCAGATCGGTGATGACGCGATGCAGGAACAATGCCGTCTCATTGAGCAGGCGCTCCGGCGATTCCACGCCCTTGACGACGATCGAGCGCGCCATGGTGTGCAGCTGAGCATCTTCCTCCGCGGAGAGTTCACGGCCGGTAAAGACCACGACCGGAACGTCCACAAGCGCATTATCCGAGCGCATCCGTTCCAGCACCTCGAAGCCGGACATGTCGGGCAAGCGCAGGTCGAGGACCACGCAGTCGCACGCCCGTTCGCGCAACACGGTCAACGCCTCGCTCCCGGTCGCGGCACTGACAATCTCAATGTCGTCGTGCCCGAGCAATTCGCGAATGCTCATCTGCTCGGCCGGATTGTCCTCGATCACCATGAGCCGCTTGCGGCGCGGCTGGGCGAAGGCCTTGATCCGCGCGAGCGCCTCGGCGATGCCCTCCCGCGTCGTCGGCTTGGAGACGAAGGAGAACGCGCCGCGCGCCAGTCCGTGCTGACGGTCTTCGTCGAGCGTGACAATCTGCACCGGGATATGCCGCGTCAGCGGATTTTGCTTGAGCTGGCTGAGCACGGTCCAGCCCAGCATGTCGGGCAGGAACACGTCGAGGGACACGGCGGCCGGCTGATACTGCTTGGCAAGATTGATAGCGTCGTCGCCGCGCATCGCCAGCAACGCCTTAAACCCTTTCTCACGCGCCAGATCGATCATGATGCGGGCATAGTACGGATCGTCCTCGACGATCAGCAGGATGTTGTCGCCCGGCTGAATTTCGATGCGGTCGTCGGGAATCGGCTCGATGACGCGCTCCGGCGACAAGTGCAGGCCGGCGAGCTGCGCGGCCGGAGCCGTCGTCGCCGCTGCTGCCCGGATCGGCGAGCTCGGGCCGACATATTTGATCGGCAGGTAAAGCGTGAACGCCGAGCCTGAGCTCGGCGTGCTGCGCAGGTGGATTTCACCGCCGAGCAGGCTGGCGAGTTCGCGGCTGATGGCGAGCCCCAGGCCGGTACCGCCGTATTTGCGGCTGGTGGAGGCATCGGCCTGCTGGAACGCCTCGAAAATGATCTTCTGCTTCTCCAGAGGGATGCCGATGCCGGTATCGGACACTTCGAACGCCACCACGCCCGGCGCCTGACTGAGCACTGGATGATCGGCGCTCCAACCTCCAACCGCAGCATTGACGTTGAGGCGGATGCCGCCCTGTGCGGTGAACTTGAACGCGTTCGACAACAGATTTTTCAGTACCTGCTGCAACCGCTTAGTGTCGGTCGTGATGGTGCGGCCGAGATTCGGATCGATATTCACCTCGAACGTCAACTGGCGCGTTTCGGCCTCGTGGCGGAACGGCCGCGCCATCATGTCGAGCAGGTTGGCGAAGAACACGTCCTCGGCATCCACCGTGACCGTGCCGGACTCGATCTTCGACAGATCGAGAATATCGCTGATCAGATTGAGCAGGTCGGTGCCGGCGGCGTGGATGGTGCGGGAGAACTCGACCTGCTTGGCGCTGAGGTTGCCTTCGGGGTTATCGGTCAGCTGCTGGCCGAGGATAAGGATCGAATTGAGCGGCGTGCGCAATTCGTGCGACATGTTGGCCAAAAATTCCGACTTGTATTTCGACGTCAGCGCAAGCTCGGTCGCCTTTTCTTCCAGAGCGCGGCGAGCCTGCTCGATTTCCTGATTCTTGCGTTCGACCTCGACGTTGCGCTCGGCGAGCTGCTGAGCTTTCTGCTCAAGCTGTTCGTTGGTCTGTTGCAGCTCCCGCTGTTGCGTCTGCAATTCGCCGGCCAGCTGCTGCGATTGCTTGAGCAACCCTTCGGTCTGCATTGTTGCCCCGATCGAGTTAAGCACGATGCCGATCGAGGTCGTCAGTTGGTCGAGGAACATTGTCTGCAGTGTGGTGAACTCGTGAATCGAGGCAAGCTCGATCACCGCCTTGACCTGGTTCTCGAACAGCACCGGCAGCACGATCAGATTGCGAGGCGGCGTCTTCAGCAAAGCCGAACTGATTGGAACGGCGCCGGCCGGCATTTCGGTGATCAGCAGGCGCCGTTTGTCCTGCGCGCTTTGTCCGATCAGCCCCTCGCCGAGCCGCAGGAACGGGCGATGGCCGTTGACGCCGTCGTCCGCATAGGCCGACAGCAGCTTCAGGCTCTGCGATTCGTCATCGCTTTCGATCTGGTAGATCACGCCCTGATGGGCATTGACCAGCGGTGTCAGCTCCGACAACAGCAGCCGGCCGACCGTGGTCAGATCGCGCTGGCCCTGCAGCATGTTGGTGAATTTGGCGAGGTTGGTCTTCAGCCAATCCTGTTCGGTATTGCGGTCCGTGGTGAGCCGCAAGTTGTCGATCATGGTGTTGATGTTGTCTTTCAGCTCGGCCACCTCACCGCGCGCATCGACCTGGATCGATCGCGTCAGGTCGCCCTTCGTCACGGCGGTCGCCACCTCGGCGATGGCGCGCACCTGGGTGGTCAGATTGGCGGCAAGCAGATTGACGTTGCCGGTCAAGTCCTTCCAGGTACCGGCGGCGCCCGGCACATTGGCTTGACCGCCGAGCCGGCCTTCGACGCCGACTTCGCGCGCCACCGACGTCACCTGATCGGCGAACGTCGCCAACGTCCCGGTCATGTTGTTGATGGTTTCGGCCAGCGCCGCCACCTCGCCTTTCGATTTCACCGCGAGGTTCTGCTTGAGATCGCCGTTGGCGACCGCTGTCACCACCTTGACGATGCCGCGCACCTGTTCGGTGAGGTTGGCGGCCATAACATTGACGGTATCGGTCAAATCTTTCCAGGTACCGGCGACGCCCGGCACCTGGGCCTGACCGCCGAGCAAGCCTTCGGTACCGACCTCGCGCGCCACGCGCGTCACCTCGGAGGCAAATCCGTTGAGCTGGTCCACCATCGTGTTGATGGTGTTCTTCAGCTCCAGAATTTCGCCCTTCACGTCGACCGTGATCTTGCGGCTAAGGTCGCCGCGGGCGACGGCCGTCGTCACCTCGGCGATGTTGCGGACCTGCGTCGTGAGGTTTGCCGCCAACAGGTTGACGTTATCGGTCAAATCCTTCCAGGTGCCGGCGACGCCGGGCACCACCGCCTGACCGCCGAGCCGGCCGTCGGCGCCAACCTCACGCGCGACGCGCGTCACCTCGGCGGCGAACGAGCGCAGCTGCTCGACCATGGTGTTGAGCGTGTCTTTGAGCAGCAACATCTCGCCGCGCACGTCGACCGTGATTTTCTTCGACAGATCGCCGCCGGCGATGGCGGTCGCAACTTCGGCGATGTTGCGGACCTGCGCGGTCAGGTTCGACGCCATGAAATTGACGTTGTCGGTCAAGTCCTTCCAGGTCCCGGCGACGCCGGGCACCTGGGCCTGGCCGCCGAGCTTGCCTTCGGTGCCGACCTCGCGGGCGACGCGGGTGACTTCCGATGCGAATGCGTTGAGCTGATCGGCCATCGTATTGATGGTGTTTTTCAGCTCCAGGATTTCGCCCTTCACGTCGACGGTAATCTTGCGGCTGAGGTCACCGCGCGCCACGGCCGTGGTCACCTCGGCGATGTTGCGCACCTGCGCCGTCAAGTTGCCGGCCATCGAATTGACGCTGTCGGTAAGGTCTTTCCAGGTGCCGGCGACGCCCGGCACGTTGGCTTGGCCGCCGAGCCGGCCTTCGGTGCCGACCTCGCGCGCGACGCGCGTCACCTCGCCGGCGAAGCGATTGAGCTGATCCACCATCGTGTTCAGCGTTTCTTTCAACTGGAGAATCTCGCCGCGCACGTCGACCGTGATCTTGCGCGAAAGGTCGCCGCCGGCGATGGCGGTCGCCACCTCGGCGATATTGCGGACCTGGCCGGTGAGGTTGCCGGCCATCGAGTTCACCGAGTCGGTCAAGTCTTTCCAGGTCCCGGCGACGCCGGGCACCATGGCCTGACCGCCGAGCTTGCCTTCAGTACCGACCTCACGCGCCACGCGCGTCACCTCGGCGGCGAACGCGTTAAGCTGGTCCACCATGGTGTTGAGCGTATCTTTCAGCTCCAGAATTTCGCCGCGCACGTCGACCGTGATCTTGCGCGACAAGTCGCCGCGCGCCACGGCGGTTGCCACCTCGGCGATGTTGCGCACCTGGCCGGTCAAGTTCGACGCCATCGAGTTGACCGAGTCGGTCAAGTCTTTCCAGGTCCCGGCGACACCACGCACCATGGCCTGACCGCCGAGCTTGCCTTCGGTGCCGACCTCGCGCGCCACGCGCGTCACCTCGCCGGCAAAGGCGTTGAGCTGGTCCACCATCGTGTTGATGGTGTCCTTCAGTTCCAGAATTTCGCCGCGCACGTCGACCGTGATCTTGCGCGAAAGATCGCCGCCTGCGATGGCGGTTGCCACCTCGGCGATGTTGCGCACCTGGCCGGTCAAGTTTGACGCCATCGAGTTCACCGAGTCGGTCAAATCCTTCCAGGTGCCGGCGACGCCGGTAACGTTGGCCTGACCGCCGAGCCGGCCTTCGGTGCCCACTTCGCGGGCAACACGGGTGACTTCGCCGGCGAAGGCGTTGAGCTGGTCCACCATCGTGTTGATGGTTTCTTTCAGCTGCAGGATTTCGCCGGACACGTTGACGGTGATCTTCTTCGACAAGTCGCCACCGGCGATCGCGGTGGCGACGTCAGCGATGTTGCGCACCTGCGCGGTCAGGTTGCCGGCCATGAAGTTCACGCTGTCGGTCAGATCTTTCCAGGTGCCGGCAACGCCCGGCACCTGCGCCTGGCCGCCGAGCTTGCCTTCGGTGCCGACCTCGCGGGCGACGCGGGTCACTTCCGAAGCAAAGCCATTGAGCTGGTCCACCATCGTGTTGATGGTGTCTTTCAGCTCCAGAATTTCGCCGCGCACATCGACCGTGATCTTGCGCGACAAGTCGCCGCGCGCCACGGCGGTAGTGACGTGGGCGATGTTGCGCACCTGGTCGGTGAGGTTGCCGCACATGGCGTTCACCGAGTCTGTCAGATCCTTCCAGGTACCGGCGACGCCCGGCACAATGGCCTGTCCGCCGAGCTTGCCGTCGGTGCCGACCTCGCGCGCCACGCGCGTCACCTCGGAAGCGAACGAACGCAGCTGGTCCACCATCGTGTTGATGGCTTCCTTCAGCTGGAGAATTTCGCCGCGCACGTCGACGGTAATCTTCTTCGAAAGGTCGCCGTTTGCCACGGCAATCGTCACCTCGGCAATGTTGCGAACCTGGGCGGTGAGGTTCGACGCCATCGAGTTGACGCTCTCGGTCAAGTCCTTCCACACCCCGGTCACGCCGCCGACCTGCGCCTGGCCGCCGAGCTTGCCCTCGGTGCCGACCTCGCGCGCCACACGCGTCACTTCCGAGGTGAACACGTTGAGCTGTTTGATCATGGTGTTGACGATCTCGGCGGCGCGGAGGAACTCGCCCTTGAGCGGCCGTCCGTCGACGTCGAGGCTCACCGTGCGCAGCAGGTCGCCTTGCGCCACCGCGGCGATGGCGCGGGTCACTTCGGTGGTCGGCCAGAGCAGATCGTCGATCAGCGAATTGACCGAGGACTCCATTTCGCCCCAGGCGCCATCGGACAGCCCGATGCGGACGCGCTGGCGGGTCCGGCCTTCACGGCCCACCACCTGCCCGACGCGTTCGAGCTGTTTGGCCATACGCTGGTTGGTAGCGATGATCTCGTTAAAGGTATCGGCGATCTTGCCCATGATGCCGACGCGGTCGCCGGCCATCCGCGCCGAGAAGTCGCCGATCCGCATGGCTTGGAGAGCGTGAAGCAGTTCGGCCAGACCGCGGGCGTCGCCATTGAGGCCGACGTCTACCCTGTTTTCGGCGCCGTGTTCGGGGGCCGGCAAGGTCCCGGCGAGCGAGGAGCCATTGGAGTTGGCCGGGGAGACGGCGTCATCAGGCGCTTGCATAGGTATTCTCCGGACCCCCGATGGGGCGCGCGTGGCAGTGAGGGTGTTCAATCTGAGGCGTTATCTCGGTGTGGCTGGTGCGGGCGGCGTCGAGGGGCCTCAAGACGGCACAAACGCGAGTTCCCGCCGCGGCGGCGTATGCCGCCCGCCCCCAAACTGGACGCGTTCCACCCTTGAGGGCGTTGAAAGCTACGCGGAATGCCCCTCACCCTAGGGCCCCGCCTTCTGTGCCATCAGCGCAAACGCCGCCAAACGCCGATGGTTCCACGGAAAAATAGCACCTCGGTAAAATTTTTCGGTTGGTCACCGTTAAGGCTGTCCGGTGGTTTCCGTTGGCTCGTGGCACTCACCCGCAGTTCGACGCGCCTGAGCTATATTTCAGGGGTGGTGAATCCCGACGAGTGCCGGGTCGACGACCTCCGGCTTTCGCCTGAAAAAGCCGGGCAGCGCGATCCTGGCCGACACCATCAGGACTACCCCGAGAAGCAGAGCGCCGACGCCGAACACCAGCGGCGGGCCAAGGCCGAAAATCGCGGTGTTATCCTGGTCGGGTCCGAAATAGCTGCGGCAGGCCATGACGAACAGCGCCAGCATGGTCAGTCCGCCGAGCGCCGGTACCAGCCCCATCGAAATGAAGTTATGCAGGCTCTTGCTTAGCTCGCGGCGATAGTAGATCGCAGCGGCAAATCCGGTCAGCGCGTAATAGAAGGCAATACCGAACGCGGTCGCGGTGACGGAGTCGGTCAGGATATCGGCATTGGGGATATAGGCGAGGACGAGATACCAGACCACTGAGACGGCCCCCGTCACCAGCGTCCCAAATCCAGGCGTCATGTTGCGGAGATGCACGTCGCCGAATTTTTTCGGCAGCGCACCGGCATGCGCCATCGAGATTATTGTTCGCGCCGCCGGCAGAATGGTGGTCTGCGTCGACGCCGCCGCCGAGGTGATGACGGCAAGGATCAACAGCTCGGCCAACCAGCCAGGCAGCACGCTCTTGGCCAGCGGCGCCAAAAAATCGTCGCCGCTGTTCTTGGCGAGGCCCGGCTCGGCGAAGGCGACCGCCGCCACAGCGACCAGCACGTAGATCGCGACCAGGATCAGAGTTGAAACGATGGCGGCGGACGCCGGCGCGGTCTTGGGGTTCTGCGTTTCTTCGTTGACCGACGCGCCGGTGTCCCAGCCCCAGTAAATGAAGACAGCGATCAGCATCGCCTGCCCAAAAGCGCCCGCATCGCTGACATGGAACGGATTGAACCACGCAAGAGCGACGTGCTCGGCTCCTGCCGGCGGCGCCGAACCATAAACTTTGGCGAGCGCCACCACGGCGAATATGGCGAGGATGACAATTTCGGCGCCAAGCAGGAATTTTTGCATGCGCGCCGAAAGTTCGATGCCGAGATAGCAGATGGCGGTCATGACCACGATCCAGCCGACGCCAACGACCGTTTGGGCGATCCACCCTGGGTGCGCAATGCCGAACAGGCGGAACGAGTACAGCGCCGCCACTTGCGCGAGGCCGGGCATCACCAGAACATCGGTCGCGATAATCCCCCAGCCTGCCATCCAGCCCCAATACGGGCCCATCGCGCGCGTCACCCAGGAGAAACTCGTGCCGCAGTCGGGATCGGCGCGATTGAGATGATAATAAGCCGCCGCAACGAACAGAATCGGCACGAACGCCGCAATCATGATCGCCGGCACCTGAAAAGCGACAGCAGCGACCACCGAGGCGAGTGCTGCCGCCAGCGAATAGGCCGGCGCTGTCGATGCGACGGCGATGACGAGATTCGACCAGAACGACAGAGCGTCCTTTTTTAGTCCTCGGTGATTCGTTGAAACGCCCTGGGGTGCGGCGCGCGGGCCTGACGTCGATGAAGCAGTCACCCCTGGCTCCTTCGGTAGTTGTAGCCCACGGCTCTTTTCGGGCGCGGGCTTCGCCCGTGCATGCGGTCGTGCAACTGGCCGTTGTTTCGCGGCGAAACGCCGCTTGGCAAGTTCCGCGCGGCCATTATAGTCGAGCGATCTGCGGCGCTGCCAGCGCGCCGCCAATTCCTACTAAAATAATCAGTGCGTCTGAACAAAGGGATGGGGACAATGCGCGCAGTGAAGACAATTATGTCTTGGAGCCGGGCGATCGTTGCACGCCGGACGCGTTGCGCGGCAGCGGTTATGGCGGCGCTGTTGGCGTCCGCGCCTGTGGGCCCGGCGGCGGCGGCTGATTTCGTCATGAAATTCGGCACCGCGACGATGAACGAGGGTCAACACCAGTTTCTGAAATTCTACAAGGAAGCGGTCGAAAAAGCGTCGGGCGGCCGCATCGAAGTACAAATCTATCCGAATAGTCAACTCGGCCCGATCCCGCGCGAGATCGAAGGCGTCCAGCTCGGCAGCGTTCAGGGCTACATCGGGCCGGCCGACTTCTTCGTCGGCGTCGATCCGCGCTTCGGCGTGTTCAGCGCACCGATGGTGTTTCGCGACGACGCCAACGCAGCCGCCACGGTGCAGGACCCCGCGGTACAGAAGGCCATGTACGCCCTGGTTACACCGAAGCGCATGACCGGCATAGCCACCCTGAGTCTCGGCGCGTCCGACTATGGCTCCAAGAAACCGATCATGCGGCTTGCCGATTTCCAGGGAAAAAAGATACGCATCAACGGCACCGCGCTGGAACGCGCCAAGTTGGCCAAACTCGGCGCCAGCGGCATCGGCATGCCGCTCTCCGAAGTCGTGCCGGCGCTCGATCAAGGCACGATCGACGGCACGATCAGCGGACTGTCGATCTTTGTCGCCTTCAAGATGAACGATCTCATCAAGGTGATTACCGTCACCAATGACACCTACATCAATTCCATCGCCGTCGTGAGCACGTCGTGGCTCGGCACGCTGCCGCCCGACCTGAAAAAGATCGTGATCGACAGCGGGGCCGCGGTCGAAAGCAACGCGCAGCAATGGGAGTTCGATTTCTCGAAGAAGCTCGTTGCCGACTGGAGCGCGCTCGGCGGCACGGTGCACACGCTGCCGGCCGACGACTTGGCTAAGATGAAGACGCTGCTCGATCCCGTTGCCGACGAAGTGACGAAAAGCCAACCAGCGGTCCACGATATGCTGCAAATGGTCCGTGCCGCTGCCGCCAAGCATTGAGATAGCCGTTTCCCGCACCGGGACTTTGTGATGATCCTGGACCTGTCGTGCCTTAAAGTCTGCACCGCGGCCGCAGGGCGACTCGAATGAACGGTCGATGCGAAACATCTTCATCCGTTTCATCAACGCGCTGACCGCCACCCTGCGTGTGGCGGCCGGCGCGATGCTCGTCGCCAGCGTCGGCATCAATTTCGTCAACATCATCGGCCGCTACGTCTTCTCGACGTCGATCACCTGGGCCGAGGAGGCGATGCTCTTCCTTATGATCGGCTGCGTCTTCCTCGGTGCCGGCCCGGTCGGCTATCTCGGCCGTCATATCAGGATGGACGTCGTCGTGCTGACGCTGCCGCCGCGGGCGCGCAAGTTTTTCGAAATCTTCTCCGATGTAGTAACGATCTTCACCTGCGTCATGCTGGCGATGTTTGCTTGGCCGGTCGTCTCCATGCTGGCTGAGCTCAATGAGCGCAGCGACACCGCCGATATTCCGCTGGCCATTCCGCAATCCGCACTGCCGATCGGGCTTTTACTGACGGCGTTCCTGATCGCAGCGCGATTGATCTTACACGGGCCCGGCCGCGCCGATCTTGGGCCCGGCCAGGACTTCGACCACTAGAGGCGGATCGAGACGAGCACATCCATGCTGGCCACGTTGGTCTATTTTGTTCTGCCGGCGTGCTTGCTGATCCTTGGCTTGCCGATCTTCGTCGTTCTGACGCTGACCTCCATGGCGGCGATCGTGTTCGTCGCCCATGTGCCGCTCGACGCGATCCAGACCAACATGTTCGGCAGCCTCGACAATTTTCCGCTGCTCGCGGTGCCGTTCTTCGTCCTGGCCGGTGAGATCATGGGCCGCGGCGGCATCGCCAACCGCGTCGTCAATTGGGTGGTATCGCTGATCGGCGGCGTCCGCGGCTCGCTTGCCGTTACCACCGTGGCGTCTTCCGAACTGTTCGGCGCCATGGCTCACACCACTGTTGGCACCGTCGTCGCCATCGGGCGCCTGCTGTTTCCGTCGCTGACCAAGCATGGTTACAGCGAGCGCTTCGCGGTCAGTCTGATCACGTCTTCGGGCGCGGTCGCGGTGATCATTCCGCCGTCGATTTCGATGATCCTCTACGCCATGACGGCACAGGTTTCGGCTATCCAGCTGTTTACCGCTGGAATTCTGCCGAGCCTGCTGATCGGGGTGGTCGACGCGATCTACGTGCTGATTTACGCCCGGATCAAGGCGGTGCCGCTGACCTCCGGCGCGCGCTGGAAGAACATATGGGCCTCGACCAAGGAGGCGAGCTGGGCGATCGGCACCATCGTGGTCATTTTCGGCGGCATCTATGGCGGCGTCTTTACTCCGACAGAGGCCGCTGGCGTCGCCGTGGTTTATTCGCTGTTTGTCGCCATGTTCATCTATCGCGAGATCGGGCTGCGCGAGTTGTGGCAGGTCATTGTCAGCTCGGTTTATCTGATCGCACAAATCCTGATCATCGTAACCGGC
Organism: Xanthobacteraceae bacterium; assembly: GCA_049300295.1. Lineage (GTDB taxonomy): Bacteria > Pseudomonadota > Alphaproteobacteria > Rhizobiales > Xanthobacteraceae > BOG-931. Next base: position 29,196 of record JBAQJL010000156.1, read on the forward strand.
GCCGGCATCTATTCCTGGCTGATCACGACGAGCGGTATTCCGCGGCAAATGATCGGCGGCATCGACGCGCTTCACTTGCCGGCCTGGGAAACGCTGCTGTTCGTCAATGTCGGACTGCTGCTGGCCGGGAGCTTTCTGGAGCCGCCGGCCGCCATTCTCATTCTCACGCCGCTCTTGCTGCCCGTTGTCGAGGCTGCGGGCGTCAACGCCATCCACTTCGGCATCATCATGGCGGTCAATCTGAGCATCGGCCTCTACATGCCGCCGTTCGGCCTCAACCTGTTTGCCGCGCGCGCTATCTTCAACGTCCCGATGGGCATGATTTACCGCGGCGTGCTGCCGTTCGTGGCGGTCAATTTCATTGCGCTGTTGCTGATTACTTATCTGCCCGCGATCTCAATGGTGCTCCTGAAAGCCACGCACTGAACGCCGCATAAATCCGCAACGCCAATCGAAAATATTTCTTAAAACGATTGAACCTGGATCGCGTGACCGACCCGTCCCCGCCATGACGGTACCGTTCGCATTGCGCCATGGTCCCGACCCGCCCTCCGGGCGGAATTCAAGCGGCCAGGCCCCATGAACCTTTCGGTGACGGCTGCGACAAAAGGGTATCAAACCTCTCACGCTTGGAGACAGCCAATGTCACGGAAAATCTCACGCAAAGTCATCATCGCCCTCGCGGCAGCCGCGGCTCTGGCCGCTCCTCTGCTCGGATCGAGCGCCAGCTACGCCCGGGGCTTCGGTTTCGCCGGTGGCGGCATGCACTTCGCCGCCCGGGGCGGCATGGGCGGCGGTCATGCTGTGTTTGCCCATCGCGTCACCGGCACCCACTTCACCCGCGTTGGCCGCGTCGGCCGCATCCACCCGATCTTTCCGCGTAACCCCCGCCACCCGATCTGGATCAGCCACCTGCATCACCACCACCACTGGATCATGCGCGCTGGCCAATGGGTCGATGTTGATGACGCAGCGGTTTCCGATGTCACGCCGGCTCCCACCGCCGCCGTCACCCCCGGCCCGTGCACCTGCCTGACCAAGACCTATACGCCGGCCGGCCTCGTCGTGTTCGCCGACATCTGCACCAAGGAATCGGCCAGCGCACCTGCGGCGGACGACGCCGCCGACGCGAGCCAGGCTCCGAGCACCCCGGTCGCAGCCAAGTCCACCCCGATCGCGGAAGTGCCGACGACGCCGAACTATGCCGGCAAGACCTACGACGACTATCTGGCGGCCAATCCGCAGAATGCCAATCCCCAGGCATCCACCCAAGGCCCCCAGCAGAACTGAAAACGCGGCAGAACTAACCAAATAACCACCGCAGAAAAAACTCAGACCGCCTGTGGCAACCCCACGGGCGGTCTTTCTGATTCCACGAATGGACCCGCCATCATGAAAATACGTTCGGTAAGGATAAAACCCGATGAGATGGTATTGGCGCGGATGTTATCGGCGGCGTGGTCCATGGCGAGAATGCGGTGATCGTGGTCTGCGCCTATGTGCGGCGCCAGCGGCTAACAACGCCGCAACAAAAGCAGCAATAGCTGCAACTCTTTTGCAACGATACCGGATGAAATTGTGTCCGGAACCGCACCAAACTCCGAGCACGCCAGTCTTTCTCCAGTGTGCGCAGCCGCTGTGGGCCGAACGAGACTGGCAGGCGACAACACAAGGAAACTACATCGAAATTTCAGAACGCCGGTCGGCGCGGCCACGCCCGCCGTGTAGACAATCCGATTTGCACGCCGCTGCAATGCGCTCCACACCGTCTTAAATCTTCGGTTAACGACCGGCGGTTTACACTCCAGGATTGCAGCAAGCAGGCTATCCCGGTTAGTCCGTGCCGTTCGGAGCGCCAATGTACCAAGTCACCGTGGTCGCCGACGCGCGCGCCGACGTCGATCATCTACCCGATCAGTTCGCCGGTATCTTCGACATTCAGATCGAAACCGTCGAAAAGGCGCTGCGCTCGGAGCCGGGAGCAGTGACGCTGTTCGATATCGACCTCAACAAAGGCTCGGTCTTGCCCCGCATCGGCGAATGGCTCCGGCGAAAGCCGGGGCACGCGAAGGCAATATTTCTGATCGACAAAGCCTCGCATCTTCACCAGGCGAGAGCGTCATCGCTCGGAGCAACCGACATTTTGCCACGGCCGCTCAACGGCAAGGAATTTGTGACGAAATTCTTGGGCGACGTCACGTCGCTGTCGGCGGACCCGGCGAATGGCGCCATTCAGAAGTCGCCAGCCGTCTGCGCGGCCGTCGACTCATTGCGCGAGATCTTTTCCTCAGCATGTCTGGGAGCGGAACTCGATGCTCGATCGGTCAAGGCAGCCGGCGACCAGATTGTCAGCAACGTCGAGGCGCGCGGCATCGCGGCCTGGATCGAAACGGTCCGCACTCACCACAGCGCAACGTATCAACACTGCCTGCTGGTGACCGGGCTGGTGGTCGCATTCGGACAACAGATCAGATTATCCCTGGCCGACCGGCAGCGGCTGTCGTTGGCCGGCATGCTCCACGACATCGGCAAGGCGCGCATCCCCCTTGTTATTCTCGAGAAGCCGGGCCGACTGACCAACGACGAGATGGACGTGATGAAGAGGCATCCGCAGTTTGGCCTCAACGCCCTGGCGACAGCAGCCGGACTCCCGTCTGAAATGCTGGACATGGTGATCCACCACCACGAATATCTCGACGGGTCGGGTTATCCGCACGGCTTGAGCGGCGGAGAAATCTCCGACCTGGTGCGCATGGTCACGATCGCGGACATCTTCGGTGCGCTCATCGAGCGGCGATCCTACAAGCCCCCCCTCTCCAGCACAGACGCCTACGCGATTCTGGTCGATATGGGCCCCAAGCTCGACAAGGATCTGGTCCGCGCCTTTCGGCCGGTGACAAACCTCCAGCTCAGCCATTAGGCACTGATTACCGAGTGTCCCATGCTCAGACATCGTGTTTTGCCATAGCGCTCGGGATAGTGGTATATTTTATGGAGAGGAGGCTTGCACAACCGAATCGATCTTTGTGAGATCGGTGAGGTAGTTGCTTGCAAATCCGAAATGGCAAGATTCGAAGACCTTCCTGGAAACGTCCGAGCGCTGATACTCGCAAAGCTTGCCGCTGAGCTGGCGGCGCACAAATCGACCAATCTTCATGCGCTCGCAAAAATACAGCGGACGGACGTGACCCACGCGTGGCGCGACATTTGCCGCAAGGCCGGCCAGCCGGTCTGCACGATTCCCGCCGACGTGATCCAGCGGAATTGACGGCTACCCGGCTCAGCTCTTCGACGGACAGGCCTGGAAATGCACGGTGACCGGCAGGCCGATCGGCAACGCCGGAGCGCCACTATCGACCTTTAGGACCACCGCCACGACATCGCTGGCGTCCGCATTGCCACCGGCGCTTCCTGCGCTGGCTGCCGCGCCCATGGTGGCGCGGCTGATCGTCGGGCTGATCGAGACGACTTGCGCCTGGATAGCAGCATTCGGCAGCGCATCAGCCGCGATCGTCGCGCGCTGCTGCAGGCAGACATGCGCAAAATCGTGCAACGCGACTTCGGCGCGCACGCGCGCCTGACCGTCCGGAACGATATGCAAGAGCGGCTGTGGCACCGCCAAGCTGAAAAACTGACCTCGATTGATCAGGACGTCGAGCACCACGCCCGAGACCGGCGCGCGCACCGAGCATTGCCCGAGTCGCGCGCGGCTGGCGTCGAGCTCGGCGGCGGCGGCATCGCGCAGCGCCTTTGCCTGGCGGACATCCTCCTCGCGCGAACCGGCGCGTAACAGACTTAGCTGCGCACGCGCTTCGGTGAGCTGCGCCGCAGCGATGCGGGCGTCACGCTTGACTTCGAGCACGTGCGCCGCAGTGACAGTGACGCCTTCCTGCAGCGACAACGTGCGCTGCAGCGTCTTGTCGGCTTCCTCGGCGCGCGCCAGTGAAAAGTTGACGACTGCCTCGCCGACAGCGATCTCGTCGGGACGCGGGCCGTTGCGGAATTTGTCGTAGGTCGCATTGGCGGCGGCAAGCTGCGCTTGCCGTGTGCGCACGTCTGCCTCCTGCGCCGAACAAGCAAGCTGCAGAAGGAGTTGCCCGGTTTGCACTCGACTGCCTTCCTGCACCGCGATGTCGCTGACGATGCCGGTCGCCGCGACGCCGATCGACAGCGGCGGCCCGGCCCCTTCAGCCCGTCCCGGCGCAGTGAAGACCGCACTCTGGCCCAGCATGTGCACGGGAACTGCGACCATCGCGAATGCTGCAAGCAACGCCATGGCGCCTAACAGTTTGACGCTTCGCGTCATGCGGATTGGCCGCGGCAGCATCGCCTGTAACTCCCGGCCCCGCCGCCCGTACCGGCGCGGCGCCCTGGCGGTCGCCCCCGGGCAAAGTCGTAACCCGCTTTGCTCGCGGCGGCAATGCAAAGAAGGTTCTGGCGGAGCAGCGAGCCGCAATCTTCAAACGAATGAGGACGGGCTGCAAAAAGCCCGTCCTCACGGCTGGAGCGCCAAGCGTGTCTGGAGACTAACGGCACGCTGGCTAGCCAGCCACTTGCGGTTCGCGTCGCCTGTTACGCGTTGCCGAGCGGCACCGCCACAAACTGCGTGGCATTGCCGGACTTTACCCGCATCAAGACAGCGTGCTTGCCCTGCGCTTTGGCGTCACGCAGCGCCTTCGCCACGTCAGCACCGGTCGCAACCGGCTTGCCGCCGACATCGAGAATGACGTTACCGGTCTGGAAACCGATCTCGGCGGCAGGTCCATCCGGATCGACGCCCGTCACCACCACGCCCTGACCGCCGGCGCCATCAACGTCAGCGGCAGGCGCTACGCGCAGGCCGAGATGCGGCACGCCGTTGGTCGGCTGCTGCTGCGTATTGCCGGCGTTAGCCTGTTGCTGCTCCGGCATACGCCCAAGCCTCACCGAGACGCTGCGCGACGCGCCCTGGCGCAGCACGTCGAGCTTGACCGAACTATCCGGCGCCAGCATCGCGATCTGGCGCGCGAGATCGCGGGCGTCCTTCACATTGCTGCCGTTGACCGCGGTGATAACGTCACCGGGCTGCAAACCCGCTTTGGCGGCGGGACTGCCGGCCTGCGCGCCGTCGACGATGGCGCCCTGGGCCTGCTTCATGCCGAGACTGTCGGCGATGCCGGCGCTGACCGGCTGGATTTGCACGCCGAGCCAGCCGCGCGTCACCGAGCCATGATCTTTGAGCTGGGCGATGACGAGTTTCGCGGTTTGCGCCGGGATGTCGAAGCCGATGCCAACCGAGCCGCCGGACGGCGAGTAGATCGCAGTGTTGATGCCGATCACATTGCCGTTGACGTCGAACGCCGGTCCGCCGGAATTGCCCTTGTTGATGGGCGCGTCGATCTGAATGTAGTCATCATACGGACCAGCGCCGATGTCGCGGCTTTCCGCCGACACGATACCGGCAGTCACAGTGCCGCCGAGGCCGAACGGATTGCCGACGGCAATGACCCAATCGCCGACGGCCGGTTCATGAGCGGCAAATTTCACGTAAGGAAAGTCGCTCTTGCCGTCGATCTTGATCAAGGCGAGATCGGTCTTCGGATCGGTCCCCACCACTTTGGCCTTGTAGACGGTGCCGTCGGCGGTCGTCACTTGGACCGATTTGGCGTGATCGACGACGTGATTGTTGGTCACCGCATAGCCATCAGCGGAGATGAAGAAGCCGGAGCCTTCACCAATGACCATGCGATGGGCCTGCGGCGCGTTGTCCGTGCCACGCTGCCCGTTCTGATCGCCGAATTGCTGAAAGAATTTTTGCATCGGCGAGCCCGGTGCGAACGGAATGGCTTCGTCGTCGCTGCCATTATGCCGCAAACCCGTCTCCTCCGCGGTTCCGTCAATCTTCACGCGTACGGAAATGACCGCTGGTTTGACCTTGGCAACGATATCGGCGAAGCCCGCAGGATGCGGCAACGTCGCCTCGGCGGCGCTCGCGGCCGGCGCGCCGAAGCCGAGATCGGCGGGCCGATAGCCGCCCGGGCCGGCGAGCAGGACGAACGCGCTTAAGCCCGCGACCGACGCCATCAGGGCGAGACGGCGAGCGCTGAAGGCGCCGCGCTTGTTGGATGTTTCGGGTTTCATGCCAGTCATTACAATCTCCATCGATGAATCGGTCGGCGGCACGGCCGCCGTTGCGATACAAGTTGGGGATTGCAAATTACACGGGCGTGTAGGGCGGATTAATTCGCGGCAATGATGGACATTACAGCGCGTTAATGATCGCGCGCGGCATCGTGATTACGTCTGATCTTTGCTGCAAATCGGCAATTATCAGTTCCGCTATTTCATCGGCGCCGTGTCCGGCAGAAAACGCTGGCCAAACACCGGTTCCTTGTACGGCGTCGGCGGCAATTGCCAGGCGCCGGTCGAGGGCGGACGCACTTCGGCATCGACGTGCACGTCGAGCAGATATGGCTTGTTGGCCTTGACGGCATGTTCGAGCGCGCCGCGGAAATCCTCCGATCGCGTCACGGTAAGCGCGTCGACGCCCGCGGCCCTGGCCCAGGCGGCGAAATCCGGATTGTAGGGTTTTTTGTTGTCGCCCTGGTGGAACATGGTGCCGTGTTCGCGGCCGCCGAACAGACCGAGCTGAATGTCGCGGATCGAGACCCAGCCGAAATTGTTCCAGATCACCCAGACCACTGGAATATTGTATTCGACCGCGGTGCACAGCACGTGCGGCACCATGGTGAAGCAGCCGTCGCCGGTAATCGCGACCACCGGCCGGTCCGGCGCCGCAAGCTTGGCGCCGAGCGCGCCCGAGGCGCCGAAGCCCATGCCGGAAAAGCCCCACGAGTTGAGCATGGTCTGCGGCTTGCGGGCATTCCAGAACTGCATGTACCAGTTATGGCTGACGCCGACATCGCAGCAGATAATGGCGTCCTCCGGCAGCACCGCTTGGCAATCGGCGACGACGCGTTCGGGGCGCAGCGGCGTGGTGTGCATCTCGAAATTCGGCCGGATAAATTTTTCCCATTCGGCGCGCCACTCGGCAATGTCAGAGAGCCACTCCCCCTCCCTTCGCTCCCCCGCTTGAGGGTGGGGGCGGCGGTCGAGTTCGGTCAGCAGCTGACCGAGGAATGTTCGCGCGTCGGCCAGGATGCCGACATCGGGCGGATAATTGCGCCCGATCTCGTCCGGATCGACATCGACATGAATGAGTTTGGTATGCGGGAAATTCCACGAAAAGCCCGGCAGCCACGACGACGCCGAGCGGTCGTCGAACCGCGCGCCGATGGCGAGCACCAGATCGGCGCGGCGGCCGGCTTCGTTGGCGGGAAACGCACCGTTGCGACCGATGAAGCCGAGCGACAGCGGATCGGTCATGTCGAGGCAGCCCATGCCGTTGGGCGAAGAGATCACGGGGATGCCGAGCTTTTTGGCAAATTCAGTCAACTCGCGTCCGGCTTCCGACAGCGTCACGCCGTGGCCGATAAACAGCACCGGACGCCGCGCGGCGAGAATGAGATCGAGCGCACGCGACACCTGTTCGGGTGAGGCTCCGCCGCGTTGCGCATTGAGTGGCGGCGCCGGCGGCGGCACCTCGACGTCGTCTTCCTCCTGAAACACATTGAACGGCACATCGACATTCACCGGCCCCGGCCGCCCCGACAGCATCGCGGTCGTCGCCTGGCGCAACGCCAGCGGCAGCATGTCGACGCGGGTAGGCTGGAAGCTGCGCTTGACCACCGGGCGCACGATGTTGACGAAGTCGGCCTGGAAATGCCGGTTGATCTCCTGAAACGGACTTCTGTTGAACTGCTGCGTCGGCACGTTGGCGGTGATGGCAAGCAGCGCCGAGGAATCGCTGAGCGCGCAGGCGAGCGGCATGATGATGTTGCAGGAGCCCGGCCCGCACGACGTGAGCGTCGCCACCGGCTTGTGGCGGACGCGGAAATAGGCATCCGCCATGTGCGCTGCCACCTGTTCATGACGCGGCGAGATGAGCGTGATGCGGTCGCGCGCCGCGTAAAGCGGATCGAGCATGCCGACATTGCCGTGCCCGCAAATGCCGAACACATACGGAATATCGTTCGCGATTAGATATTCGGTGATCAGCTCCGCGCCCTTCATCCGTGGCATCGCTTGCTCCTACGCCGCTTTTGTCCGCGCTGTCGGCCGCAACAGGTACGGGGTGATATAGATTGGAAATTGCGACAGCGCGAAATAGAGCCACGTCGTCGCCGGCAGCACAGCCGCGGTTGCCGCCAGCATGAGCCCCATATTGCGTTGCGCGACCATCAGTCCCAGCGCCAGCGCGTGCTCCCGTCCGAGCTTCCCGAAGATCAGCATGGTCAGCCCGAGAAATACAAAGAACACGGCAAACGACAAGAACAAAATGGCGCCGACCGTCAGGGGATCGGCCAAAAAGCTGCCGGCCACTGTCCCCATCACGGCAGTGACGAACACGAGCATGAGCACAATGTTGAGGCCGTCGATTGCCTCGCGGTGCCGCTCGATGGCAGCGGCGCCGGCAACGCGGCGGATCACCGCGGCCACCAGGAGCGAGCCGGCGAGGATGGCAAAAAGTTTCACGCCGAGCGCCAAGGGCGAAAGCGTCAGTTCCGCGCCATAGAAAACGTAGGCAAAAATCGGCGCAGTGAACGGCACCAGCGCCATACCGGTTACCAGCGTGATCAGCACCAGCGTGGCGTCGAGGCCCATCAGCGCAGCGAACGCCGGAGCCGCCATCATCGGCGAAGCAACCGCCTGCAGCATGAGCCCGAGAAAAACATCGGGGGCGCGCTTGTCAAACCCGGCAGCGACGCAGACGAGGCCGACCACGAGCGGCACGACCAGCATCGACCACGCCGTTGCGGCCAGCACGACACCCGGCCGCCGCATGTAAGCGCGGAAAGCCGCAACGTCGACGCGCATGAATGATATGGATAGCAGCAGAAAGATCGCCGCCGTAACATAGGGCTTGAGCAAGGCGCCGAGCGGCGGCACCGCGATGCCGATGAACACCAGGACAGCCGGTGCACGGGTGCCCTGGCGGCCGAGCCAGGTGAACGCCTGGACAAGAGCGCTTGCACTTTTGGCGAGAGCCGAGGCCATAGGCGAGCGTTATGCGGCATTCGCCGCGGAAGCGCAAAGGCGGATACGCGCGGCCTATAGCCGTCCAGCTCGACTGCTAGGCGATCTTCAGCGCGCGCGTCGTATCATCAAACAGCTCGTCGACGGATATGCGGCCCGGGATAAGCTGCTGCTGATGGCAAAAGTCGATGATGATGTCGAGGATCGGCCGGCAGGCCTCGACGCCGAACCGGTAGGGATCGAGCGCTCCGCCATCGGGCAAGCCGGCGGCCAGTTTGCTTTCGTGCATCTGCCTGAAAATATCCTGGACTACGTCGGGCCGCGAGCGCGACAATTCCTGCCGGACCACCAGCATGTGATTGATCGGAATGCCGCCGTGATGCTCGGCCCATTTCTGTGCGGCCGCGTCGGGATCCGCAATGAGGTGCTTGAGCTTCGGATCGGGCAGCTTGTCGCCGACAATGCCGGCGGCGATGTCACCGTCGAGCAACATCTGCGTCAGGTCCTTGCTGCCCGTCGCGCGCTTGACGATGGCGGGATCGTGATATTCGGCGAGATGCGGGTCCTCAAAGGTGATCCACTCGACTTTGTTGATGTCGACGCCGTAGTCGCTGGCCAGAATGCCACGTACCCACGTGCCGGTCGTCACCGTGTAGGCGCGCACGCCGACCTTCTTTCCGTTGAGATCGGACGGCTTGAGCGCGCCGCGCTCGGGATTGTAGGCGATGGTGTGGTGCTGGCCGCGGCTGACCACCACGGCGGGCACCAGAACGTAAGGCTTGCCGTAGGCCTTGGCCTGTAGGTAGGTCGCGATGGCAAGTTCGGCGACATCGTATTTGGCATCGCGCACGACCTCCTTGAAGTGGCTGTTGGCGACCTTCACTTCGGCAAAATCGAAATCGACCAGATCCGAACGAATGGCCCCGCTCTTGAGCGGCTTGGTGTTCGGATAGTTGCCGAGCATCGTGTGCAGTTTCGTTTTGGTGGCAGTCGCCATAAGCGCGTCCTCTTTTACTTAGCCGACGCAGAATGGAGCGTCGGCGCACCCTTGCCAAAGTTAAGGATCGACCGCAACAAAGACGTGATCGAGCCGCGGCCGTGACGGGATCAGCTGCTGTTGCAGGCTGTAAGTGACCAGCGCCTCGATGCTGGGGCGGTTTGCGGTCACGCCATACGGTAGCGGATCGTCCATTAGCGACAGGAACTTCCGGTAACGCTTGTCTTCAGGTTGGTCGCCCTGCCCGCGCTTGAGCTCTTCGAGATAGGGCTCCTTCGCCGCCACGAAGGCGTCCATCAGCGAGCGAGCAAGCCAGGGATACCGCGTGACGTGCTCGTCCTTCACCACGATGAGGCCGTGAATCGGGTAGATGCCGCTCTTGCGATACCAATCGGCCTCGACCTGTTCGGCATCCGCGATCAGTTCCGGGTAGCTATCGGCATCGTTGGCAGAGGCTGCCGCCTTGTCCCAGCCACTGACCGGCGGGCCGGCGCGGCCGACGCCAGCCGGACCGGTGAAGCCGGCTTGGATCTCGCCGGACTTCATCATGCTCTGCAGCGAGTTGCCTGGCGGCGCGTGGATCACGTTCGGCGGCAGCTTCAACGCCGTGACATGTTCTTCGTCATCGACGATCCACGTCACCCTGCCGGAGTCGAGACCGTACTCGTTGACAAAGATGCCACGGGTCCACACCCCCGTGGTGACCGAGTAGGCGCGAACGCCAACCTTCTTGCCTTCCAGATCCTTCGGCACCTTGATGCCGGCATCGGGCCGCACCACGAAGCCGCCGTGATGGAAGCGGCGCATCAGAAAAATCGGCAGCGCGACGAACGGCGCCCCGAGCGCTCGCGCGATCATGTAGGTGGTGGGCGCCATCTCGCAGATGTCAAACTCAAGGTCGCGAACCATGCGGCGAAACGCGCCGATGATCGGAACGACCGGCACGAAATCCGCCTCGACGCCTTTGATCGGCACCGCGCCCGACTTGATCGAGCGGGTGTGACCATAGTCGGCAATGGCGATTTTGAGACGCGGCCGGTCAGCCATGTCGGACCTAATCAGCCGCGCTCGAAGCGATGCCGGGTCGAACTCGCGGGCTCGCGATGATGGTGATGGTGGACGCCTTGGTGATGGGGCGCCGCCTCGTAATGCAGGCGCAACAGGTCTGCGCCGAAATCGTTGCCGTTGGGCGTGCGGACGATGGTGTGGATGTGGAATTTTTGCGGCTCAGGATTCTTCAGCACGACCCCGCTCTGGTGATCGAACTCGATCATCACTACCGGGCTTTGGATGCGGTAATAGAACGGACTGTCGTCATCCAGGCCGCCGGCCCAGCAGAAATGCGTGGCCGCGAAATGGCGTTCCACGTCGTTCATGCGGGCCGCAAGCGGCCCCGCAGGCAGCGTGGATAGATAGCACCGCGTCAGATCGAGCAGCGCTTGACGCTGCTGCGGCGCAAGGTCTGCCCCGCGAATCCCCTCGTAGGGAATGATCGCATTGTTTTTTTGACGCGCGCTCAGCATCAGGCCGTCGACGCCCTGATGCCGGCCGGGTGGCAGCCGATCCGGGAGGAGGCTGTCAGAAAAGATAGCCTTGCGTTTTTGCTCCGCCGACAGATTGCGGGCAAATTGCAATCCGAGGCGCTCTTCGTCCTCGAATGCGGCTGTGCCGGCGTATTTCCCCGCATCCGCACGCCTCGGTTCCGCCCCCATGAAGGTCGGCGTCAGCGTCATCTGATCGCCCACGACGAAGCAGGTGATGACCAGATGATGGCCAGTGATCTGCCAACCCCAAGGCTCGGTCGCAGACGGCTCGCCGTAGATGTGCAGCTGGTAGGACCATTCGCCGAGCAGCAGCGGAGCACCGACGAGTTCACCGAGAAAAGCGTTGAGTTTCATCAGATCGCGCGCCTTCTGGTAGCCGGCGGCGCTGAGGCTTGACCGCACCACCGCCATCGCCGCTTCCCGTAAGTTCAATGGAGCTTCATCGAGGCGCAGACCGAATCGCTCATAACGGGCGATGCTGTTCTGCCACAGCTCCCGCTCCCGCGATTCGAGCGGCAGGCAGACGATCGCTTTTTGCTCCGGGCTCAGCTGCGCCAGCAGCGCCGAAGCCGCTTGCAGGATTTCCCGCGCCGGAGCGGATTCCGACCGCAGCGCGAAGAGATCCGGAACGATGTTGCCATCCGCGGTGATGCCCTTGAAAGGCGTGGACAGATATTTTTCGACGCCGGCTCTCTCTTTCGGGCCACGGTCCGGTATGACGGCGTCAAAGAATTGCTGCGTGGATTTTCCGAAGTGAGGGGCCGTACCCATTTCCGGTACGAACGGGCGAAAGTCTGACTTGGCCATCCCTACATCATCCTTATTGGTCTGACGGCTTTCTTGTCTACGCCACCCAACGGCCACGCGCGTCAGCCGCGCCTCAGTCCCTAAGCCCCGCCTGCTTGAGCAGCGGATAGGTCGCGTCGCGGAATTCGCGCATGCCTTCGATGTAGCGCGGCCAGGACAGCAGCACGCCGTCGAGCCCGATCTTCGACAGCGTCATCAGGCCGTCAACGATCTGATCCTTGGTGCCGATCAACGGAAAACCGCCCCAGCCCGAGATCATCATCTCGGCCATGGCTTTGCGCCGCTCTTCCGGATAATCGCGCGCATTGATCTCCGCCCCCATCGTATCGATAACATGGCGCGCGGCAGCCCAGTCGCCCTTCTCGTGCACGTAATATCGATAAAAGTCGCGCGCTTCCTTTTCGGTCTCGGCCTGGATGATGGTGGCGTTCGACCATACCCGCACCTCGCGGCCATACTCCTCGCGCGCCAGCCGGTAATAGCCGGCCACGTGCGCGGTATTGGTCGAGATGTCGTGGGTGCGGATATTGGTGAAGACAAGATCGCAATGCTTGCAGGCAAAATGCCGGCCGCGCTCCGACGAGCCGGCATTCATGATCGCCGGATAGGGATCCTGGATCGGCTTCGGTTGCAGGTAGCCGCCCTTGATGCGGTAGAATTTGCCGTCGTGGTCGAACGGCTCGTCCTGAGTCCATAACCGCTTGACGATGCCGAGCCACTCCTCGGCGCAGGCGTAGCGATCCTCGTGCTCCAAAAGCGAGACACCGAACATTTCCATTTCGGGAAAATTCCAGCCGTTGACGACGTTGAGCGTGTAGCGGCCGTTGGAGATGTGGTCGATGACGGTCGATTGCTTGGCGGCGATGATCGGGTGGTTCAGCGCGACATGCGAGGTGGACACCACGCCCGACGTTCGCGTCGCGCCGGCAATGCCGGCCGCCCAGGTATAGGTCTCAAAGCCCGGACCCTGCGGATCGGTCGCGCCGCCAAAGCCGCGCCAGCGCGCCACCGGCACCAGGGCCTCGAAATCCATCTCGTCGGCCAATTGCGCCAGGGTGACGGTATTAGGCCACGTAATGTCGAGCCGGCCGTCGAGGTCCGACATGACGCAACCGGAGTCGAGATTGGTCTGAAACGTGCCGAGTTTGAGCGTACGGGGCCCGAACGCCGGGTTGGTGGCGTTCCGGTCACACTGGTAGGGCTTGGCGGCGGGGTTTTGGGACAACGACTTTAGTCCAACTTGATTTTAGGCTGCGGTCCGCTCGATAAAGTTCATTGCCCCCAAGGCAAAGACTGGCACCGCCTGCCGCTGTTTGCCTGGTCCGGGGGCCGTTAACGCAAAACGCCGGTCCATAGCGACGGACCGGCCATCAGTGTAATCTGTACCAATCGGCGCTGCCAAAGCTACCCCCACCAGACCGGGGAAATAGCGAAAAGCATAAGCAGGACGCCTTCAAGGGAGGAAGACCATGACCAAGGACAACACGCCGTCCGCCAACGGGCTTTCACGCCGCCTCATGCTGCGGCAAGCCGTCGCAACCGGCGCGGGCATCGGCGCCTTTTCGTTCGGCGGGCAGCAATTCGGGCTCATTCCCGCTGCCTTTGCCGATGACAAGCCGCCGATCGGCACCTGGCCGGCCGGATCGCAGGGCGACACCGTCTCCATCGGCGTCGCGACACCGCGCACCGGCACCTATGCGGTACAAGGCGAAGATGAGTTGAAAGGCTGGCAGCTCGCGGTTGAGCACATCAACAACGGCGACCCGCTGTTGAAGAAGATTGCACCGAAGGTAACCAAAGGCCTGCTCGGCAAGAAGCTCAACCTGCTGGTCGCCGACAGCGCCGCCAAGCCGAACGAGGCGGTTCAGGAACAGCAGACCTTCATCAACCAGAACAAGATCGTGCTGATGACCGGCTCGACTTCGAGCGCCGTCGCGGTCGCGCTCAACAAGTTCGCCCAGCGCGAGAAGGTGCTCTACGTCACCGGCATCTCGGGCTCGAACGACACCACCGGCAAGGATTGCGTGCGTTACGGCTTCCGCCAGAATTTTTACGGCGAGACGGCGGCCAACGCCATCGGCCCGGTACTGCTCAAGGTGTTCGGCAAAAACCGCAAATCGGCATTCATGACGCCGGATTACACCTACGGCCACACCGTCACCAAGTCGACGAACGACTATCTGACCAAAAACGGCGGCTGGACGATGGTGACCAACCAGGTTTCGCCGCTCGGCACGCAGGACTTCAGCCAATACCTTACCAACATCGCCAACTCCGGCGCTGAGATTCTGCTTAATGTGAACTGGGGCCGCGACGCCGTGCTGTCGGTCCAACAGGCCAAGCAGTTCGGCATCTTGCCGAAGATGAAGCTGGTCATCCCCTACCAGATTCCGTTCCTCGCCAAGGAAGTCGGTCCGGAACTGACCGAAGGCGTGTATGCGGCAACCGATTTCTGGTGGACGCTGGAGGACAAATATCCGCTGGCCAAGATGTTCGTCGATGCCTTCTACAAGAAATACAATTATCGGCCGGAATGGGGCGCCAACAACTCCTACATGTCGTTCGCCATCTGGGCGCGCATGGTGTCGGAGGCCGGCACGTTCTACCCGCCGGACGTCATCAAGCAGTACGAGAAGGGCGAGACGTTCGACTCCACCGTCGGCCAGGTCCATTTCCGTCCTGAGGACCATCAGCTGGTCCGTCCGGTGATCATCGTCCGCGGCAAGGCGCCGAAAGCGATGAAGAACAAGGAGGATTACTGGGAGGTGACCGAGGTCGTGCCAGGCGCGGGCGTGATGCAGAAGCCGGACGCCTTCGGCTGCAATCTCGGCGCCTATACCTGACGGCTGCGGTCGTAGGCCTTCTCCGTGGCAATGCGGAGAAGACAGTTCTGCTCGTGGAGGGCGCCGTGGACAGCGGGCCCTCCACGGCGTGTCTGTTGTTAACAACCGATTGCGTGCGGACGCTCAGCCGGTACGCAACTTAACGCAAACGCACCAACTGCGAACCAACGCGTGATCAACTGGGGCAACTTCATCTCGCAGTGCTTCAACGGGCTGGTGCTCGGCGCACTGCTTGCGCTGATCTCGTCCGGACTGACGATCATCTATGGCACGCTCGGCGTGCTGAATCTGGCGCACGGCGCCATGTTCATGCTCGGCGGCTATGCGGGTTGGGTGGCCTACGACTACACCGGATCGTTCATCGTCGCGGTCATTGCCGGGTCGCTGTTCGTCATGCTGGTCGGCGTGGTCATGGAGCGGGTGATCATCCGCCACTTCTATAGCCGGCCTCACGAGGATCAGTTGCTCGTAACCTTCGGCCTCGGCATCGTATTCGTCGAAGCGGTGCGTTTCTTTTTCGGCAGCCTGTCGAAGACCATCCCGGCTCCGCCGCCATTCGTCGGCATCACGTCGCTCGGCTTCATGTTCTATCCGACCTATCGCCTCGCGCTGCTTGGCATCGTCGCGGTGGCGCTGCTGGCGCTCTACATCGTGCTTTACCGCACCCGCATCGGCATGATCGTGCGCGCCGGCATCGAGGACTCGGTGATGGTCGATTCGCTCGGCATCGACGTCTACAAGGTCTTCATGCTGGTGTTCGGTATCGGCGCCATGGCGGCCGGATTCGCCGGCATCGTCAACGCGCCGGTGGTCTCGCTCGCTCCCGACGTCGGCGAGTCGATCCTGGTGCAGACCTTTGTCGTCGTCGTCATCGGCGGCGTCGGCTCGTTTCCGGGCGCGGTGCTCGGCGGCCTGATCGCCGGCGAGATCATCAGCGTTACCTCAATGTTCAATCCGGGATATTCTTACGTCATGCTGTTCGTCGCCATGACGCTCGTGCTGGTGCTGCGCCCGTACGGGCTCCTTGGCACCGCCGGCCGCGAATGAGCGCTGCGCACTGATGCTCAGGCAACGTCCTTTCATTGTCGAGGCACTCACGGCGATCGGCCTGATCGCCGCGCCCTTCGTTCTGCCCTACCTCGGCTTCGCACCGACCACCGTCAACCGCATCCTGGTGTGGGGCTTGTTTGGTCTCGGCTTCGATATTTTGTTCGGTTTCACCGGCCTGCTGTCGTTCGGCCAATCCGCGTTTTTCGGCACCGGCGGCATGGTGGCTGCTTATCTGCTCACCGTTCTCAATTATCCGGACGTGATTACGAGCGTCTTCGTCGGCATGATCGCGGCCGCCGTTGTCGGCTATCTGGTCGGCCTGATCGCGCTACGGCGCACCGGCATATATTTCGCCATGATCACAGTGGCGATCGCCGAAGTTTTTTTCTTCGTCGAATTCAATCCGCTCTCGGCCTACACGGGCGGAGAGAACGGACTACCGGGCGTGCCGACGCCGATCCTGCCGCTCGGCTTCACCACGCTGCAGTTCAATAGTGACACCTCGCTCTATTGGTTCTTGGCGTTCTGGTATTTTATCGGCGTCGTGCTCGCGCTGCGCATCGTGCGTTCGCCGGTCGGCGCCATCCTACGCGCCATCCGCGACAATCCGTTGCGCGCGGCCGCAGTCGGCCACAACATCCATGGCTATAAGCTGACCGCGTTCGTCATCGCCGCCGCCTATGCGGGCTTCGCTGGCGGCCTCCTTGGCGTCATGCAGGGCTTCATGCCACCCGATGCCTTCACGTTCGACACCTCCGGCCAACTGGTGATGCAGACCGCGATCGGCGGCGCAGGCACTTTGTTCGGCCCGCTGGTCGGCGCCACGGTGTGGCTCTATCTCAGCGACTTTCTGCAAACCACCCTGCATCTTGGTGCCGCCTGGAAGCTCGTGCTCGGCATCGTCTTTGTGCTGCTAGTCTGCTTTCTGCGCCACGGCCTGATCGGCGGCTTCAAAGACCTTTACGAATTGGCCACCCGCGGTTTCGCGTCCCGCTCGAAACCGCAGGATGCCGTCGCCCTGCCCGCCGCGGCAGCAAGGCCGGCGCCGCTTGCGGCCCCCACGCCGGCGCCGATGCCGGCACTGCGCCGCAAGGGCGGCGATTATTCCGGGTCGATTCTCGAGGCGACGCTGCTCACCAAACGCTATGGCGGCCTGCTCGCCAACAGCGACATTAATTTTTCCGTCCAGCGGGGCGAGCGGCGCGGCATCATCGGGCCGAACGGCGCCGGCAAGAGTACCTTCTTCAAGATGCTGACCTGCGAGATCGAGCCGACCTCCGGCCAGATCGTGTTCGAGGGCCGCGACATTACCGGCATGACCGTGACCGACGTATGCCAGCTCGGATTGACCAAGAGCTATCAGGTCAATCAGCTGTTCACGCGGTTGACGGTGCGCGAGAACGTCACCATCGCGGCGCTGGCCGAGCGCCGCGGCAAATTCCGCCTCGACCTGTTTCGCAGCGTGCGGCGCATCGCCGGCCTCTCCGAGCAGGTCGAGTACACGCTCGCGCTGGTCAATCTGACGGAGCGCGCCGACTGGCCGGTCGCATCTCTGGCCTACGGCGAGAAGCGCCGCCTCGAAGTCGGCCTGGCGCTGGCAAGTTCGCCGAGCCTCCTGCTGCTCGACGAACCGCTCGCCGGCATGAGCCCGCTCGAACGCGTCGAGATGGTGCAGCTGCTCAAATCGATCAGCCAGGGCCGGACTATGATCATCATCGATCACGACATGGATTCGCTGTTCGAACTGGTCGAGCGCGTCACCGTCCTGCAAGAAGGCCGTGTGCTGGTCGAAGGCACCCCGGCCGAGATCAAGGTCAATAAGACCGTGCAGGAAGCCTATCTGGGCGGAGTGAGGGCGGCATGAGCCTGCTCGAAGTCAAGGCCCTGAATTCCTACTATGGGGATTCCCACATCCTGTTCGACGTATCGCTCAAGGTCGAACGCAACGAGGTCGTGGCTCTGCTCGGCCGCAACGGCGCCGGCAAGAGCACAACGCTCAAAAGCCTGATGGGCGTGGTGACGCCGCGCACCGGTTCGATCCTGCTCGACGGCGCCGAACTTGCCGGCAAGAAGAGTCATGTCATCGCGCTGGCCGGCATTCAGCTCGTGCACGAGGACCGCCGCATCTTCGGCAGCCTCAACGTCGAGGACAACATCATCCTCGCCGGCCTGACCGCTCCGAACCGCTGGCCGCTGGAACGGGTCTACGCCACGTTTCCGCGCCTGAAGGAGCGGCGCGGCAGCCGCGGCACCGATCTATCCGGCGGCGAACAACAGATGCTCGCCATTGCGCGTGCGCTGGTGCGTGAGCCGAAACTTCTTTTGCTCGATGAGCCGTTCGAAGGCCTGGCGCCGGTCATCGTGCGCGACCTGCTCGCCACCTGCCGCCAACTCGCTGACGCCGGCCAGACGATCCTGATCGTGGAGCAGAATATCTCCGCGGCGATGATGCTTGCCGACCGCGCTTACATTCTCAACAACGGTCACATGGTCGAAGCGCTGAGCGCCCAGGCCGTGCGCGAGCAACCGGAAATCCTGCACAAGTGGCTCGGAGTGTAGATCGCTCTATTGTCATCGTCCGCGAATGCGGACGATCCAGTAAACACTGACATCGACAATGACGCGCGGAGACGGCTTGCGCGGTGACTACCGGATGGTCCGCCTGCGCGGACCATGACAATCACGCCGACCCTTGCCATAGCCGGCAGGAGGCGATGCGCGCACCGTCCACCAGCGCCTTGAATTTCGCCCAGACGATCGACGGGTGCACTTCGTTCGAGCCCGCGAATGAGGCGAAGCCGCAATCCGCGCCGGCAATAACGCGTTCGCGGCCGACGATGCCGGCATAGCGCTCCAAGCGCTGCGCCACCAGTTCCGGATGCTCGACCAGCACAGTCGACTGCGTGATCACTCCGGGGATCAAAATCTTGCCGTCCGGAATTTTGGCGCGCTTCCAGTCCTCCCATTCGTGCTCGTGCCGCGGGTTGGAAGCCTCGAACGAATAGGCGCCGGCGCGCACCTTCAGAATGATGTCGGCGATATCCTTAAGCTGCATATCGTGGATACGCGGACCCATGTTGATACTGTAGCAAGTGTGAAAACGGATGCGATCCTCGGGGATTCCGGCGAGCGCGCTGTTGAGCGCCTCGACGCGCAGCTCCGCCCACTTGCGGCAAGCGGCGACATCGAGATCGGGGCGCGTGATGTAATATGTGACAAGAAACGGATCGTCGATCTGCAGCACAAAACCGGCATCGACGATCGCCCTATATTCCTCGCGCATCGCCTCGGCGATGGCAAACACGTAGGCCTCGGATGTCGGATAATATTCGTTGGGCGTCGTCGCCTCGATATTGGACGGCGCGATGGCCGGCACGAACGCTTCGACCACCGGCATTTTCGCCAGCGCGGATTTGAGAACGCCGAGGTCGGCCGTGAGTGCAGCGTGGCCCTTGTACTTGATCGGTCCGGTGCAAACAGTGAGCGACCGCCGCCGCCGCGCGGTGACCTGCTGCGCCAGTGCCGACTCGTAATAGTCGGGAAAGGCGAGGGTTTCGCGCGAGGTTGCAAATGGGCTCGGCCGTGATCCTTCGCGGCTGGTCAAGCCGTCAAGGCGCGACGCCGCATAGGTGATGAAACTCGGCTTTCCCATCTCGCCGTCGCTGACGATATCGAGCCCGACATCGACTTGCTGACGCACGCACTCCTCGACGGCCTGCTGTACCCGCGCGGCATACCCGGCATCGTCGACCGGTTTGCCGTCTGTCCGTGCCACCATCATCTCGAACAGATCGTCGGGTCGCGGCAGGCTGCCGATATGCGTCGTCAAGATTCGATCTGTGCTTGTTTTCATCGTCGCCCCGCTTTTTGTTTTCCGCGAACTGCGCCGCGCCCTGAATATCCGAACGCGGCGAACTATGACACTCGGCAGAACAACATGCCAACCATCCGCCGGCGCGGCTTGCCTGCATACAGAGGGCCGCCATAGTGACGATCATAAAAAAAGCCGGGACTGGTCGCTACTGGCGCAGTAGCGGTGCACCAGTTCGTTTAGGCGGCGGCTCGATAAGCCCACATGTCCATCACAATGTCGCAGCCGGGGATCGGCAATGACGTGCGCACGGCACCGAACGGAATTGGGGCGCCGCCGAGCTTATCCTGCCAGGCACGAAGCGCCGGGTAGACTGCATTAAGATCGCCGACGAAATGATGGGCTCGCACGACATTGCCGAGCGAACTGCCGGCGGCGGCGCAAATCTCATCGGCCGCCCCAAGAATGGCCCGCATTTGATGCTGCGCTGGGGCGCCAAGATGGCGCAGTCCGGCGGATTTCTGCACGGCGGGCAGCGCGCCGCTCTCATCGGCCGCGTAGAGCGCCGAAAGACAGACAAGATCGCCGGCCACGATCGCGGCTGGGCCGAGCCGCATCGCCCTCGACGGCTTGTGCTCGATAATCTGCTTTTTTGTCTTGCCCTGATCGCGCACGCCGAAAATGTTGATTTCGATGATCGATTCGGTGAGCCCAAGTCCTTTGGTTTGCACCACCGTAAGCGCACAGGGATTGTCGGCAAAGTGGCCGTTCCAGACATCGAGAAATTCCGGAAGGTCGCCGATGTTGGTCAGATAAACCTGCGCCTTGACCGCGTTCTTCAGCGAGCTGCCGCCGGCTTCGAGACCGGATTTCAGCCGCGTCACCAGAAACTCGGCCTGTAGCCGGATGTCTGTACCGTTCCAGACTGCGTTCGGCGCCCGGTAGGCTTTCGGATCGAGTGCGTTCATCGCCTCATTGTTCGGCATCTGACCGGCGACAAAGACGTAATCGCCGGACACTAGCGATGCGATGAAGCCGGAATGCTGCGGCACCGGCACGCCTTCCGGGCGCGCCGCCTGCGGCTCGCGGCCGCCGCCCGGCAACACCGCGAGCAGCGAGACATTCATGTTGGCGCCTTCGACCAGCAATTCGTCCATCAGCACCGAGGTGCTCGGCGGCACATACTCCTTGAGCAAGGTCTTGCGCGCGCGCTGGTACGGATTCACGCATTCGGCGCGCGGGTAATACTGATCGACACGGACGATATGGCGCAGGTCGCCGCCCTCCGCGGCAATCAGTTTCGCCAGGCGATCGAAAATGAAACGGCCTTCGCGCAGATAACGCGGCGCGCCACCGAGCGGCAGTCCTGGAATGCCGGCGACCGACGCCGCGATACCGTTCTCGAAGTCCGTAGCCTCATGGCCGGTGAAAAACAGCCACGGCCCGGCTTTCATCCCTTGCGCATAGACAATGTCAGTCCCCCCGATACGAACGGGCGCGATCGGCTTCACATCGGGCATGTACAGTCTCCAGCGTTGCTGCAAGCGGATGCCCGCTGCGCCGCCGTTCATTGCAAACCACTTTTCTCCTGTCCAGCATCCGTGACTGCGCGGCAGATATACGCAGATTGAGTCGGCGGCGGCGCAACGCAGGCGTGCGCGTTGCAACGCGGCTGCATGTTTGACTTAGGGATCGGCCAATTCTAACGTTTCGAGGCCGGCGTCACGCTTCCGGAGCGGGGTTTGTTACGCGTCACCAACGTTCGTAAAGTCTATCAGTCGGTGCGCGGAAGTTATGTCGCGCTCGACGGGGTGTCGCTGACTGTCGATGATGGCGAATTCATTTGCCTGCTCGGTGCGTCCGGCTGCGGCAAATCGACTTTACTCAACATTCTGGCTGGCTTTGAACCGGTGAGCGGCGGGACTGCAACCTTCGGCGATGCGCCGATCACCGGCCCTGGACGCGAACGCGTCATGTTTTTTCAGGACTCCGGATCGGCGTTGCTGCCGTGGCTGTCCGCCGAAGAGAACATACGCTTTGCGCTGCGCGTTCGGAAAATTCCGAAGGCGGAATGGGCGGGCATCACGAAGCGTTATCTGGAGATGGTCGGGCTCGATGCCCACCGCGACAAATTTCCCGCCGAATTGTCGGGCGGTATGCGGCAACGGCTGCAAATCGCGCGCGGGCTCGCGGTCGAGCCCAACGTGCTGCTGATGGATGAGCCATTCGCGGCGCTCGACGCACTCACGCGCCGGCGTATGCATAAGGTTCTGCTCGATATCTGGCAACGCATCGGCAAGACCATCGTGTTCGTGACCCACGACATTGCCGAAGCCATTTCGCTCGCCGACCGTATCGCGGTGATGTCGGTCGGCCCGCGCTCGGTCATCACGAAGGTGATCGAAATCGACTTGCCGCGACCGCGCGATCTCACCGATGCACGAGTCGCGCGGTTGTTTGGCGAGATCGAGGATCTGCTGACACCCGATCTGATCCGCTTGGACGAGCGGCTGGAGGCGCATTGAGCACCGCCTACAGCCGCGAAGATCGGTCCGCAGTGGAGACTAACGAGGCGCCGGCGCCGCGAGGATGGCAAGCCTGGGGCGCATCTCCCGCCGTCCGCAAGCTTTCACTTGCAGCCGCCTCGTTGCTGATCGGATTCTGCACATGGCAGGTGCTCTCGACCTATGTGTTCAATCCGTTCTTGATCCCGCCGCCTCTCGATGTTTTCCGCACCGCTGTCCCGATGCTCGCGAGCGGCGAAATCCTGTCTGATGTCACCATCAGCATGGTTCGCGTCCTTGTCGGATTCACAACCGGGTCGCTGGCCGGCGTCATCATGGGCGTCCTGCTTGGCCGCGTCCGGCTGTTGCACGACCTGCTCGACCCGATCATGGAACTGCTGCGCTATCTGTCGCCGACGGCAATGATCCCGATCGCGGTGATCTGGTTCGGCATCGGCGAGATGTCGAAATATTTCCTGATCTTCTGGGGCACGTTCTTCATCGTGCTCATCAACACCACCGCCGGCGTGTGGCGCGCGCCGCTGACGCGCCAGCGCGCCGCTGCCTGCCTCGGCGCCAGCCGGCTGCAGATTTTCGTCCTCGTTGTCGTGCCGTCCTCCGTACCCTACATCGTCACCGGCATGCGCGTGGCGATGGCGTCATCGTTCATGAGCATCATCCCCGCAGAAATTCTCGCTGCCAATTCGGGCATCGGTTATTTACTGCAGCAGTCTTCGCTGCTGCTGCAGACCAATCGCATCTTTGTCGCCTTGCTTACGATCTGCGTGCTCGGCTTCATCGTCGACCGGATTTTCCGGCTCATCGTCGACAAGGTTTTGGCCCGCTATATGTCGTTCATCTCGCAAACCTGACCGCAACGGAAAGAGAAAACCATGCCTCGCATGATCCATCTACTCGGCCTGGCGGCCGCCGGCGGCGCGCTCGCGCTCAGCCTGACGGCCGCGCAAGCGCAGCAGACACTGGCGAAAATGACGCTCTTTGGACAGCCATCCGTGAACAATGATTCGATCTGGATGGCTATCGAGAAAGGCTTCTACAAAGACGAAGGGCTCGACATCACCTATCGCCTGTTTCCCTCCGGTACCACCGCGTTTCAGTCGTTTCAGAGTGGCCAGGGCGACATCGTCATGACCGGCGATTTGCCGAGCGTGCAATATTTCTTTCGCGCCAAGGGCGACTATCGCACCATTGCGGCCATCGAGCGCGACAGCAAAGGTTACGTCGCCGTCGCCGGCAAGGACATCAAGACGCCGCAGGACCTTGCGGGCAAGACCATCGCCACCCGCGTCGGCTCGACCGGCTCCTGGTTCATTTCCGAATATCTGACGAAGAACCATATCGATCCGAAAACCGTGAAGGTCATCAACCTCGATACTCAGGTGCTGCCGGCCGCCCTGTGCGGCGGTCAGATCGCGGCATTTTTCATCTGGCAGCCGGTGGGCTCGCGGACGCTCGAAATCTGTCCCGACAAGGCGCACTACCTGACCGACGCTACCGGCTACGTCCAAGGCTATCTGGTCGCGGGCGCACGCCCGGCGTGGCTCGCCTCACCGCAAGGCAAGGACATCGCCACGCGGTGGCTGCGCGCCACCATCAAGGGGCGCGATGTCGCCGCGAAGGATTTTAAGGACGTGGCTGCCTATGCGGCCGCCAAGCTCGGTCTCAGCGAGAAGGCCACGAAGGAGCAGTGGGATACCAACACCCGGCCGATCGCGCTCGACAAAATATATTACAGCGACTTCTGCAGCCTCAGTCGCTGGGCGCAAGGCGAGAAGCAAACGCCGGGCGAGATTGACTATACGAAACTGACCTGGCCCGACGGACTAAAAGCGATTAATCCCAAGCTGGCCGGTGCGCCCCCGCCGCCGTGCTGAGCGTTTGCCGTGGATAGCGGCGAGCGCAGCGTTCACGCGGTCTTCTGAACCTTCAGCCCCAGTTCGGCGATCATGCGCTCGCGCATGATGAATTTCTGAATCTTGCCGGTAACGGTCATCGGGAATTCATCGACGAACTTGACGTAGCGCGGCACCTTGTAGTGGGCGATCTGGTCGCGACAAAAGGAGCGGATTTCCTCCTCGTTCGCGGCGACGCCTGGGCGAAGCTTCACCCAGGCGCAAATCTCCTCGCCGTAGCGATCATCGGGGACGCCGACCACCTGCACGTCCTGTATCTTCGGGTGCCGGTACAGGAACTCCTCGATCTCGCGCGGATAAACGTTTTCGCCGCCGCGGATGACCATGTCCTTGATGCGGCCGACGATATTGCAGTAGCCCTCGGCGTCGATGGTGGCGAGGTCGCCGGTATGCATCCAACGCGCCGCGTCGATCGCTTCGCGCGTGCGCTCCTCGTCGCCCCAATAGCCGAGCATGACCGAGTAACCGCGTGTCAACAATTCGCCGGGCGTGCCGGGCGGCACCACGCGGCCGTGCGTATCGGCGATCTTGACTTCGAGATGCGGCTGGATGCGGCCGACCGTCGAGACGCGGCGTTCGAGCGGATCGTCGGTCGAACTCTGGAAGCTGACCGGACTCGTCTCGGTCATGCCGTAGGCGATGGTGATTTCGTTAAGATGCATTTTGTCGACTGCGCGCTTCATGACTTCGATCGGGCACGGCGAGCCGGCCATGATGCCGGTGCGCAGCGACGACAGATCGAAGCGGCCGAACTCGGGATGGTCGAGCTGCGCGATGAACATGGTCGGCACACCGTGCAGCGCCGTGCAGCGTTCCTCGGCCACGGTTTCAAGCGTGACCAGCGGGTCGAAGCCCTCGCCCGGAAATACCATGCAGGCGCCGTGCGTGACCGCGGCGAGATTGCCCAACACCATGCCGAAGCAGTGATAAAGCGGCACCGGGATGCACAGCCGATCCTGCGGCGTGAGCCGCATCGCTTCGCCGATGAAGAAGCCGTTGTTGAGGATGTTGTGGTGCGACAGCGTCGCGCCCTTGGGAAATCCCGTGGTGCCTGAGGTGAATTGAATGTTGATCGGCTCGTCGAATTGCAGCACTGGCGCCAGCTCTTCGAGCCGCGCCGCTTCGCCCGCGCCGCCGCGGCCGAGAATGTCGGAAAAGCGCAAGCAGCCGGGCTGATCCGATTCGCCGAGCACGATGACCGCACGCAGCGCCGGCAGGCGGGCGGATTCGAGTTTTCCCGGCGTGGCGTCCTTAAGCTCAGGGGCAAGCTCGCGCAGCATGCCGACATAATCCGAGGTTTTGAAACGCTCGGCGAGGATCAGCGCCTTGCAGCCGACCTTGTTGAGCGCATATTCAAGCTCGGTGACGCGGTAGGACGGATTGATGTTGACCAGGATGAGCCCGGCCTTGGCGGTCGCGAACTGGGTCAGCACCCATTCCGAATTGTTGGGCGACCAGATGCCGATGCGGTCGCCGGGCTGCAAGCCCAGCGTCCACAGCCCGGCGGCGAGCTTATCGGCGGCCTGCCGCAATTCGCCATAGCTCAGGCGCACATTCTGATGGCGCACGACGAGCGCCGGGCGCGTCACCCAACGATCACAAGCTGCGTCGAAAAATCGTCCGATGGTCTCGCCGAGCAATGGCTTGTCGCTTGCCCCATGGACGTAGCTCTGCGTCAACGCCATGACGGTCGCCTCCCGATCGTTTGAGACATTATACGCGTCATGCCCGCGCTCGTCGCGGGCATCCACGTCTTTCAGAGCCGTCACAGTCGTGGATGGCCGGAACAAGTCCGGCCACGACGAGACTTACTTCCCCCGCCGCTTCACGCGGCGGACGAGATAGTCGAAATTGACCTGAAACTGTTCCGGCTGGCTGATTTCGCCTTTCAGTTTGGCGATGTCGTCAGGCGAAAATTCCGGCGCGGCATCGCCGGCCGCCTCGACCGCGAGCTGAATCAACGCGGCGTTTTCCAGCATGGTGGCGGCAACCACAGCCTCGGCGATGGTCTTGCCGGTCACGACCGGCCCGTGATTTTTCAGAAGCACGGCGCGGTGCGACCCAAGCGCCCTGGCGACGCCGGCCCCCATGGCGTGGCTGCGAATCAGCGCGATCGTATCGGTGTAGAGGCCTGTCTCGCCGCAAAACAGCGCACCCGGTTGGCTGTAAGCCCGCATCGCTCGCCCGGTCCCCGACAGCGCCACCGAATACGGCGAGTGGACATGAATCACGCAGTTGAGGTCCGGACGCGCCTTGAGAATCTCGGAATGGATATAGACCTCGCTGTGACGGCGCGACGTGCCGGCGACTACGTTGCCTTCGAGATCGATGGTCAGAATATTCTGCATGGTGATCTCGTCGAGCCCCATGCTGTGCGGCTTCATGAAGAACAGTTTCGGATTGTCCGGCAGCCGCATCGAAATATGACCGCGGGTGAAATCGTCGTGCCCCTCGGCGACCAGCACTTTGCCGGCCATGACCATCTGCTGCTTGAGGTCCTGATGCACCTTGTTGGTCTTTTGCGACGTGGTCTTTTTGGCCATTGCCCTTTGCCCGCGATTTCCTGTTTCCGCCGCCGCTGGCGGCCCGCCGCTATGATGCGGCCTGGCGCGCTCCGCCGCAATAGAATCGCGTCGTGAAGCGTGGTAGCGATGGCGCCTCGACAGTGTCGCCCTCCCCTCTCCACCTGCCCTCGGCTATGAGCAAACCGAAGACCTTCATCGACCGGCACGGTTTATGGTCGGACGAGGATCGCCGCTTAGCGGCGGACATCAAACGGCGGGTTAAGGCCGAGAAGCTGCGCTATGTACGGCTCGCCTGGAGCGACACCCACGGCTACTGCCGGGCGAAAACCCTCACCGTGCCCGCGTTTCTTTCGGCGCTGAGCGCCGGATACAATATCGGCGTGGCGACGACGACGCTCGACGGCGCGGGCGCGCGGGTGTTTGCCTCGTTCACGCGCGGCGGTGGCATGGGGCTTGCCGAGATGACCGGGTCGCCCAATCTCACTGTGGTCGGCGATCCCGGAACATTCCGCGTCCTGCCGTGGGCGCCGGGCACTGGCTGGATTCTCTGCGACGAATATTTCAACGACGGGCGGCCGTTTCATTTCGCGCCGCGACAGCTGCTGCGCAAGGCGCTGCAGCAACTGCATCGCAGCGGCCACGCCAGCATCATCGGCGCGGAAATCGAATGGTATCTTCTGCGCGTCGCGGCGGATCATCTCACCGACGACAATATCGGTACACCGGGCATGCGCGGGCGGCCGATCACCACCTGGCCGGCGGAGCCCGGCTACCACTATCACTCCGAGTCCAACATGGACTTGATGCAGCCGGTATTCGATGTGCTCGGCGATGCGTTCGAAAAACTCGGACTGGGGCTGCGCTCGATCGAGAACGAATGGGGTCCGGGCCAGGTCGAATGTACCTTCGCGCCGTGCGCAGCGCTCGATGCGGCCGACAATGTGCTCTTGTTCCGCACCGCGACCCGCCAGCTCTGCCGCCGGCTCGGCTATTTCGCGACCTTCATGGCGCGGCCGGCGCGTAAAGGGTTCTATGCCAGCGGTTGGCACCTGCATCAGTCGCTCACGCACGCGACGAGCGGCAAGAATCTGTTCGCCGCGGAAAAGCATGGCGAAGTGCTGTCGCCGCTCGGCCTGTCTTATCTCGCGGGCATTTTGCACTACGCCGTCCCCGGCACCGTGTTTGCCACGCCGACGGTGAACGGCTATCGGCGGTTCCGTGCGAATTCGCTGGCGCCGGATCGCGCCGGCTGGGGCCACGACAATCGCGGCGCCATGATCCGCGTGCTTGGCGGCGCCCACGATCCGGCGACGCGGCTGGAGAACCGCGTCGGCGAGCCGGCGGCTAACCCCTATCTCTTCATTTTGTCTCAGGTGATCGCGGGGTCAGCGGGGATCGCTGCGAAACTCAAGCCGCCGCCTGCGGATGACGCCCCCTACACGGCCGAGCGTCCGCCGCTGCCGAAAAGCCTGCCGGAGGCACTCGATGGGCTCGACAAGGAGCCGTTGTTCCGGCGCGAACTTGGCGATATTTTTGTCGACTATTTCATCGCGCTCAAGCGCAGCGAATGGACGCGCTTTGAGCGCGCGGCCGGCGAAGCCAAAGGCGCGCCCGAAAGCGAGGAACCGACCGCATGGGAAGAAAACGAGTATTTCGATTTCTTTTGAGTACTTTTCCCTCCCCCCTTGTGGGGGAGGGCTAGGGAGGGGGGTGGTGCGGTGACTCTCGGCGAAGACGGTTATCAGAACGACGTTACTGTTAGCGCGTTACCTCACGACCCCCACCCCCGCCCCTTCCCACAAGGGGGAGGGGAACAGGCAAGGAGCGCCTCATGACGGCGATGGAGAAGATTAGCTCGCCGCAAAGCCGCATCAGCGGCACGGCGCTCTACGACTGGGATTACCTGGTCCAGGAAGACCGCGCCCACCGGCTGATCTACACCGATCCGGCGATCTTCGAAGCCGAGATGACGCAGATTTTCGGCGGCACCTGGACCTACCTCGCGCACGAAAGCGAAATCCCCAAAGAAAACGATTTCATCACACGCCGCCTCGGCCTGCGGCCGCTGATCATCGTGCGCGACGGCGAAGGCAAGATTCGCGCGCTCTACAACCGCTGCACCCATCGCGGCACCACGCTGTGCCGCTGGGACAAGGGCAACTCAAAATCCTTCCAGTGCCCCTATCACGGCTGGAATTTTCTCAACACCGGCCGGCTGCGCGGCGTGCCGTGGCCCGACGGTTATGCCGACGACATGCGCGACCCGAAATACAATCTCGCGCAGGTGCCGCGCGTCAGTTCCTATCGCGGTTTTCTGTTTGGCACGCTCAATATGGACGCACTGCCGCTCGACGAGCATCTCGGTCCGATCGCCAAGATCATCGACGAGTGGCTCGACCGCAATCCCGGCAGCAAGGTCGTGGTCTGCGAGGCGAACCGCTTTCGGTACAAGGGCAACTGGAAGCTCGCCTACGATAATTCCTGTGACGGCTATCATGTCGCCTATTCGCATCGCTCGCTGTTGGAAACCGAGAACCGCTTTGCCGGCGAAAATGCCAAGGGCATGGCCTATTACCGCAACTCGCCCGACGCGCTCACGATGTACATGCGCTACACCGGCCACGGCAATCATTTCAAGGACAAGCGGCCCAATCTGGAGAAACGGCCGGGCGGATTATGGGCGCTGGAAAGCGCGCATCCCGGCATGGAGCATTACGAGGCCGAATTTCTGCGCCGCTATGGCGACCGCGCCTTCGCGCTGCTCGATCTCGCCGGCTCGGAGCCGGTCAATATCAACGTGTTTCCGAATTTCTCGCTGCTCGGCAACCACATCCAGGTGTTCGAACCGGTCGGCGTCGCCGAGACCAACGCCATCTGGTACGGCACCATGATCGTCGATGACGGCAGCATTCCGAGCGACGCCGTCACCGACATCAACGCGCTGCGCATGCGCACCCAGGAAGGCTTTCCGAACTTCGGCGAAGTCGATGACATCGCCAATTTCGAGCAGATCCAGCACGGCCTGATGGCGGTCGAGGACGAATGGGTCTACATGAATCGCGGTTTCGGCATCCCCGGCCGCGTCAAGGCAAACGACGACGGCACCATCACGGCGCCGGCCACCGACGAAGCCTTCATGCGCGAGCATTTCAAGGAATGGAAACGGTTGATGAAGGGCCCGCAAAACCTCGCCATCACGCGGGAGCCGTGATGTGAGCGGGGAAGCAATGGCCACGGCGACCGATCCGTCGCGCAGTTCGCACTACGTCAACGATGCGCTCTATCGTGGCTTGATCGCCCATTTCACCGATTGGCAGGATGACGCCCGCGCCGTCACCGACCTTACCGTGCGCGACGAATTCCGCTGGCTCATTGAACGCGAAGCGAGGCTCCTTGATCAGCTGCGCTACGAAGATTGGCTGAAGATGTACGCCGCGGAGTGCATCTATTGGGTACCGTCGACGCCGAAGGCCGGCGACCCACGGCGCGAAATCTCCGTCATGTTCGACGACCGCCGCCGGCTCGAAGACCGCATCTATCGGCTCCGTACCGGGTTCGCCTGGTCGCAGGCGCCAGCCTCGCGCACGGTGCGGCTCGTCACCAATGTCGAAGTCTTCGCCACCGCCGGCGACGACGTGCACATGCTGCGCTCCAATTTTCTGATCAGCGAATTCTGGGGCGACGAGACGCGCGTGCTCACCGGCTGGGCCGGCCACCGCGTCGTGCGCGACGGCGCCACGTGGAAGATTCAAGCCAAGCAGGTCAACCTTATTGACTGCGACCAGTGCATCCGCAATCCGAGCATTATTCTTTGATTGCGTTTCCACGATTTTCGATCCTCACCCTGAGAGCTTGTGAAGCTTTTCGGGTATTGGCGATTTTGTCATGGGCCAAGGCCTTTGTGGTGATGAGCATGCGGCGCTGGCGAGGGTGTGGGCGGCGCGGGATTGAAATTGATCGGCGGCGTTTT
>JBAQJL010000157.1:0-4783 GCA_049300295.1 Xanthobacteraceae bacterium
AGAGATTCAATTGGTTGGCTGAATACTCGATGCCGCTGTCGACGCTCATTTTGGAAAGTAGCTGATTTAGCGGCATGCGCTCGAACATGGTCAAGCTCAAGATTTGTAGGATTTGATAGAGACTTGCCGGGAGGTTGAGCCGCTTTTTGACGATGGCGACCAGCACATAGACCGAAACAGCGATCCAGGTTTGAGTTTTGACTGCGTTCTCCGACGTGCCGAAGAAGACTTTGATACGAAGATGCTGCTTGATCCATTTGAAAAACAATTCGACCTGCCACCTGCAGCGATAAAGATCGGCGATGGTGATAGCCGGCAGCGCGAAGTTGTTGGTCAGGAAAACCAGCCGTTTGCCGGTCGTGGGGTCTTTGAACTTGATGCGGCGCAGTGGTGTGTCGAAGTCCTGACGCGAGTAGAACCCGGTGAGCACGACGGTCTGATCGCAAATCAATCCGGTGCTCCGATCGACCGGATGGGAATAGCGACGCTGGGCCTTGAGATTGGATTTGGCGCGCGTCACAAAGAAGCCGCCCGTCTCGTGCAGGCGATGCAGCCGTTCGAAGTCGATATAGCCGCGATCCATGACATAGAACGCGCCGGGCTCGGGCACCAACAGGTCGAGCACATTGACATCGTGCAGTTTGCCGTCGCTGATGTGCAGAAACGTGGGAATGTTGCCGCGCAGGTCCAGAAGCGTGTGCAGCTTGATCGCCGCTTTGGCCGAGCGGAACGGTGCCCAAGGAAACACCGACAGGCACAGGTCGATGTGCTGGCATCCAAGGCGTAGACCGTCTCTTTCAGATCGACACCAAAGGGATCCCCGGCATAAAGCCGGCGAGCGATGCCAATGAGCGATTGGGCCAAATCGGCGTAGACGCGCCAGTCGCGCACCGCGTTGGCATTGGCCAAGGTGTTGCGAGCAATGCTGCCGTGGATGCCCATGTGATAGAGCTTGCCCTCTTGCGCTCGAAGACACGCTTCGATGTCGCGTAGGCTCTCGCGATAGGTAAGCTGCGCAAAAGCCATGCACAGGTACTGATCGAGGCAAGAGAATGTTTTGATTTTGTGCTCGCCCCCGTAACGCGCTACGCAACGACCAAACGTTGTGCGCGGCAGATGCACCATGATCTGCGCGAACACCAGCTTGCCCATGTTCATCAGTGCCACCCGCGAGTGAGTCCCTCGCAGGATGGCAAATGTCAGTGTCGCAGTTGAAATCGAAACCAGAACAGGGCATGATTTATCGATTGCATTTCAAGGAGTTGCCGACGATCAATCGGCCAACGTTGGGACACTACTGGGGAGCTTTATTTTCAGAATGCTCACCGGTATAAGCCTACGCGTAACTAGAATCGGAGATATTATATGCCCAAGAAGCGAAAACGAGTTGCGTGGAGCGTGGAGCACGTTCGCACCCTCAAAGCTATGGCCAAGAAAAAGAGGCCGGCCGGAGCGATCGCGAAGTCACTCAGGCGCACGGAGGGGGCGACCCGGCAAAAAGCGTTCAGCATGGGATTGTCGCTCGATACCCGCGCGTAGCCTAACTCTTCATTCCTCCAAGCTGCGGCCCCGCTACTATGAAGGCGGGGCCTTTTCGATTGCGCGTTTTGCTGCAGCTGCTCACGGCAGAAATTGGCCGATTTTGTTGCAGAAGTCCTTTGCGTTCTCTGTGAACGGTGATTCTGTTGCTCTGATGGGATTCGCTAAGGAGGCGGTCGATGATGGGGCGGCTCAATCACGACCAAGGGCAATTTTTCTATTCATTCCGTCTTGAAGAGGCCGTCCCTGACGACCACCCGGTCCGCGACATAGCTGTCGTTCTCGATCTTTCGTGGGTGTATTCCGAGCTGGAGCCCTTTTATCCGAAGATAGGCCGCCCCTCGATTGATCCGGTGCTTATGATCCGGATGCTGATCATCGGCTACCTGTTTGCGATCCGCTCGGAGCGAGCGTTGTGCCGCGATCTACAGGTGAACCTAGCCTATCGGTGGTTCTGCGGCCTGAGCATTGAGGACAAGGTTCCGGACCATTCGAATTTCTCCCGTGCGCGGCATGATCGGTTCGGCGCCAGCGATGTATTTCGGCGGGTGTTTGGGCGTGTTGTCGAGGGCTGCATTGCGGCCGGATTGGTTGGTGGTGAAGGGTTTGCGGTCGACGCGAGCCTGATTGCTGCGGACGCCAACAAGCAGCGGTCGATCCCGGGTCCGGAGTGGAATAAGGCGCGCGATCCGCAGGGAGCGAGCCGCGCTGTGAGGGAATATCTGGCCACCCTCGATGATGCGGCATTTGGTGCGGCCAGCGACGTGACGCCGAAGTTCGTCTCACCGTCCGATCCAGCCGCACAGTGGACTGGCGCGATGCGCGGACCCGCCTTCTTCGCCTATGCCGACAACTACCTCATCGACCTGAAGTGCGGAATCATCATGGATGTTGAGGCCAGCCGCGCCATCCGCCAGGCCGAGGTGGGCGCGGCCAAGACCATGATCGATCGGACTGAGGAACGCTTTGGGTTGAAGCCCAAACGGCTCGCGGCTGACAGTGCGTATGGGTCGGCGCCAAATCTCGAATGGCTCGTCAATAAAAAGAAGATCGAACCCCACATTCCGGTCATCGATATGGAGAGACGGGAAGATGGTACTTTCTCGCGCAATGACTTCAGCTATGACAAGGCGCGCGACGTTTACACCTGTCCGGCAGGCAAGCTTCTGACCACAACCGGCCGGATCAGGGACGACGACATGCGCCCGTACAGGGCCAGTAAGCTCGATTGCGATGTCTGTCCATTGAAGATGCGATGTTGTCCCAAGGACACGTCGCGTAAACTTCTCCGCAATGTCTACGAGGAGGCCCGCGACGTTGCTCGTGCGACCGCCCGCACCGAAGCCTTTAAGCAATCTTGTCGTGAGCGAAAGCGCATCGAGATGCTGTTCGCTCACCTCAAGCGCATACTGCGGCTCGGCCGCCTGCGGTTACGCGGGCCGCGTGGTGCTCAGTTCGAGTTCATGCTGGCAGCGATCGCGCAAAATCTTCGCAGGCTCGGCAAGCTGATCGCCCGACCGCCACCGAAGACCGATGCATGTCTTGCGTGACGACCGCCATAATCCGTAGATCTGTCGATTGATGAACCTCCCGGGTGCCCCGCTCCCAAAAGGAGCCAAATAACAGCACCTTCCCCAAAATCCTGGCAGCCGCCGCGCCATCATTCCTGTCCGACTTTTACAACAAAATCGGCCCCTTGCGACGGATATTGTGCTGCAACCGAATGTCCGCTTTTGAAGGTATAGCGTCAGTCGCTGGAGCGCGCGGTGGGTGCTCCTCGTGAGCAAATAGTTACGTATCGTAGCGGTTCTACGATTTCGTTGTGAGCGGATACTGCGGGCGCTCGGCGTGCCGGCTTGTCGAATACCATCGCCTTGGAGACGAAGGCCTTGACGTCTCGGATGTGCGTCATACCGCAACTTATGGCGAGCGCGCTAAAGTCCTCGTTGGTATAGCTCTCATAATAGGGCTCGTGATAATTCTGCGGAAAGAGTTCTAAGAGCCCTTCATAGTCCGGCTGATCGCCGCGCTGGAGCGAATCCACGAGGACCAGACGCCCGCCAGGCTTCAGCACCCGGGCGCATTCGCGAAAAACGATACGGCGCACCTTCGGCGGCAATTCGTGGAACAAAAAAATACTTGTCACCGCGTCAAGGCTGTCGTCGGGCGCGGGAATCACTTCCGCGTTGCCGACAACGAGATTGATCCGCGACCAGCGTTTCAGGTGACGCTTGGCGTGTCTGATGTACGGCTCGGACATATCAAGCCCGAGGGCCGGAAGCCGCGGCCAGGCCTGTTTGAGAAAATCGAGAAAACGCCCCGTCCCGCAGCCGATGTCGAGAAGTCTCAATTTACGCTGGTCCCGTCCGGCGAAAGCTTCATGGAGTTGCGGCAAGGCCTGCCGCCGCGTGGCGTTGGCGGTCCCGTTGAAGAGAACCTCGACCTGGGTGTCATATCGCTTAGCTGAATCGTCCGTCATCCAGCCGCCCGACTGAAAATGGAAATTCTGCAGATAGTAGCGGGGACGCTTCCCGCGCATCCCCTCGCTCAGAACTTCGCTGTGTGCGCTGCTCTCGCGGCGCCGATGGATTTCGGGGAGATCCTCGAAGAAAAGCCGCGAGCGGTGAAGCAGTGGGCTTCGACATTGGCGAGGTCTTGCCGGAGAAGGATGGCCATATCCGCGTAGAGTTGTCTGCGGTTCGGTACGGGTGCAGTTGTGTGGGCGCGCGGCCGCACTTTTCTACTATCTTGTCGCCGCGCCAACTCCGATAGCCGGCGTACAGCGAGGCTGTGCCCGATATACCAAGTGACACGCGGCAGCTGGCTGGCGCCATAAGCGACGCGTGTGGCAAGGCGGGCGAGCGGGCTCATGCGTCTCTTCCAGGGTCAGCCCGTACGACGAACTCAGCATATAGTGGGCGAGGAGGTCTCCTGCGCGCTTGAACTGCTTGGCGCCGGCCACAGCGCCCGCCATTATGGCGGCATGCTTTGAGATGCGCAGATATCCGGCGCGTCTCGTGGGTCCGCGCCCCCTCCTGGGTGGCAACGTCAATCCGGACACAGTGCGGACACAAGACTTTATGCCCTAATGCAGATTTGGACTAAGCTATTGATCTTATTGGTGGGCGCACAAGGACTCGAACCTTGGACCCGCTGATTAAGAGTCAGCTGCTCTGGTTCCCATTGCGTACGCCGACCATGTTTCCATCAGCTTGCGCCGTGCTTTGAATAGATCGGAGCGTAG
>JBAQJL010000158.1:0-1514 GCA_049300295.1 Xanthobacteraceae bacterium
TAGTTCACCACGCTTGATTGGCGCTCGATGTACAAGAGAGCGACGATCGATTGCAGCACGACCATCGGGATGATGACGATCAGCAGCGCACGGGCATAAAGCCCGGTCGGCATCACCGAGCGCAGCCACCGCGTGAAACGGTCCCAGGGCCCGGTGACATAGCTCGCGGCGTTCGCAGCCGTGTTCGCGGCATTGACCAAATGGCTCGCCGCGACCCGTAAACGCCCAATGCTGTCGTCAAGGTTGACCATGACTAGAGCGCCGGCACCAGCCGGTAACCTATTCCACGAACAGTCTGCACGATAAGCGGGTTGCCGGGATCCCGCTCGATCTTACGCCGAAGCCGGTTGACCTGCACGTCGACTGTGCGCTCACCCACCGCTTCGCTGTTTCCGGCAAGCGCTTGGCGCGGCACCGTCTCGCCGACATTGGAGGTCAATATCCGCAGCATCTCGCGTTCGCGATCGGTAAGTCTGATCGCCTCCTCGCCGCGGCGCAGATCACCGCTGGCAAGATGAAACACGAACGGCCCGAACCGCACCGATGCCGCCGGCGCAGCGGCGAGCGGCTTGCCGCGCTTGAGAATATTCGCCACCCGCAGCGACAGTTCACGGGGCTCGAACGGCTTCGCCAGGTAATCGTCAGCGCCGATTTCGAGCCCCATGATCCGGTTCTCTTTTTCATCGCGTGCGGTCAGCATCAGGATCGGCACGGTCGAAGTCGAACGTATGGCGCGGGCGAGGTCGAACCCGTTCTCGCCCGGCATCATGACATCAAGGATCAGCAGATCGAATTTCAGCCCTTCGAGTTTGGCACGGGCCTCGCGTGCGGTTTCCGCAGTCGAGACGCGATAGCCTTCACCGACCAGAAAACGCAGCAGCAGCGCGCGAATACGGCGGTCGTCATCGACCACGAGCAGATGCGGTGCGTCGTCGGACAGCGTTGCGGCTGACGCCGTCATGGTTCGGTCTTTGCGCCGTTCTCACGGTCGCGCGGTCGGGCGTGATCGGCATGGCTGATCTGGCGCAATACGCTTTCGGGATCGTCGGTCATGCCGGCGAGAAAACGACGCGCCGCTTCGCGGGCGCCCGGGCCGAGTTCGCGAAGCACGCGGGAAATACGCTCGGTTTGCAAGCCGGCAAGCCGGAGTGCCAATACCGCACCTGCATCGCTCGCATACAACAGCCGCTGGCGGCGATCATGCGGGCCCGCGTGCTGCACGACATATCCCTCATCTATGAGTTGCTTGAGTACACGGCCGAGCGACTGTTTGGTGATTTTCAGGATATCGAGCAGATCGGCGACTTTGATGCCGGGGTTGCGATTGACGAAGTGCAGCACGCGATGGTGCGCACGGCCAAAACCGAGCTTCACCAGGACCTCATCCGGATCGCCGACAAAATCGCGATAGGCGAAGAACAGAAGCTCGATCAGATCCCAATAGGGCTCGTGTCCGCCGTCCGTTTTTTTTACGGGCTCGGCAGCGCCAATCGGCGACTCGACAGGGGTTATGC
>JBAQJL010000159.1:0-7053 GCA_049300295.1 Xanthobacteraceae bacterium
TACCCATAGTCACCGCGCCAAATCTCCATCCACCACCGACCGCGGGTTCGTTCCTTGACGGCTTTCGGACGCCGGCCAAGCGCACGCCTACATCTCACTCACGGCCGGCATCCGAAACCCTGTACAAAGGCGGACTCATGCGCTGCAACGTGATCGGCCAAGCAAAACAGAAAGACTGCCTCGCGGCGGCCCTCACAAGTTTAGTCAGGCGTTACGATAGAGGCGTCAATTCTTTTGCTTCCCGCGGCAGCTAATATAAGCAGACCCAACGCACCGAGGCCGCCACAGAGAGGAGGCGCATCCATCTTGCTCTTGTGATTCAGATTAGAATTGGTTGTAATGTTCAATGAAGGCTCCGAGATCCGGAAAACGAAGCGGAAGGTAGAGCGCAAAACAAAATCGTCACGAAGAGCCCAACCGTGGAAAAAATGGTGACAGCGATGAGATCGGCACCGCCCGTAAGGGCGAAAATCCCGCCCCGTCCACTCGTGGCGTTCGCGGCGGGCAAAACGACGGCGGTTGTTGTTGACATGTCCAGCTCCTTGCATCTGCCCCAGGCAATGCGCAAAATTGCAGAATGCAGGTGCCGCAGGCACCCACCACTCAAGTGGAAACAATGGAACTTGTGCCTACCGACAGCACCGGCCGCGTATTATTGAACAGCAACTTCGGCGCGTCGCCGTTTTTGTTTGGCCTAGTCGGAAATGATTCGCTCAGTGCTTAGACGCCCTATGCGTCCGCATAGCAAGCGTATTGCTTTCTCTGGCCGCAGTCGGGACCGTTCGACACTTCGGTCGGCTCGTGGACCCTGACGGGCCGCCCCTTCGTGCCCGGGCTTAAAATCAGTCCAAATCACTGTGCCGAGGAACCTTTGGCTGAAATTCCGATGCCAGGGTCGAACCGCGAGCTCGATGCAGGGTACTTCGGGCGGCTATCGTCGTTGCCACTGACGTTAAAACAGATCGGCACTCGAAAATTACCGGCCCGCGATCGATCTGAAATGTCGTCGCGTTCAACCGTCGCGAAGGGCCGGCGCCTATTTTGCGCGCGTACCCCGACGAAACCAAGATACTGCCCTTTTATTTCACAACGCCTATTGTGCTGTTATCTAGAAACCATAGTTAATGTGGTACTGGCAGGCAGTGGCTTGCCCGAGAGCTGCTCACGAAACGGCGACCTGCCGAAGTTGCCGTTCCCCCACTGGCAGCACCGATGCCATCGGCTGGCACAATCCTAATTTAAATCTTGATAGTAGCCTGCATTGCGGCTGCCGGTGGTACCCACGGCAGCAACGCGCGCACCTCTGGGTGCGTACGTACTAAAGTGATTTTCACAAAGGAGAATACCAATGAATAACGAAAACCTGACCCTCCACTTCAAGGTCAAGGACTTCAACACATGGCAGACGAGTTACGGCGGTAACGAGAAGAATCGCACGTCTGCTGGCATCACGAAAAGCAAAGTGTTTCGCAGCACCGACGACCCCAACGATGTGCTGCTCCTCCAGGATGTCGCCGACGTATCGAAGGCCCGCACCTGGTACGGCTCAAGTGAAATGAAGTCGGCGATGGAAAAGAGCGGCGTATTGGGCTCGCCCAGCATCCGCGTCGCGGCCTAGCTCGTATCCCAAATACACCGTCGCCGGGATGCCCCAGCCCTCCTGCCCTCGACAAGCACCATGGCTGGGGCGACCAGAGCAGTATTGAGCATCCCCCGGAGGCGCAAAATGCCGCATCCGATCCGCGAAGAAGACCGGCTAACCGAGGACGAGATCGCCCGCAGAAAACTCGAGCCTCGCGGTGTACCGGGCGAGCAAGACACCGCGAAAATGACGCCGCAACAAGAAAAGAATATCCCCAAGACAGGCGTCTTCGACGGCCATACCGCCTGATTGAAAAGAACTTCGATTGGGAGCTTCGCAACCAATCCCGTTCCGCGCCTCGACCAAGCCACGGCACGCAAGCAAACCATCCAAGTTCGTGACGTGAGGTAACCCACCAAAGTTCGAGCACCACAATGACCGCTCCGCATTACATCAGCGAAGACAACTCCGACATGCGCGGCATCAAGTCCGGCTGGTACGTGGTTGAGGATGACGGCAACCTCTCTTCTGGACCCTTTTTCTGTCTTGATGAATGCCTCAAGAGAATCACTGAGCGCTCGAACGAGACCAGGGAGTCTAAATTGCAACGAGGGCCGAACTGAAAAACCTCCATAGCGACATCCGGCGTTGAGGGCGTCGCGGGAGGTCCAACCAAAATCGCCTGCTAAGGGATTAAGTGTCATGACCGAAACCGCTGCCTCCATTAAAGCTACGACTGCAAAGCAAGCAGACTCCTCATTTGCCATTCCAGACTACGGAATTCCGAAATTAGAGATGCCAAAATTCGGCCTGCCAAACATGGAAATACCGGAGGCATTTCGTGAGATGGCCCAGAAGGGCGTTGCGCAGGCCGTGGACACCAATGCCAAGGCAAAGGCGGCCAGCGAGGCTGCAGCCAACCTGCTTGAACGCACCTATACGACCGCTGCCAAGGGCGCGGCGAACTACAACCTAAAGATCATCGAGATCGCCCGTACCAACACACGCGCCGCGTTTGACTACGCCCACAAGCTGTTGGGTGTTAAGTCCGCGTCTGAGTTTATCGAGCTGTTGACCGCGCAGATGCGCAGGCAATTCGATATCGTTTACGCGCAGAATAAGGCGCTCCGTACCCTCGCTAACGAGATGGTGGCTGAGGATCTCATCTCCCGCGGCTCGGGCTGAAGCGGCTTCGCCGTTACGGTCGCTCGACCGCAACGACAGATGCTCGGCGAACACTTGCGGGTCGCACGAAGCGCTTGACAGGGAGAGGGGGAGAGTCGTCATGCAACCAAGTCTGGCAATGTCGGGGGCAAAAATTGCGTGGCAGCCGCCGATCAAAATACGGTCGGATGAAACTTTGATTGCGCTGATTGCAGCCCATGACCGTGGCGCGATGCGCGATCTGTTCGTTCGCCACAATGTGCAGGTTTTCCGCTTTCTGCTGCGCGCGGTCGGCGATCCGGGAGCCGCCGAGGACCTTCTGAACGAGGTGTTCATCGACATCTGGCGTCACGCCGGCCAGTTTGAGGCGCGATCCAAGGTGTCGACATGGATATTCGCGATCGCGCACTTCAAGGCCGTCGCCTCGCGACGGCGGCGCGCCTGCGATCAACTCGACGACGACGCCGTCGAATCGATCGAGGACGCGGGCGACGATCCGGAGGTCACGGCCCAGAGACAAAGCTCCCGCACGGTGATCCGTGAATGCCTTGAGCTGCTGTCACCGGCACATCGAACGATTCTCGATCTGATCTACTATCACGAGCAATCGATTGCCGAAGTCGCCCATATCATCGGCGTACCGCAGAACACCGTGAAAACGCGCGCCTACTACGCGCGCAAGCGTGTCGCGCAGTTGCTGGTGGAACGCTGTGTCGAGCGCGAATCGCTTTGAACGGGGCGCTCGTTTGCGATCTGTCTCCGCTGCGATCTGCGGGTTTCATTTGGGCGCGCGGCGGACGATCGAATATGAATTTCAAGCCCCACGGACTCGCGAGAAGACCGCACGTTTGAAGGAACTCGACTAGCTAGGGAAACCCGGGCGTGATCTGTAATAGCTCTTTGAACTTCGCAGCACCCACCGGAGCCACGCTGCGACCTCAAGCTTCGCCGGTATCACGCGGAATCAAAGAAACGAAAATTCGCCCCTGTGTCAGGGAGACTACCAAGAAACGGCCGCTGGAGAAGGCCCTGGGCAATAGCGGAGGCTAACGTCGGCTTTTCGCCAAAGCCGTCATGGCAGCGGGCGTCGGATTCGTCTGTGAAGTGCCACTCGCGTCGTTTTGGCGCTGCAGCAAAGTTAGCTTCTACGGCCGCCTAATCGATGTTGTCGACGCATCGTGCTCCGCTCGTCGCGTCGATGCGTCCAAACGAAGCGGTGATCGCGACGGCGTTCCATCGCCTCTCCCCGCTCCGGGCCGAGATGCCGCCGTCAGTAAACCAACCCCTTCCCTTCGCTTGGCCCCGGAATAATGAGGACGTAGCCCGATTGAGCGCGGCGAAACCCCGGTCACCCGCTGAAGCCCTCGCTATCTCCCCGGATTTCGCTCTGCGAAATCCGGGTTGCTTCCACTTGCTCTGCCCGCTACGCCGCCTTGTTCGCGGCGGCGACATTGGCGCCGACCACGCGCGCTTTGAATTCGTCGACGGTCATAACGTCGGCGGTCGAGAACGCGAGTATAGTCAATGTGGCCCGATGGATATCGGCCGCCGACAGTGCGCCCTGACCGACGTCCGGATAGTCGAATGTTCCCGTCGCATCCGAAAGAAACGCGACTTGATAATTGCGGAACATGGCGTCGCGTGCCGTTGCGTGACAGCAGTTTTCCGTCGTCGTGCCGGATATGATTACGGTTTTGACGCCCCATTCCCGCAATATCAAATCAAGGTCGGTCGCGAAGAACGCGCTATAGCGGTGTTTTTTGATGACATGCTCGCCCGGCGCCGGCGCCAAGTCTTTGTAGATCTCGGCCCCCGGCGATCCATCGACCAACACCGAGCGATCCGCGACCACCGAATAAAGATCGTCGTATAATCCCATATCGCAGCCGTCGCGGCGATGGACATGTGCCGTGTAAACAACGCGGATGCCCTTCTCCCGACAAAATCTGAGTGTCTCGGCGAGTTTTGGCACCATGGCGTGCGCTTGCGCCGACTGCAGCTTCGCGCCTTCGGCAACAAAGTCGTTCTGCATGTCGACGACGATCATGACTGTCGTCCTTGGGTCGATATCGTCAATGCGGTAGGGCATCGCAAACCTCCTTTTTGATGGCGCCTCATTCGGAATTCGCATCGTGTGAGCGCGACGTCGAGCCGATCCAGGAAGGCCATGTCCTTGCGCGGATAGGAGATGAAGATTTTAGCTTCGGGCTGATGGTCCGGAGCGCGCGGTACTCGCTGTCATGGCGGTCCCTCTGGCTCACACGTCTTCAATCCCATTAAGCCAAAATCGCCGTCACTCGGCAAGCGTTTAACAGATTTGGATGATCGGTGTGCGATGCAAAAGCCTTGGAGAGCCCGTGGCAGTGAAGGTCACTCTCGACTCATTAGCCTTGTCGGCTCCACGTCTGCTTTGGCCTCTTTAGCGTCATTCAGGTAGCACCCTGTCCGGTACCGTCCCGGTCGATAGAGTAGCAAACGCGAATTGGATCTAACCGAATGCCTTGTCGTTCCCCAAACGCGAGTTGGCGTGAGAGCGGTGCAAGCGGCGCGATCTCTTAGGGATCAAACGAGCATCAAAGGGGAGCATAATCCAGTTTCGGATTCGCCGCCGCGCACCATCCCCGACTTTGCTCGCTTTTATGAATGATAAAGCATTCTTATAATGGAAAATTAGGCGGATGTTCCGTGACTTGCAATCTATGCCAAGTGTAGCATGCGTATTGCGGGGCGATCTTGAATTTGCCAAACGAGTGGGGGCGTCTTCATGATGCTTTGCCATAAACAGGTCTCGCAGGCGGTTATTCTGTTCTCGGCACTTGCCGTTATCGCGACGTGCTCAAATGCGTCTCAATCACACGCAGCCGAAATAAAAGTGCTCGCAGTAGGTGCCACGGCGCCTGCATTGAAACGCATCATCCCCGAGTATGAAAAAGCAACTGGGAATAAGGTCGTCGTGTGGTTTGGGCCACCAGCGCCATTCGTTGAGAAGATTTCGAAGGGCGAGACCGTAGACGCAGTGTTTATCAGCGGGCCGCGCTACGACGACCTTGTAAAAAGCGGTGCGATTGATGCCGGCACCATATTCGCGCAGCTAGGCGTCGGAATTGGCATACCCAAGGGTTCAGCCAAGCCAGACGTAAGCACGGCAGACGCCTTGAGACGCACGCTGCTGGCAGCGAAATCTATCGGCGGTTTGGCATTCAATAACGGAAGTATAGGGACGGAGACCTACATCGGATTTCGCAAACTTGGGATCGCCGATCAGATGACCCCGAAGTACCAAATCTACCCGAATGGAATTTCCGTCGTTCGAGCACTGGTTAAGGGCGAAATTGAGCTAGGCTTCAGCGTTGTCGCGGACATGGCGGCAGCCAAAGAAATTGACTACGCGGGTCCGTATCCGCCGGCG
This sequence comes from Xanthobacteraceae bacterium, assembly GCA_049300295.1. Taxonomy (GTDB): domain Bacteria; phylum Pseudomonadota; class Alphaproteobacteria; order Rhizobiales; family Xanthobacteraceae; genus BOG-931. Next base: position 6,156 of record JBAQJL010000159.1, read on the forward strand.
ATACAGACCTACGCGCCCATCCATGCGACCATGCGTATAGGAACCAAAAATGAGGCCGCGGTCGGGGGCTTTCTTGATTTGGTGCGAAGCAAAGCGACGCCGGGGTTTTTAAAGGAAAACTACCTCTTCCCGGCTCCGCATTGACGTTCAGTTCGAACACAAGGTGCCAGGGTAGATTTTCACTCGCCATCGACGGGGCGAACTGCGCCGACCTTCAAAGGCCGAAGTAATTCGACGTGGCGTGATGCAATAACGGGGGGCGAGCGCGCCCGAATGATCGGCAAGGTTACCATGAGTTTTGCCTTCCGAAACGGGCGGCACGCGTCGGGTCCGCTTTTCGAAATGGTCGACATCGTCTCTGGGCTGACGCTACAGCCGCCGTTGCGTCGATGCCTCAAAAGGCGCAGCCTTGTGATAACATCTCGCCATCAAGAACAAGAAAACACTGGGCGATTATAGCGGAGCGGGCGATGGACCGCTCCGTTTTGGATGGGAGCAGGATCGGAAATGCCGGTCCGCAAGGAGGGCTTCATGAGCAAGAGGAGGAATCGTCGCGGCGATTCTCTGCCGCAAATTGCTGGTAATGGTCTCATCGACCGTCGCACGCTGCTCGGGCGCGGCGCACTAATTGCCGGCGCCATGGGCACTGGCGTCACGACGTCACTTACCGGCGCGGCGGCCGAGCCGCTTCCTGTCGACCCGTGGAGCAGGGAGGTCGGCACCGCCATCCCGCCCTATGGACAGCCGGCAAGATACGAGAAATACGTCGCGCGCACGCTCACCAATCCGAACAACGGGCCGCGCACCAGCCAGGCGCGCACGCCGCATCAATTGCTCAACGGTACGATCACGCCCGCTGGTCTGCATTTCGTGGTGTCGCGAACCGGCTTCCCCGACA
>JBAQJL010000160.1:0-1820 GCA_049300295.1 Xanthobacteraceae bacterium
ATACCCATAGTCACCGCGCCAAATCTCCATCCACCACCGACCGCGGGTTCGTTCCTTGACGGCTTTCGGACGCCGGCCAAGCGCACGCCTACATCTCACTCACGGCCGGCATCCGAAACCCTGTACAGGATCTCCCTTCCGATCAAGTTGGCGTCATGTCTGCTCTACTCCCGAGAGCTGCCAGAGAAGCAGACATGTTGATCGGCAGTGAGGTGCCGGGGTAATGATAAGAATATGACGAGTGGCCCGCGAGGTGTGCGTATCCCTATTTCGCTAAAGCCGCGATCTGATCGTCGAACCATGCTAAATCGCGTTTCCATCTGGCATTATCTGGGGAAAGCTTCACGAAATGATCCAAAATGGCTTTTCCCTCTTGCAGCACGACGAGTGCATCATTGCGATTATTGGATCGACCGCAGACGATGGCAAGTTTCGCATAGCTCACGACAAGGTCGCGCTGCCAATCGGCGTTGCTGGGGTCGGATTTTGCCAGCCGCTCTCTGATGGCCACGCCGTCGCGGTATGACGTGAGCGCGCCGGCAAGATCCCCCTGCGAAGCCTCGACATCGCCGACGTTTTGAGATGACACCGACAGATCGCGCTGCCAGCCGGCGTTGCCGGGATCAGATTTAGCCAGGCGCTCGATGATGGCGAGGCTGTCACGGTAGGAAGTGAGCGCGCCGGCCCGGTCGCCCTGCGCGGCCTGAACGTCACCGACCTTGTTCAATGACACCGACAGATCGCGCTGCCAGTCGGCATTGCTAGGATCGGATCTCACCAGCCGACTGATAATGTCTCGCTTGGTTTGGTAAGGCACCGCCCGGAGGGAAGCTGTCTCATGGGTCTAAGTACCCCGATTGTCGAAGCCATTGCCAAGGAACATACCTTCGGCGGGCAGCGAGCCGTTCGGCTTTCGCTTTCACAGCTCCGGGCGTGCAGATTTCCCGCAACCCGGGGCTTTTTCCAGGGATAACTTGCGTCAGGCTGCACGCACCGTAAAACAGTCAGGCATTGCTAAAAGACCATCGTCATGTGTTGCACCGTTCCCTTCGACGATGCCACCAGTCGCGAGGTGTGAAGTCACCGCGACAATCTCGCTCGACGACGTTGGCTTGGCATTTGTCGTCGCAATACAGGCTGGCGTCAGAGCTGTGGTCTTCTTGCCTGTGGGGTGAGATGCAGTTGGTCCCTTTTCAAATCAGGGCCGATCCCTTTTTGCTTGGGTCGGTGCCGGGCTCTTCGCAGGAACGTATCGATGGTCGCTGAAGCCGAGGGAACAGGGGAAGCTGGGCCGAAGGCAAGAGTCTTCATCTCCTATTCGCGTAAGGACATGGCCTTTGCGGGGCGGCTTGAGGCGGCGCTCAAGGCGCGCGGCTTAGAGCCGCTGATCGACCGCACTGAGATTTACGCCTTCGAGGATTGGTGGAAACGCATCGAGACGTTGATCGGCCGTGCCGACACAGTCGTGTTCGTGCTCTCGCCGGACGCGGTCGCCTCTGATGTTGCACTCAAGGAGGTTGCGCATGCCGCCTCCCTCAACAAGCGTTTCGCGCCAATCGTCTGCCGGCGCGTTGAAGAGGGCGCGGTTCCTGAGGCGCTACGGCGGCTGAACTTCATTTTCTTCGACGACCCGCCTCGCTTTGAGGCAAGCGCCGACCGGCTTGCCGAGGCGCTGCGGATCGATATCGGTTGGATCAGGCTGCTGATTCCTGGCCAAGCCGCCCATCATAACGAGATGATGTCGCCCGCCGTAACGGAATGATGCCGCCCACCATTACGAGATGATGCCGCCCACCGTAACGGGATAATCCCGCCCGGGG
>JBAQJL010000161.1:0-3505 GCA_049300295.1 Xanthobacteraceae bacterium
GGAAGATCGCGGCCGATTCGTGAATGCCGAAAAGGAAGACGGCGAACGGCACCCAGGCGGTCATCGGCACCGCCCGCAGGAAGTTGATCGTTCCGTCGAAAAGGTCCTCGACAACGGCATACCAGCCAATCAGCACTCCGAGCGAAACGCCGGCGGCGGCGGCAATCGCGAAGCCGGCCGCGACGCGTTCGAGGCTCATGAGGAGGTAAAGGCCCCACGTGCCCGAATACCAAGCGAGCGCCTGGCGCGGACCGAAAATCCACTCCCACCAGGCGGCGGCGACAGCGAGCGGTGATGGCAGCGAGGCGCTCGACACCCACTGCGCCGCGGTGACGGCTTCCCAGGCAATGAGGATGGCCGCCGGCAGCGCGATGCGACGCGCGAGGCGCCAGAGCTTCCTCCGCGCAGCGTCTGCCGTTGCGTCAAACTGCGGGGCTTTTGGCCCGGCCCGAACGAGGCCCGCGGGTTGCGACAACGAAGCCGGATGCATATCCGTCAGCGACGGACCAGTTTCTGCGCCGCTGGCGGCGTGCCGGTGAGCTTGGCCTGCGTTTTGCCCGTCGCCCGCATCAGCGGTCCAAAATCAATGACGGACGCCACTTTGTCCGAAACATCCGACTTCGTATAGCCGAAGCGGGGTCCTAGTTTCGCCGCCGCAGCGATCGCGTTCACGTCGATCGTTTCGCTGAAGTAGAGGTTGCGGAAGGCTTCCTGCGCGACCTCCGGCTTGATGCCCGCCAATTGCGTCGCGACCTTCACGAAGGCTGCTTCGTTCTGCATTTCATGGACGCTGTCGAGATACGCCTTCATGAAATTCAGAGTGAGCGCCTTGTCGCTCAGGAACGTGGTGTTGGCCAAAATCCCCCCGTTGGCGGGACCCAGAGAGCAAGCGCCGATATCCAGCTTGGGCGGATAATTGCCGATCCCTTCCACCACCACTTGGTCAGTCATGGGTGCGAACAGCACGAACCCGTCGACATCGCCCTTGCGCAACGCCTCGAGCGCCGTTGCGCCGACCGAAACATTGACCATCTTGATCTTGTCCAGATCGGCGCCGCCCTCCTGCGCAGCGACCAGAAACAGCACGCGCGCATACGTTCCCGGCACCACGCCGATGGTCTTGCCCTCCAACGCCTTCCACGTGTCTGCCGTCACGCCCTTGCGCAGGACGAGATTCTGACCGCCGAATTGCTGGCCGGAAATGTAGCGGAGATCGGTAATCCCCTGGTCGGCGACGATCGCCGGATTGTTGATGCCGGTGGTGGCGAGCTCGGTCTGGTTGTTCTGGGCGGCTCGCTGCTGGTCGGCGTAGGTGAAGAGCACCGACATCTGGACGCGGAAGCCATAACGAGCGGCATGGTTCGAAACGTTCCAGATCGGGGCGGAGACCACCCCGCGCGAAGCCGCGATCTGCACGACCGGATCATCCGCCGCTCGCGCCAATCTCACCATTGCGCTGGCGCACGCCGTCCCGAGCGCGGCTTTGAGGAAGCTCGCCCGGCTCCACAGAACAGAAGACCGATCACTCGTCATAGGTCGCTCCGACACGATGCTTCCCACTGCTCAAAAGTTGCTCTGTGATCCGCTCAAGTAATTTGCGCTCACGTTAGACCGCCCAATCTATGTTCGCAACCGCAAAGCAGTTGCGGACGAACGCCGCATCGCGGCGCTTCGGCCGCGTCGCAGCTCCGCATCGGCGCTGCCGTGATCGACCTCACAAGGGGAGCGCTGGCCGCGATCAAGATGACAGGGGGCACGCTCCGGCGTCTGCTCTCTCCGGCATTTCCGGCTGTCGAGACCGAGCAGCGCGCGGAGAGTCAACAGGGAGTGCCCCGCTGGCAGCGACCATTTCGCTTTAGCAATCGTCTACGGTCGAACCACTCGCGCTGGTCCTTCGGTTTCGGCGCACCTACCGTGTCGCAGCGCATCGGCGCCGCCGCGATCGACGGAGGCAGAGGTTCTTTCGTAATAGCTGTGGCGGTGCAGGCAGGCTGGCCTAGAAGCCTATGTGGTCGATCCACTTGCGGAGCATTGGGACCGGGAAGCCCTCGCCATAGCCAGCGGCGACTGTCTTTTCCTCATGGCCGAGAAGAGCCCAACGAATATCTTCGGGGCAACCTGCGGCGCGTAGCTGGTCTTGCGCCCGGTGTCGTAACGAGTGGATTACCTTGCGCGGGTCAGTGATCCCGATGTCGTCTAAAAACTTGTTAAGCCGTTTCGACGCCATGTCTGGCGGGTCCAAATGCTTGCTCACAAACAGCGGTCCCTTGATCACCTTCGGCAGATACGGCAACACGCAAGCTGGGAGCGGTATGCGACGCAATGATTGCTCGGTCTTCTTTCCGACGACGACATAGCGGACGCCACGCTCTTTATCCTCGGCGTCGATTGCGAATGCCTCGGATAGCCGCATGCCCGTGGTCGCCAGCAAGCGAAACAGCAATTGATCGGACTCGCTGAGCTTGTCGAGATTGCGCTTGATCACCTTCATATCGACGTCGTCAAGCGGAAGTCGTCTCAGCTTGTCATTGCGCTCGGGGACGACGGAGGAAAACGGGTTGAATTTCAGCCGACCCTCTTTGATCGCGAGATTACAGGCGGCCGTCAGCCATCCGACTTTTTTCTGTATCGTCGCGCTCTTCAGCCCCTTGGACTCGAAATGTGCGACCAACTTGCGGCCGTCATCGCGGTCCGCGTGCTTCAACGGTTTGCTATTGGTCAATGTCTTGTAGAGCGCCCAAACGTTCCGCGCCTCCCGCTCAAAATAGCCAGTGATATTAGCGTGTTTCAGATACGTCTCAAGAATAGCATCGTCGCCGTCCTTCGCGGCCACGGTGGGACGATCCATTTTGGACACATCGAACACCGGGCCGAGGCGACGTAATTCGTCGACCGGTCGCGCGGGATCGCCGAAGGTAATGACAGCGCCCATGGGCAGGTTGACGAGCCGCTGTGCCGGTCCATTCGGTTCCGTCCGTAGGAGGGCGTTGGTGGTGGCGTCGAAATAGATCAAGTCGCGTTCGGTCGCTATGACTCGCTCGCCGTTCGGCCCGGTATATTCGCCGGGCTCCAGCTTGTACCGCGTCATTTCCAAACGGGGCCGTGCAGCCAATAGGGCGGCCTTGTGGTCGCCTACCAGCGGTGCGGCTAGTTTCTCTGCCTCCAGCTTGTCAGACGTGCCTAGGCTCTTCTCAATGCGCTTGCCGCTAGGCGAGCGCAGTTTGATGTACCAGTTCACAGAGCCCGGGCGCTGGAATATGTAGCTGCCGTGCCGCGCTCTTGCTGCCGCATTGGACATGGGAGACTCCGATGGATGCTTCCTCTAATATACATGGCGACAGGCATCGGCGGCAACGATTGGCGACAGTCACTGGCGACATGGTAAATACTGATGAAATAAGAACTTTTTGTACCTTTCGATCTCTATACTTTCCGTCCTCCCGGGCCCACCACCTCTCGGAAACAGCGACCGTGTGCGGCGGGAGAGTTGTTCGGTATATTCCTC
>JBAQJL010000162.1:0-3163 GCA_049300295.1 Xanthobacteraceae bacterium
GGATACAACCAGTTGTCCAAGATCATCATGGGTGTAAAGTTCAAGGACGGAATCGAGATCGTCAGATTGCACGCTCAAACCGCTGCCGCCTGACCCCGTCCGTCACCAAGATTCGGCGATAGCTCGAGAGCTTCGCGCTGAACTTCGTCATGGGAAACCCCGCATCGATTACACCTCCATTGATGAATTACGCGCAGCCTGCGAAAGAATGGCTGGCTTAGCCCCGGACGAGATCGAAGCTACGGCTCGGACTGTCGCACTAAATCAGGGCGTCCAAAATATACTGGCAAAGATTGAAGTGGCGACAAAAGCTCATCTCGCGGAAAGACCTTAACCCATTGGGCACCTCTTCGGCCTACAGTTTCAAGAAAGGGCGCCATCCGATGTTAAGGTCGCATAACAAGACAATTTTCGAGGCGCTTGGACGCAGTCCGATACATCCGTTTCCGGCACGCATGGCCCCCGGTATTGCGTTGGAAGCTTTGGGTGATGATAAAAAGCCGCTGAAGGTGCTCGATCCGATGATGGGTTCGGGCACCGTCCTTGCGGTCGCGCACGCAAAGGGGCATCGCGCGTTTGGAATCGATCTTGATCCGTTGGCAGTGCTGCTCGCGGGAGTATGGACCCGAACCACCGATCCGGAACGCATAAACGAAAAGGCTGCGGAGGTGCTTGATCGAGCGAAGGGGGCGTTCACATCGCTGCCGTCGAGGCAGGCCTATCCCGAGGGTAGTGACGAGGAAACCCGAAAATTTATTCGATATTGGTTCGATGACTACGCGCGCCGCCAACTTTCAGCACTATCGACGACAATTCGTAGGGTCCACGAAGACGTAACTCGCGACGTTCTTTGGTGCGGCTTTTCCAGACTTATTATCACGAAGAGTGCCGGCGCCTCGCTCGCGATGGACTTATCGCACAGTCGTCCGCACAAGGCATTCACTTACGCACCAATTAAGCCGTTCAATCGATTCATTTCCGCCGTCGAAATTGTCGTCTCAAACTGCCCGCATCTTGGAATAGAGGCGGTCGGACCCACCACCGTGGTGAAGCATGGTGACGCCCGAAAGCTGGATATTGGTGCGGGTTCAATCGACCTTGTGCTTACATCGCCGCCCTACCTCAATGCGATCGACTACATGCGATGTAGCAAATTCTCTCTTGTGTGGATGGGACACACCGTAAGTGAACTCCGCAAGATTCGCGAGGCGAGCGTAGGAACGGAGGCCTCGTCTGAGGAGGCATTAGACGCTGCCTGGGTAAAATCCTTGATTAAACAGCTCCGGCTCAAGCCTGTGCTCTCAACCCGTGACCAGGGCCTCTTGGCTCAATATGTCTGGGATATGGGCCGAGCACTTGCCGAGGTGTCGCGTGTGCTACGAGCTGGCGGTCGCGCCGTCTATGTCGTCGGCGACTCAACGGTGCGAGGCACATTTATACGAAATTCCTCGGTCGTCGCCGCTGTTGCGGAGGAGCACGGGTTGAAGATGCATTCGCGTCACTCGCGTGCACTGCCCGCGAATCGTCGATACCTTCCACCGCCTATGCAAGGGGGATCAACCGCGACGATGGATGCGCGAATGCGCCGGGAGGTCGTGCTCGTCTTCAATAAGGGAGCGACGTGAGGCCCCTGGACGCGACTCAAAATCGGCCGCGTAGGCGAGACAGGCGCGGATATCTTCTTCGGTCAGTTCCGGATATTCGGCGATAATTTGTTGGTGCGATATGCCGGCGGCGAGCCAGCCGAGTACGTCCGCGACTGCGATGCGCAAACCACGAACACAGGGGCGTCGGCCGCGTTTGCCAGACTCAATTGTGACGATCTGTTGATAGTTCATCGCAGCCACTCTCATTCATTGTCAGCATAACAGCTTGCCGGACCATGGTCACGCGGGCACCCGGAGCAAATGGCAACTGGCAGCCGTCGCCGCATCGAAAAAGCATCGTGTTGGTGGACTCGTCGCCGCAGTTAAGCTTGAGGACGGCGATCAGAGAGGCCGCGACGCACGCCACCGCGAAATCCTCCTAGACGGGCAACCGCCAGCATCACCGTATTGGAGACTATCATTGACTTTTTTCCTATATTCAATTAGAGTCACCCTCGAATCATCCGCTCACGAAGGACTTCGCCACAGGGGTGCCTGCGGCGAGGGGGCGGGTGCGGTTCCCGCGGATGGGACGACACATCCTGTTCCCGGGCGGCTCCGGGAATACGCCCGGCCGGCATCATGACCGGTCTGCGACTTTGTCGCTGGACTGGGACAGGCGGAGACGGACAACACCCGTCTTTCAGCCGCGTTCCAGGAAGTGCGTCTGGAGCTGAGCGGCGGCGTTGGTTCGCCTCCGTGAGCGCCGTTGCGGAACGCCGGGAGGTGAGCGGTCCCCGCCTGGGGCCGCGCCACGCCCGAAAGCGGGGGCGAATGGCAACATTCGTTCGCGTGGCGTGGTCATACCGTATGCATCTGCCGGCGTTCCGCGTCCTTCGCTTTCTTTCGTTTTTGCCCGTTCGTCCTTGCCCGTAGCCCGGGTTGAGAAACCCGGGTTCTTGCCAACGCTTCGTGCCGTCATTGCGAGCGAAGCGAAGCAATCCAATCTGCATCGCGGCACTGGATTGCTTCGTCGCGGAGCCTGTCATCGGGCCGGCCACTTCGGGCCGGACCCGTTGGCTCCTCGCAATGACGGACCTGACAATCTCGCGCGCGCAAAACATGTGCCGCGAGGACGGGATCATTTTGTATCCTCCCCTACGCAAGTGGGGGAGGGGGACCACGCGAAGCGTGGTGGAGGGGGCGTGCGACTCAACGCTTCACTATCGACGAAAGAATGTCGTCGAGGCCCGCGCCCCTTCCACCGCGCAAGAGCGCGGTCCCCCCTCCCCGCTTTTCGCGGGGCGGGAAGAACGCCTTGCCCATCAAACAAATCTGGAGGTCCATCGCCATGCCCTCATCTCACAAATCGCCGACCAAACAACCGACCGCGAAGGCCTTTTTGAAGCGCCGCACTTTCGAACAAGGCAAAAAGCTCGCCGACGATGCCCATGCGGCGACGTGGCGGCTTTATTGCGAGGTGTTTTCCTTGTTTCGATCGTGCCGTTTCAAACCATGCCGGCGTCACCGGCGCTGCTGCGGCGAGCCGGCCGCCTGCCTGATGCGCGGCCTGCCGG
>JBAQJL010000163.1:0-6491 GCA_049300295.1 Xanthobacteraceae bacterium
CCTTGCCGGCAAGGCGGCCGAGTTTGACCGCCGCCGCCTCCGGCGCTTTTGGTGGTGCCATCCCGGCTTCGAACTCCGCGAACCAGCGGCGGAATTTCGCCAGTTCCGCCGGAGGGAGTTTCAGGATCGCCTCTTCGATGTCTTCAACCTTCATGGGCGAGTAATATCCCGGATTGGGTGAAAGCGAAATCCGGGAGCGATAAATCCGGCCGGCAGGGGGAATTAGGCCGGCAAGCGGAATTAGGCCGGCAAGGGGAATCAGAGGTCGAAATGTTCGAGAAAGATGAAGTGCTCAAGGAATTGCACGCCCGGCTGGTGGCCGCGGGCATCAACCCGCTCGACCCGAAGGTGCAGGCAATCAGCGATGTCGTGAACGCGTTCTACGCTGAGAAGACCCGCGAGGTGTTGCAGCAGATGCAAGCCGTGCTGAGCAAGATCGAGACGTGAAATCGCTGGACACTGCCGCCAATAGGCGGGCCCGTCAGCCCGGCGGCGGGTATTCGCTATATTGCGGCAGGTCGTCGGTGATCTCGAACCACGGCGCCTTGCTGCCGACGAAACAGTGCAGCGCGGGCCGCACCGGCGGATCGTCGAGCAGCGCCAAGGCCACCCCGTATTGCGGCGACGGTGGATCAGGAAATTCCGGCGGCATTTTCCGGTTGGGGCCGGCGCGGTTGATGATCGGCGAGCCGCAATCCGTGCAGAAGCCGCGCTGATAGCCGCGCGGGCTTTGGTAGAATTTGAGCAGATGCTCGCCGGCGAGGAAGCGAAAATCCGAGGCCGCCACGCGCACGCGGCTGCGAAAAGCCGCGCCATGTTGCTTGCGGCATTGCGAGCAATGGCAGTTCAGCGGCGCGAGCAGCGGTCCGGTGATCTCAAACTTGATGCCGCCGCACAGACAGCTGCCGCGGATCGCATCCATGCCGGTCTCCTCATTGCCGTGGGCCGTCAGTGTAGCGCGTCGTGACGCAATGAGTAGGGCGGGTTGACCCGAAGGGTCCGTGGTGACGCGATTGTGCTATGTCATCGCGGTGGCCGTGGGTCCGCGGCCGGACGACGTGGCGAAGGCCGAGCGAAGGCCCCGGCAGCGAAATGTTTGAGAAAGACGAAGTGCTCAAAGAGTCGCGCACCCGGCCGGCAGCCGAGGGACCGCCGACGTTCAGGAGGTCCGTCTTTCCGGCGGTATCGCTGTTCGTCTCTCTGCTGATCTGGGATCCAGCCGCTGCATCTGCCGCGGCGCCGGCCTGCGTGGTGAAATTGCAGGTCAGCTCGAATGGAGACTCCGACGGCGGCACGAAGGCATTCGTGACGCAAGTCCTGACCGGGCAAGGCTACAAGATCATCGACGACTGGCTGTTCACCATGTGGCGCGCCAGCGACTATGATGTGAAGATCGTTATGACCTACAGCGTGACGCCGAACTACGGGTTTCCCGTGACGTTGATGACAATGCAATTGTTCATCGCCGACAGCTCGGGAAAAGTCCTCGTCGACAGTTACATCGACCGCACGAATTTGGAGGACGATCTGCGGAATTCGATTGCCATGTGCGACACCTCGCCACCGTCCGCCTCTGGCGCGGCACCGAAACCGTAGCGAAACCGTAGCCCGCATGAGCGAAGCGATATGCGGGAGGCCCGCCCGGATGCCGCTTCACTCATCCAGGCTGCGTCTCCCGATCCGCGCTACGGCGGCCCCCGAGGGGCCTCGGCGTGTCGTTGCGGGGCGTTACAATGCGAAGCGGCGTCGCCTACGGCGCCGCCCAAACAGGGAGGAGACGAAATGGCCAAGAAGCAAACGGACAGCGTCTACCGGATCGTCGATGTCGTCGGTGTCAGCGAGAAGTCGTGGGAGGACGCCGGGCGGAGGGCGGTGGAAACCGCGGCCGGTTCGCTGCGCGACCTGCGCGTGGCCGAAGTGGTCAAGATGGACATGAAGGTCGAGGACGGCAAGGTCACGGCGTTCCGCACCCGCGTCGCGCTGTCGTTCAAATACGAGGCGTGACGGAGGCGAGCGGGCGGCGGCGGTTGTTTCAAACCGCACTTTGCCGCCCGCACCAGTTCCGCCGACACATCGCCCACGGCCTCTACACCGCAAGCCTGATCTCGGCGGTACTCGGCGCGCGGCTGCCTGGGCCGGGCGCGACATACATCGGCGGCCGAGGCTTTCGTCCTGGCACCCTTCAGGCGGGAAGCAAGTAGACCAGATTGAGCGGAGCGAAATCCGTGGCTGTCCTGGCTCGCGGTGCCGTTCCGGGCTTTCACCGCGTTCAAGCCGGGCAACGCTCGCTTTTAGACTGCGGACAACGACGCTTGATCGACGGTGACCGCTTCGACGGTTTCGACTTTGACACCTATCTTCAACGTCTTAAGCAAATCGCAGAGCGCATCGCCGTCCACAAGATCGATGGCCGGCGCACCATCGCGGGTAGCCTCTTTCCGCGCATCAGTCGTGAATGTGCCAGTAGTAATGATGAGTCCTTTGTCAGCACGCCCCACCATGGCGCCGCGGAAGTCTCGTACAACCGACGACCCAACCGAACCTCGGTAACGCTTTGATTGAAACAACACTTGAAATGACAGCAAGTTAAGTCGGAGCACGCCGGTACCATCTATCCCCCCATCGCCGCTTCGACCGGTCACTTCGACTTTCACGAAGCCAGATTCTCTGAGAATGCGTTGGCACAAGCGCTCAAACGCGCTTGGTTCGATGGCCAATAGAGCTTCCAAAAGGCGCTCTTTCCAAGTGAGGGCCTCTTCAATTTCTTCTTCCTCCTCATCGTCTCCTGAATCACGCTCGGCCTGAGCGGCCAAAGCCGCGCGGGTTTCGCGGTTTTGTTGCTGTACTTGGATTTTAATGTCGCGGATCTGTTCGTCGGACATCTCGTTTCCGGCTGGAGTGAGGTGCCATACTCCGCGCTCGGAATTGTCCAAGGCGCCACCCTTTTTAAGGTACGTCCGCGCCCAAGCTAGTCGGTAGCTGAATTCCGTTCGTGGGCCTTCGCCATGTAACTGTGCTCTTTGTTCCTCAGATAGATGTGATGCTGACGCAACAGCTTCCTCTAGTTCATCGATTGTGGCCGATCCGCCGCGAGCTCGCAGCGAATGAACGATCGGCACGAAGAAGGTATGGAAAGATGGAAATGGCATTGCTATTCCCGATTGCTGGCGTAGGCCCAATTGTCACTCCGCCCACTCAACAAGAATTACGGTGCCGGTGCGCTCTTAATTCTCCGTTCCGCCTCCATTCATCCCGCCGCGACCGGCGTCAGCTCGAACACGCGGCCGTATTTGGCGGCTTCGGCGATGTCGCCGCGCTTCAATGCGAGCCGTACGGTGTCGAGCTTCCGGACATCTTCAGGCGACAGATAGGGCGACCATGCCGTATCGTCCTCGATCAATTCGATCGGGACTTCGGCGGCAAATTTGCCCTCGTGGATAAGCTTGATGCTTTTTCGCGTCATGGCACTGTTCGCTTCTTGAAGTCACTGTCCCACAAATCCGGATCAGGACGATATGCCGTCACCAGGACTGCCGGCCGACGTTGACCCGCCGGGATTCCCCACAGCACGTGAATTGGCCGACCGTTGGTTTCGTGTTGCAAGGCGAGAATGCTCGGGCCACGTATTCGGTCCGGGTAGTCCTCAACGGCGATCGCCGCAACAATGCCCGTTATCGCTTCGCCTGGCAAAATATCATCCTTAGCAAGCTCATCAAAGCCGTGGTCCGAGATGAGATAGTCGCCGCTTAGAACAAGCGCTTGCACGCGGCGCAAGGTTTCGCTCATTTACCGGCCCCATCCCGCTCGCAGCTGCGCTGCTCGCGCCCTCACCCCGACCCTCTCCCGCAAGCGGGAGAGGGAGCAGATTACTCCGCCGCCTCGACGCGCTTCTTGCGCTTTGACACAGCGCCCCGCGCCAGTACCGGCTTCAAGAACTGCCCGGTATAACTCCCCTTCTCTGCCGCGATCTGCTCCGGCGTGCCTGCGGCGACGATTTCGCCGCCGCCGTCGCCGCCTTCGGGGCCGAGGTCGATGATCCAGTCGGCGGTCTTGATGACTTCGAGATTGTGCTCGATCACCACGACGGAATTGCCGGTCTCGACCAGCTCGTGCAGCACTTCCAGCAGTTTTGCCACGTCGTGGAAATGCAATCCGGTGGTCGGCTCGTCCAAAATATAAAGCGTGCGCCCCGTCGCACGCTTGCTCAGCTCCTTGGCAAGTTTTACGCGCTGGGCCTCACCGCCGGATAAGGTCGTCGCCTGCTGGCCGACATGGATGTAGTCGAGGCCGACGCGGTGCAGGAGCGTGAGCACGTCGCGCACCCGCGGCACCACCTTGAAGAATTCCAGCGCCTCCTCGACCGTCATGTCGAGCACGTCGGCGATCGACTTGCCCTTGAACAGCACTTCCAGAGTTTCGCGGTTGTAGCGCTTGCCCTTGCAGACGTCGCAGGTGACGTAGACGTCGGGCAGGAAGTGCATCTCGATCTTGATGACGCCGTCGCCCTGGCACGCTTCACAGCGGCCGCCCTTGACGTTGAACGAGAAGCGACCGGGCTCGTAGCCGCGGGCGCGGCTCTCCGGCAGGGCGGCGAACCATTCGCGAATGGGCGTGAAGGCGCCCGTATAGGTCGCCGGGTTGGAGCGCGGCGTGCGGCCGATCGGCGATTGGTCGATGTCGATGATCTTGTCGAGGTGTTCGATGCCCTCGATGCGGTCGTGCGGGGCAGGGGCCTCGTTGGCGCCATTGAGCCGCCGCGCCAGCGTCTTGTAGAGCGTGTCGACCAGCAAGGTTGACTTGCCGCCGCCGGACACGCCCGTGACGGCGGTGAACAGGCCGAGCGGAATTTCGGCGGTGATGTTTTTCAGGTTGTTGCCGCGCGCGCCGACGACTTTGATCATGCGGTGCTTGTTCGGCGGCCGCCGCTCCGGCACCGCGATTTCGCGCACGCCGTTGAGATACTGGCCGGTGAGCGAGGCCGGATTGGCCATGATGTCGTCGGGCGTGCCATCGGCGACGATGTTGCCGCCGTGCACGCCGGCTCCGGGTCCCACATCGACGACGAAGTCGGCGGCTCTAATGGCGTCCTCGTCGTGCTCGACCACGATTACGGTGTTGCCGAGGTCGCGCAGCCGGCGCAGCGTTTCAAGTAGCCGCGCGTTGTCGCGCTGGTGCAGGCCGATCGACGGCTCGTCGAGCACATAGAGCACGCCGGTCAGGCCCGAGCCGATCTGCGAGGCGAGGCGGATGCGCTGACTCTCGCCGCCGGACAGCGTGCCGGCGGCACGCGCGAGCGTCAGGTATTCGAGCCCGACATCGACCAGGAATTTGAGCCGCTCGCGGATTTCCTTGAGCACGCGGCCGGCGATTTCGTTTTGCTTCGGAGTCAGCCGCTGGGGTAGCTCAGTGAACCATTCGGCTGCGCCTTTGACCGACATATTGGAGACTTCGCCGACATGCAGGCCGCCGACCTTCACGCACAAAGCCTCGGGCTTGAGCCTGAAACCTTTGCAGGCTTCGCACGGCACGTCGGTGAAATAGCGGCCGATCTCTTCGCGCGCCCACTCGCTGTCGGTTTCGCGGAAGCGGCGCTCGAGATTGGTGACGACGCCTTCGAACGGCCGCTTGGTCTCATAGGCGCGCATGCCGTCGTCGTAGGAGAACCGGATTTCAGTCTCGCCCGAGCCGTGGAGGATCGCCTCCTGGGTCTTCTTCGGCAGGTCCTTCCATTTGGTGTCGAGCGTGAATTTGTAGTGCTTGCCGAGCGCGTTGAGTGTTTGCACGTAATACGGCGACGACGATTTGGCCCACGGCGCGATCGCGCCCTTGCGCAGCGTGCGCTCCTTGTCGGGAATGACGAGGTCGGCGTCGATGTGCTGCTCGACACCGAGCCCGCCGCATTTCGGGCAGGCGCCGAACGGATTGTTGAACGAGAACAGCCGCGGCTCGACCTCAGGGATTGTGAAGCCGGACACCGGGCAGGCGAATTTTTCCGAGAACACCAGCCGCTCGGCGGTTTCGTTGCGCTGGCGGTTGGCTTTTGCGCGCTCCTGCAAACCCTCCCCTGAAGGGGGAGGGTCGGATCGCCCTTGGCGATCCGGGGTGGGGCTGTCCTTCCCCTTCTGGCGAGCTTCGCTCGCTTGTCTCCCCCCTGCAGGGGGAGACGTGGAATCGGCGAGCTCCGCGATTGCCAAACCCTCCGCGAGCTTCAACGCCTGCTCCAGCGAGTCCGCAAGCCGCGTCGCGATGTCGGGCCGCAGCACCAGGCGATCCACCACCACGTCGATGTCGTGGGTGAACTTCTTGTCGAGCGCCGGCACGTCGCCGATCTCGTAGAACGCGCCGTCGACCTTGACGCGCTGGTAGCCCTTCTTCATGAACTCGGCGAGCTCCTTGCGGTACTCGCCCTTGCGGCCGCGTACGATCGGCGCCAGCAGGAAAAGCCGCGTGCCGTCTTTCATCGCCATGATGCGGTCGACCATCTGCGAGAC
>JBAQJL010000164.1:0-8675 GCA_049300295.1 Xanthobacteraceae bacterium
CAGCCCAACACGCTGATCCTGGAAACGCGCTTCGAGTGCGCTGAAGGAGCGGCCACGCTCATCGACTTCATGCCTGGACATCAAACAGGCTCCAGTATCGTGCGCCTGATTATTGGCGAGCGCGGCCGTATCGCTATGAGGACAGAACTGGTGGTCCGCTTCGGCTACGGGGCGACGGTGCCGTGGATGACCAAATTCGACGATGGAATGCGCAGAGCCGTTGCCGGACCCGACATGGTTCTGTTGCGAACTACCGCGACGATGCGTGGCGAAGATTTCAAGACCATAGGCGAATTTACCGTCGTTCGCGGAGAGACCGTACCATTCACGCTTACCCATATGCCGTCGCATTTACCTGTCCCCGTGGCAGAGAATCCCCTTGATCAGCTTCGCGCTACTCAAAAGTTCTGGCTGGACTGGACCGCCAAAAGCCGAGTTTCCGGTCCGTGGGCTGACACGGTCAATCGCTCGCTCATCACACTGAAGGCGTTGACCTATGCTCCCACCGGAAGAATGGTCGCCGCGCCGACAACGTCGCTGCCCGAGCACATTGGAGGTCCTCGTAATTGGGATTACCGCTTTTGCTGGCTGCGCGACGCGACACTGACGCTCCTGGCGCTCATGAACGCCGGCTACCTGGAAGAAGCACGAGCATGGCGTGAATGGCTGTCGCGCGCCGCGGCCGGCAAACCCAGCCAGTTGCAAATCATGTATGGAATCGCGGGCGAACGGCGCCTGACCGAATGGGAAGTTCCTTGGCTTCCCGGCTACGACAATTCAAGCCCTGTGCGCGTCGGCAACGCCGCCCATACCCAACTTCAGCTCGACGTGTATGGCGAACTTATGGACGCACTGCATCACGCGCGGCTAGGGGGATTGGCCCCAAGCGAATCTGGCTGGACGCTGCAGCTGGGCGTGCTCGAGCATTTGGAAGAAGTGTGGCCCAAGATGGACCAGGGGATTTGGGAAGTGCGCGGCGACGCTTGCCATTTCACTTTTTCGAAAATCATGGCGTGGGTTGCTTTCGATCGGGCGATCAAAAGCGCTGAAGCATTCAAACTCGAGGGTCCGCTTGATCGGTGGCGGCAGCAGTGTCGCAAGATTCACGACGACGTCTGTCGTCGCGGGTTCGATCCGGAACTGGGTAGTTTTGTACGCTCTTACGGCTCGAAAGAACTCGACGCCAGCTTGTTGCTTCTGCCGACGCTCGGATTTTTGCCGCCGACGGATTCGCGCGTGCGAGGCACAATAGAGGCGATCGAGCGTGAGCTTCTCGTGGACGGGCTAGTCATGCGCTATGACACAGCGGAATCCGATGACGGCTTGTCGTCCAATGAAGGTGTATTTCTTGCGTGCAGTTTCTGGCTTGTGGACGCCTACCTGCTGTTGGGCCGTATGGCCGATGCTCGCCGGCTGTTCGAGCGCCTCTTGACCCTGTGTAACGATGTAGGATTGCTGAGCGAGGAGTACGATCACAGAACCGGCCGCCTTCTGGGTAATTTTCCTCAAGCGCTATCTCATATCGCGCTGATCAATTCTGCCTTCAATCTGAACGAGGCGGCAAAACCGGCGATGCAGCGCTCGGGTAGAGCTTTAGAGTGCGCAGGCGCAATGAGTTCACGATGACCGATACGGAGCTGAGCGACATCGCTAGCGCAGCAACGATCGGACTGAGAAGGAGACCGAAGGCCGGGTAGAGCACGCCTGCGGCAATCGGGATGCCGATCGTGTTGTAGGCGAACGCAAATACCAGATTTTGGCGGATGTTACGCATCGTCGCCCGGCTCAAGACGATGGCCCGCGCAATGCCGGCAAGATCGCCTTTCACCAAGGTAATTCCGGCGCTTTGGATCGCGACTTCGGTGCCCGTTCCCATGGCGATGCCGACAGCGGCTTCGGCCAAGGCCGGGGCGTCGTTCACGCCATCGCCAGCCATGGCGACAATGCGTCCCTCGGCGGTGAGTTTTTTGACGATGCGGTTCTTGTCCTGCGGCAGGATGTCGGCTTCGACTTCTTTGATACCGAGCTTGAGGGCGACAGCCTCGGCAGTCGTCTTGTTGTCGCCGGTTAGCATCACGATGCGTATGCCATAGTTCCGTAGGCTATCGAGGGCGGCTAGCGTCGTTGACTTGATGGGGTCGGCAATGGCGATGACGCCACCGGGCTTGCCGTCTACCGCTAGAAACAAGGCTGTCGCGCCGTCGCCGCGAAGCTCGTCGGCTTTGTGTTCAAGATCGCCCAGCTTGATGCCGAGATCGGCCATCAACTTCGCATTGCCGAGAGCCACGGATCTGCCGCCGATTTTGCCGGTAACACCCTTCCCAGTGATTGAGGTGAAGTCCGTTGGCTCTTGGATTGAAGCATTGCGATCCCGTGCGGCGGTAACGATGGCTGCGGCGAGAGGGTGTTCGCTGGACCGCTCAAGACTGGCTGCCAACGTCAGAATCTCGGATTCCGCAAGTCCCACTGCCGGAACGACGGCCGTCACCTTGGGCTTGCCTTCAGTGAGCGTGCCGGTTTTATCCACGACCAGCGTGTCGACCTTCTCCATGTGCTCAAGGGCCTCGGCCGATTTGATAAGGACGCCGGCACCAGCGCCTTTGCCCACACCCACGCCGATCGACATTGGGGTAGCTAGGCCAAGCGCACAGGGGCAAGCGATGATGAGGACGGAGACCGCCGCAATGAGCGCGTAAGAAAGTGCCGGAGCGGGACCCCAGATGGCCCACGCGACGAACGCAACGACAGCCACGCCAAGCACGGCCGGGACGAAGTAGCCCGACACGGTGTCTGCCATGCGCTGAATTGGTGCTCGGCTATGCTGCGCCTCGGCGACCATTGTCACGATGCGCGCGAGCATGGTGTCCGCGCTCACTTTGTCGGCGCGCATGATCAGCGAGCCGGTGCCGTTCACGGTCCCTCCGATGAGCTTATCGCCGGGTTGCTTGGCGGAGGGCATCGACTCGCCAGTGACCATGGACTCATCGACGGCTCCCTTGCCCTCAAGCACTTCGCCATCAACCGGCACGCCGTCGCCCGGCCGTACGCGGAGATGATCGCCGACCTGAACCAGCTCAAGCGCCACTTCCTCATCGTCGCCCCCAGCCGTCAGGCGGCGCGCTGTCTTAGGCGCTAGTTTGAGCAAGGCGCGGATTGCGCCGCCGGTCTGCTCGCGGGCGCGCAGTTCCAGCACCTGGCCTAGCAACACGAGAACGGTGATCACCGCGGCGGCTTCGAAATAAACGGCAACAGTGCCACCCATCTCGCGGAAGCCGGCGGGGAACATTCCCGGCGCAAAGGTGGCAAAGAGGCTGTAGATGTAAGCGGCACCTGTCCCGAGGGCGATCAGGCTGAACATGTTCAGGCTGCGGTTCACGACCGATGTCCAGGCGCGTTCGAAGAACGGCCATCCGGCCCACAAGACGACCGGCGTCGATAGAGCAAATTGAATCCAGTGGGAGATGCGCGGCGGGACGAGATCATGCAGGCCAAGAGCGGGGATGTGGGCCCCCATTTCGAGGACGAAGACCGGCAACGTCAAAACCAGCCCGACCCAGAATCGCCGAGTCATGTTCACGAGTTCGCGGTTCGGACCAACATCTGCCGTCGCCGTGACCGGCTCCAGTGTCATCCCGCAGATGGGGCAATGGCCCGGCCCCACTTGGCGGATCTGCGGGTGCATCGGACAGGTGTAGATCGTTCCGGGCGGTAGTCCGTCCACGGGATTGCGCATACTGGGCTCCGAGATTGAATGGCACTCACGGAACGAGAACCGCGGCGCCGTCGAAGCGGCCGGCGCGGAGATCGGCGAGGGCCTTGTTGGCCTGGTTGAGCGGATAGCTCGTGGTTTTGGTGACGATGCCTATCTTCGGCGCCACGCGCAGGAATTCGATTCCATCCTGCCGTGTGAGATTGGCGACCGACAGAAGCGCGCGCTCTTCCCATAGGATCTGATACGGAAAGCTCGGGATGTCGCTCATATGGATGCCGGCGCAAACGACACGACCGCCTTTGCGAACCGCCTTTAGTGCCAAGGGCACGAGATCGCCAACGGTCGCAAAGATGATCGCGGCATCGAGCGGCTCCGGCGACATCTCGTCGGATCCGCCTGCCCATTCCGCGCCGAGGCTCCGGGCGAAACCCTGGGTGGCGACATCTCCCGGCCGTGTGAAGGCAAACACCGAGCGCCCCTGCCACGTCGCGACCTGCGCCACGATATGGGCCGCGGCGCCAAAGCCATAGAGTCCCAACTTTGTGCCGTCTCCGGCGATCACCAGCGAGCGCCAGCCGATCAGACCGGCACAGAGCAAGGGTGCGAGCGCCACGTCGCTGCCGACCTCACCAAGCGGGAACGCGAAGCGCGCATCGGCGATCGTCGCCGTCGCATAGCCGCCGTCGCGCGTAAACCCCGTGAATATCGGATGATCGCACAGATTTTCCCGGTGCATCATGCAATAGGGACACGCGCCACAGGTGTGGCCGAGCCACGGAATGCCGACACGCTCGCCGATGTGCAGGTCCTCGACGCCGGCGCCGATCGCATCGATCCTGCCAACGACCTCATGGCCAGGGATAATCGGAATGTGCGGGTTGGGCAGTTCGCCGTCGACGACATGCAGGTCGGTGCGGCAGACGCCGCAGGCACTCACCTTAACCCTTATCTCGCCTGGCCCGGGTTGCCGCTCGGGTAGCTTGGTCCATTCAAGGGCGGTCCTGAGTTTCTTCAACACCATCGCCTGCATGGCGTTCTCCCTTGTGTTCTCGGGGACGGCTCACAGTATGCGCGACATGCGCTCATTCCGAGCCGTAGAGGCGCTGAAACACTCTTGGCAGCAGATCCGGCAGATCCTCGGCCATGAGGCCAGGCCCGAACGCCGCGGCTGCAGCGCCGTGCAGCCATACCGCGGCGGCCGCCGCAAGGAACGGCTCCATGCCTTGCGCAAGGAGTCCGAGCACGATTCCGCTCAGGACATCGCACGATCCTGCGGTAGCCAATGTCGGCGGCGCATTGGCGTTAATGATCGCTCGGCCATCCGGAGCCGCGATCACCGTATCGCTGCCCTTCAGAACAATGAAAGCTCCGCTGCGGTGCGCGGCGGCGCGCGTGCGAGTGAGCTTGTCGCCAGTCGGGTCGAAAAGACGTCGGAATTCACCTTCATGAGGGGTCATGACACAAGGGCCGACGATTGCCCGATCGAGCGCAGGAGGATCGTCCTGAAAGGAAGTGATCGCATCCGCGTCGATTAGCGTGGGGCGACCGGTCGCCAACATGGCGAGCGCCCGTGCGCGGGTCTCCTCGCCCACGCCGGCGCCGGGACCGATCAAAAAAGCTGAAATGCGACGATCGCCGAGCAGTTGGTCGAAATCTTTCGGTGCCGCGAGTGGTCGGACCATGATGCTGGTCAGCGCGGTCGCGTAAATCGGCAGAGCGATCTCGGATACCGCGATCGTCGTTAGCCCGGCACCGGCGCGGGCCGCGGCGCGTCCCGCCATTCGGGCGGCGCCAGTCATCGGGTAGCCTCCGGAAATCAGCGCATGGCCGCGCGTGTATTTATTGCCGCCGTCCTGCGGCCACGGCAGAACGGAAAGCCAGAGTGCTGGATCGTTCTCAAAGGTGTTCGGAACAATCTTCTCCAGAACGGAAGGCGGAGTACCTATGTCGGCGACGATGACTTCGCCGCACAGCAATCGGCCGGGCAACATCAGATGGCCTGGCTTCTTGCGGAAGTAGGTGACGGTCAGAACCGCCGCGACGGCTCCCAAAGTTTCGCCGGTATCGCCCATGACGCCGCTCGGAACATCGACGGCAACGATCGGCAATCCCCTCCCGGTTGCGGCAGACAAGGTTTCCGCGGCGGGCCCGTCGAGTGCGCGGCTAAGTCCCGCGCCAAAGATCGCGTCTACCACCAGTTCCGCCCCACCGAGCACTGCGGGCGCTAACGGTTCAACGGCCATGCGCCATCGCTCCGCGTGATGACGCGCCTCGCCCGCCAGATGATCGCGCGGGCCCAGCAAGGCGATATGAACGGGCCAGCCGGCTTCGACAAGATGCCGGGCGCGACGAAGCCATCGCCGCCGTTGTTATCAGGCCACATAGAACGATAACGGGGCGCGCCGTCCAGCGCCGCTCGATTTCGCGTGCTACGGCCCCGCCGGCACTCTCCATCATATCGATGGCTGGCTTGCCAGCGGCAATCGTCAAACGATCGGCCTCGGCCATCTGGCGAACACTGAGCAACGCCGTCTGGCCATTCATCATATCTGTGCAACATTTCCAATCGAAGCCGACCGGTCCAATCGGAGCGGACCGGTCATTTCGCGACGGTCCTCTGCGCCTAGTCTATGAATGCTGCTTCCGTTTTCTTCGCCGCAAGGGCTTTCGCTTTCTGGTCGTCCGCTTTGGTCCCGATGAAGTCGAGGACCACGCGGCCCGCCACCTTGCCGTGCTCGAGCCGATCGAAGATTTTGTTGATCGATGACAGCGGCTCCAGTTCGATATCGGCCTTGACCTTGCCCTCGGCGGCGAATGCCAGCGTCTCGGCCATGTCTTCGCGCGTGCCGACAAACGAGCCGCGGATGGTGATGCAATTCGCCACGACGTCAAACAGCGGGACGGGAAAATCGCCCGGCGGCAGTCCGACCAGGACACAGGTACCGCGCTTGCGCGTCATGCCGACGCCCTGCTTGAAGGCGCCGAGCGAGGGTGCGGTGATCAGGACGCCGTGAGCGCCGCCGTTGGTGCCCTTCTTGACGGCCTCGGCGGGATCGCCGTGCTTGGCACTGACCACGAAATCGGCGCCGACCTTCTTGGCCAGCGCAAGCTTGCCGTCATCGATGTCGACCGCGCAAACTTGAAGGCCCATGACCTTGGCGTATTGAATGCCAAGGTGTCCCAGGCCGCCCGCGCCGGAAATGACGATCCACTCGCCGGGCTTCGCTTTGGTCTCTTTGATGCCTTTGTAGGTGGTAATGCCGGCGCAGATGAGGGGCGCAGCCTGCTTGGGGTCAAGGCCGGCCGGAATGTGGGCGACGTAGCCCGGATCGGCGATGAGATACTCGGCAAAGCCGCCATTCTTCGTGTAGCCGCCGAACTCCGCCTCGGCGCAGACAGTCTCCCAAGCCGACAGGCAATGCTCGCAGTGACCGCAGGCCGAGTAGAGCCAGGGCACCCCGACACGGTCGCCCTCTTTGACAATCGCGACGCCAGCGCCAACCGCGGCGACGCGGCCGATGGCCTCGTGGCCCGGAGTGAACGGCAGCTTGGGCTTCAGCGGCCAGTCGCCGGTCGCGGCATGAAGGTCGGTGTGGCAGACGCCACAGGCCTCGGTCTTGACCAGGATCTGGCCCGGACCAGGCGTCGGGACATCAACCTCGATCATCACCAGTGGCTTGCCGAAATGTTCGACGAACGCAGCCTGCATCTTTTTTGTCATAGTTTTGTTCCTGCGTTTGGTTTGTCTTTGAATAAGTCCTCACGCGCGTCACGATTCGTCACGCGGCGGCTTTTGCCCCCAAGCCGCGCACGGCCTCGATCATCATCGTCAGCACAGCCGCGGCGTCGCCGTAGACCATGTTGCAGTTGTCGGCGTAGAAAAGGGCGTTGACGATATCCGCGTAGCCTTTGCCCTGACCGCGCTTGACGACGTACACTTGCTTTGCCTGGTCTGCGTTGAGGATGGGCATGCCGAAGATCGGCGAGGATTTGTCGGTGCGCGCCGCAGGGTTCACCACGTCATTCGCGCCGATGACGAGGGCCACATCGGTGGTCTTGAACTCCTCGTTGATGTCATCGAGCTGGAAGATGAGGTCATAAGGCACGCCCGCCTCGGCGAGCAGAACATCCATCTGGCCCGGCATGCGACCGGCGACGGGATGGATTGCGAATTTGACCGAGACATCCGCAGCTTGCAGCAGCTTTACGAATTCATAGAGCTTTTGCTGTCCCTGCGCGGCCGCTAGCCCATACCCGGGGACAATAATGACGCTCTTGGCATAGCGCATGAAAACTCCGGCGTCGGCCGCCGCGGTGGGCTTCAAACTGCCTTTGATGTGGCTGGGTTTATGCTTGGGCGTACCGCCAAAATTCGTGAACAGGACGTTGGCGACCGAGCGGTTCATGGCCTGCGCCATGAGTAGTGTCAAAAGCGTGCCGGCGGCACCGACAACCATGCCGGCTATCATCAATGCCGGATTGCCCAGCACGAACCCTCCAAGGCCAACCGCGAGTCCAGTGGCGGCGTTGTAGATCGAGATCACCACCGGCATATCTGCGCCGCCGATCGGCAGCGTCATCAGGATGCCGTAGATCAGGGCGCAGCCGAAGAACAGATAGATCAGTTGCGGCGTCGGCAGCAGCTGATTGGACGCACCTTGCGCCACATAGATGAAATAGCCCGCGACGGCGAGTGTGCCCAGCAACACGAGGATATTGAAATACTGCTGCCCCCGTACGCGCAGCGGCTTCTTGATGACGCCTTGAAGCTTCGCCCACGCGATCAACGAGCCCGACAGGGAAATCGCGCCGATCAACGCGCCCAAAAGCGTTACCACAAGCTGGGTTGTTCCCGCCGCCCTATTGCCGAACAACTCGACCGCGGCGATCGCACCGGCGGCACCGCCACCCATGCCATTATAGATCGCGACCATTTGCGGCATGGCCGTCATCGCAACTTTCC
>JBAQJL010000165.1:0-8698 GCA_049300295.1 Xanthobacteraceae bacterium
CGGCCTTGGCTCAGTCCGGTCCCGCGCTTCATGGCAGCGCCAACGGATGTGACTCCGTCCGCCACCCGGGCAGCGAGCTCCTCGCAGACCGGCGTCGGGGCCGGCCGGGCGGGTTTCCGAACCGCCCACGAATGGAGTTACGAACTCCATCCCGGGCACCGCTCCCGCTCGCATCAATCGGCCGTCACCGGTTGACGTCCCTCAAGACGAGCGAGATGGATTTCTTTTAGTTCGTTGCGCGGTGATGATTCAAGAAATTCCGCGGATGATCGGTAACTCTTTGATCTGACAAAGAATCATTTCCGGCATTTGTTTGATTCGCGGACGGGAAATTGTGGCATTGCGGCCATGATTCGCATCGCCCTGCTAAGGTGCGGAGACTGCTCGCTTTTTGTATGCGGCGAAAGAGAATCAGCGAATCTTCCGCGCTGCCGATGACCCGAGCCAATCACGCCGCCAGATTGCGGCGGACCACCAGACAGGTGATGTCGTCGGCCTGCATGGTTCCGACCGAGAAGCGATCGACGCCCTCGGTCACCGCCAGCATCAGGTCGTGCGGCGACCGATCGGCGAAGCGCTGCGCAATGTCCACAAGGCGCGGGACGCGGAAAAATTCACCGGCCTGATTGGCGGCCTCGGTGACGCCGTCCGTATAGAGGAACAGCATTTCGCCGGGCGCCAGTATCAGGCTGTGTTCGGCGAAGACGCGATCCGCGATGACGCCGAGCGGTGGATTGCCGGAACGCCGCAGCAGGCGCGCGGTGCCGTTTGGGGCGGTGACGATGGGTTCGCAGTGACCCGCATTGACGAAATTGACCGCGCCGGTGCTTTCGTCGAGCTCGGCGTAGAGCGCGGTGACGAACATGTCGATCGGGTTTTCGCGGCACAGCGTGCGATTGACGTGCGCGATGCACTCGGCGAGCGACGCGCCCGCCAGGGCGGTGCCGCGCAGCAATGTCCGCGTCACCGCCATGAAAAATGCCGCCGCCATGCCCTTGCCGGAGACATCGGCGATGACCAGTCCCAGGCGTCCGTCGCCCAGCGGGAAGACATCGTAGAAATCGCCGCCGACCTCGAGCGCCGGCCGCATCGATGCGGCGATCCCGGCGCCCGCATAGGCCGAAAAGTCGGTGGGCAGGATGGACTCCTGGAGAATCCGTGCGGTGTGCAGGTCGTCGTCGATACGCGCCTGCTTTTCCTCCAGCAGGCGGTTCTTTTGGGCAACTTCGGCGGTCCGTTCGCTGACGCGCTGTTCCAGCATTGCGTTGTAGGCCTGCAGCGCCGCCTCGGCTTCGAGCTGTTGGGCGCGCACGGCGACCAGCAGCAGGCCGGTGAACGTGATCACCGCCACGAACACTTCGAGCAGCAGAATGGATTCGGCGTCGGTCTTGCCGACGAACGGGCCGATGCCGGCGATGGTGACAAGAATGGCCGCGATGGTGATGGCCGCCGCAGCGAGCGTGACACCGCGCAGGCCGGCCCGGAAGCCGGCAAACAGCAAGAGCGGCAGGTACAGATAATCAATCGGATAGCGCAGCCAGGTTTCAAGCGACGCGATGGCGGCGGTGGCGATCAGGATCACAACCGCATGCGCGACGATGTGCAGGTTCAGGCGCGGTTCGCGGTACCAGGCGAGGATCAGCGCACCGAATACCGCGATCCCGGCGGCGTCGGCCAGAATGAATGTCACGAACGTTTCGGCGAGTTCGTCATTGGGGACAAAGCCGAAGGCCCATAGCGACAGCGTACCGATCGTGCCGCCGACACAAGCCGCCGCGAGGCACGAGCCGACCAGAAAGATGACGACGTTGCGGGCGCGATCGAATGGGTGCCACGTCCCGGCAAGCGCCCGCAGCACCCCGAGTGCAATCAGCGCCTCAAGGATGCTGCCGACGCCGGTGCCGCTGTTGGCGAGCGCGTACATCGACAGCGTCGTCTGCGGCAGCGACAGCAGCGGAAAGCCGTTGCAGAATTGCCCGAGGAAGACCGCGGGCAGAATGCGCGGCCCGAGCAGGAACGTCGCCGCCACCGCGATGCCGGCCGGTGGATAGATCGGGCTGATCTTCGCCGGCCCGATGCCGAACAGCACCACGACCAGGCCGGCTACGCTGTAGGCCGCGAGCACGATGATGTTGAGAAAGATCCAGGCCGCAAGGCTGCGCGGTCGCGTATCGGCCGGCTCGCACAGCCGTGCGAATGTCGATTTGCGCAACGTCGTGCGATCGAGCATGGCGGCGGACAAGCAATCTTGACGGATTACCGCGGCAGCGCTGCGATCGCTGCCTCCACGGTGTCGTGTACGGCGAACAGGTCCAATAATCCGCTGATCTCGAATATCTCGGCGATTTCGTCGCGCACGCCGCACAGCGAGACGGTCTGGTTCTTGGCCTTGGCGTGCTTGGCGAGCGTGATGAACGGGCGCAAGCCCGCGCTCGACACGTAGCTCATCTCCGCCACGTCGACGACGATGAAGCCGTCGACCGCGATCACATCGGTGACCTTCTGCTCCAAGAGTTTCGACACCGAGCTGTCGACGCGGCCGACCACGCGGAGCGTCGTAGCGTCGCCCATCCGGCTTTCGCTGAGTTCCATAGCCGCTCCCCGCTCGGTCACCCGGATCGAATAGTTCACCGCGCCTTAATCACGATGGCGGTGCGGCATTATGTGTTGAGAAACTTGCAAACTTCCTACCGCACACCGGAACGCGACGGCACGATGGTGCCGCCGGGGAGGGCTCGACGTGGCCTCGTTATCGCGACTGGTGGAGCTGTGGCGCGACATTCCGGAGGACGAGAAGGTCCGGAAGCCGCGCCCGCCGGTCAAGCCCAAGGATATCGTTTACGGTGTCGCCGACCGGCCGCCGGCGCTCGTCACCTGGGTGGCGGCGGTGCAGCACGTCCTGATCGCCACCACGGTCGGGCTGTTCATCCCGACGCTTGTTCTCGATGCGGCGCATGCCTCCCACGAAGCGACCCTGCACATGACATCGGTGTGCATGCTGGCGCTCGGCATCGGCACGATCCTGTCGTGCCTGAACCTGCGCGACCTCGGCTCGGGCTATCTGATGCCGGCATCGTTCTCCGGCGTTTACTTTTCGGTCAGCATCCTGGCGGCGCGGCAGGGCGGGCTGCCGCTGGTCGCCGGCATGACGATGTTCGCCGGCCTGGTCCAGCTCGTGCTCAGCCGGCTGGTGCGATGGCTGCGGCCCTATCTGCCGACCGAGATTGCCGGCTTCGCCATGCTGATGAGCGGCTTCACGCTGGCCGTGGTCGGCTTCAACCTCATCACCGGCGTTGCTGACGCGTCGGAGACGATGAGCCAGGGAATGGGAATTCCGGCGCTGCTCGGCATCGGCTGCATTCTGGTGATGGTCGTCCTGCACGTCTGGGGCTCGGCCACCTTGCGCATCTATACGGTTCTCATCGGCCTTGGCGGCGGCTACGTCGTGGCGCTTGCGCTCGGCCTGGTGCCGCTTGCCGCGCTGCGGCCGTCCGGTACGGATCTCATCCGCCTGCCGGTTTCCGATTTCGGCTGGCCGGCCTTCGCCGCCAACATGATGGTGCCGTTTGCGATCGCGGCGATTGCATCGTCGCTGCGGGCCATTGGCGATCTGACGACGGTGCAGAAGATCAACGACGCCAAGTGGCAGCGCCCCGACATGCACGTCATCCGCGGCGGGCTCGCCGCCAACGGGCTGGCGACGCTCCTGTCCGGTCTGGTCGGCGCCGCGGCCATCGGCACGACATCGGGCTCGGTCGGCGCCTCGGCGGCGGCGGGCGTGACGTCGCGCATCGTCGGTCACGCCACCGGCGCGTTGTTCATCATCATCGCGTTCCTGCCGCCGGTCCATAACCTCCTGATCGACATGCCGCGCCCGGTGATGGGTGCGGCGCTGTTGTTCTCGTCGTGCTTCATCAATGTCAGCGCCATGCAGGTGATGACGAGCCGCATGATGGATGCGCGCCGCACCTTGGTGATCGGCATCGCGCTCTTGCTCGCGCTCAGCCGATTCGTGTTCCCGAGCTTTTATGCGGCGGCGCCGTCGCTGCTGCAGCCCGCCGTGAGTTCGCCGCTGGTGATCGGGCTGATCGGCGCGCTCGTGCTCAATCTCATATTCCGCATCGGCGTCAAACAATCCGCCTCGATCGCCTATAGGCCGGGAACCGATCCGCTGACCAGGCTCGAACAATTCGCCGAGCACCAGGGCGCCGTCTGGGGCGCACGGCGCGACATCATCGAACGGGTAGTGCGCGCGCTGATTGAGACCGCCGAGAGCCTTGAGCTGCTGATCGAGCCCGGCACGACCGCGCGTGTCACCATGACGTTCGACGAATACTGGCTCGATGTCGCGACCGAATACGCGGGCAAGCCGCTGGTCACCAGCGCGGCGGCGCCAAGCCGCGACGAGCTGTTGGCCGATGCGTCGCAGCTTACGCGGCTCGGTGTCATCATGATCCGCCGCCAGGCGACACGGCTCACTACCCGGGCGCACGGCGGGATGCAGTGCATCGACCTCGGTTTCGAGCATTGACGATGATGGGCGCAGGAGCGGTGTTGGTTGCCGGCCAAAGCCGCGCCGAACGGATGGCATGGCTCCCGTGAGCGACGACCGGCTGTCCATCGTCGTGGTCAACGACATTTCGGCGGTGTCGCGCGCCACCGAACAGGTCGAGGCGTTCTGCAAGGACCGAGGCATCGCGGATGCAGTCGCGCGCAAATTCAGCCTGGCGCTCGACGAGACGCTGACCAACACGGTGTCGTATGCGTTTCCCGAGGGCGGCAGCCATTGCATCGCGGTGCGGATCGAGCACCGCGCCGGCTATCTGACGGCAACGGTGAGCGACGACGGCGCGCCGTTCGACCCGCTGTCGCAGGCCGTGCCCGACATTCACGCGCCGGTCGAGCACCGCAAGGTCGGTGGGCTGGGCATCCATCTGGTGCGCTCGCTGATGGAGCAGGTCGAATACCACCGCCGCGGCGAGCGCAACGAGCTGACGTTCGGGATCAGGGATGGGAAGGGGGCGGCGACGGAGTAGGGCGCCAGTCGGTCGCATTGCAGCGGCCCCGGCTTGGCCCGCGATCCATCAGGGCTGTTGGCGGATTGTCCGAAGTTCTTTGCTCAACCGACATTCCGTGGAATCGGAAATGCCGACGCGAATGATCCAGCGGCGCCATGCGGACTGATGTCGCATCGTGCTCGGCGGACGGTCGCGTTACCGTGCCTGCCGCATCGACAAAGCTCACATTGCCGCGCGGTCAGTAATGTGCTGACGTTTCTCGCCGGCAAGCGAAAGGTCCTCGTGTCGCGCATAGCCTCTTCTGCCGCGCCGGTTCCGTCGCACCACTCGCCCGAGGCGATTATGGCGCACCCGCGGTTCCATGCCGCGCGGCGCCTCTACGTCCAGGGAATCCTCGGATTGTACGAACACAATCCGTTCCTGAACCGGCTGCTGATCGAGACCGGCCGCTCCATTATCTTTTTCAACATCCTGGCTCTGTATGCGGCTTACGATCCGTCCGACCGCGCGACTTGGCCGACAATAACTTTGCTCAAGGAATCCGTCCGGCCATTTGGCGTGTCCAGCGCCAGGCGGATTCACGACATTGTCGCCCGCCTCGTCGAGACCAACTACGTGCAGTCTGGGCCGTCGCCGTCAGATCGGCGGGCGCGCATCCTGACGCCGACCGGCAAGATGCTCGCCCATGACCTCGATTGGCTGGCGGCGTTTTATGCGCCGCTGCAGCTCATGTTCCCCGAGCCGGGATACGATCCGCCGATCCGCCGCGATCCCGCGTATCAGAAGGCCCATCGCAAGGTCGCTCTCAGCATGTTCGCCTACGCCATCAGCTTGATGTCCAACAATCCCGGCATGCTGCTCTTCATGAACCGTGAGGCGGGGACGATGATCCTGATGAAGCTCGTGCAGGACATCGACAAGGGATTGGAAAACACGCCCAGGCGCTCGTTCTTCGCCGATGTGGCGTCCCGCTTCGGCATATCGCGCACCCATGTGCGCATCACCCTGCAGCATGCTCAAGAGGCGGGCCTAGTCAGTGTGACCGAACAGTCCATTGCCATCATGCCGCCTCTGGTCGCCGCGTTCGAGCGCTTTGTTGCTGGAGTGATGGCGGGGCACGATTTCATGTTCCGTGCGGCCATGCGCGATCTTGCCGGATAACCAACCGGGCGATCCTTGTTTGCAGAATTAAGGTAAAGCGCGGCGCGATCCGCGGCTATTCGTTAAAAAAACAACCCTCTCTGATGGAACACTTTGCATCCATTGGGAACTTGACCGAATTCTTCTTGCCTTTGGCGTGAGGTACGGAAAG
The DNA here is from genome assembly GCA_049300295.1 of Xanthobacteraceae bacterium. Classification (GTDB taxonomy): domain Bacteria; phylum Pseudomonadota; class Alphaproteobacteria; order Rhizobiales; family Xanthobacteraceae; genus BOG-931. Next base: position 6,331 of record JBAQJL010000165.1, read on the forward strand.
ATCGCTTTTCGCTCAAAACCGGGTTCTCCGATGAGTATCTCCGACGTCGTAGGCGATTCCACCGGGACGGTATTTCTTCAGTCCATCGAAATCGGCTCGGGGGGAAATCCGACGCCCAGCGACTTCACGGCGAGCATCAATTGGGGCGACGGCACGGCGTCGACCGGAACCATCGTTTCATTGGGCAACAACTTCTTTAACCTCGACGGCGCGCATACTTACACAGAGGTGGGGACATACCAGATCAGCCTGAACCTCACCTACCTCGGTCAGGCGTTTGGGACGATCAACCCAGTCGCGACGGTTTCCCCCGCCAGCCCAACTCTTACGACCACTGTCAGTCCTGACAACGTTACCCTTTCCTCGAACGGCCCGGTCACGCTCACCGATAGTGCGGTCCGTGCCGGGGGATTCGACCCAACCGGGTCGATCACATTCACGCTGAGCGGACCGGGCGGATTCTCGTACTCTCAGACGGACACGGTCAGCGACAATGGCACCTACGCGGCCAGCACCACGTTGCCCACGAGCGGCCCGGTAGCCGGCACATACACCTGGTCTGCGAGCTATGGTGGCGATGACAACAACGATGCGGCATCCGATCAGAGCGGGCTCGCCGAGCAGACAATCGTATCTGACGCCAGCCCGACGCTGACGGCGACTGCCAGTCCTGGTGTCAGCCTCTCCCCGAACGGTCCGGTCACGCTCAGCGATAGTGCGGTCCTTGCCGGGGGATTCGACCCAACCGGGTCGATCACATTCACGCTGAGCGGACCGGGCGGATTCTCTTACAGCCAGATTGACACGGCGACCGGCAACGCGGCCTACAGCGCCAGCGCCACGTTGCCCACCAGCGGGATGGTTGCGGGCACCTTTACGTGGTCGGCGAGCTACGGCGGAGATGCCAACAACGACGCGGCATCGGATCAAGGTGGCCCCGCTGAGCAAACAATCGTTGCTGCTGCTATTCCAACGCTGACTACTTCGAATCCCGGCGTCAGCCTTGCGAACGGCGGCGTCACGCTCAGCGACACTGCGGACCTTGAGGGAGCGTACAGCCCGACTGGAACGATCACATTCACGCTGACGAATCCCAGCGGCGCGACCGTCGATACCGAGACAGTCGCGGTGGCCGGCGACGGGACCTACAGCACACCTTCCGGCTACACGCTGTCCGATGGTACGGCGATTGCCGGCGCCTATTCCTGGGTTGCGACCTACAGCGGCGATGCAAACAACACCGCCCAAACTGCGTCCCCCGAGCAAACGACGTCGACGCCGACAATAACGGCACCATCGTCTAGCAACGCGACGGCGAGCCAGACATTTGTGGCCTCGTCGCTGTTCACCGCCGGCGCCAGCCTTCCGATTCTCACCTATGAGGTTGAAGACGAGAGCCGCGGCTCCTCGCAGGGCTTCTGGGTTCTCAACGGAGCGGTACTGACCAATGGTCAGTTGACGACCCTTTCGGCGGCCCAACTCTCTGAGCTGAGCTTCGTGGCCGGAGCGTCCAGCACGCCGGTATCGGACACCCTCGAAGTGGCGGCTTCGGATGCGGCAGGGCTGGGCGCCTTCGCCACCTTCGCGGTTACGGCGGCGGCCCACGCGCCGACGACAGCGCCGACAGTCGCGGCGGCGAACGAGCTGCAGGCCCCGAACCTGGCGCTTGCTGGATCGAACCTGTTTTCAGGGACCGCATTCGGCGGCAATACGATCACGAGCTACGAGGTCGAGGACACCACCGCCGACAGCGGCCATTGGGTGTTCAATGGCGTTGTCGAACCCACCAACCAGGTCATCGACGTGACCGCGGCGCAGCTGTCGCAGCTGAGTTTCGACACCGGCTATGGCAACGACACCCTGAAGGTGCGCGCCAACGACGGCAGCCAGTGGGGCAATTTCACGACCTTCACGGTAATGCCGCCACCCAATGCGGCACCGCCGGCCGGCACCGAAGATACGCTGGTGATGTCGCGCAATACCGACGGGGCCATACAGTTCTATGACATCGGCCAGAATTTCATCCAACTCGATGGCCCGCTCGGCCAGATCAACCCGGCGCTGCAGGTGGCGGCCGTCGGCGGCTTTAACGGTGCCGACACCGCCGACCTGCTGATGCGCGACCCGACGACCGGGGTGTTCACGCTCTACGACGTGAGCAACGACAACATCACTGGCAATGTTGTGGTGGGGCAGGTCGGCCTGGAATGGACGATCGCGGGCTTTGGCGATTTTTCGACACGCGCCAACGAGACCGACATGCTGATGCGCAACAGCAATACCGGCGCATTCGAAGTCTACGACATCGCCAACAACGCCATCACGTTTGCGGGGCCGATGGGCCAGGTCGGTCTGGAGTGGTCGATTG
>JBAQJL010000166.1:0-2016 GCA_049300295.1 Xanthobacteraceae bacterium
GGCCCGGCCGGCACCGGAAAGTCGATGACCGCGTCGGCCCTGGCCACCGAATTGTCGCTGCCGCTAGTCACGATCCGAATCGACGCGCTGGTCAGCAAGTACATGGGCGAGACCTCGGCGAAGCTACGGGTCATCTTCGACGCGATGGCGCGCCCGCGGACGGTGTACCTATTCGAAGACTTCTTTGACGAATTCGGCGCGATCGGTGCGTGGCAGATGGTCGGGAGTGACATCGTGGACGCCCGCCGCATTCTCACCATGTTTCTCTCGTTCCTCGATAACACCCAACCGGAAAGCCTGATCGTCGCCGTGACTGATCACCAATCCCTGTTCGACGACGCACTGCTCCGCCGCTTTGACACCGTCATCCCCTTCGCGCTTCCCGATTCCACGCAAGCTCTTGACCTGCTCCGCTACAGCCTGGCCGCCATGAATACGTCTGCGGTCTCCTGGAACGAGGTAACCGATCACGTGAGGGGACTCAGCCACTCGGGACTTGTCCGCGCCGCCCAGTCAGCGGCCAAACGAGCCATCCTGTACGACAAGGACTCGGTATCGACGGCCACTCTAGTCACGTCGCTAGACAAACTCCGCGGAATCCATCACGTGATGGGATTTGGTCGCAGGCTCCCAAGGTAAGAGTTGGTCCCGGCGCGGGACACCGAGCGACGATCCGTCACTGGTAACCCTCAATTGGGCGGCGTGTCGCGTATGTTGGTAACCGACTGCATTCGCGCCTGACGAGACTATCCGGGCCGCATCATGCGCTGGCGCGGCAGTCGGCATTTGGCTGTTCACTCCTGCCTCGGTTCGAAGCGATCCGAGGCTATCGCTCTGCGCGCCGCGAGGAGGTACAGTTTTGACTGTACAAGGCAAGTCATGCGCCCAGTGTGGTCGCACGGTGTACGAATGCGGACACATGAGGATCATCGAGGCAGCGCGGACCCTGGACGGCGAGGAGCCGGTCGAAGGGTACTTCAGCAAACTGAGGAACTCGCGCAGGAGGGGGGACACCCAACGGCTAGCCGATATAGGGCTCGTGTTCGAGGAGTACGGCAGGCACGGCACCCTTCGCATCCCGCGTGAGCTAAACGAGTTGCGAGACGACCTTAGGGAGATCAAGGTCGGCGATGTGCGCTTCCCGTTCTACGAAGTGGATGACGGCAAACACTCCTCGATCGTCGCCCGCCTCACCGGCGGCTTCCCGAAGCAGACACTAAGAACACCACGGCAGCAGATCGACAAGGCACTGTGGGTCATGAGAGAGGACAGGCAGTCATGAGCTTGTATGACCAGGTTCTCGCGCGGCCCGGCGGCGGTCGCGCCCTCGCGGTCTCCCGACTCAAGCGCGCGATCCTCGCCAGCTTGCACGAGGCATTCGCAAGGTCAGGCATCGAGTCGCAGAGCAACCTCGCCCGACGCCTCCACGTCCGGCGCTCCGCCGTCAACCAGGTATTCCTTGGTGACGGGAACGTCCGGATTAGCACGCTGGCCGAGTACCTCTACGAGATGGGGTACGAACTCGATGTCGCCTTGGTCCGGGCCGGTGAACCGCGGGCGGCGGCGCTTGAGGGACGCCACGCGCAGCCCGCCATTCCTGATGATGGGCCTGCATCCGCTTCATTGTTTTACATCTCCAGCGGCACCTGGACCCCAGAGAACGCCCAATCGGGGGCGCGATCCGCGAGCGTGGCTACGCCGATTCACATTGATGAACCGGGGAATGCATGATAAAGATCGAATGGCTCATCCTCGCCGAGGGCCTAGGCAGCGCCGCCAACGGAGCGGTGACGGCAATCGGCGTGAATCAGAACCTCGTAGTCGCGCCAACCCTGCCGGTCATGACCAAACGCGCTGTCCTTGCGCACCTGGCAGCGGAGGACGACACCCTGGCCAACACAGAGCTCGAGGTCTCGACGAAAGTTCTCGGCCCAGCCGGTCAGGTGCTCGCCGCCCAGACTGCCTCGGCGAAGACCGGGACCCCGCTCTGGACGGATCTCCCGATCACCTTTGACC
>JBAQJL010000167.1:0-31103 GCA_049300295.1 Xanthobacteraceae bacterium
AGTCTTCGAGCTGATCGAGGCGCAGCCCGAGGATGCGGCCGTCTTTGGCCACCGCCGCTTCGAGCTTGGTGACGCGGTTCGGGCCGCAGCTCGCGGCGACCAGATGCTCGATGCGGTCCTCGACCCATTTCACCGGCCGGCCCGTAATTTTGGCGGCGAGCCCCATCAGCACGACGTAGGGAAACACCGACAGCTTGATGCCGAAACTGCCGCCGGAATCCGGCGGAATGCGCAGCCGCATCTTTGGCCCGGGCACGCGCAGCGAACGCGCCATCACCGGGTGGATCGAGAACGGTCCCTGGAAATTCGCCAGCACGTCATAGCTGTTCTCGGCCGCATTGTGCTGGGCGACGACGACGTAGCACTCGATCGGCGTGAACGACAGCCGCGGAAACGTCGTCGTCATGGCGATGACGCGGTCGGCAGCAGCAAATGCCGTCTTGGTGTCGCCGTAGGAGAATTCGCGCACCGAGACTTCGTTGGTCTTGGCCTCGGCGTGAACCAGCGACGCCGAACTCTCACATGCCGCTTCCGGATCGATCGCGGCGGCGAGCGGCGCATACTCGATCTCGACCAGCTCGGCGGCATCCTCGGCGATGTAGCGTGTCTCCGCCACAACGAGGGCAACGGATTCGCCGACATAGCGCACGCGCTCGATCGCGAGCGCCCATTGCGGCGCCGCGACCTTGACCGCGGTCAGAAACGGATCGGACAGCTTTCGGACATCCTCGCCGGTGATGACCGCCCACACGCCGTCATGGGCGAGCGCCGCCTGCGTCTCGATGCGCACGATGTCGGCATGGGCGTGCGGCGAGCGGATGACGTGGCCGTGCAAGGTGCCGACCGGCACCGGCAGATCATCGGCATAGCGGCCGCGGCCGGACAGCAGCGAAGCGTCCTCTTTGCGCAGCATGACAGGATGTTTCTTGGTCATTGCGCTTGGATATCACTCACGCTGCCGCGCATACTCCGCGGACGGCGGCGATCCCCAGATATCGGTGGGAAACGATTTCCAGACCTTCGGCACCTGGGGATGATCGCGATGCCACGGCCGCGGCTCAAAATAGCCGAGGTCTTCGTCCAGCATCTTATCCAGCTCGGTGAACATTTCGATGATCTGATCGTCGGGATTGCGATGATACGTGTAGATGTTGTGGCCGGGGCCGTGCCGGCCAGGGCCCCAGATGATCGGGATTTTTTTGTTGCCGAGGAAGTCGCAGGCGACCTGCACCTGCGCCCAGTCTTTCAGCTCGAAGGCGACATGGTGCATCTGCGTGCGCTTGCCCTTGACGAAATTGATGGTGTGGTGATCGGCTCCGCAGCGCATGAACACGAACCAATCCTGGATCCAGTCCGACACCCGCAAGCCAAGCACCCGGCTGTAGAAATCGGCCAAAGGCTTCGGTTCGGGAACCACGAAGGCCAGATGTCCGAGCTTGATCGGCCCGATGCCGGCGACGGCCCGCGGCTCGCCGATCGGCGTCTGCGCGGCAAACACCTCGCACACCGTGCCCTTGGGGTCTTCGAACGACAGCATCTGCGCAACGCCGGGCACGGAATCGTTTCGCGTTTCGGCGCGCAAACCTTCCGCTTCGATGCCCTTGCGGATGTCGTCAAACTCGGTTTCCGGCGCCACCTGAAAGGCGAGCCGCGCGCAGCGCGCGTGCGCGCCGGCCTCGAGCGTCACCGCGAGATCGCCGTGCTTGGTCGCGAGATACGCGCGCCCGTTCACCCGATCCGCGAGTGCAAGACCGTTGATCTCGGTGAAATAGGCGATCTGCCGATCGATATCCGGCGTCTCGAAAGTAACGTGGCTGAAGCGTCTGGCTTTGATCATCGCATTTTCCGTCTTGTGGACCTTATCCGCCCATCGATCGAGAGATCGATCGCGCGACCGTGCAAACTCACTCGATAGCCGGCACTACCGGCACTTTATCCCAGGAAGCGACCGGATCGTATTCCCAAATCCAGCCGAAACCGATATTCCCGCCGGCCTTGGCGAGCCGGTCCTTCTGCACGTCGCGGTCGCGCATGTGCTTCATCCGGGCGGCGGCAAGCGAAGTGCGCTGGACGCCATGGACGCGCGGGATGCGAATGCGCCGGAATTGGCGCAACGCCTGGACCGGATCGTTGCGCTCGGCATCGAGCCAGCGCGCCAGCGTATAGGCATCCTCGAACGACTGCGCCGCACCCTGCCCGGCATTCGGCAACATCGCGTGGGCGGCGTCGCCGATAAGCTGGATGCGGCCCCGTCCCCAATCGTGCGTCAAAGGCCGCGTGAACAAGCCCCATTTCGAGCATTGCGTGACGAGGCCCAACAGCGTCTTGAGCCGCGGCTCCGGGTTCGGAAAACTCGCGCGCATCTCGTCGGGATTGCCGGCGATCGACCAGCCCTCCTCGACCCATTTGTCGGTATCTTCCTGCGTAACCACGTTGACGACCTCACGGCCGCGCAAATAGTAGCTCACCAGATGGCAGCCGGGGCCCCACCATTGGGTACTGCCGCTCGGCTCCAGCACTTCGGCCGGCACGTCGTTGCCCTTGAGCAGCGCGCGCCAGACCGACTGGCCCGTATAGGTCGGATTGTCGTCGCCGTAGAGCGCGCGGCGGATGATGGAATGCACGCCGTCAGCGCCGATCACGATATCGGCTTGCCGCGTCACGCCGTTGGCGAACGTCAGCGTGACGCCTGATTGGCCCTCTTCGAGCGCCGTCAGACGATAGTCGAAGTGCAGTGTCGTGGGATCGAGGCCGCTCGCGAGCGCATTCAACAGGTCGGCGCGGTGAACGAAATAGTGCGGCGCGCCGTAACGGGATGCCGGCGATGGCCGGAACTCCAGCGGCTCGCCGGTCTGCATGTTGCGGGTCTGAATGCCTTCCGAAGCGTTGCCCACGGCGGCGAGTTTCTCGCCAAGCCCGATGCCGCGAAGCGCTTTCACCGCCTGGCTCGAGATGCTGATCCCGGCGCCGATCTCGCCGAGCGCACGCGATTGTTCGAAGACCTCGACCTCGAAGCCGAAGCGCGCCAGCGCATTAGCGGCCGCAAGGCCCGCGAGACCGCCGCCGATGATCGAGATTGTTCGCGGTTGCGTCATGCCGACAATGACGCGCTCTATTGGAGCTTGATGCCGGCGGCGCCGATCACCTTGCCCCAGCGCGCGGTTTCGTTGGCGACGTGGTCGCCGAATTCGGCGACCGTCATCGGCATCGGAACTGCGCCGAGATCGGCGAAACGGCCTTTTACCTTGGGGTCGGCGAGAACCGCGCGAATCTCATTGTTGAGCTTGTCAATGATTTGAACCGGCGTTCCCTTTGGCGCGCCGATCCCGTCCCAGAGGTTTGACTCATAGCCGGGAATGAATTCACCCATTGCGGGAATGTTCGGCAGTATAGCCGAGCGTGTCGGGCCGGTGACGGCTAGCGCCCGTAAGGCATTGCTTTTGATGTAGCCGATTGTTCCGCCGAGTGGGCTGAAAGCGACCTGCACCTTGCGGCTGAGCAGATCGGTGAAAAAGTTGCCGCTATAGGGCACATGAACCAACTCCACGCCGCTCATCGATTGAAACAACGCGCCGGCCAAGTGTGTGACCGTGCCGATGCCATTTGATGCCATGTCGATCTTGCCCGGATTGGCCTTGGCATAGGCGATGAACTCGGGAACGGTCTTCGCCGGAAAAGCCGGATCGACCACCATGACGAACGAACTGCGGTCTACGCCCGCGACCGGCGCAATGTCGCGGATAAAATTGAAGTGGAGGTCGCCATAGAGCGTCGCATTGATCGCATTCGGTACGGTGACGAACAGGAGCGTGTAGCCGTCCGCCGGCGCTTTCACCACGACCTCGGTGGCAATGTTGGTGCTGGCGCCCGGCCGATTTTCGACGATGAAATTTTGGCCGAGCCGTTCCGACAGCGATTGAGCGACGATGCGGGCGACAATGTCCGCGGACAATCCGGGCGGGAAGCCGACTATCAGGCGCACAGGGCGCGACGGATAGGTTTCAGCCAACGCGATCCGCGACACGGCCGGCACGGCCAAAGCGCCCGTCGCAAGATGCAGAACTCGCCTGCGCGGAAGCTTCATGCCGTCCGCTCCTAAAGCCGCTGCATCGGCTCGATGCCGAACAACGCCTGGCCGGCGGATTCGAAATTCGACATGTGCGCCTGGCCCTGGGCGGTGACGGTGTGCATGTCGCGGAAGCGGCGCTCGAACGGACTGCCCGTGAAGATCGCGCTGGTGGCGGCGGCGGTGTAGGCAAAGTCGACGGTGCGCACTGATTGGTCGAGCGCGCCGGTGATGGCAAGGCGAAGCCGTGCGCGCTGGTCGAGCGTGGCGCCGTCCTTGTTCACCGCCTCCCAGATTTCCACCAGCATGTCGCGCAGGAACGCGCGGGCCGCATGCAGCCCGCCAGCGACTTTGGCGACATCGGACTGGATAATTGGATTATCGCGCATGACGCCGTGGCCGGCGCGGCCGGTCTTGCTGTTGGCAAGCGCCATGAAGGCATCGAGGCTGCCCTGCGCCAGGCCCAAGCCGACGCCGGAAAAGCCGATGCCGTAGAGCGTCAGCAGCGGGATGTCATAGAGCGGCCCGTCATTGGTGCGGTCAGCCTGCTCGTCGCGCCACGTCGAATAAGCGTCCGGCACGAACAGATCGCTCACTTCGTATTGGTTGCTGCCGGTGCCGCGCAGCCCGACCGTATGCCAGATGTCGGTCCATTTCGCCTGCTCCTTGCGGAACAGCATGGTGCGCATGACCGGCCGGCCGTTGTCGTCGAGCCGCGGTTTGCCGTCGCGCTCGATCACCGCCGAGTGGCCGCCGATCCACGCGCAATGGCCGCTGCCGCTGGCGAACCGCCAGCGCCCCGTGACGCGGTAGCCGCCGTCTGTAGCCACCGCCTTGGCGCCGGCCGGCGGACCCCAGGCTACCGCGCCGTGCGGCGGGCCAAAAATCTCGCAAGCGACCTTCGGATCGACATAGCCCGCGGCTTGCGTCGAGGCGACCTGTTGGCCGACGCACCACCCGGTACTGGCGTCAGCCGCCGCGATGGTCTGGATCACCTCGTTGAACGCCACAATGTCGGCACCGCCGCCGCCAAGCGAGGGCGGCAACAGCATGTGAAAGATGCCGGCCTCGTGCAGCGCCGCCACGACATCCGGCACGATGCGCCGCTCGGCCTCGATGCGACTTGCCGCGGCCTCGATCACGGGCACCAGCGCGCGGGCGCGGGCCACATAGTCGGGCGAGGGTGTTGTGTCGATTGTCTCGTCGCGGGCGAGCACGCAAATCCTCCGCCGGGTTTTTCCTCTGTCTACATCCGCGGCGCGGGCTTGTCAGCAGTGGCAGCGCAGCCCGACGTGCCCGGGCGACCGAGCCATCCCGGCCTGCAGCAGCTCAGTGCGCGAGACTACGGCACTAGCGTCGGCTGTCGCGGCTCACACATCGCCTCGACCAGATCGCTGACCAGCTTTGCTACGCATTGGTCCGCGGTCTTGTCCCAACCGTTTGCCATGAGCTCCATCGCGCGCTTGTCGGCCGGCTTCGTCAGCGCCGCCGCAAGTCGTCTGCACTCGTCCGCAAATCGCCGATAATCAGCCACAGCAAGCATGGCCGTCCCCCCGCCACGAAACGCCGCGCAGCGCAATCGAATCAAGCTCTTGCGAAAGTCCCCGTCCCACAGGGAACGTCGCCGGTCACTGTGGCAACTCAATGTCCCTCCGGCGTTATTGGTGGCGCTCGCGTCGCGCGACTGTGCAAACGCAGGTCCGCACGGGCGAGGGATTGCGCATCCAGGCACCGAGCACCACATCGCGTCACCGTTGGTTCGGCCTGCGCCTCCCCAATTTGGCCGCTGTCTCCGAGTTTCCTCTGTATCGTGTGTGTTGTTAGCGTTGCGTGGAGAGTAAAATGAGTGATCGAGCGCGCCATTTCTTGAACGAATGGTTGGGCAAGTACATAGCGCCGTTACCCGCTATCGAGAGGCTCGCCGCCTCAGTGCGGCTGGCATTACAATGCAGGCACGATGCGACCGCGGCCGGCATTCCTCTGCAGGAAATCAGAGATGCCGTGGGCGGAGACCTCATTCGAAGAATCCTCGAAGCTCTGGCTGTTGCGGCGGCTTTGCAACACGAGGCCTCGCTGGTCCCGGAAACCTCGGCACTGGTCGAAGGTTAAGCGGACCAGCTAACACCACTATCAATCGCGATGCCGGCGACGGCCCCGTCGCCCTATACGCCCGATATCGTCCAGCGTTCGTGCCGCCAAAAATCCGACGTGCCCCGAAGCCCGCAAGGGGCTTGACCTGCCGCATCAAAACGCAGCAGTGATCGATGCGGCGCGCGAGCCGGATTTTCGGAGTGTCGACGATGCGAGGCGTCCAATGTGCCATCGGCTTGCTCATGGCAACGCTGATCCTCGTGCCGGTATCGGGCTCGAGCCGCGCGCAATCCACCTTTCCCACCCGCACCGTGAAGATGATCGTCCCCTACCCGCCCGGCGGCGGTACCGATCTGTTGGCGCGCGTCTTGGCGCAGCGGCTCGGCGAAAAGTGGAAGCAATCGGTCATCGTCGAGAATGTCGGCGGCGCCGGCGGTAACGTTGGGGCTGAGGAAGTCTACCGCGCGGCGCCGGACGGCTACACGCTGTTGTTCGCCTCACCCGGCCCGCTGGCCACCAATGTCTTTATGTATAAGACCATGCGCTACGACGTGGCCAAATGGACGTCGATCGCCGTGGTGGCGACCTCGCCCTACGTGCTGGTGGTGAGCCCGCGTTTCGATGCGTCCAATGTCGCGCAGGTGATCGCCGACGCCAAGGCCAAGCCGGGTGCGCTCACCTCGGCGACGCCGGGCATCGGCTCGCTCGGCCAGTTCGCCACCATCGAGTTCGAGATGCTCGCCAAGGTCAAACTGCTGCAGGTACCCTACAAGGGCCTGAGCCCCGCCGTCGCCGACGTGCTCGGCGGCAACGTCAACATGATGTTCGACATGCTGGCGACCTCGCTGCCGCTGCACAAAGCCGGCAAGGAAAAAATCGTCGCCGTCGGCTCGACCAAGCGCGTCCCCGGTCTGCCTGACGTGCCGACCCTCGCGGAAGCCGGCGTCAGCGGCTATCGCGCCGTGACGTTCTTCGGCCTGGTTGCGCCGCCGAAGACGCCCGATACGCTCGCCGACAAGATCAACCGCGACGTGGTCGACTGCATGAACGAGCCGGCGTTCATCGACAGGACCAAGGCGCTCGGCATGGACCTGTCGCCGACGAACCGCGCCGATGCGGCCAAGTTCTTCGCCAGCGAACGCGCGCTGTGGGGCAAGGTGGCGAGCGAAGCCAAACTGGCGCCGACGGAGTAACGGCAGACAGCGCGGCTGCAGGCCCGCGAAGGACGAAAACATGAGCAACCCGGAAACTGCCGCAACGCCCCGCCGCGCGCTGCGCTTTGGCATGTTCATGGGGCCGTTCCATGCGCCCGATCTCGATCCCACTTATGCGATCGAGCGCGACTTGCAGCTTGTGACGTATCTCGACCAGCTCGGCTTCGACGAGGCCTGGATCGGCGAGCATCATTCCGGCGGCTTCGAGATCATCGCCGCACCCGAAGTGTTCATTGCGGCGGCGGCGGAGCGCACCAAGCACATCCGGCTCGGCACCGGCGTCAAATCCCTGCCCTACCATCACCCGTTCGTGGTGGCCGAAACCATGGCGCAGCTCGATCACATGACACGCGGCCGCGTCATGTTTGGCGCCGGGCCAGGCGCGCTGCCGTCCGACGGCCGGATGTTCGGCATTGCGCCCGTCGATTCACGCCCGCGCATGGATGAGGCGCTCGATTGCATCGTCGCGCTGTTGCGCGGCGAGACCGTAAGCAAAAAAGCCGCATGGTTCGAACTCAACGAAGCGCGCCTGTCGGTCGGCTGCTACTCGAAGCCGACGATGGAGCTTGCGGTCGCCGCGATCCGCTCGCCGGCGGGCGCGCTCGCGGCCGGACGCCACGGCGCCAGTCTTCTTGTCTTGACCGGCGTCGACGATGCTTCACTCAAGCATCACCTTGGAAACTGGAAAATCTATGAGGAGACCTGCGCCCGGCACGGCCATGTTGCCGATCGCTCGCGCTGGCAATTTGCGCTGCAGATTCATCTGGCGGAAAGCCGCGAACAGGCGCTCAAGGATGTAGCTTACGGCATCGAGAAGTGGATCGGTTACGCCAACGACATCGTGCCGGCGCCGAATCCGCCGCCGCGCGGGCTCGCCGACCCGGCAGGTTGGATGGTGGACAACGAACGCGCCATCATCGGCACGCCCGACGATGCCCTGGAAAAGATCGAGCATATGCTGGAGATCACCGGCGGATTTGGCGGCGTGCTGGTGTTTGCTCAGGACTGGGCCAACTGGCAGGCGACGCAACGGAGCCTGCAGCTGATCGCCGAGGAAGTACGGCCTAAACTCAACCGCAGCAATTTCCTGCGTCAGGCGAGCTACGACCGCAACGCACCGAACAAGGACGAAAACCGCGCGCTGGTGCAAACCGCCATCGACGCAGCGCAAGCGCGCTACACGGAGGGAAAGCCGCGCGGGTAGTGTGGACTCTGCCGTTGACTGCGGCCGTGAAGCGGAAAACCGCGGCCAGGGCGAATCCGGAGCTTACGACCCAAACGCGGACATTGATACGCACAGGTATTCTTTAGCTGTATCTTGACTCCCATCCGTTTGCATCGACCGCTCACAATACCTCACGACCCGTCGCAAGCTGACTGGGTACAAGGGATAAATAACCATTTTGGCAGCCACCTGCGGCAAGCCAAAATTGTCGATGTTAGTGGATGTTGCGCAGCACAGTGCCCATGAATTGGAGCATCAACTGCTGCTGTTGAATTTGCTGAACTTGTTGCTGTTGCGTCTGTTGCGTTTTCGCGAGCTCGGCTTGATAGCCGTGCACGCCATTTTGATTGCCGAGTTGCGCTGCCGTTCGATACAATTCAATCGGACTTTCATTGGCCCCCATTGGCACGACCTGACCATCATCGATCAAATCGCCTAAGCTGACCATCGAATCCGAGTCACCGAGATCGACACCCTTGCGGAAAATGGCGACTGCGGTGTTGATGTCGCCGCGGTCTCGATACATCGAGCCTAGGTTATCAAAGGCCGCGGCATAACCCGCGCTGACCAGCGACTGCTCGATGTCGAACGCGCGCTCTCGGTTTTTAACATGCGCCGCACCGTCGCCGCTCAGCTCTAGTGCCCGCGCAAGTTGATACTGAAATCGTGGTGTGGAGGGATTCTGCTTAGCAGCGGCATCGCAGGCTTCAACGGCCTGTGCCGCCACCGGCTTGAGATCTGCGTAATGCACGCCTGACCCGACCCGATTAGCGTCGTCCGGATTAGCCGCTAGGTCGTCGCATCGCTTAGCGAGCGCAGTTGCCCTTTCTGCCTCAGCGGCGCGCTGACGCTCTTCGTCGTCCGCCTTTTGCTGTAGCTCCGCCTGTCTGCGGGACTCGGCGTCCTGTTTCGCTCTCTGCTCGGCCTCGATCCGTTCCTGCTCTGCCCGCAATTGCTTCGCCTTTTCGTCGATTTCCTCCCGATACTGCGTCAGTGCACCCCGAGTGAAGGATTGCAACTGCTGCCCGTTCTGCGGCTCGAAGCCGGGCCCATCGAAAAACTCGTACTCGCCTTTGTCTTTGCGCCAAAACCAAAGACGCGGAACTCCGCTCACCGGATCGAAAAATACGGTATCGGCCGCAATGTCGACCTTGTTGGGCACTCGCTGAGGAATCGTAGGAGCTTTCTGCTGATCACGCCATCGATCGAGCACATCCCGCGTCACAACCTTGAGTTTTTCACCGCTTTGGGGCTGAAATCCGGGAGCGTCGTAGAATTCGTAGCGGTCACCGGATGAAACCCAAAACCAAGCCCGAGCCTGACCAGTCAAGGGATCGAAGAATACGTATTTGCCGAGATCGGAGATAAGCTTCGGCATCCGCCGCGCCGCTTGGATGCGCCACGCTTCGGCGACCTCCTTGGTTATCGGCTTAAGCTCCTCGCCGGTATCAGGATGAAAGCCCATCAAGTCGAAGATTTCGATGCTCCCGTCGTTGGACCGATAATACCAGACGATCGGCTCGCCGCTGCGCGGATCAAAAAATACGGGATTGAGGTCGGTAATCCGTTGGGGACGCTTCCCCGACGCGTATTTGCGGAGCCGCTCGACCAGCTCCGGTTTGACCGGCCTGCATTCGCGGCCCGTCGCAGGATCAAATCCGGGATGCTGCCCGTAAGTGACTGCGCCTTGCCGGCTGAGAACGTAACACTGCAACGCGTTGCCCTTCCGGTCGATGATCTCATTTCTGGTTGCCAGCCACAGGACGAGAGAGTGCAAAACTAACAGGCCAGATAGGCCGACAATGCCAGTCAAGCGCTTGCGTTTGGAGAAAGACCAAACGTTACTAGCAAAAAAGAAAGCCAGAAGAAACGTCAACAGGACGAGCGCATCCGCCAAATGTGGATTCAGATCAAACGCGTCCGCGATCGAGGCAACATAGGTTTGAGCGACGTAATAAAGAACGATCCTGTCGACCAGCCATAATAGGGCGATGGCGCCGACGATGGCACCGGCAGCCCACACGATGATCCGAGCCGCGCCGCTCAATGCGGTCAGCGAACCGAATAAATTGGCGAAAGTCTGCTTGGCACGATCTACGATGCTAGACGTCCTTTCACTGCGGCCTGCATTGTTGCTGTTATCGGCGCTAGACGCAGCCGGACTATCGCCTTTGATAGGGTCGTCAGCATCACCCATTTGCCCCTCGCAGGATCAGATCACTGACGTCAAAGCCGGCCGCAAAAACCGCCCTTGCGCCTTGGTTAGTTCCACAGCCCCGAAGGAATTTAGCCAAGGTATCGCTGCGCAGGCAAGTAGTAAAAACATGGCCATACTAGCTTATGGTTGAAGCAACGTGGAAACCCAGTGCAGACGCGCTAAGCGGTTGCGGTCTACATCACGTAAGATATGTGACCGCCGAACGTGTGAAAATCCGGACGACTTTTGCAGCGCGGCACCGCACCGGCAGCCGCCTTCTGATCACCTCTGGTAGCTTGTATTTCAACCTGGGCTTCCGGGCTGGCCGCAGCCTCCTTTAATGAATGACCTGAGCCAGCTTCGGCGGGGGCTGCCATCTCGATGCCCAAGAAGCTCATTGCGGAGGCCCGCGACCGCATGTAGGACATTGCCTGCGGAATGCGAGAAAGTGCAAAATGTCGAAGCAAGCGATGCGCGACGAGACCGAACGTCTGGTGAAAGAAGCACTGGAGCGGAAAACCGTCATCATCAAACAGGGCCAGACCCGCATCGAAACCAGATGCGGGAAGTGCGGGGCGCCCAATCGTGTCCTGGCAGCGCCGGGACAGGTCCGGGTGCCCTACACGTGCACCGAATGCGGCGACAAGCAAAAGACGCTGTGAGCTGGTCGGTCGTCGGATCGTAGACTTTTTGTTCACATCCCGGCGCTTAAGAGGGACCTTCTATTGTTGCGAGATGAAAGGTTGCGCTGGCGGCGGACTTATGCGCCCCGCCATTGCGTTACCGGGTCGTAGCCGAAGATCCAACGATAGACCCCGCTTGTCGTAGAACCATGCCGCGTCACGAAAGCGAATTCACGGCGCATGCGGTCCCAGTTCGAATGCACCTTCTTGAAGTGGACTTCGGTGCGCGATAGCCGCTGGATCCGTGTCGCCCGCGGTTTGCGCACCGCTTCGTAACCGGCGAGCGCGGCATCCGGGTCGTCGGCGCTCGCATCGAGCCATCGCGCCAGCACGTAGGCGTCCTCGAAAGCCATGTTGGCGCCTTGCCCGAAAGTCGCGAGCATGGCGTGCGCGGAATCGCCGAGCAGAGTTACGTGACCTTTGGTCCAACGCGGAGCGTGCTCTCCGGTGAACTGCCCCCATTTCGAGCAAGACGTAGCTGCCGCCATCATCGTGCGCAGCTTCACGCCCACATTGGGAAACGCCGCCAACATTTCATCGACGTTGCTCGGCACGGACCAGGACGGCTCGGTCCAGCCGGGCTGCTGCCGCACCGCCACGAAATTGATGAAGCTGCCTTGCCGGACGTAGTAGCTGATAACGAATCCGCCCTCGCCCGACCATTGGTTCACATAGCGATCGTGATAATCCTTCGGCAGCGCATCGCTGGGCGCCAGCGCGCGCCAGCACATCGTTCCGGCATAGTGCGGGCCTTCGCCGCCGAAAATGCAGGCGCGAACTGTCGATCGGATTCCGTCGCAACCGACGACAACGTCGGCTTCGGCACTGGTGCCGTCGACGAACGATATGCCGGCGACGCCATTGCGGGTCTCGACCCGCGCGCAACGCTTGCCGAGGTGGATGTTCGCTTGCGGCACCGCCTCCGACAGGAAGCGATGCAGGTCGCTGCGATGAACGACGTAGTATTCGGCGCCGTAGCGCCTTTTGAAATCGCCGAATGGCAGACTGTAGCGAATCTCGTTCTCGCCCCAATCACGCCAGCTCAGTCCCGCCGGTTCGGACGCGACTGCGTGGAGCTTTTGAGCGAGCCCGACAGCGTCGAAAAACCTGACGGAGTTGGGACTGATATTAATGCCGGCCCCAAACTCGGCGAGTTCAGGCGACTGTTCGTAGATTTGCGCTTCAAAACCCTGCCGGCGCAGCGCGATGGCCGCCGCCAATCCTCCGAGGCCCGCGCCAACGATGGCAATGCGGCGCACTTTCCCCATCAAACTTTTCTCCAGGAGTGAAATGTCGCGGATCGACGGGGATCACTCCACCTTGATATTGGCCGCCCGGATCACCTTGGCCCATTTCTCGGTTTGGCTGACGATCGCTTGACCGTATTCGGCCGGGGTGAGCGGGGTCGTCGGGGTGCCGATGGCGGCGAACTGAGCTTTCACCTGGGGATCGGTCAAGCCGGCGTTGATGGTCTGATTGAGCGTCTCGATGATGGTTTCGGGTGTGCCCTTGGGCGCACAAATGCCGCTCCACGGCGTCGCCTCGTAACCGGGCACGGTTTCGCTCACGGCAGGAATATCGGGGAACAACGGTGAACGTTGGGCGCTCGTCACCCCGAGCGCGCGCAGTTTCCCGCTTTTGATAAATTCGCTGGCCCCCGCGAGAGTGACGACATCGATATCGAGCGTACCGCCGAAAATGTCGACGATCGCCTGCGGCTCGCCGTGATAGGCGACGTGGACCATTTCGATGCCGGCCATCATCTTTAGAAGCTCGCCTGAGACGTGCGCCAAAGTACCGGTTCCCGCCGACCCGAAAGTGACCTTGCCCGGATTGGCCCTGGCATAGGCGATGAGCTCGGCCATTGTTTTCGCGGGGAATGACGGCTTGGCCGCGATGACGAACGGGCCGCGGCTGACGCTGGCGACCGGCACGGCGTCGCGGATGAAATTAAAACTCAGATTTCGGTAAAGCGTGGCATTGGTGAACTGCGCCGCGCTCGCCATGAACAGCGTGTAGCCATCGGGTTTCGCGTTGATCATCGCTTCGGCCGCAACATTGGTGGCGGCTCCGACCCGGTTTTCAACTACAAACGACTGATTGAATCGCTTCGACAGCCATTGGGCGACGATCCGCGCATAGAGATCGAGCCCGCTGCCGGCGCCAAAACCGACGAGAATGCGCGCCGGCCTTGTCGGATAATCGAGCGCAAGCACGCCGCGCGAGGCTATTGGGAGCGCGGCGACACCGGCTGCCAGACTGAGAAATCTGCGTCGGGGAAGGTTCATGGTCACGGCCTCCATGTCACGCGGCTTGAATCAGATGCCGGCGCAGTAAGACACCAGGCCCGCTGTCGAGGGGCCTCGTGCCCATGATCTTGAGAGCATGCCACAGGCTGACCTGGTTCGTCGTCAGCACCGGTTTTCCGAGATCGCGCTCCAGCTGATCGACGATGTCGAACGTGCTCCAATTGCCGCAAGCCAACATGACCGCGTCGGCCTCCGGCCTGTTCACGCGGCGCCCAATGTCGAGGGCCGTTTGCGGATCGAGGAGGCCGATCTCGAGATTGCGGACGAATCCCAGCCCCTCCTGGGCGACGACTTTGACACCGTTCGCTTCAAGAAACGCCGTCACGGTCCGGTTAATCGATGCGCTCCAAGGCGCACCCAGTACGATTTGTTTGATCGACAGCGTACGCAACGCCTCTAGCAGCGCGGTTGAGGCCGTCGTGGCCGGCTTGCCGCTTGCCGTGCTGATTCGCTTGATCAGTTCCTGGTCGTATCCGGGACCGTTGCGCGACGAGGGGGCAGTCGCTGGAAAGATGATCACGTCGACGTCGACATCGGCAAGTTTTTGACTCTCGCTTTCAATTTCCTGGACAACGCGCAGAGTCGAGTCCGCATCGACATTGTTCAACCGCATCCGCGCCACGTGCAGGGTAATGTCTTCCGGCAGCGCTCTGCCGATATCCCGCTCCTGCACCGAGCTTGACGATGGGAGAAGCACACCGATCCGCCGTAAATCCTTTCGTTGCGCCATCGAAGTCTCCTCATTGGCAATGGATGCCCGCCTCTGATCGTTCGGCTTGTCGCTGCGCCAGCCACCGCCGGTGAGGAATCTATATTGACAGCGAAAACCCGGATAAGGCCAGGGCCCGCCGCGCGCTATTGCGTGACGATCTTCTTGGCGGCTTCGATGACGTCACGCGGTGAAGCGTAGATGGCGCCGACGGTCTTGAGCGCTTCATCGGCAGTTTTCGGTGAAAACGGCAACCGCAGCTTGTCGAGATCGGCGCGGAACTGCGGGTCTTTCATGGTCGCGTCGAAGGCATCGCGCAAAATCTTCAGTCGCTCCGGCGGCACCGCGGCCGAGGCAATAAATGGCCGTCCGAGCTGACCGCCGGAAACCAGGAGATTGATGATCTGACGCGCGTGGCCGTCCGGCGCCAGATCGCCGATATAAGGCACGTCTGGCGTCAAGCCCGCGGGCAGCGCCATTCCCGAGCGCGACAGCGGGCTGATTTTCTTCTGCATGATCCAGTCGTCGGGAAGACTGCTCCAGGCGCCACAGTCACCGTCAAGCTCGCCGCGCTCGATCGCAAGCCGGACCTGGGCACTGCCGGCGTAGCCACCGACCTGGCGGATGTCGAGACCGACCACCGACCGCAAAATGCGCTCGTTGATGTCTTCCGATGTGCCGACACCGTCGGTGCCGAAATGAACCGGGCCGTACGCTTTCAGCTGAGCGATCGTCTTCGGTCCAAGATTAGCCCGCACATAGCAGGCGGTGAGGTCCTCGCTGATGCTGCCGATCCAGGCATATTTGCGCAGATCCAACGTCGCCAGATTGGGCCGCAGCAGCGAGGCGCTCAGCAACCCGAAATTGAAGGTGTTGATGAACGTGCCGTCCTGCGGCGCCCTGTTGTCCAAGTACAGGATCGAAGTCGCGCTCGACGCGCCCGGCATGTTGTCCACGAGCACAGTCGGCGTGCCGGGGATGTGCCGTCCGAGATAACGGGCCAACGCTCGGGCGTTGATGTCGAACCCGCCGCCTGCCGAGAAACCGACAAGAATGGTGAGCGTCTTGCCCGCGTAAAAATCCTCCGCGGCTGCCGGCTGCGGGATCGCAAGGCAAGCGGCAAGCAGCGCCGCGAGGAGCATCACAAAGGGCACCAACAACACTCGTCTGGCAGTGGCATCGGCTCGCCGGCCTGAGAGGAAGTGTCCTGCCACCTACCAAATGAACTGGCCTTCGCCAAGCGGAATGTCGCGCAGCGTGTTGGGCGCAAACAATTCGTCCAGCGATGGCATGCGCGGACACAGGCCCTGTTCGTAACCGAACCGGATGGCGGCATCGATCGAAGAACGGTTCGGCTCGATCCCATAAGGGTACCAGTCTTCACCGAAGATTTCCTTTTCCTCCTCGATGAGCGGCTGCAGGAAGGCGAGCGACACCTTCGAGGAGCCCGTTTCCTGCATCGTGCGGTAACAATACTCTTTTGAGCCGCACAACGCCTTGTACATGCTCGATGCAACCCATGGATGGCGGTCGAACACATCCTTCCTGATGACGACCAGATGCATGATCGGATAGATTCGCGTCTTCTTGAAATAGGCGATTTCGAGCTCCCGGTAGTTTGGAAACAGGCGCCGCACCTTTGGCGACCGGCGCCGGAAGCTCCCCGGATTGTTCCCCGTCACGAGAAAGTCGATCTCGCCGCGCTCCAACATGTCGCTCAACTCGTGGCCCGCGGGCGCCTGCTGGATGCGGATATTCGACGGCAGCGAAACACCGGCCCGATCGGCACGACCCTGCACCCATTCGATGGCACTCGGCGGCACGCCGTATTCGTGCTCAAGCACGGCGCGGGCATGGACGGCGGCGGTCTGACTGTATTCGGGAACGCCAGCCCGGCGGCCGATCAAGTCCTTCGGCGTTTCAATTCCCGTGTCGGCATTGACGAAGATATAGCCGTGGCGAAATACCCGGGACGGAAACACCGGAATGCCGACGAACGGACAATTCTCCCGGCTCGCCGCCATCAGATAGTTGGACATCGACATCTCCGAAATGTCGAACTCCTTGTATTGCAGCATGCGCCAGAAGATTTCCGCCGGCTGCATTGTCAGATAGGTAAGGTCTATGCCGGTCGGGCGGATGGCGCCCTCGCGCAGCGCCTGCATTCTGTCATAGGGCCCGGACGCAAATGTCAGCGCGATGTTCGGCACGCCTAGTCTCCCTTTGTTAGGGTTTCGATAATTCCACTCGACGACATCGCCGCCAAGCCATACGTCAATCGGGCCGCGATGCCGGGAATGACGGCGTTGTGGGTCGGAAGCAGGCCGCCGCGTGACAGATTGGCGCGGCCGCATTCGCACCGGAGCAAGGACCCTTCGAGGTCGCGCGCGAGGAGACCTGGAAAGGGGTTCGCGCCTGCCCGAAGCCGGCTGACGGTTACGGTTTCATATGCCGTGGAAAATGTCCGCCAATTGGTGGTTTCGGATTCCGAGATAGATGCCTGCCCCCGTGAGGATAATTCCCACACCCACGAACGCCCACCAGAGTCGGCCGTTCCGACGACCGAAAAGGTCCGCGAGGCCGGTGATGATCACCCCAACGGCTGCAATAACGAGGGAAGCGTTTTTGCTAAAGGCCCCGGTGAGCAAAACGAGAAGCGCCCAACCGATCGAGGACCGCCACAGCCACTTCCACCAGTCGGATGCGGCAAACGCTTTCATCGGCATCGGCGCACGCATGGTCACACCTTCCGCCTCGGCGTGGCCGCGGCTAGCCCTTGGTCACGCCACGCGGCTGAAAGGTTCAACGGCGGACGACGGCCTCCGCTCGCGCGAACTGACACGCGCGGCGTCGACTATGAAAGCTGTGCAATCCTCATCGGGTCTGCATCCCCGTGCGATCGGGCGCGTTCTCTGCGCCGGCCGCCGCCCGATCGACAAACCAAAACAACTCACCAACCGGTCGGACGCGCGCCGCCGGCACCCGACTGTTGCCAGCGCGTATCGCGCCGAATATCTCGGCTTTTTCTGCGCCAGCCACAAGGAACGCGACGCGCCGGCTGCTGTCGATCGCCGGATAGGTCATCGTGATGCGCACCTCGGGCCGCCCATGCGAGACGGCAGCCACCCAGCGCTCGCGCTCTTCCAGAACAGGGTCGCCGGGAAGCAGCGACGCGGTATGCCCGTCGGTCCCTATTCCGAGCAGTGTGATATCGAAAAGCGGACGTTGCGGGTCGAGCTTCGCCGCACCGTAGGCATCCTGCAATGTCCGCTCGTAGCGGCGCGCCGCATCATCGGGATCGCCATCGGTCGGAACCGGATGGACGTTCTGCGCCGGTACCGGAGCTTTGGCGAGCATGGCCTCGCGGGCCATCCGATAATTGCTGTCGGGATGATCGTACGGGACGAAACGCTCATCGCCCCAGTACCAGGAAACCTTTGACCAGGGGAAACGGGTTCTAAATTCATCCGAGGCGAGGAGTTCATAGAGCGTCTTCGGTGTCGAACCGCCCGAGAGCGAGATACGGAACGGATCGCGCGCCGCCTGCGCCGCCTGCGTCATCCATTCCGCGACGTGATGCGCCAGCGCGAGCGGATCCGCCATTATTTCGACGCGCCCGATTGCCTCGCTCATGAGCCTATTGCCTCCCTGAACCGAGGATTAAGGCCTCCATCGCCTTGGCAAAACCTTCATCATTGTAGGAAGCCGTGACGGCCGCGGCTTGCGCCTTGACCTCGTCCGAGGCGTTTCCCATGGCGATGCTGAAGCCTGAGCGCTTGAACATCAGCACGTCGTTTGGTTGGTCGCCGATGGTGGCGATCTCCTCCGCCGGCACGCCCAGGTGCGACGCAAGATAGTCCACAACGGCGCCCTTGTTCGCGTCCTTGTTGGTAACGTCGAGGTAATAGGGTTGCGACCGGTTGGCGGTCGCGCGCTGGCCGAACGCAGCCTGCGCGTCGGCTTCGCAGCGACGCACTTTGTCGAGATCATCGCTCACGCCGACGATCTTGGCGACTTGCTGCAAGCGCTCGCGGACATCGGACACGACCTTCGGCTGAAATTTGACGGTCCAGGCCTCACGGGCGACATGCGGCGCCGAAGCATTTGTGATCAGCCAATCATTGCCGCTATACACCCAGGTATCGAGCCCGCGTCCTCGCATCAGATCGATGGCCTCGCCCGCAACGTCGGACGGCACCGTCTTTTGCTCCAGGATGGTGAGATGGCGATCGACAAAAAGCCCGCCGTTGAAGCCGGCAATCGGCGTTTCGATGTCGAGCGCATCGAACAGCATGGCCATGCCGAGAGGCGGCCGGCCGCTGGTTATGGCGAAGAGAATACCCGCGCGGCGCAGCGCCTTCACAGCGTCGCGCGCGCGCTCCGTCAGGATTTTCTCTTCGGTAACGAGCGTGCCGTCCACATCCGCGAGCACCAGCGAAATCTTGCCTTTGCCTGACATTGTCCCTCGGCTCCGCTCCGTCACTACCACGGCGATACCGCCGACGGAACAACGCGGCTAGTGCCGCGCGGGTTTATTTGCCCGAAAAAACGGCTGGCACGCTGACGGCCATTGGCACGCCTGCGGCGCACCGATCAGGCCGCTTGCCGGTGACGGACGATGAGCTGATCGGCGACGTCATTGAGGTCTTCGCCGACGATCTGTGGCTGGGGCCCAACGCCCAGCAGATCGTTGCCGGTGCGCCTGATCAGCGCCGCTTCCCAGCCGGCCGCGACCGCGCCGAGTGTGTCCCAGGTGTGACTGGCGATCAGGCAGAACTGTGCGGGCTTCAGCCCAAGCTCCTTCTCGACGTAGGCATAAGCCTGCCGCGACGGCTTGTGATGCTTGACGCCGTCAGCGCTGAACCGCCGCTCAAACAGGCTGGCGATACCGCCATGTTCAAGCTGGCGCGTCTGAACCTCAAGCAGATTATCGGTGAGCGTGAACAGCCGAAAGCCCGCATTGCGCAGCTTACGCAAAGCTGCCGAGACTTCCGGATGCGGCGGCATCGTGGAGAATTTTTCCGTGAGCTCGCGCTTGTCCGCATCGTTGATCTTGATGCCGCGTGTATCCGCCAGCATTTTCATCACGGCCGCGCCGATATCGGTGAACGGAACGTAGCATCCGGCGACGGTCAAGGCCGCCGAATACAAGATCAAGTCGTCGAACCACAGGCGCATTGCGCTTTTGTCGCCAAAGATCCGTTCGAAGGTCGGCTGCATCGTTTCGAGATCGAGAAGGGTTTCGTTGACGTCGAAGACGATCACGGGACGAGTGGCCATGGTCTATGACTCCGTTTTGCTCGATAACTCCGTTTTGCCAGCCCCCAGTTCGCTTGCAGTCCGTTAGATGCGGCGCAAGAACGTTACGCGCTCTATCGCGTGGATTTAATGATCTTCGGAACGGCATTCAATCCGCGCCCCATGGATCGGGAACTCGGCCGGCCAGCGGCGGGATGCTGTCGATTCTCGATCGAAGTCCCATATCGCGTCGCGAATGGCTTGACGATCGAGCGATAAAGATGTGTTCGATCGGACGCCGAGGCCCGCTATGCTGCGCCCTGCCCCGCAGCCTCGGCTTCGCTTTGCTGGCGCTGCAGCTGCGCACGATAGCGCGGCAGAATGAACAAGGCCGCGACCAGACCAATCGCAAGCGGCGCCGCCGCAATGGCAAAAATCTGCTGCGCCGGCAGGCCCGCGCCGAACGCCTTGCCGCCGAGCAGCGGCCCGAGCGCGCCGCCGATGCGGGCAATCGCGAAATTCGAGGCGATGCCCCACGAGCGGATGTAGGTCGGATAGATGTTGGCCTCGGTCGCGATATTGCCGAACTGCAGTCCGAGCAGGCAGAAGCCGGCACAGGCAACGAGCGCGATCAGTGTCAGGGAAGACAGGCCCGGTATGCCGATCGAGATCACGATCGGGATGGCGCAGGCGAACAGGATCGGTACCGGCAGAAAGCCGTAGCGGTCGAGAATGCGCATCGACAAAAGGCCTGCAAGCGTGCCGCCGAACTGGAACAGCGTGGTGGCGATCGCGGCCTGCTCGATGCTGACGCCGGAATGCGACAGCACCGTCGGCATCCACTGATTGATGAAGTAGAACACCATCAATGCCGTGAGGTTTGACACCCAGTAGAGCGGCGTCAGCAGGGCGAGCGGCCCTGCGAGCAGCGCGCCAAAGGAAAAACGCGCCTTGTTCTGCTCGCTCGAGATGACAAACCGCGTACCGGCGCCGATCGGTAGCGACGGATCGATACGTTTAAGCAGTGCAATCAGCTCATCGCGGCGCGCCGGATGCAGCGTCAGATATTTCACCGATTCCGGCAGTGCCACGAGAAGCACTGTCGCGATCACGAGCGGCGCGATGCCGCCGACCCAGAACAGGATGCGCCAACCGTGCGCGGCCATGAATTTCGCCGCGATCAGACCCGGCAGGCCACCGCCGAACGTCACCCCCGTGAACATCAGGACGACCATTGTGGCACGCGACCGTTTCGGCGCGAATTCGTTGATCAGCGCCACCATGATCGGCAGCGTGCCGGCGAGCGCAATGCCGGTCAGGATGCGGGTGAGGACGAGCTGGTTGAGCGAGGAGGTCGCGACCGCGCTCAGCGTGAACAGGCCGAACGCGTAGGCGCCGCAGACGATGACGCGTTTCCTGCCGAAACGGTCGGCGAGATAGCCGAGAAGCGGCGGTCCGAAGAAGCCGGCGGCGAGCGAACTTGAGAGCAGCACGCCGAGTTCGGGGCCGCGCAGACCCCATTCCTTGATAAGTCCGGGTCCAGCGAAAGCCGCGGCGCCAAGGTCGTAACCGTCGGTCATCATGACCAGGAAGGCCAGGATGACGAGGCCGATATTGAAGCCGGTGATCTTCTGCCGGTCCAACACTGCGCCGACGTCGATGATTGCCTCGCTCATCGTTTTCCACCCTTAGGCTTCTGCGTTCTGCTTTCCGCGAAGCTAACGCGGATAGGAAGCTAACGCGGATAGGACGGGCCGGTCCACCGATGCGCAAGCGCAACGGGGTCCTGGACTCGGCGGCCCCAACCTGTTGCGATAGGGCACGCGCATAGACCACAGAAGCAATTGAGGAGTCCGCCCGATGATCATCGATTCACAGGTTCACGCCTACGAGGCGAACACGCCAAAGCGGCCTTGGCACAGCGTGCCGAACTGGCCCGAGCACGTGACGGGCGACGAGATGTGCGCAGCGATGGACAAGGTTGGAGTCGACGGCGCGATCTTCATCTCCGCTTTTTCCATGTACCGCTACGACGCAAGCTATGCGGTTGAGGTGCAACGGGCTCACCCAAACCGGTTCGGGATCGTCAAGCCGGTCGATCCCGACAATGCAGCGGTGGCCGATGTCGTCGCTGATTGGAAAAAGACACCGGGCGCAGTCGGCGTCCGCATCATGCTGACCAAAGAGCCGGGCCGCGACCGCAGCCCGACCGATCCAGGCCTCGACCGCATCGCCCGCGCGGCTGCCCAGCACGACTTGCCGGTCAACGTCCTGTTTTGGGGCAACCTCGATGCGGGCACGACGCTGGTTGACCGTCATCCCAACACCCGCTTCATCATCGACCACATCGGCATTCTGCAGCCCCGCACACCGCCGGCGCCGAAGGAGCCATGGGCCGACCTGCCAAAGGTTCTGGAGCTGGCCAAACGAAAGAACGCGGTCATCAAGGTGAGCGGTGCCTGCACGCTGTCGCAACAACCGTATCCGTTCTCCGATATCTGGGATCCGCTGGCCCGCATTTTCGATGCCTGGGGTTTCGACCGCTGCCTGTGGGGCACCGACTGGACCCGCGCCTTCGCGGTGGTCAATTACGCGCAGGGCGTCGAGCCGTTCCGCCTGACCGACCGGTTGAGCGACAGCGAACGCGCGATGCTGATGGGCGGGGCGACAGCCAAAGCGTATCGCTGGTCGCCAAAGACAGATTAGGTCGGTACCTTCTCGATCCCTGTCGACAATCCGCCGACCCACCAATTCAGCAGCGGAAACCTGGTCCATGCTCAGACGTCTTCTCAGACTTGCAGCCCTTTGTGCCGGCCTCGCGCCGGTCTTCGCCGGGTGCGGCGCTCCCGCCCATGCGCAGAACTACCCAACGCAACCAATCCGGATCATCGTCGGCTTCGGTCCGGGTTCGGCCGCGGATGTACTTGCGCGCCTTATCGGCAAGCAAATGGAGGCAAAGCTCGGCCAAGCCATCGTCGTCGAAAACCGCCCCGGCAACAGCAGCATGAGTGCGGCGGAGTCCGTCGCGCGGGCGCCGGCCGATGGCTATACGCTATTCATGGCGACCGTAGCCAACACGCTCAACCCCGTGCAGATGCATACGGCGTTCAATCTCGGCAACGATCTTGCGCCGATTGCGCTGCTCGGTGTGGTCCCCAATGTGTTGGTGGCGCATCCTTCGGTGCCCGCCAAAAACCTGAAAGAGCTGATCGCACTGGCCAAGAGCAAACCCGAAAGCCTGACGTTCGGATCCTCCGGCGTTGGCACCGCCGGTCAGATGGCAGCCGAATTGTTCAATCAGACCGTCGGCGCCAACATCGTCATCGTTCCCTATCAAGGCGGCAGCAACCAGTCGGTCGTCGATCTGCTCGCTGGGCGTATCAAGCTGATGTTCGGTGTTGCCGTGACGATGGCGCCGTACGTAGCGACGGGGCGACTGAAGGCTCTTGCCGTGGCTCAGCAAAAGCGCGCCGCCATTATGCCGGACGTGCCGACGCTCGCTGAGGCGGGCATGCCCGGCTACGATGCCGGCATCTGGATCGGCCTGTTGGCGCCGAAGGGCACTCCGACGGCGATCCTGGACAAGCTCGCCACCTCTGCCGACGATGCGTTGAAGGTCGCGCAAGTCGCGGCCACGCTGAAGAAGCAAGGCACCGACGTGGTTGGCGGCACTCCGAAGGAGTTTGCCGATTATATCAAGGCAGACATCGCAAAGTGGACGGCAGCATTCGCCGCTGAGGCCACCCCGAAGTGACCGGCGGTGAGATTGGCCGGCGTTGCCTCCACTCAGCCGGCCAAGCCACCCGTCTCATGGGGAAGCCGACACGCTGCTGCGGCCGACTTAAGATCGGTTGCTGCGCGGCCTACTTCTTGCCCGCGGGATTGGCCTTGGCCTGCAGCTTTGCCAGTTCGCCCTCGAGCTTTTTGATCACAGATTGCATCATCGCAATCTCGGTCCGCGCGGTCGCGAGAGCCCGATCTTCGCTGTCAAACTTGGCTTGCGTCTCGCGATTCAGTTTGAGCAACGCCTGCTGAAGAAATTCGACATTCGCCTGCAGGCAGGAAGTCCGGCGCTCCATCTGCTTCTCGACCGTGCAGATCTGCATCCCCCGCACGTCCTGGGCCTGCGCCGGCGAGAGCGCGGCTGCGACCATACACAGGCCGAGGCATAGCATCGCCCAAAACCATGGCAGGAGGCTGTGTTGCCGCTCGTGTTTCACATGTGCGAGCATACACGATAAAGAAGCGGCGTAACCGCCCACCGGACATCGGCGACCGGCGCACGGCGGATCGCGTGAGGGGACGAACGAATGGGACAACTTGTCGACGGACAGTGGCGGACCGAGAACATCCTCTTCAACCACGACGACAAGGGACTGTATTTCAAGCGCGACTCGGTTTTCCGCGACCGTATCGGCGCTGACGCCGACGCTGAATTTCCCGCCGAGCCCGGCCGTTATCACCTCTATTGTTCGGTCGCCTGCCCGTGGGCGCATCGCACCACGCTGATGCGCACGCTGAAGAAACTCGAACCGTTCGTGACGCTCACCAATACTTTTCAGGAACCGGGCGGCCAGGGCTGGTCGTTCGGCGAGCAGGGCCACATCGTACCCGGCACCGACCGTCGGGTGCGCTATTTGCACGAGCTTTATACGATCGCCGATCCGGGCTGCACGACGCGGGTGACCGTGCCGACCTTGTGGGACGCCGCGACCCGCCGGGTCGTCAA
Source organism: Xanthobacteraceae bacterium (assembly GCA_049300295.1). Classification (GTDB taxonomy): domain Bacteria; phylum Pseudomonadota; class Alphaproteobacteria; order Rhizobiales; family Xanthobacteraceae; genus BOG-931. The sequence goes on from JBAQJL010000167.1 coordinate 24,462, forward strand.
TAACGAGTCGTCGGAAATCATTCGCATCTTCAACACCGCGTTTGCCGGCATCGCCGAGCCGACACCGGATTATTATCCCGAACCGTTGCGGCCGCAGATCGACGCCAGCAACGCGGTGGTGCTCAAGGGCGTCAACAACGCGGTCAACGGCTGCGGCTACTCGATCTCGCAGGAGGCCTATGACGGTTCGGTCAAGTTGCTGTTCGAGACACTGGATGGCCTGGAGGCGAAGCTGTCGCAGCAGCGCTACCTGTGCGGCGACACCGAAACCGAGGCGGACTGGCGACTGTTCCCAAGCCTGGTGCGGTTCGATCCATGTTACTACGTCGGCTACAAGTGCAACCTGCGCCGTCTCACCGAGTATCCGAACCTGTCAAATTATCTGCGCGAGCTGTACCAGACGCCCGGCATCGCCGGCGTCTGCGACATCGCCGGCATGAAGCGCGGCGTTTACAGCAAGGCCGGACCGGTCGGCGCCAACGGCATCATCCCGGCCGGCCCGACCGTCGACTATCTGCGACCACACGACCGCGACCGGTTCGCGGGGCGCCATTGAATTTGGCGCGTCAGCGTGGACGTAATGGCTACCGCGGCAGATAACCGCGCATCAGCAATCACGACACGCCGTAACGGGAGGACAACAATGCAAAAGGCACTCGCCGTCACCATTGCACTCTCCGCCGTCGCGATGTGTTTGGCGGCGCCCAGTTACGCCCAAAGCAATGCGGCAACCGACCCGGATGAAGCCCGCATTCAAGACATCATCACCGCAAGTCACATCCTGACGAACGAGGGCATTCTCGACAGTTTCGGCCACATCAGCGCGCGCTCCGTCAAAAACCCCAATCACTTCTATATGCCGCGCGCGATGCCGCCGGCACTGGTCTCGCGTGCCGACATTGTCGAAGTCGGGCTCGACTGCAAACCCATCACGCCCAATGCGCCGCGCCTCAACGGAGAACGCTACATTCATTGTGAAGTGTACAAGGCGCGCAGCGACGTTCAGTCCGTCATTCACACCCACGACCTGGCCGTGATCCCGCTCGGGCTCGCCGGCGTCTCGCTAAAGCCGGTAGTGGCGCAGGCCGGCTTCCTGCCGCCGGAGACGCCGCTGTTCGAAGTGCGCGACGCCAACAACGACAAGCAAACGCGGGGCATGCTGGTCATCAATGCCGCTCTGGGCGATGCGCTGACGAGCAAGCTCGGCCCGAATCCCGTGATTCTGATGCGAGGACACGGCGAGACGGTTGTCGGCAAATCGGTCCGCGAGGCCACCGTCCGCACGCTTTACACCCATATCGACGCACAAGCGCAGACCGCCGCGCTCGCGCTCAATCCACACATCACGGTCATGGATGCCGCAGAGCTCGCTTTCAACGCCACCGAAAATTTCGACGCGGATCGGCCGTGGCAGAACTACAAACAAAGACTGCCGGCCGGACGTTGAGCGGCGATGCGACGGTACGCGGGGCGCACCGCGCCAATCCCGAACAATACGCCCAGAACAAGAGACAGGAACATGCACCATCTTAGAGTTCTCTTCGCCGCACTTCTGCTGGCCGGCGCCACTCCCGCGCTTGCCGAATATCCCGATCACCCGATCCAGATCGTCGTGCCTTATACGCCCGGCGGAACGGTCGATCTTCTCGCACGCGCACTCGGGCAGAAGATTACCGCCGCTTGGGGACAGCCCGTCGTGATCGTCAATCGTCCCGGCGCCGGCGGCAGCCTCGGCGCCGATGTCGTCGCCAAGGCCCCTGCCGACGGCTACACGCTGCTGCTATCGACGAATTCTCCGCTCACGACCAATGTCGCGCTCTATCCGAACCTGGGCTACGATCCGCTGCGGGATTTCGATCCGGTGATTCTGGCCGGCGAGAACTCGCTGATCCTCGCCGCGAACCCGAAATTGCCGGTCAAGAACGTCACCGACTTAATCGCACTCGCCAAGAGCGAGCCGGGCAAACTCAACGCGGGAACATCCGGCAACGGCTCGACCGGGCATTTGTCGCTCGCCACCTTCAATAAGCTGGCCGGCGTGTCGATCACGCACGTCCCGTATCGCGGCGGCGTGCCGAGCCTGATGGCCGCGATATCGGGCGAGGTGCAGCTCGTGTTCAGCGATATCGTGCCGGCCATGCCGCAAGTCAGCGACCATCGTCTGAACGCCCTTGGCCAGACCGGTTTGCGTCGCGCTCATATCGCGCCCAACATTCCGACGCTGAACGAGTCGGGATTGCCGGGATTCAATATCACGGCCTGGATCGGCGCCGTCGCGCCCAAGGGCACGCCCAGGGCCGTCGTGCAAAAGCTGAACGGGGAAATCGGCCGCACCCTCAAAGACCCGGAATTCGCGGCAAAGATTTCAGCGATCGGTATCGACCCGATCGGCAGCACACCGGAAGAATTCACCGTTTTCCTGCGCAAGGAGATTCCGCGCTGGAAGCAGATCGTCCAGGATGCCGGCGTCAAGATCGAGGGCGCGCACTAGAGATTTGGTCGCATTTTCTGCGGAAAACCGGCGTCCACTTTTCCGGAAAATGCTCTCACTGTGCGTCACGCCGCGTAGGCCGTCGGGACGGTCGGCTCTTTGTCCCACGCGCCAATGGGGTCGTAGCCATAGACCCAGTCAGCATTCCCGTGGACGCTGGTCTTGCCAGTGGTGATCGATTCTTTCTGCACGGCGCTGTCGCGCATGTGCTTAAAGCGCGCGTTGGCGAGCGACAGCCGTTGCACGCCGTGAACGCGTGGGATGCGAACGCGGCGGAAATTGGCGAATGCCTCGATCGGATCGGGGCAGGCTTGGAGCCAGCGGCCGAGGATGTAGGAATCCTCGAAAGCCTGGCCGGCGCCCTGCCCTGCGTTGGGCAGCATGGCATGCGCGGCGTCGCCGATAAGCTGAATGCGGCCGCGGCCCCAGTTGCGCGTCAGTGGCCGCGTGAACAGGCCCCATTTCGAGCATTCGGTCACGACGCTCAATAGCAGTTTTAGGCGCGGCTCGGGATTGGGGAAGCTCAGTCGCATTTCGGCGGAATCGCCGCGGGTCGACCAGCCTTCCTCGACCCATTTGTCGGTGTCTTCCTGGGTGACGATGTTCACCATCTTCTTGCCGCGGATGTAATAGGCGAGCAGATGGCACCCCGGCCCGACCCACTGGACATGGCCGGTCGGCTCAACGGCCTCAAACGGCACATCGGCGCTGTTGAGCAATGCGCGCCACACCATCTGGCCCGTATAGGTCGGGTTGTCGGCGCCGTACAACGCATGACGGATCACCGAGCGCACGCCATCAGCGCCAATGACGAACTCGGCTTCGACGCGCGCGCCATTCTCGAACGCCAGAACGACTCGATCGCTTTGCTCCTCCAGCCCCACCAGGCGGTGCCCAAGATGAATGGCGTTGCGATCGAGCCCGGTCGCAAGCGCATCAAGCAGGTCGGCGCGATGAAAGGTGAAATACGGCGCACCAAATCTCTGCGCAGCCTTGTGGCGATCGTGGAATTCGAGGAACTCGCCAGTCTGCATATTGCGCGTGTAGATGCCGGGCGACGCAGTGCCGACGGCGGCAATCTCGTCGGCAAGACCGATCGCCTGCAGTGCCTTGACGGCCTGCGGACTGATGTTGACCGCGGCGCCGATCTCGCCTAGCGCCGGAGCCGCCTCGAACACCTCCGTCGCGATCCCGAAGACTTTGAGCGATTGCGCCGCCGCCAATCCGGCGAGACCGCCGCCGACAATCGCTATCCTGCAGCTGGACGCCATCTGTCTCTCCGAACTTGAACCGGAACCCATAGTAGACGCGGCCGTTCGCGCCTAGCCAAGCTGCGCGTTGGCGGTGAAATGCACGATAGCCGGGTTCTCGACAATCGCCCTTTTTGTGATGGCCAGCACACCGCCACCGGCGCCTCCGCCCTACCCTCCTGATCAACTTGGAACGACCCAACACAGGAGACGATCATGTCGACCAACATCCTTCCTCGCGCACTCGCTGTCACGCTGGCCTTCGGCTTCACTTCAGCCGCGATGCTCGCGCCGGCTCAGGCCACCGACGGACGCACCGCCGCCCAGATGTGCATAGATCGCGACGATTGCACCATCACTCCCGTCGGCAACGGCTCGTTCACGCTTACGCTTGACGGTGGCGGCATAATCTGGTGTCCGGACGTGAACGGACAATGCATCCTGGTGGTGCCAGACGCGGGCAAGGTCGGCCAGGCGCCCGTGGCCGCCCCGATCGCTAAGACACCGGTTGCCGCAGCACCGCTCAACCCGACGACCGGAAGTTCGGCGTCCACTGGAACCCATCCTGCCCCCACGTATCCAGTTTCCACCGGCAATCATCCGACGTCACCCATGCCGGTCAGTACGCCGCCAATCGTGTTTCACCCGATCCCGATTCACCGCCAGCCGATCGTTTTTCATCCCGTTCACCACAAACCGACCGGCATGTCCTCCACTTCGGTCATCCTCGTCCGCAGCAGCGGGCACAGACGGTGAAGTGAAGCCGGCTGCGCATTGAACATCGGCGAGGCCGCTCAGACTGCGGCCTCGCCGATGGCTGTACCACTCCATCGAACTGATATACTGACGCTACATGGATTTACCCGCGAACGGCTCAGGCATTGGCGCGCCCGTGCGCCGGCGCGAAGATTTAAGGCTGGTGCGTGGCGGCGGCCGCTACACGGCGGACGAAAACCTGCCCGGCCAAGCCTACGCGGTGATGCTGCGCTCGCCGCATGCCCACGCCCGCATCCGAGGCATCAAAAAGGACAAGGCCGCGCAGACGCCCGGCGTGCTCGCCGTACTGACCGGCGCCGATTTCGTCGCCGACGGCCTCAAGCCTATTCCGCACAAAGTGTGGTCGCAGCATCCGGCGGAAATCCAACTGAACCCGCCGGAGACCTTCACCGCGCCGCACTTTCCTTTACCGACCGATAAAGTTCGCTTCGTTGGCGAGGCGATCGCGATGGTCGTCGCCGAAACGGTGAACGCCGCCAAGGACGGCGCCGAGGCTATCGATATCGATTACGACGTGCTGCCGGCTGTGGTCGAGACCCGCGGAGCGACGCGGCAGGATGCGCCCCGCGTGCACGAGACTGCGCGCTCCAATGTCTGTTTCGACGCCGGCCTTGGCGACGCCGCCGCAACCGACGCGGCGTTTGCGCGCGCCGCGCACGTCACGCGCTTCGACACCTGGGTGCGCCGCGTCACCGGCGTGCCAATGGAGCCACGCGCCGCACTCGCGGCGTTCGACCCGGCGAGCGGCCGCTACACGCTTTATGCCGGCAATGGCGGCGCGGTGCGGCTCAAGGACGATCTCGCCACCATCCTCGGCGTGCCGTCCGACAAGGTGCACGTACTGATGGGTGACGTCGGCGGCAATTTCGGTACCCGCGGCATGATCTATGCCGAATTCGCGCTGGTGGCGTGGGCGGCCAAGAAGCTCGAGCGCCCGGTGAAATGGATCATCGAACGCCACGAGTCGTTTCTGTCCGACTACCAGGCGCGCGATCTCGCTGTCGAAGCTGAGCTGGCGCTCGACGCCAACGGCAATTTTCTCGCCATGCGCGGCTCCAACCTCGGCAATCTCGGCGGCCACACCACCAACTACTCGATGGTGCAAAAAGGCGTGCAGATGATGTCGAGCATCTATCGCATGCCGGCGGCGCATTTTCGCGCCCGCGCCACGCTGAGCAATACCTCGCCTACCCGCCCCTATCGCAGCGCCGGCCGGCCTGAAGTGATCTTCGTCATGGAGCGGCTGATCGATCTTGCCGCGCGCGAGTGCGGCCTCGATCGCGTCGCGCTGCGCCGGCGCAATCTCGTCAAGTCCAAGGAGATGCCGTACAAAAATCCGTTCGGCATGGAATACGACAGCGGCGACTACGGTGCCACCATGGAGATGGCGCTCAAGCTCGGCGACTGGGATGGTTTCAAGAAGCGCCGCGCCGAGGCCAAAAAGCGCGGCAAATGCCGCGGCATTGGCGTCGCCAACTACGTCGACATTTCCACTGGCGTACCGCGCGAGAAAGCCGAGATCCTCGTCAAGCCCGAAGGCGTGGTCGAACTCGTAATCGGCGTTACCTCGCAAGGCCAGGGCCATGAGACGAGCTTCGCGCAGCTTGTCACCGAATGGCTGGGCGTCCCGATCGAAGCGGTCCGCGTCATTGCCGGCGACACCGATCGCGTCACGGTCGGCGGCGGCGCCCATTCCGGCCGCGGCATGCGGCTCGGCTCGATCGTGATCAAAAAATCGTCCGACGATATTATCGAGAAGGCGACGAAGATCGCCGAGCATCTGTTGGAGACGAGCGCGTCCGACATTGAATTCAAGGGTGGCCGCTTCACCGTGAAAGGCACCAACCATTCGGTCGGCCTGTTCGACGTGGCGCGCGCCGCAACGGAGCGCCGCGATCTGCCGGCCGATCTGCAAGGTCCGCTCGCGGCCGAATGCGACAAGACCGTCGCCGAGGCGAGCTTTCCTTATGGCTGTCAGGTTTGCGAGGTTGAAGTCGACCCGGACACGGGCGGCGTCAAGCTCGTCAACTACGCCGCGGTCGATGATGTCGGCCGCGCGATCAATCCGCTGATCATCCATGGCCAGGTCCACGGCGGCATCGCCCAAGGCGTCGGCCAGGCGCT
>JBAQJL010000168.1:0-223418 GCA_049300295.1 Xanthobacteraceae bacterium
AGCCGATGCTGATCAAGCACCCGCCGAGCCACTACCTGAAGATGATGTATCTGGAGTCGACCTGCTATCATCCGCCGGCGGCGCGCTGCGCCTTCGAGACGGTCGGCGCCGATCATTTCATCTTCGGCACCGACGCGCCGCCACTCAAGGTACTCAAGAAGCAGGGCGTCGAAGTTATCAAGAAGATCGCACTGTCGCCCGCCGACGAGGCCAAGGTTTATGCCGGCAACGCCAAGCGGCTGTTGAAGATTTAGCGCCCCGCGGACACCGCCAGCGGCATTCCTGCCGCATGGCGCGCACGGGCGTTTTCTGCGATCATTCGCCGAAAGCCCGCGCAAGCGCGCGATCGTTGGAGGAGCCGATGAGCCGATTGTCCCGTAGACGTATCATCACAGCGCTGGCCGCCAGCGCTATTCTGCCGCTGGCGGCGCCGTTCGCGCCCGCGCGCGCGGCGCAAAAGCTGCGCGTCGCCAAGGTGGTGCCCTTCGCTTGGACCTTCACACCGCTCGATGTCGGCCTGCAGGAAGGCATCTTCGCCAAGCAAGGCCTCGACGTCCAAGCGTCAGCTTCGGCGGGTGACGCCAAGCTGCAGCAGCTTTTGGCCTCCGGCAGCGTCGACATCGGCATCGGCTCGGGACCCGGCATGGCGTTCTCCGCCAAAGGAGCACCGCAAAAGGCCGTGGCCGAAATGTATGGTGCGCCGCGCAATATGGCGGTCATGGTCGGCTACGATTCGGCGGTCAAGAACGTGGCCGATCTAAAGGGCAAAAAACTCGGCTGCACCACGGTTGGCTCGCTGACGGCATGGATCGGCCAGCGCATCAACGAGAAGGAAGGCTGGGGCAACAACGGCATCAGGGTGGTGCCGATCGGCGGCATGCCGCCGGCCCGCGCGGCGATCAAGACGCACCAAATCGATGGCTATATCGGAGCCCTCGAAACCGGCTACAAGCTGGAAGAAGCCAAGGAATGGCGCGTCATCACCTCGGCCACGCCGTTCGTCGATCATTTCATCACCCACGTCATCTTCGCGAGCAACGACTTGATCGCCAAAAATCCGGACGCTGTGCGCGCCTTCCTCAAGGGCTGGTTTGAAACCATCGCGTACATGAAGTCGCACAAGGACGAGGCGGTGAAAATATCCGCCAAGGCGATCGATATCAGCCCCACTGTTGCGGCCCGCGTCTACGATGAGCAGATTGGCGGCTTCTCGACCGATGGCGCCTTCGACCCGGCGGCGGTCGCGACGTTGAAAGAATCATTCATTCAGATGGGCCTGCTGAAGCAGACGCCGCCCGACAGCGAACTGTTCACCACGCAGTTCGTGCCGGTCAAGGTCGGCGCCTGACGGCGGGCCCCATCGGGATTCACCAGGAGGAACGTCACCGCAAAAATAGCACGCGACCTCTCCACCGCATGCGGCGCGAAAGGCGAGGCGCAAAGGGAGGAGTGAAGAACATGGACAATCTCGGCTTGGGGGCGAAAGCCCGCGGACTGCCGGCACTGCTGTTGTTATGCGCGCTGCTCGTGCCGGGCCTGGCACGGGCCGCGGAGCCCATTAAGGTCGGCATGACTATGGCGCTGACTGGCGGCGTGGCGCCGATCGGCAAACAGGTGCTTGCCGCGCTTTCGATCTGGCGCGACGACGTCAACGCCAAGGGAGGCCTGCTCGGACGGCCGGTGCAGCTCGTCTACTACGACGATCAGAGCAACCCAGCCAATATTCCCGGTCTCTACACGAAACTGATCGACATCGATAAGTGCGACCTCTTGATCGGACCGTATGCGACCAACATGGTAGCGCCGGCAATTCCGGTGCTGATGCAATACAAAAAGACCACAATCGGCATCCTGGCCAACGCCGCCAACAGCAAATTCCACTACAAACAATATTTCTCGATGCTTCCGACCGGCCCGGAGCCGCAAAAGTCGTTCGCCTACGGCTTCTTTGATCTCGCTTCGAAGCAGAATCCGCGGCCCAAGACGGTCGCGATCATCGCTGCCGACGCCGAGTTCGCCCAGAATGCGGCCGACGGCGCCCGGCAGTCGATCAAGGAAATCGGCGGCTTCCAGATCGTCGCCGACCAGAAATACCCGCCGTCGACAACCGACTATGCGCCGATCATGCACGCGGTGCAGGCGCTCAATCCCGACATCGTTTATGTGGCCGCCTATCCGCCCGACTCGGTTGGCATCGTGCGCGCCGCCAACGAAGTCGGGCTTTCCCCGAAAATGTTCGGCGGGACCTTCATCGGGCTCCTGGTGACCCCGATCAAGGTGCAGCTCGGGCCGCTGATGAACGGCATCGTCAACAACGAAGTGTTCCTGCCGGCGCCCGCCTTCACCTTCCCCGGCACGCTCGAGGTGCTGGCCAAGTACCGCCCCATCGCGCAACGTGAGCACATCGATCCTTTGGGCGCGGCCTTCGTGCCGCTCGGCTACGCGGCCGGGCAGGTGCTGGCGGAGGCAGTCGAGGGCGCTAAGACCCTCGATCAGGTCAAGCTCGCCGCCTACATGCACGCGCACCCGTTCTCGACTGTGGTCGGCACCATCAACTTCGGCCCGGACGGCGAATGGACCAAATCGCGCGTCGTGTTCACGCAGTTCCAGCACCTCGTCGGCCATTCGCTGGACGACTTCAAAGATACGAGCCATGAAGTCGTGGTGTGGCCTGATGAATATAAATCGGGCAAACTGATCTACCCGTACGCCGACGCGAGGAAGCCGTAACGCCGGCGTCGCGCGGCGGACGCAACGTCCGCCGCTTTCGGCCGGCGGAGACGGCGGCGCATCGCGCCGCCGCGTATATGCCGGACGGGGGCGACGGCGTGAGCGGAGACTGGGATACACAGCGTGTGGCGCGCACGGCATTGATCGTCGCCATCGTGGCGGTGAACGTCTGGATGCTGTGGCGCTTTGTGCCGGCCTTGACCTGGGCCTGCGTCCTGGCCATCGCAACATGGCCGCTGCGTCAGATGTTGGCCCGCCGCGGCATGGGCAAAACCGCGATCGCGACCGTGCTGACGCTCGTGCTCGCATTCTTGCTGGTGCTGCCGCTGATCGGACTTGGCGTCCAGGCGGCGCGCGAAAGCGGCGCGCTTGTGCATTGGATCGATGACGTCCGCCAGCACGGCCTTGGCACACCCGATTGGCTGTCGCATGTACCGGTCGTCGGCGCCAGTCTGGCTGCCTGGTGGCAAGCCAACCTCGCCGAGCCGGGCGCCGCCCGTGCGCTGTTCGGCCGCGCGGAAACCAGCGGGTTTTTCTCCTTCACCCGCACGCTTGGCGTCGCAGTCGCAAACCGCATCACCATTCTAATTTTCACTCTGCTGACCTTATTCTTTCTCTATCGCGACGGCGCGCGCGTCACCGAAGAGGCGCATGCCATCGCGCACCGCGTGTTCGGCCCCTCCGGCGGCGATATCGGCAACGACACCGCCGCCGCGGTGCGTGGCACCGTCAACGGGCTGATTCTTGTCGGCTTGGTCGAAGGCCTACTGCTCGGCATCGCCTACGCGGCAACCCACGTACCGCATGCCGCTCTGCTCGGCCTTGTCACCGCCATGCTCGCAACAGTGCCATTCGGCGCGCCGGTAGTATTCATCCTGTGCGCGATTTTTCTGTTCATTCAGGGGCAGACGACTGCCGCCATCGTCTTGTTGATCATAGGCTTCGCATTGACGTTCGTGGCTGACCACTTCGTGCGCCCATTTCTGATCGGCAGCACGACGCGCCTGCCGTTCCTGTGGGTGTTGCTCGGCATTCTCGGCGGGCTCGAAAGTTTCGGCTTGATCGGCCTGTTCATCGGTCCAGCCATCATGTCGGTACTGATCACGATGTGGCGTGAAGGCGCGGACTCGAGACCGACCGCATAGTGCTTGTATTTGTGAATGTACGGACTGTAGGCCGTGCGCATGATGTTGGCGTCGACCTGGGCAGTGGCCGAAACCAGCCCATGCCGGTTCACTTCGAGCGTGATCGGATCGATTCTGCTGTTCGTGGCACCGGACTGAACCGCTGATGGCGGCGCTGGACATTGCGGGTCCCCTACGCCTCGCCCCACACCTCGCGCGCTGTCTCGGCCACGAGTTTCAGCTTCGCGATCTCGTCGCCGACCGTCATGGCGTTACCACCGATGCCTGAGGAGAAGCCGCATTGCGGCGACAACGCGAGCTGATCGAGCGGCGCGTGGTGCGCCGCCTCTTCGATGCGCCGTTTCAGCTCGTCCTTGGTCTCCATCTTCGGACTTTTGGTGGTGACGAGGCCGAGCACGGCGGTCTTGCCCTTTGGCAGAAACCGCAGCGGCGCAAAGCCGCCGGCGCGAGGCGAGTCGTATTCGAGAAAATAGCCGTCGACACCAATCTCGTTGAACAGCAGCTCGGCGACCGGCTCGTAGCCGCCTTCGGCGATCCAGGCGCCGGCGAAATTACCGCGGCACAGATGCATGCAGATCGTCATGTCCGCCGGCCGGCCGGCGATCGATTCATTCAGTAGCTTGGCATAGGTCGCCGGTAGTGTGTCAGGGTCTTCGCCGATGTTGGCGACCTGCCGGCGCAGCTCGGGGTCGCACAGATAGGCGAGATTGACCTCGTCGATCTGTAGATAGCGGCAGCCCGCATCGGCAAGCGCGCGAATTTCTGCGCGGTAGACAGCGGCGAGATCGTCGTAAAACGCCTCCATCCGCGGATAGGCGCGCGCATCGATAGCGTCGCGGCCGCCACGGAAGTGCACGATCGTCGGTGACGGAATGGTCAGCTTCGGCGTTACGCCGGTGGGCGCGATCGATTTGAGGAATTTGAAATCGTCGACGAAGATGCCGTCGTCAGGCAGCGACAGCTTGCCCACCACCCGGAGCGACGGCGGCGTGTGGTCGCGCGTTCCGGCGGCGGAATGAAAGCGCACGGTGAGCCGCGATGCCATCGGCTTGACGTTGCCGATCTTGAGCAAAAAATCGCGTTGCCAGGAGAAACGATTGTATTCGCCGTCGGTAGCGACCCGCAGCCCGGCTTCCTGCTGCAGCCGCACGACGTCCCGGATCGCGGCCTGCTGGATGTGGGTCAGCTCCGCCACGTCCAACTCGCCCTTGTCGGCCGCCTCGCGCGCCGCGATGAGCCCGTCGGGCCGGATCAGACTGCCGACATGGTCGGCACGAAATGGCGGCTTTGCGCGTTGCATGATGGCAGACCGTAGAAAGCATCGACCGGGCCTGTCAATCGCGGCGGCGCGCCAAGCTGCGCAATTGACACGCGACCATCGTGCGGGATGATTGGCGCGTCGCCTCTGATTGGCACGCATCGTGCGGGGAAGAACACCATGAAAAAAACGCTGGCATTCCTGGCAATGCTGTTCGGCGCGGCGACATTTGCCGTGGTGACCTGCGCCCACGCCGCGGGCTATCCGGATCACCCGGTCAAAATCATCGTGCCGTTTCCCGCCGGCGGCATCACCGACGTGGTCGCTCGGTTGATCGCGCAACGTCTGTCGGAACGGCTCGGCCAGCAATTCTTCGTCACTGACATCGGCGGCGCCGGCGGCAATATCGGCATGGGCGACGCTGCGCGAGCGCACGGCGATGGCTATACCTTGCTGTTTGCGTCATCCAGTATGGTGGTGAATCCGAGCCTGTACAAAACGGTCCCGTACGACATTGGCAAGGATTTCATCCCGATCAGTAAGATCGGCGGCACGCCGAATTCGTGGTTGGTCAACAACAGCTTTCCCGCCCAGAGCATGCATGACCTGGTCGCGCTCTTGAAAGCGAATCCGGGCAAATACAGCGTCGCTTCGCCGGGCAGCGGAACGACTGCATCTTTATCCATCGAGATGCTCCGGCAGGATATGCATCTCAATTTCGTCGTCGTACCCTTCACCGGTGGCGGGCCGTTCAACCAATCGGTGCTCGGGGGGTTCACACCGATCGGATGCTCGGCCTACGGCAACACGGCGCCGATAATCCTTGCGGGCAAGGTTCACACCTTGGCGGTCGCCAGCAAAACGCGGCTGCAAGCGTTGCCCAACGTTCCGACCCTCGAAGAGGAAGGCATCAAGGGCGAAGAAGCCGAGACCATGGCCGGAGCGCTGGCGCCCGCCGGCACGCCGGCCCCAATCGTCCAGCTGTTGCAGAAGCAAATCGCCGAAATCGTCAGGCTGCCGGACGTGCAGCAGAAGCTATTGAGTTTCGGCATCGTGCCGGATGGCGGTTCATCCGCAGACTTCACTACCTTCATCGAGGACGAGGTCGCCAAATGGAAGCGGGTGATTGAGGCCGGCAAGATCGAGAAGATATGACCGCGCCGCCGTCCCAATCAGTGCCGGCTGGCGCCGAGACGTTCTGCCGTCCAGTCGGCGGTCAGCGGGCGAAATTTGTAACTGATGTTGAAGCAGACGTGATTGCCCTCTTCGAACACCACGAAGTCGGTCGCACCAGAACTGGCGCGCGCCAGGCGCTCGCCCTCCGACGGCGGAATGAGCTTGTCGCCGGCGCCGAATACGACGAGCATCGGGCATGTGATATTTTGCGCCACGCCTTCGAGCGTCAGGCTGCGCGCAATCTGGTGCGCTTCCTGCAGCGTCTTGGCGTAGCTTCTGACCCGGAAAGTTTCCTGCGAGGCCGGCGGCATGGTTGGCAGTACGGCGCCGAAATCGAACGGACCACAGTTCGATACACAGGCCTTGATGCGCGGCTCGGCTGCCGCCGCGAGCGGCGCATATAGCGCACCGAGGCTTTGCCCGACCACGGCGACGTTTTTCGCGTCAACATCCGTGCGCCGCTCCAACATGTCGATGGCGGCGCCAATGACGCCGCCCCATTGCGCCGTGATTGGAAACCGGAACGCCGTCTCGCCCTGGCCGGGCCCATCGATGGCAAGCGTCGCCATGCCGCGCTGGACGAACGCCTCCGTCCAGGCGTGCAGCTCCTCCTTGCAGGCGTCGAGCCCGGGTAAAATGATCGCGACCGGTGGACGCGCCGCGCCGCGCGGCCGACGCAGATAGCCGACCATCTCGGCATCCCGGTAGGGAATGCTCACGCGCTCGATCGGCGGATCGAGGCCAGCGCCCGCTGCCTGATAACACGCCAGCATCCGCCGGTGCGCGCCGAGATATTGTTCCGCGTCGTGCGCGAACAGATGTTTCGCATAGTGATAATAGATCGACGCCCTGAGATTGGCATCGCGCGCCGTAACCGTGCGATTCTGCCTGGCGGCCTCGATCGCCAGCGTCTCGTGACGCTGACCCTGCTCGCACCAGACGCGGCACCAGTCGTCCCAGCGCTCGATATGCGCGACGAGCCATTGCAGGTCGTTCGGATCGACGCCGGTCGCCAGATAGCGCGGCGTCATATGCGCAAAGATCAGATCGGCTTGCGCATCGCGCGCCATCGTCACAACTCCTGTTCACGATCAGCCACCGTAGGAAGGGCTCGGCGAAGCTGTCAAGGCGCCGAATCCGCGCCTAAGCATCCTTGGCCGGGCGGCCGCGCGGTTGACACGTCATGGCTGTGTGGGATGATCGCACGCCTGCGCTAGAATCAACGAAATAAATTGCGGGGAAACGTTATGAGAAGCCTTGTTGGAATTGCGGCGCTGCTGATTGCGCTGTGTCTAGCGGTTGCACCAGATGTGCGCGCTGCGAATTATCCCGATCACACCGTCAAGGTGATTGTGCCGTTCCCGGCCGGCGGCGTGACCGACATCGCCACGCGTGTCATCGCGCAGAAACTGTCGGAACGGCTAGGCCAGCAATTCTATATCGAGAACATCGGCGGCGCCGGCGGCAATATCGGGATGGCCGACGCCGCACACGCAACGGGCGACGGCTATACGATCCTGTTCGCCTCATCGAGCATCGTGGTGAATCCGAGCCTGTACAAAAAGATTCCCTTCGACGTCGCCAAGGATTTCATCCCGGTCACCAAAGCCGGCGCCTCGCCCAATGCCTGGATGGTCAACAGCGATTTTCCAGCCAAGACCATGAAGGACCTGATCGCGCTGCTTAAGGCTAATCCTGGAAAGTACAGCGTCGCGTCGCCCGGCACCGGGACGACGCCATCGCTATCGATCGAAATGCTCAAGCAGGATCTCGGCGTGAACTTTGTCACCGTGCCGTTTGCCGGCGGCGGCCCGATGATCCAGTCGGTGCTCGGCGGTTTCACACCCATCACCTGCGCGGCGATCGGCAATTCGGTGCCGTTGATCAAGCAGGGTAAGGTCCGCGCGCTCGCGATCACCACCAAGGAGCACCTGGAAACGCTGCCGGATGTGCCGACGCTCGATGAAATCGGCATCAAGAACGAGGAGGCTGAGACCATGACAGGCGTCTTCGTCCCGGCCGGAACGCCACAAGCCGTAGTCGATCTCCTGCAAAAAGAAATTGCGGAGATCGTCCGGATGCCGGACGTGAAGAAGCGCTTGCTCGACTTCGGCGTCGTGCCGATTGGCGATTCGACGGCGGATTTTTCCGCCAACGTCAAAGACGAGATCGCCAAATGGAAGCACGTAATCGAAGTCGGCAAGATCGATAAGATTTGAAAGCGCTGCTTCCATCGCGCCCAGCGGCGAACGACAGTCTGTTCCGCCGGCAAATCCTCAATCCAGCACCGCGCCTGAGCGCGGGCGCCGAGGTTTCACTGGCTGCGTCGGCCGTGTAAAAGAGCCTGGAAATCCGCACACGAGGTCCGTCATGGCGAATACGGCCACAAATACTTCAGCCGCTGCCCCGCAGGCCTTGGGTTATGTCGGGGTCCGCGCCAAGGATCTGGGCGATTGGGCGAGCTACGGCACGAACCTGCTTGGCTTGCAGCGCATCGACAAGTCGCGCTCAAGCCTTGCCTTCCGAATGGACGACCGCAAGCAGCGCATCCTGGTCGATGCCGACGGCGGCGAAGGGATTTCGTTCTTCGGCTGGGAAGTGGCCGACGCGACGGCCCTCAATGCGCTCGCCGCGCATCTGGAGGGAAATGAAGTCAAAGTCGCGCGCGGCACCCGCGCGCTCGCCGACGAACGCCGGGTGCGGGATTTGATCGTGCTCGCCGACCCGGTCGGCAACCGGCTTGAGATTTTCCACGGCGCGGAAACCACCGCCGAGCCATTCAAGGCCGGCCGCTCGATCTCCGGTTTCCGCACCGGTCCGCTCGGGCTCGGCCACGTCGTGCTCAACGTCGATTCGCGCGACACCATCGATCGCCTGATGACGTTCTATCGCGGCACGCTCGGCTTTCGCCTCACCGACTATTACGATCATCCGTTTGTCGCCCGCTTCCTGCATCTCAATCCGCGCCATCACAGCCTTGCCTTCATCCAGACCGGCAAGAACGCGGTGCATCATGTCATGATGGAGCTGTTCAGCTTCGACGATGTCGGCCAGGCCTACGACATTGCGCTCGGCGAAGAAGGCCGCATCGGCGTCACACTCGGCCGCCACACCAGCGACTACATCACTTCGTTCTACAGCCTCACGCCGTCCGGCTTCATGGTCGAGTACGGTTGGGGCGCGCGTTCGATCGATGTCGAAACATGGCAAGCCTCAGAGCGCAAGGAAGGCCCCAGCATGTGGGGTCATGACCGCGTCTGGCTGTCCAAAGAAGATAACGAGAAGGCGCGCGCGCTGCGCCTGAAAAACGCCGCCGACGGTTTCCGCCGCCCGGTCCAGGTGATGGAAGGCAATTACGACGCCATGGCCGGCGTCTGTCCGTGGTGGGACGCGGTCAAAGCAAGTCGGCCACACGGTAATACTTGAACTCAGCCGGGTCGCTGACGACGCCGTGACGGCAGCAGCATCCCGCTGGCCGCTCCAGCTAGTGCGAGCGCGGCACAGATCAGCATGACGGAGCGGATACTGTTCGCCAGCGATTCCCTGATGACACTCTCGGCCAGTTGCCGATCGCTGCCTTGAACTTTGGCCAAGGCCGGAGCGAACACGAATTGCCCCCTGGCTTCGCCAATCGCCCGCACCACCGCACTCGGCAGAGGCTTGGTGGAAAGATGTCGGCCCAATCCACCATCGTAAAGCCCAAGCGCCAGCGCGCCGAGGACCGCGACCGCGAGCAGGTTCGCCACCGATGCAACAGCGTTGTTGATACCGGCCGCAATTCCGGTCTCATGGTTGGGAACGGCGCCGATCACCGTCGCCGTCAGCGGCGCCACCGCGATGACCATGCCAAAGCCCAAGATCGCGATTGGCACCAGATAGGCCCAGTACGATCCGCCGCCGATGGGCCACGCGAAAAGCGCGAAGCCTAAAGCGGCGATAGCTGGACCGATGATCAACGGACCTTTGGCGCCGAAGCGATCGAGCAATCCCCCTGCCCAACGCGACAGCGTGGCCATGATCAGCGTAAACGGCAGGAAGGCGGCACCGGCAAGGACTGCCGAGAATCCTTCCACCTGAATTAGCGCGAACGGCAGAAAGAAGATCGCACCTCCGAGCCCGGCGTAGAGCAGCAGGGTCAGCAGATTGACGGCACTAAAGGTGCGGGAACGAAACAGTCGCAGCGGCAGCATCGGCGCCGGACTGCGCGTCTCCTCCCAGATGAATGCCACCAGCGACAGCAATCCAACCAGCAAAGCGCCGGCGACCGTAGGACTGCTCCAGCCGAAAACCGGCGCAGATATCAGCCCGAACGCAAGGCTACCGAGCGACACGAGGGCGAGCAAAGAGCCGCGCCAATCGAGTCCACCTTTGGCTTCCAAGTTGCGGCTATCGGGCACTTTGCTGAGCGCGATCCAGATCGCCGGCAGCGCCAACACCGGGTTGATGAGGAATATCCAACGCCAGGTGAAATGATCGACGATCCAGCCACCCAGCAGCGGTCCGGCGGCGCTCGCGAGGGCGGAAAAGGCCGCCCACGTGCCGATCGCCTTTCCCCGTTCGGCTTCATCGAAGGTCGCTCCGATGATCGCCAGCGAGCACGGGATCAGCAGCGCCGCCCCCACGCCTTGAATGCCGCGCGCCAGGATCAATTGGAAAATGTCGGGTGACAGGCCGCACCAGATCGACATGACCGCAAAAATTGCGATGCCCAGGACGAATATGCGGCGGCGGCCGTACAGATCGCCCGCGGCCCCTCCGGTGAGGACAAACGCGGACAGGCAAAGTGTGTACGCATTGACGAGCCACTGGATGACGACAACCGACGTCTTCAGATCGGTCTCGATGGCCGGCAACGCGACGTTGACGATGGATTCGTCGATATAGGCAATGCTCGAGGCGAGGATTGTGACTGCGAGCACCCACGGCTTGGCGCTTGCGATGCAATCGCCGGCCGTGCGAGTTGCCTCGATCAAAGCCTGGTCGCAGGGTCGCTTGGCAAAGACCGACAATTGGGCGCCTCGCGCGCGGGACAAGAACACGGAAGCTCGTGTATTATCGATCTAATCTAATCCATGACGGCGCATCTTCCCATCTCGTGCAGCGCCAAATATGTGTGTGAGCAATGGCGGACCACGGGAATACGGACAACGTCCACACGCGAAGAATCGCAGAATTCGTCTCGGGGCTGACCTACGATCAGATTCCGGCGGATGTCCGCGGGCGCATCAAGCTATTGATGCTCGATTCGCTCGGGTGCGCTATCTACGGCGCCAATCTCGAATGGTGCCGTATCCTGCGCGGCACCCTGGAAAAGCTTGACGCGACGCGCACCACCTCGATCTGGGGCACGAATGCACGGCTCTCCTCGGACCACGCGGCGCTCGTCAACGGCACGCAGGTGCAGGGCTTTGAGCTCGACGACGTGCACCGCAAGGCCGTCCTGCATGTCGGCGCGGTGACCTTGCCGGCGCTGATCGCGGTAGCGGAAAGCCACACCAGGCTTTCAGGCCGTGATTTTCTTACCGCGGCCGTCGCCGGCTACGAGATCGGGCCGCGGGTCGGACTGTGCATGGGCCAGGAGCATATCGGGCAAGGCTGGCATTCCGGCGCGACGGTCGGAATTTTCTCGGCGGCTGCCGGGGCCGCTCGCGCCCTTGGCCTCGATGCGGAGAAGACCATGCACGCGCTCGGCATTGCCGGCACCCAATCGTCCGGCCTGATGGCCGCGCAGTACGGCGCCATGGTCAAGCGCATGCATGCCGGGCGCGCCGCGCAGAGCGGACTTTATGGAGCGCTGCTGGCGGCCAACGGCTTCACCGGCATCGTCGACGTGTTCGAGGCGCCATATGGTGGCTTCTGCACGACATTTTCGCGCTCGCAGGACCGATTCAATCTTAACGCGTTGAGCGCGGACCTCGGCCAGAAATTCGAGACTATGGGCATCGCACTGAAATTCTACTCCTGCGTCGGCTCAAACCACACCACGCTCGACGCGCTCGCTGACATCTGCAAACGCCGGCCATTCAAGCTCGATGAGATCGAAGAAATTGTCGTGTATGGATCGCAGGTCACCGCCGATCACGTCGGCTGGCCCTACAAACCCGAAGGCTTGACGGCGGCGCAGCTCAACCTGCCGTTCTGCGTCGCAACGCTGTTAATCGAGGGCGACGTGTTCGTCGACGAATTCACACCGGACTGCGTCGACGACGCGGCACGGATCGCGCTGTCCCGCAAAGTCCGCGTGGTGCACGATCCGGACATCACCGCGCTCGGCGCCGCGCACCGCCATAAGGTGCGCGTCGAGGTGAAATTCCGCGACGGCTCGGTCGAGCGCGAGACGCGCGAAGCGCCGCGCGGCAGTGAGCAGTCGTTCGCCAGCGCAGACGACATCGTCGCCAAGTTCCGCAAGCTCACACGAGCCGTCATAGCGGACAAGCAGCAGAGCGCTCTGGTTGAGGCAGTGCTGGGGCTGGACAATCTCGCGGACAGCCGTACGCTAATTGAATTCTTGCGCGCATGACCGGCCTCAGTCCCGTCATTCCGAGGCGTGCAGCTCGCAATGAGGGGCTTGAAATGCAATTCGGAATTTTCGATCATCTCGATCACACTGGCGCGCCACTTCCGGATTTCTACGAAGACCGCCTGAAGATCGCCGAAGCCTACGATCGCGCAGGATTCTACGCGTATCATCTCGCCGAGCACCATGCGACGCCGCTCGGCATGGCGCCGTCGCCGAACGTGTTCCTCGCCGCTCTGGCGCAGCGCACCAAGCGGCTGCGTTTCGGCCCGATGGTGTTTGTCGTACCGCTTTATCATCCGCTGCGGCTGATTTCGGAAATCTGCATGCTCGATCAGATGAGCGGCGGCCGGCTGGAGCTGAGCTTCGGTCGCGGCGCTTCGCCGATTGAGCTGGAATATTTCGGCACCGATCCGAAGCAGGCGCAAGACATCTATAACGAAGCCGTTGAGGTCATCCTGACCGGGCTCTCGCACAAGACCCTCAGCTTCCACGGCAAGCATTTCAACTTCGACAACGTGCCGATGGCGCTCGGCCCGCTACAGACTCCGCACCCGCCGATCTGGTACGGCGCGCATGCGCCGGACAGCGCGGCACGCGCGGCACGTAAAGCGCTCAACATCATCAATCTCGATCCGACCGCACACATCCGGGAAACCGTCGCGAGCTATCGCAAGGCCTGGCAGGATGCCAAGGGCTCAGCGCCGCTGCCGAAGATCGGCCTTGGGCGCTTCATCGTCGTGGCCGACACCGATGCACAGGCGATGCGGCTTGCGAGCCGCGCCTACCGGCCGTGGTTTGACAGCTTTATACATCTGTCGCGATTGCGCGGCCGCGCGCAGACCCATCCGCGGCCGGAGGAATTCGAGCCGCTGATGGAACGCGGCCAGGGCATCGCCGGCTCACCCGCGACGGTGCGCAAGCTGCTGGCCGCGCAAATTGCGGAAACTGGCTGCAATTACGTGGTCGGCCAGTTCGCATTCGGGGACATGACGCGCGACGAAGCGCTGCGCTCGATCGAGCTATTTGCCCGCGACGTGATGCCCGCGCTGCAAGAAATTCGCGAGCCGGCCGTCGCCTAGGCGTTGCGCGTCGCCTTCAGGTGCGCGAACACCTTGGCCCGCAGGGCCGCCTGCTCCTCGGCGCTCCATTTGCGAAAGCCTTCGCCGGACTTGAAGCCGAGCTTACCGCTGTCCACGAGCTCTTTCAGATAGGGCGACGAACTTGGCCGGCTGTCGATCGCCGGCAGCACGTTGTCGTGGATGGCGAGCGTAAGGTCCGTGCCGATGAGGTCGGCGTTCTCCAGCGGGCCGAGCACGGCGATGCGGCGGCCGAACGAGGCCTTGATGACGGCGTCGACCGTCTCGGCGTCGCAAATGCCGTTCTCCACCAGCGAGATCGCTTCGCGCCACAGCGCATGCTGCAGCCTGTTGCCGATGAAGCCCGGCACGTCTTTTTTCACGTGCGCCGGCTTTTTCCCGGCCATTTCATGCAGATCCATCGTCCATTGGACCGTCTGCGGCGACGTCCATTGCGTCTCGATCACCTCCACCAGCGGCACCAGGAACGGCGGATTCCACCAGTGGGTGCCAAGCGCCCGCTCGCGCCTTTCCAAGCCCTGCATGATCGCGGTGATCGGAATGACCGACGTGTTGCTGGCGAGGATGGTGTCGGGCCGCACGTGGCGCTCAATCTCGGCGAACAGCTTCTGCTTCAGCGGCAGATTTTCCAACACCGCTTCGACAACATAATCCGCGTTGCGTACGGCGTCGGCGAGATTGAAGCATGGCTCGACACAGTCGACGGCGCGCTGGTTATCGCCGAGATCGCGCAGGTTGGCGGCGATGCGCGCTTTAACCGTGTCGAGATTTTGCACGACCGTATCGGTGATCGTCACGTCGTGACCGGCGAGCGCAAACACCTGCGCAATGCCGTGGCCCATCAGCCCGGCGCCGACGACGGCAACGCGCGTTTTTGCCATTTCAACCCGCCGTGTAACCGCCATCGGCATAGAGGATGTGTCCGGTGTAGAAATCGGAAGCCTTCGAGGCGAGGAACAGTAGCGGGCCGGCTAGATCTGACGGCTCGCCGAGCCTGCCTTTCGGCACGCGCGACAGGAAGCCCTTGCGCACCGCCGTCGAGCGCTCGTTGTCCTCATACATCCAGGCGGTGAGTGGCGAGCGGAACACCGTCGGCCCGATGGCATTCACCGTGATGCCGGTATCGCCCCATTCGCAACCGAGCGCCTTGGTCATGCCGTCGATCGCCGACTTGGAGGAGCAGTACGCGGTGTAGCCGGCCGGATGGCCAAGGAGCCCGCGCGCCGACGACATCAGGATCACCTTGCCGCCGCGGCCCTGGGCCAGCATCTGCTTGCCGGCCGCTCGCGCCATCAGCCACGACTGCGTGACGTTGACGTCCATCACTTCGGAAAAAGCCTCCGGCGCCTGGTCGACGATCTTCTGCACCTTGTTGATGCCGGCCGCGCACACGAGGATATCGACGCCACCGAACCGCTTGACCGCGGCCTCGACGATCTTGTCGCAGACCGCCGCGGTGTTCGGCCGCACATTGACGGCCTCGACCTTGGCGCCGCGCTGCTCGCAATCCGTCACGATCTTCTTCAGCGCATCGGCGCCGCCGGCCGAGAGCACGAGATTGCAGCCGGCGCCAGCCAGCACCTGCGCAGCGAGCGCGCCGAACGCGCCGGTCGCTCCCGTGATGATCGCGGTCTTGCCGCGCACGTCGAACAGCGACAGCGGGTTTTTCAGAACATCTTCGTCGGACATGAACGCGTCCTCACGTTTGCAGGATTATCCCGTCATGCCCGGCCTTGTGTCGGGCATCCACGTCTTCAGCGTGCGAAAGACGTGGATGGCCGGGTCAAGCCCGGCCATGACACCTTCGGCGTCATTTCACCGGCGCGACCGCGACCGCGATGGTGCAGACGTCGTTCGACCGGTTGACGATCTCGCGGCTCTCGTTGGGACCGATATAGACGCTGTCGCCTGCCTTGGCGACCGTCTCCTTGCCGCCAGCAATAACCGTCAGCTCGCCGGCGAGCACATAGTAGATCTTCTCCGGCGGCGAGGCGTCCGGACCGGCACCGCCGCCCGGCAAGAAATGCGAAATGCCGAACACCAGGGTTTGCGAACCGCCCATCTCGGCGCCATAGACGCGAAACGATTTGTAGCCGCGGTGATTGGGCGCCTCGTAGGCCTTCGCCTCGGAAAATTTACGCACGATCATGCGAACTTCTCCCCTTTCTCGATCCGGTACGATCCCTTCGGATCGACGATCGCCACCAGCCGGACGATGCAGCCGTCGCCACGATCCCAGTTCCAGGGAAAGTACGCGAAGGTGCAGCGTTTACCGGTGACCTTGTCGATGTCGCCACCGACGTTCTCGATACCCAGAATGCCGTTCTTGAACAGGATACGGTGCACCGGCTCCCATTCCGGGAAATCTTCCTTCCAGTCGCGGCCGCCCGACCATTTCTTGTATTCCTCGGCGAGATGCGGATGCAGCGGCCCGTTACGCTGCGGGCCGATCGCGGTGGCGAGGGGATGATCGTTGGCCTGGGTGTCGTGGCCAACCACCTTGACCTTCTTCTCCACGAACCACTCGCCCGCCGACGGCACGAAGCCCGGCGAGCGGCAGAAATAATCTTCACTGTCTTCGTAGAGCTTGTGCCAGCCGGTGTTGACGATCACCACGTCGCGCGGGCGCACGATCTTGCCCGCCGCCTTTTCCAGATCGTCGTAGGTAATCTGCTCCCATTTTTTCTTCGGGATCGAGACCACGATGCCGGAGCCGAAGAAGTGCGGCAACGGCACTTCGTCGATGAACGGCGTGCCCTGCACCACATGGGCCGGAGCGTCGATATGCGTTGTATTGTGCATCGAGGTCGTGATGCGCTGCGACAAGACGCCCGACTTCGCCATGTAGTGGATGCGCTCGATCTTGACGTCTTCGAAATACGGCCAATTCGGTGACTGATAGCCAAAGCGATGGGACAGATTGTAAAACTCGAGCCCCATCGAATTATGGAGATTCTCCTCCATCGCGACGCCGCGAATCTTCTTGACCACGCCATCCTCCCTCGTACGCCCACGCGTGTGCGGGCGTTATAGCATTGGGCGGTATACCACCACACCGGATATCGGATATAGACCCTGCTGAAAAGCGGTGTCAGGCGCGAGAGACAATAGAGGAAACGCATGGTGCAAAAGATCGCGTTGGAAGAGCATTTTCTCTCGCCCGGCTACGAAGAGTATTGGCGGACCACCGTCGGCAACGTCGACCCCAATTTCGCCCGCACCATTCTGTCGCGCCTGACCGACTTCGGCGAAACGCGGCTTAAGTCGATGGATGAAGCCGGCATCGCCCGATCCGTGCTCGCCATCGCCGGACCCGGAGTTCAGATCGAGCGCGACGTGCCGACCGCGACGAGCCGGGCGCGAGAGTCCAACGATTTCCTGGCGCGTGAAATCCAGAAGCGACCCGACCGCTATGCTGGATTTGCCCATCTCGCCGTTCAGGACCCACAGGGCGCCGCCGACGAACTGGAGCGCTGCATGCGCGACCTCAAGTTCTGCGGCGCCATGATCAACGGCCACACCTTCGGCCAGTACCTCGATCACCCGTCGCTCCATCCGTTTTGGGAGCGCGCCGAGGCGCTCGGTGCGCCGATCTACATTCATCCGACCGATCCGGTCGCCCCCTCCCTCGCGCTCGAAGGCACCGCCGGGCTGCGCCGCGCTACCTGGGAATGGGGATTTGAAACCGGCTCGCACGCCTTGCGGCTCGTCTTCAGCGGCCATTTCGACCGCTTCCCCCGCGCCAAGGTGATGCTCGGCCATCTGGGCGAAACGCTGCCGTACCTGCTCTGGCGCTTCGACAGCCGCGCCAAGCTTTATGGCATCAAACTTTCCCGCGAGCCGTCCGACTACATCAAGAACAACATCGTCGTGACCACATCGGGCATGTGCTCGGCGGAACCGCTCAACTGCGCGCTTGCCGCGCTTGGGCCGAGCCACGTGATGTTCGCCGCCGACTATCCGTTCGAGTCGGCGCAGGAGGCAGGCGAATTTCTCGATCACGTAAAACTCGCGGAGCCGTTGCGGTCGGACATTGCGTTCAATAATGCGGCGAAGTATCTCGGACTGAACACCTGAAGCGTCATTGCGAGCGCAGCGAAGCAATCCAGTTCTGAACCGAAGCCTGGATTGCTTCGTCGTTTCGCTCCTCGCAATGACGATGCTTACGGCGACCCCGTCATGCCCAAAGTCCTCATCGTCGACGTCCACGCCGACCAATATTACGACCGGCTCCACGCCGAGTTTCCCAGTTTGGAATTCCTGCTCGCGCCTAACGCGGCGACGGCAGAGGGCAATCTGTCCGGCGTCGATGTGCTGATCTGCTTCGGCATCGCGGTCGACGATTCGATCATCAAGCGCGCAACCAACTTGAAGTGGGTCCAGTCTTTGGCGACGGGCGTCGATCATTTCCTGCGCTGCCCGTCGCTCCGGCCAGAAACGCTGATCACCAGCGGGCGCGGCATCCATGGCGCATCGATGCGCGAGGAGATCGTGTATCTGATGATGGCGGTGAGCCGCGACGCGCTCCGCGCAGCCGAGGATAAGAGAACGCACCACTGGGAGCGCAGGCTGTGGAGCACGCTCGGCGGCAAGACCGCAGTCATCGTCGGCATCGGCGTGGTCGGCATCGCCATCGGCGAACTGCTCAAGGCGCTGGGCATGACCGTCATCGGCGTTACCCGTACGCCGCGCGCCGTCGCGGGTTTCGACGACATGACGCCGACCGACCGTTTGGCCGATGCCGCACGGCGCGCCGACTTTCTGATCAACGTCCTGCCGGCGACCATAGACAATCTCGGCATTTTCGACACAGAGGTGTTCGCCGCGATGAAGCCATCGGCATACTTCATCAACGGCGGCCGCGGCCAGACCGTCGACGAGGCGGCGCTGATCGCGGCGCTGCGCGAGCGCCGAATTGCTGGAGCAGGCCTCGACGTGTTCCAGAACGCACCGTTGCCGGTCGACAGTCCGTTCTGGGATCTGCCTAATGTCTTTATCACACCGAACGTCGGCGGCTATATCGTCGAGTACGAGGATCTGATCATACCGCTCGTCATCGACAACATGCGACTGTTCCTCGCCGGGCGGCAGAGCGAGATGCAAAATATCGTGGCGCACTGATCAGGCCCACGGCAGTACCACGATGCGGCCGACCAGATCGGGGGACGTTTCGAGCAGCGTATGCGCCTCGCCGACGCGTGCCAGCGGGAAGCGCGCAGCGATACGCGTCTTGATGCGGCCGCCACCAAGCAGCTTGAGCACTCCGAGCATATCGTTCATGCGTGCGCCGCGGATGCCGAGCAGGTTCAGCTCCAGCCGGATCATGTCGGCGGCGGTAAACGGCATCGGCTCGCGGCCCTGTTCGCTGGAAACGACGAGGCGGCCGCCGAGCCGCATCACGGTGCCGAGAAAGCGCAACACCTCCGGGCTGCCGGTGTAATCGACCGCGTGGTCGACACCCTCGCCGCCCGTCAACGCCAGCACATCGGCGCGAGCGCGCTCGGGATCGGTGGTGACAACCGCGGCGTCGGCGCCGAGCTCGCTTAAGATCGCGGCCTTGCCGGCATGGCGCGTCGTCGCGATGACGCGCGCGCCGGCGAGCTTGCAAAGCTGCATCGTCGCCTGCCCCATGCCGCCAGACGCGCCTGCGATCAGTACGGTATCGCCGAGCCGCACTTTAAGCCGGTCGCGCACGACCCGGTGCGATGAGGAGAACGGCCACAGCGCCACGCCCGCCTGCTCATAGTCGACACCGCTAGGCAGCGGCAGCCACATGTGTTCGTCGCGCACGAGATACTGCGCGTAGGAACCGAATGCCTGGTGGCCCGGAATGGCGAGATTGCGTGACAGATTGCCGAGCCCGCGCGCGGTCTCGACCGCATCGGGATCCTCGGGATGGGTAACACCGATGACGCGATCGCCCGGCTTGAAACGCGTCACAGCGCCGCCAGCAGCAATCACCTCGCCCGCGGCTTCGCGGCCCAATTGCTGCGGCAGTGGAAACGCGGCGCGGCCCGGCAGCTGATAGCGCGCGAGATCGCCGGCGCGATATTTCACGTCCCAGCGCGACACTGAGCCGGCGAAATTTTTCACCAAGACGTCGCACGGACCGAGCGGTGGCAGATCGTATTCGCCAAAGGTCAGCTTATCCGGGCCGCCGTATTCGAATAACCGGACCGCCACGGTTTTGGTTGGAATCGTCATCCCGCACACTACCACGCGGCAACGCCGTCACTGAATTTCAGTTTGAGGTTGGAGCAGCGGGCGGGAATCGAACCCGCTCATGACGGCTATGCACACCGTCGCGTTCCCAATTCGCTACCGCTGCATCGCTACACTCTACTGGACGGGAGTTAATTGCAATTTCAAATGCGCGGCGTAACAAATTTAAGATTAATTCGACCGTATTCTGAAGGCCGATGTTAAATCTGCTATGGGTATTGTGCGTCGCTTCTCCAGCCACCGTAGCAGCGCATTAACCACACAAATCCGCCGATAAACGATCGGAACATGATGTCGGGTCAATCCAGCACCTGCGAGGCCGTCGTGGTCGGCGCAGGTCCTTACGGTCTTTCGGTCGCAGCCCATCTTCGCCGGGCCGGCATTGCGGCGCATGTGTTTGGCGAGCCGATGGCATTCTGGCGCAACAACATGCCGCGCGGCATGCTGATGCGCTCGCCATGGCGCGCCACGCATTTTTCCGATCCGGATGGCGCCTGGTCGCTCAACGCCTATGGGGCGGCGCACGGCGTCGATCCAAACCAACGGCTGCCGCTCGACACGTTTGTCGCGTACGGCGAATGGTTCCAGCAGCATGCCGTCGCGGAAGTCGACCGCCGCGCAGTGCGGCGGATCGATGCGGCGGGCGATGGCTTTCGCCTGACGCTTGGCGACGGCGAGACGCTAAACGCCGGCCGGGTCATCATCGCCACCGGACTGCGCAATCAGGAATACCGGCCGCCGGCTTTCAAGGACGTTCCCGCAACACTCGCAAGCCATACGAGCGCCCATCCCGATCTGTCGGTGTTTCGTGGCAAGCGCGTCGCGGTGATCGGCCGCGGCCAGAGCGCTTGCGAAACAGCAGCACTGCTCGCCGAGAACGGCGCCGAAGTCGAGATTATCACCCGCGGCGACATTCATTGGCTCGGCAATTCCGCCAACGGAGCCGCACGGAGTACTTTCCGGCGCAGGCTGCGTGAAGCGATGGCGTCGCCCTCCGAAGTCGGGCCGTTCCCGCTGAGTTGGTTGGTCGAAATCCCTGGCACAGTTCGGCACATGCCGGCTGCGTTTCGCGACGAGTTTTCGCGGCGGTGCCTGAAAGCGGCCGCCTCCGGATGGCTCAAGCCGCGCTTCGGTAAAGTCCGATGCAATTCCGGGCGAACGATTCTGGCGGCACGCGCGCTTGGCGATCGCGTCGCGCTCGATCTCGATGCGGGCGAGCGCATGTTCGATCGTGTTCTGCTCGGCACCGGCTATCGGATCGACATCGGGCGGCTCGGCATCCTTGGGCCGCAACTGCTCGACCGGGTCGTCTGCGCCGACGGTTCGCCACTCCTGCAGCCGGGATTCGAATCCAGCGTGCCAAAGCTGCACTTCGTCGGCTCCTACGCGGTCAAGAGTTTCGGGCCGCTGTTGCGCTTCATCGCCGGTGCGCCCTATGCGGCGCGGGCCGTCGCGCAGGCCATGCAAGGACGCATGACGCAACAGCCGACCGGATCGGCGCAGGGCGAGCGCGTGTTTGGCGCCGTCGCGTCGCCCAATGTGTGGACGCCACAGTGAGCGACGGCGGCGAGGGAGCATCGCCACGCAAGGGAGCGATCGTCCTCGGCGGCGCACACGGCAGTCTTGAAATTGCCCGCAGCCTCGGGCGGCGCGGTATTCCGGTCTGGCTTGTCACCGCAGACAACCCACTGGCGAGCCTGTCGCGCTTTGTTGAAGTAAGCCTCCGATGGAGCGGGCCGCGCGATAGCGGCGCCCTCGCCTTCCTCACCGATCTCGCGCGCCGCCATGGCCTCGAAGGCTGGGTGCTGTTTGCCGGCAGCGACGATGACGTATGGTTCGTTGCCCAGAATCACACAGCCCTCAGCGCGCTGTTCACACCGACAACGCCGGCCTGGGATAAGATCCGCTGGACGAACGACAAGCGCGCCATGAATGCGCGCGCCGACGAACTCGGTATCGCTCATCCGCTGACCCGTCAGGCGCGCTCGCGCGACGAACTCGTATCGCTCGGCATGAGCTTCCCGGTGATCTTGAAGCCCGCGGTGCGCGAAGGCCGCAACGCGTTCGTTGACGCCAAAGCCTGGCGCGCCGATGACGAAGCCACCCTGCGTACTCGTTTCGACGAGGCAAAGTCGCTGGTCGGCGCCGATACGATCATGATCCAGGAGCTCGTCCCGGGCGATGGCTCGGCGCAATATTCCTACGCAGCCGTATGGGATCGCGGCAAACCAGTCGCTTCACTGGTGGCTCAGCGCCGCCGGCAATATCCAGTCGAATTCGGCTTCACCAGCACTTTTGTCGAGACCATCGCGCAACCGCAGATCGAGGCGGACGCCTGCCGCTTCCTCGCCTCGCTTGATTACAGCGGTCTGGTCGAGGTCGAGTTCAAATACGACGCCCGCGACCGCCGTTACAAAATCCTTGATGTCAACGCGCGGGCTTGGTCGTGGCTCGCGCTCGGCCGGGCCGCCGGCATCGATTTTCCTGCGCTGCAATGGCAGATCGCGACGGGCCAAGCGATAGCACCGCGGACGGTGCGCTGTGGCGCCCGCTGGATCTATGTGTCGCGCGATCTCGCGGCGTCGCTATGGGACATGCTGTCCGGCAGGTTGTCCCCTGCGGCGTACCTGGGGTCGTTCGGAAGACCAGTGGCGCTCGCTGTGTTCGCCTGGGACGATCCGGTACCTGCGCTGCTCGACCTGCCACTCAGCGCCATGCGCGTCGCTACACGCTGGCTGGCACGGCGCAAAAGCACCGCAACCCCGTCGCTGCAATCTGCCAAATTGCCGACCTGATTGCGGCGGGCGGCCGGCCCTAACGGATGCCTAGACCGTCGGCCCCCAGCCGTGTTCGCTCACGTCAAACACGATGCCGTCCGGATCTTTGAACTTCTTCTCGGCATCGACGCCCGGGTACTGCGGCAGCTTCATAAAGAACTCACCGCCGCGCTTCTTGATTTCCTGCTCGGTGGCATCCTCGCTGTCGACGATGAAGCCGAAATGATGCAATCCGGCCCAGTCGGGGCCTCCCTTGCCGCCTTTGGTCCCCTCCGGAAACTGCAAAAGCGTCAGGTTCACGACGCCATCCGAGAGCGAAATGGCGTTGCCGATGGGCGCCTCGACCTTTTTGAGCCGCTTGAGGCCGAACACACCCTCGTAGAAGGACGCGGCCTTTTCGAGGTCGGGAACCTGAATCGCGATGTGTCTGAGCTTGGCCATGCGGGCCTCCCATGGAGAATTCGACCGGATCTTTGGCCAGAATAGAACAACAGCGGCCCGCAAGTGTCCACTGCCGGCCGATATTTGCGCTGCCTAAGAACATCGGACATCGCCCCTGCCCGAAGTGGCGAACCCTCGCGGCGGAAACGGTTTCAATCGGCGGCAAATTATTGCAAAATCGCCACCTGGACCTTCCGCACCTACCGAGGGGATATGCCCCGCGCGGAACGGTCCGACGCGCCCGTGCGCGCAAGAAGGAGGACGTCATGGCGCTCGCCCAGCTTAAATTCCCAGTCATTCTGTTCGGTGCGGCGCAGCTCATGAAAATCACCGCCCTTCGCAATCCGGATTTCAAGGCGCGTCTTCGTGAACATAACCTTGTCGCCCAGATCATGGCGCGCGACGAGGAGATCGGGCGCTGGATCGCAATTAACAACGGCAAGATCACCTCCGGCGCGGGACTGCACGCCAAACCCGACATCAAGCTGATGTTCAAGAACGCCGAGATCGGCGCGTCGCTGCTCACGCCGCCGATCAACTGGCTCAATCAGATCAACGCCCAGAAGGATTTCGTTCTCACGGTCGACGGGCCGGAGACGCTGACCAATTGGTTCGCCCAGACGCTGATGATGGCGCAATCGGCCGGCCTCAAATACGGCACCAAGCTCGGTGGCGGCATGACGCGCTACTGCAACATGACCAACGGCGGCCCGGTCTTCGTCTACGTCAAGGACGGCAAGATCGTGCGCATGACGCCGATTGATCTTACCGAGGAAGACGGCGCGTCGTGGTCGATCGAGGCCAAGGGCGTGAAGCTCACGCCGCCGCGCAAGACGACGCTGGCGCCGCACGGCCAGAACGTCAAATCGATCATCTACTCGAAGGAGCGCCTGCTCTATCCGATGAAGCGAGTCGACTTCGATCCGAACGGTGAGCGCAATCCGCAGAACCGCGGCAAGTCCGGCTACGTGCGCATCAGCTGGAACGAAGCGATCGAGATCGTCACCAACGAGATCAAGCGGCAAAAGCGCGAATACGGTCCCGGCGCGATCACGTTCTCACACGGCTCGCATCACACCTGGGGCAATATCGGCTATTACCTCTCGGCGCTGTTCCGCTTCGCCAATGCGGTCGGCATGACGCGCATCCATCACAATCCGGATTCGTGGGAGGGCTGGTACTGGGGCGCGGTGCACCACTGGGGCCATACGCTGCGCGTCGGCCAATCCGAAACCTACGGCACCGTCGAAGACTGCCTGCAGAACAGCGACATGATCGTGCATTGGGCCGCGGACCCGGAATCGACATCGGGTTCCTACGGGGCGCAAGAAGGCACGACACGCCGGCAATGGCTGAAAGATCCCAAGCTCGGCATCAAGATTGTGCACGTCGATCCGTATTACAACGCCTCGGCGCAATTCCTGCCCGGCAAGTGGTTCGCGCCGAAGCCCACCACCTCGGTCGCGATGGCGATGGCAATCGCCTACGTGTGGATCAAAGAAGGCCTCTACGACAAGGAGTTCGTGAAGACCCACACGATCGGCTTCGACAAGTGGAAGGCCTATCTGGTCGGCGACGAGGACGGTATCCCCAAAACACCCGAATGGCAGGAGAAGGAAACCGGCGTTCCCGCGCGCGACGTGCGGGCGCTGGCGCGTGAGTGGGGCAAGAAACGCGTCTATCTCGCACCCGGCGGCTGGGGTAACGGACACGGCGGCGCTTGCCGCAATCAGACCGGCATCCAATGGGCGCGCGTCATGGTATGCCTCGTCGCCATGCAGGGGCTCGGCAAACCCGGCATCAACATGGGCAACCTGCAATGGGGCACGCCGCTCGACTTTAATTTCTATTTCCCCGGCTACGCTGATGGCGGCATGTCGGGCGATCTGGAGAACACCTCGATGCCGGTCGAGCTGTATCAGCGCATGCCGCAGCTGCCGACCATGAACTCGAACGCCCAGCGCATCCCGCGTATTTTCGTTCCCGAAGCGATCACGGAAGGAAAAGCCGAAGGGTACCCGTGGGTGGGCAAATCGATCGAGCATCAGTTCACGCGCTTCGCCTATCCGGCGCCCGGCCACTCGCCGGTGCACATGCTCTACAAATACGGCGGCTCGATCCTCTCGACGATGAACAACACCAATCGTTGGGTGAAAATGTACCAGTCGCCAAACCTGGAATTTGTCGTCAACCAGTCGATCTGGAACGAGGGCGAGGCCAAGTTCGCCGACATTCTGCTGCCGGCCTGCACTAATTTCGAGCGCCCCGACATTTCCGAATGGGCGGGGCTCGGCGGCTACGGCCATCACGGCCAACAGCAGCTCAATCACCGCATGATCGTGTTCCAGGCCCCGGCCATCAAGCCGATGGGCGAGTCGAAGTCGGATTTCTGGATCTTCAACGAGTTGTGCAAGCCGCTCGGGCTCGCCAATTATTTCTCCGAAGGCATCAACGAGATCGACTGGGTCAAGCGGGTGTTTCTCGCCTCCGATCTGCCGAAAAAAATTTCGTGGCGGCAGTTTCTCAAGCGCGGCTATTACGTGATTCCAGCCGAGAAGGATAAGCTGCGGGCACCGGTGTCGTTCCGCTGGTTCTACGAGAACCGCAAGAAGGACGTCCCGGAAGCGCAGCCGCTGCCGTCGGATTACACCGAGGAATATCTGCGCGGGCTGCAGACCCAGTCCGGCAAGCTCGAATTCGAATGCAACTCGCTCAAGCGCTTCCACGATCCCGAGCGGCCGCCGATCGTTAAATACGAGCCGTCATGGGAGGGCGCGCACTCCGGCGAATTGTTCGAGCGCTATCCGCTGCAGCTCCTCACCCCGCACTGTAAGTACTCGTTCCACACCCAGGGCGACGGCAAGGACTCGTTCCTGCTCAACATCGAGGATCACCGCGTCAAAGTCGACGGCTACTATTACTGGATCATGCGGCTCAATACCGAAGACGCCAAGGATCGCGGCATCAACAAGAACGACCTCGTCAAGGTGTTTAACGACCGCGGCGCGGTGATCTGCGCGGCGCTGCCGACGCAGCGGCTGCCGCGCGGCGTCGCCCACGGCTACGAATCGTCGGCGGTCTACGATCCTATGGGCGAGCCTGGAAAATCGGTCGACCGCGGCGGTTGCCTCAACCTGCTCACGCCTGAGCGCACCCAGACCAAAACCACGCATTCGCTCGCCGGCTCGAACTCGCTGGTGCAGATCGAGCTGTGGGACGGTCGCATCGAGCACATGTCGGCGACCTTCGCGGCGATGGAAAAAGACAAGGAAATCAAGCGCACGCTCCAGGAAGCACACCTGGTGCCGGCGAAATGATCATCATCCTTCCCCGCGATAGCGCGCGATAGCGGGAAAGGATGATCAAGCGGAGTCGTTACAGTATGCCCAAGTGGAATCTCATCATCGACGTGGCCGAGTGCACCAATTGCAACCTGTGCACGCTCGCCGCCATGGACGAATACGTTGGCAACGACTGGCCAAGCTATTCGGCACCGATGCCCCGCCACGGCCACAAGTGGATCAACATCCTGCAGAAGGAGCGCGGGCAGGTGCCGATGATCGATATCGCCTACGTTCCGACCATGTGCAACCACTGCGACGACGCGCCCTGCATGAAGGCGGACAAGTCGGGTGCCATCAAAAAGCGTTCCGACGGCATCGTCATCATCGATCCCGTCAAGGCCAAGGGTCACAAAGAACTGGTCGACGCCTGCCCCTACGGTCACATCTGGTGGAATGAGGACTTGCAGCTGCCGCAAGCCTGGACGTTCGACGCACATCTCATCGATCAGGGCTGGCAGCAGACGCGCGGCCAGCAATCCTGTCCGACCGGCGCGATGCGCGCCGTCAAGGTCGAGGACGACGAGATGGCGCGCATCGCGCGCGAACAGAATCTCGAAGTGATCAAGCCCGAACTCGGCTCCAAGCCGCGCGTCTACTACCGCAACTTGTGGCGCTACTCGAAATGTTTCATCGGCGGCTCGGTGTCCGAGGAAAAGGGCGGTGTGGTCGATTGCGTCGAGGGCGCGAGCGTGCAGCTTCTGAAAGACGGAACCTCGGTCGCAGTGACGACAACGGATAATTACGGCGATTTCAAATTTGATCGCCTCGATGAGAATTCAGGCCGCTACACGGTGCAGATTTTCTCCAGCGGCCGCTCGAAGACCGTCGAAGCCAATCTCGGCGTCAGCATCAATCTGGGCGAGATAAAACTGTAGGTGTCGTCGCCCTCGCGGCGCTGCGCTCGCGCGCTTCATCGGCGCATTTAGCGGCGTGCACTTCGCGGTTGATCATCTGCAGATTGGGCACGCCCCAATAGTCGAGCAACTGGGGCCACGGTGTATCGCGCAGATCGCTCCACACCCGGAACAGCGGTACGTGGTGGTCGACCTCCGCGCTCTTCCACAGCCGCGCGCCGCTCTGCGCGCAGCGCCGCTCCTGCACACGGCGCATCAAGCGCGCTTCGCCGCTCGGCGCGTTCCAGAACTGCCACGCGATCACGCAAGCGCAATGCCAAATCGCATTCTTATTGCGACCGGCGCCCCACAGATCGAGATGCCAGCCAAAGCGATACGCCGGCTGCCCGCACACACAGCAAAAACCCGGACCGCGTGCATAAGCGCGCTCGCGATATGGCGCCGGTGGGGCGCGAAACGTTGCCGGCAGGCCGCTATTGCGACCGCCGCCGAGTCGCCACGTCCAACCGTCCGGGGCTCCGCTCTTCGCCGCCAGCGCCCGCGACAGGCGGTCCGCGCGCAGCGGGTGCGCACGCCAGTAGCCGTCGATGGCAAGCCGCGGCGTCGGCGGCACGAACGGCCGCCCGAGGGCACGCGCCAGAACCACGGGCGGAAAAACTTGCGGCAGCGCGCGGTTGAGCCGCGCGATCGCCTGTCGGTTACGCTCTGCTCGTTCGTCCTGCCACCGCGACATGATGAACCCCACGACCCGCAAGAATTGATGTCATAAAGGCCCTAAGCCTTCGTGACCGCCGCATGGTAGGGTCGCGGCCGCGGGGCATCCGGGCGAGGACGTTCAATGAAGACAGGGTTCGGCGCGATGCTCGCGCTGGCATTGCTTTGCGGCCCGGCGGCCGCGCAGACGGCATCCTATCCGCAACGGCCAATCACCATCGTGGTGACGGCGGCGCCTGGTGGCGTGACCGACGTCACGGCGCGCGCCCTCGGCAAGGGGCTCACCGAGGCGTGGGGGCAACCCGTCGTCGTCGAGAACAAGGGCGGCGGCGCCCACATCGTCGGCGCCGAAAATGTCGCCAAGGCGGCGCCCGATGGCTACACGCTCATGGTCGCGGAGGCCGGGACCTTCACCGTCAACCCAGTGGTCTATCCACCCGGCAAGATACCCTACGACACCAATACGGCGTTCGTGCCGATCAGTGGCCTCGTGCGCATCAATCAGGCGCTGCTCGCCAAGAAGTCGCTGCCGGCCGATAACGCGGCGCAGCTCATCGCACTGGCAAAACAGAAGCCGGGCGAGCTTACCTTCGGGACCGCCGGCCTCGGCTCGGCGCCGCACATGAACATTGAGCTGTTCGAGAACATGGCGGGCGTGAAGTTCACGCCCGTGCATTACCGCGGCGCGGTGCCGGCGCTCAACGACGTACGTGGGGGCACCGTCGATCTGATGTCGGTCAGCGTCAGCCTGGCGCTGCCAGCCTACCGGGCGGGCCAGATCAAGATTCTCGGCATCGGCAGTCTCAAACGCCTGCCGCAGGCTGCCGACATTCCGACTGTCGCCGAGAGCGGACTGCCCGGTTACGAGGCGGTCACCTGGTTCGGCCTGTTCGGTCCCGCCGGCATGCCGCATGACCTTGTCGCGAAACTGAACGGCGCAGTGCATCATATCTTTGAAGATCCGGCATTTCGCAAACGCTTCCTCGACCCGCAGATGTTCGAGTCGATGCCGGGCACGCCCGAAGATTTCGCGGCGTTTGTCAAAACCGATCAGGCGAAATGGTTGAAAGTCATCCACGATCGCCACATCACGATGGAATGACCGATAAGAAGACCACAAAGCAAACCGCTGACGAGCGGCGGAACGAACAAGGGGGATTTCATGCGCACGGGGATTTTGGCGCTGCTGATCGGCTTGGCGCCGGCAGTGGCCGTCGCGGCCGAGGGCCCGGGCTGGGCTTTTCCAGTCACCGACAAGGTTCAGCCGAAGACGATCCCAGACGACGGTAAGCCGAAGATCGCACCGGACAGCAACAAGACTTACACGCGCAAAGAGATCAACGATCTGTTCAATCCACCCGACTGGTACCCCGGCATGCATCCGCCGATGCCGCAGGTTGTCGCTCACGGCAACGCTCCGAACGTACGCGCCTGCGGAGCCTGTCATTTGCCGACCGGCACCGGCCACGATGAGTCTGCCTACGTGGCCGCCCTACCGGCCCGTTACACCGTCGAGCAGATGGCCGCCTATAAGAGCGGCGCGCGCAAGGGCTCCGGCTCGATGACGACGATCGCTAAATCGATTACGCGCGACGAAATTCACGCGGCGGCCGACTATTTCGTCTCACTCAAACCGCGCAAATGGATTCGCGTGGTCGAGACCGACACGGTGCCGAAGACCTATGTGGGGCCAGGCAACAAGCGTCTGCGGATGCCCGACGGCGGCAACGAGCCGATCAGCGGCCGCATCATCGAGATTCCCGAAAACGAGGAAGTCGTGCTCAACCGCGATCCGCGGCTTGGCTTCATCGCTTTCGTGCCCAAGGGCAGCATCGCCAAGGGCAAGGTGCTGGCTGAGGGCGGCGGCGGCAAAACAATCGCATGCGCAATCTGCCACGGACCGACCCTGCAGGGACTAGGCGATGTCCCGCCGATCGCCGGCAGGCAAGCCACCTATGTGGTCCGCCAGTTGTTCATGATCCAGAACGGCGACCGCTCCGGTGCCTCGGTGGCGCTCATGCAACAGGTGGTGAAAAACCTTACTGTCGACGATATGCTGGCGCTCGCCGCCTACACCGCCTCGCGCGAGCCGTGACGGGCTGTTCATTCTCGTTGCTCATTCCCGCTCACTCATTCCCGCTCACTCATTCCCGCTCACTCATTCCCGATCCCCGGACCGGCGAAGCGTTCGCGGATGCGCGCCAGCAACTGGTCGCGCAGTTCGCGGTAGGCGTCGAGCCGCTGCGCGCGGCTACCTTCGGCGGCGCTCGGGTCGGGTGTCGGCCAGTACTCGACTTCGACCGCGCTGGTGCGGGTCAACTCAAGCGCGCGATGGTGCGCCTGCGGCGTGAGCGTAACGATCAGATCGAAATTGAGCCCCTCCCAGTCTTCCAGCTCCTCGAAGGTGACGGGCTTGTGCCGTGAAATGTCGACGCCGATCTCCTCCATGACTGCGACCGCGAACGGATCGAGTTCGCCTTTGCGCACGCCGGCAGAGCCCACATAGATCGTGCGTCCGAATATCTGTGCAAACAGGCCGGCCGCGATCGGCGAGCGCACGGCGTTAAAACCGCAGGCGAACAGCACCGCCAAGGGACGGATCGCTGGCTGCCCGGCCGGCGCCGTCGGATCGCTCACCCCTTCCAATGCAGCACCGTAATCAGGGTGAACAGGCGCCGCGCGGTATCAAAATCAAGCTCGACCTTGCGCTTGAGCCGCTCCATGACGATATGCGAGCCCTCGTCGTGCAGCGCGCGCCGGCCCATATCGAGCGCCTCGATACGATCCGGAGTGGCGGTGCGGATCGCCGCGTAATAGCTGTCACAGACCGTGAAATAGTCCTTCACGATACGGCGGAACGGCGCCAGCGACAGCATGTGGGCGATCACCGGCGTACCGTCGTCGCGGCGAATGTCGAACACCAGCCGGTTGCCGGACATACCGAGTTGCAGCACATAAGGTCCGCCGTCGTCACCGGCCGGGCAGAACACGTTCTCGGCGATCAGATCGTAGATCGCGACGGCGCGCTCGTGCTCAACCTCGCGGCTCGACCGGCCGATCGATGACTCGTCAAGCGTGACGGCGGCAAGACGCCCGGCTCGGTCTTTGCGAGGAGCGCGCGCCATCGTTGACGCACCCTAACGGTTGAGCCGAATGGAGATGGAACGAGCGTGGGCATCGAGCCCTTCGGCGGTGCCGAGCGCCATGGCGGCGGCGCCAAGCGCGCGCAATTGCTCCGGCCCGCATTTGAGCAGCGAGGTGCGCTTCATGAAATCGAGCACGCCAAGGCCGGAAGAGAAACGCGCCGAACGCGCCGTCGGCAGCACGTGATTGGAGCCTGCAACGTAATCCCCGATCGCTTCCGGCGTGTGTGCGCCAATGAAAATTGCGCCGGCATTGCGGATGCGCGGCGCCAAATCTTCGGCGTCGGCTGTTGCGATTTCCAGATGCTCGGGTGCAATCGCGTCGACCAGCGGCAGCGCTTCATCGAAGCTGCGCACCAGGATGACGGCGCCAAAATCTTGCCACGACGCGCTGGCGATTTTGTGACGCGGCAAGCGCATAAGCTGACCTTCGATGGCGCGCTCAACTGCATCGGCCAACGCCTGGCTGTCGGTGATCAAGATAGCCTGCGCGCTGGTATCGTGCTCGGCCTGCGCCAGCAGATCGGCGGCGATCCAATCCGCGTTGCCGGTTTTGTCCGCGATGATCAGCACCTCGGACGGCCCCGCGATCATGTCGATACCGACTTTGCCGAACACCAAGCGCTTGGCCGCCGCCACATAGGCGTTGCCGGGGCCGACGATCTTGGCAACCGGCGCGATGGATTGCGTGCCGAACGCCAGGGCCGCGACCGCCTGCGCGCCACCGATGCGAAAAATCTCATCGACACCGGCAAGCTTAGCGGCAGCCAGTACCAGGGGATTGAGTGTGCCGCCCGGCGCCGGCACCACCATGGCGAGTCGCGGCACGCCCGCGACCTTGGCGGGCACCGCATTCATCAGCACCGACGACGGATACGCCGCCGTGCCGCCTGGCACATAAAGTCCGACCGATTCGATCGCGGTCCAGCGCGAACCAAGTTCGACGCCGAGCGCATCGGTAAATCGATCGTCGCGCGGCACTTGGCGGCGGTGATACGCCTCGATGCGGTCACGGGCGAGCTCCAGCGCTGCGAGGGTTTCGCGAGCACACGCGTCCTGTGCCGCCGCGATCTCGCCCGGTGTGACCTTCATGCCGACGCGGTCGAGGTCGAGCCGATCGAACTTGAGAGTGAGCTCCTTAAGCGCCTCGTCGCCGCGGGCGGCGACGTCGGCGACAATGGTCCGCACCACCGCTTCGACATCGGCGGACGTTTCGCGCTTGGTGTCGAGGAAGGCCCGAAACGAT
The DNA here is from genome assembly GCA_049300295.1 of Xanthobacteraceae bacterium. Taxonomy (GTDB): domain Bacteria; phylum Pseudomonadota; class Alphaproteobacteria; order Rhizobiales; family Xanthobacteraceae; genus BOG-931. The sequence continues at coordinate 32,668 of JBAQJL010000168.1, forward strand.
TGCGCAAAATCGCCGGAGCGAGTGTCGAGGCGGATCGCCATCCTGATGTCCTGTTCGCTGCGTCTGACGCGTAGCATAGTTTGTTATTATAATAATTCTAATGTCGGTATTTTAATTTGACAAAAAGCGGCCATCTGCCCAACTGCTTACATCATCCATTCACCTCGGGCGCGCCGGTTAAGCCATGAGCGAACACAAGATAATTTCGATCGGTCTTGCCGCATTGTTCGCCGCCCTATTGGGAATGGCCGCGCACGACGCCCGCGCCGACGACGCCGTGTCGATCTCGCTGACGATCAAGAACCACCTGTTCGATCCCGCCGAAACGCACGCGCCCGCCAACAAGCAGATCGTCTTTCACGTCAAGAACCTCAACGACATCGTGTCCGAGTTCGAAAGCAGCGACCTGCATTTCGAAAAGATCGTACCAGCGGGAAGCGAAGGCGTGGTCTACGTCCGTCCACTCAAGCCGGGGCGATACAACTACTACGACGACTTCCATCATGCCACGCAGGGTTACCTGGTGGTACAATAAACATTCTGCCGTGAGCGTTCCGCAATGAGGTGCCCGTGCTTGCCGCGCTGTTGATCGTCTTTCGCGAAGTCTTCGAGGCCGGTCTGATCGTCGGCATCGTCATGGCGGTGACCACGGGCGTCGCCGGGCGCGGTCTGTGGGTGGCAGGCGGCGTCGCGGCCGGCGTGCTCGGCGCCTGTCTCGTGGCGCTGTTTACCGGCGGCCTGTCATCGCTGTTCGGCGGCAGCGGCCAGGAAGTATTCAACGCCGGCATTCTGGGCTTCGCCGTCATCATGCTGACTTGGCATAACGTTTGGATGGCGCGCCATGGCCGCGAGCTTGCCGCTGAGCTGCAGGCGGCCGGCGAGGCCGTCGTCGCCGGCTCGAAATCGCTCGCTGCACTTGCCATCGTGGTGGCGATTGCGGTGCTGCGCGAGGGCTCCGAAGTCGTGCTGTTTCTCTACGGCGTCGCGGCGGCGCAGGGCGGCGCCAGTTGGGGCATGGTGGGCGGCGGCTTTGTCGGTCTCATTCTCGGTTCGCTGGTTTGCCTCGCGACCTATCTGGGCCTCATCACCATCCCGACGCGCTATCTGTTCGGCGTCACCAGCACGCTGATCGCCTTCCTGGCGGCAGGCCTCGCCGCGCAGGCCATCGCATTCCTGCAACAGGCCAACATCCTGACCGCGTATGACGGGACCGTGTGGGATACATCCTGGATTCTCAGCGAGTCCAGTTATCTGGGCCGCGCCCTGCACACGCTGATTGGCTATGTCGACCAGCCGACCGGAATGCAGCTCATCGTCTATGTGGCGACGCTGGTCACCATCGGTGTGCTGATGAAGCTCTTCTCCGCACCGGCAGTGCGGCAGCCGCGGACAGCGTAAGACGGCTCCGGTCGCGGCTACGCCGTCATCGGCCCGGTGATGGAGTGGTTGGGGCAGCCATCAGCCACGAAAATTTCGCCAAGATCGGCGAGCTCGGCCTCCAGGCACTCGACATCCAGGCGAATGACGCCGCCGCCCGAGAACGTCATGATGACGACGCCCGCAGGCGGATCCTGCGTCTCGAATTCAACGGCGAGCAGATTGAGCCGTGCGTCCTTGTTCGTTTGATCGAGATTGCGGCACTTGCAGCTGAGCACGCGCTCGAAGCGCAATGCCGTGCGGCAACGCCGATAATCCGGTTTGTTCGTGGGCTTGGCATCGGCGGCGCCGATCCAGTCGAAGCGGCTGAGCCCCATGACGAAGCGGTGCTCCTGCGGTTGCCAGAAAATATCGGCAACACGTACCAGGGCGTCCTGCAAATGCGCCGACACCACTTCAATATCGTCGCGATCGAGCGCAACGAGTTTAAGCTCGTCAATGGTTCCGTTCATCAGCGGGCGCTTCCCGGTTTGGTCTAACCGGAAAGTTAGGAACCGCGACGCCGGGCCGCAAGCCCTTGACGAAGAGCTAGAACGCGGCGCAGGCCGGCTGAACGATGACGCCAACCGACTGTTGCTGGAATTGCCGCTTATAGGCCGCGACGATGGCGTCGAGTCGCGTCTGATCGTCCGGATTGCCTTGCAGTACGATCATGATGAGCTTGCTCGGCTCGCGCACGACCCTGCCGGTGTTGCGGTCCCGCCACTGCCCGAGCGCGCTCACGACCGTCAAGCCGTCGGGGAAACGCGGCGTGACCTCGCGATCGAGAAAGCGCCGCCAGGCCGCTTCGCTCACGCCGACATGACGGCCGATGTCGCGGCCGAAGGTCAGCTCGGCCATCAGTCTGGGTCGCTGTCCGGGATGACAGGCAGACGCCGGGTTCTGCGCCGCCAGCGCCCTCGATCCGCCAGCCAGCAACAAGACGATGAAGAGGACAGGTCCAAGGGTGCGCATACGGCACATGGCGCCGCACATGGCGCCGCTCACGGCTCCCCGGGCGGGAACGGCTGGCCGCCGCGGCGTACGATCTCGTCAATCGTCTCACGCCCCGCGGCCAATGCCCACAGCGTCATGGCAGCCGCAGCAGCAAAAAAGCAACTCAGAACAATAAGCAGCATGAAGTCCGCTCCTTCGCCGTTGTAGCGCGCGGACGTTGATCAATCGTTAGCCGGTCAGGTTGTTGGCCTGTTCCGCGGGCATATTTTGTTGCAACGGGCGCCGCAGACCGGCCTATCTTGCGGCGGAGCAGAGACGGAAACGCTTCGTTATCTGATCGGGGCAGCGCCCCGCCACAACCGGAAGCACCGTTTATCTGCGGCAATACCATCCAGGAAAAGTGCACAGGAGGTATTTGCTTCGGCGCTCATATCTTGTTAAGGAGAACCTAACAAGATCGCAGCGGCGGTATTACCGCCAGGCAGATCGACTGAAACAGACATGTTTTTTGTAATGTCTTTCGGCTTTTCTTCCGCTCCCGTAAGGGATACAAACCGAGTGCATTTGAAAGGGAGGCTCTATGGCTAAGAGGACCAAGAAGCGTCGCGGATGGACTTCAGGCGAGGTTCGCGAGCTGAAAGCAATGGCGAAGAGGAAGACGCCTGCTTCCAGAATTGCCAAAAAGCTGAAAAGGACCGAGGGCGCAACGCGACAGAAAGCGTTCAGCATCGGGCTCTCGCTCGATTCCCGTTCCTAAGCTTTGCCAGCCATCTAAATTCTCAACGCAACAGCACCGTCCGCCGCCGTTATCGGCAGCGGACGGTGCTGCGCGTCCGCATGCGCCTTTCTCGGGGCTGGCGTAGCGTGGGCGGCGATTGCGGCCGAGAATTAGATGGCGTTTATTAGGAATAATGTCTCGCGAGAGTGGCCGGGCAATGCAGCGCCGTTCCCACGCCGCCGGACCCTGGTTATTTTCTCTGTAAACGGACGTAGCTCACTCACGCCCGATCAAGGACGGACCAGATGGCCGCAATCGTCGCCGGCTTCGGCATGCCGCACAACCCGGGCTCGCCTGCGCTGGTCGCGCGCGATGGACCGCAATGCGAGACGGCGCGCTACTACGCCGAGATGGCAAAGCACATCGAGGCTGCTGCGCCCGACGTGCTGATTGTGTTTACTGACGATCACTTCAACACGTTCTTCCTCGATAATTTCCCGACCTTCGCGATCGGCATCGCCGATGCGACCGGCGGCCCCAACGATCAGACGCCGATGCCGCACTATAAGGTCGCGGTGCCCGGGGCACTGGCGGCGCACATCCGCACCAGCGCCATCGCCCATGGCTTCGACATTTCCCTTGTGCAGGATTTTGAGATCGATCACGCCGTCATGGTACCCCTGCACTTTCTCACACCAGGGATGAAGATTCCCGTCCTGCCGATCTTCATCAACTGCCTGGCGCCGCCGCTGCCAACCGCGCAGCGCTGCTTTGCGTTCGGCGCGGCGGTGCGTAACGCCATCGACAGCTGGCCGCAAAAGCAGCGTGTCGCCGTGATCGGCAGCGGCAGCTTTTCGCTGGAGATCGGCGGCCCGAAGATTCCCGTAGGTAACCGTGCGGCCTGCACGCCCGATCCGCAATGGTCGCAGCACGTGCAGGACTTAATGCAGGACATGCGGATCGATCAGCTCGTGGCCGAGTCGACCACCGCGCGTATGCTGCAGGCCGGCAACATTGGCGGCGAGTTACTCAATTGGATTGCGCTGCTCGGCGCCATCGGCGCGCGCAAGCCAGTAACAGTGCTGCCGCAGAACGATCACGGCCAAGCCTTCGTGGCTTGGCGGTTGAATTGAGGCCGGCCATGAGCGTCTATGCCGTCAATAAAATCTGCCGTGACGCACTGCACGATCTCGCATTTCGTGACGCGGTCAAACGCGATCCGGCGGCCGCGATCACCCTGCGCGACCTTTCCGACGAGGAGCGAAACGCGCTACTCGCCGGCGACGTCGCGTGGCTATACGATCACGGCTGCCATCCGTTCCTGATGTCATACTTGACGCGGTGGGACCTGTTCGGCCTCAAACCCGCCATCTACACCGAGCGCATCCAGAACGCGCACGATACGCGCGACTGAGCACCGCCACGGCATCAGACGCGAAGAGCACGCACCCCGCTATGCCGCGCCACGCGGCGCTCCACTATCACGCGGCCTGTTGCGCCCGGTACGCATCGATGATCTCCGATCCGGTAGCGAACCAGACGTTGCCGTGCGCCGCGATATATGACAGCGCCCGATCGAGCGTGCGGATGCGGTGCGGTGCGCCGATCAAAAACGGATGCAGCGCGATCGCCATGACCCGGGCGTTCTTCGCGCCCTCCTCGTAGAGCACGTCGAACGTCTCGCAGATGCGGCGGTAGAACTCGTCGATGCCTATGCTCGGCATGTTGAACAGCGGCATGTCGTTGAGCTCGATCGAATACGGAATCGAGTAAAGCCCATTGTTCATGCGGTAGGGCAGATCGTCGTTCACCCAGTCGCACACATAATCGACGCCGTGCTCGCGCAACAGATCGAGCGTGAGCCAGGTTTCGCTCAAGCCCGGGCCGAGCCAGCCACGCATTTTCTGGCCCCATTGCTCGATGATGGCGCGAGCTTCGGCGATGACGGCGGCTTCCTTGTCCTTGGCCAGTCCGGTCAGCAGCACGGAATTGGTCAGCCCGTGGCCCATCAATTCCCACTTCAAGCGCGCCGCCTCCTCCATGATGCGCGGATAATAACGGCCGACCTCGCCGTTGAGCGCGACCGTACCGCGCACGCCGTGCTTGGCGAGTGTTTCCATGATCCGCCACACACCGACGCGGTTACCGTAGTCGCGGCGCGAATGGTTGCGGATATCGGGCGCCTGAGCGCCGATCTCGATATGGAAATGCTCGATGTTGGGGATCACCCACACCGCGACGCGCGCGCCGTTCGGCCACGCGATGGGCGGGCGATCGACGATCGCCTGATAGGGAAAGAGTCCAAAGGGATCGGAATCGATATCGGTACTCATGGCCGCCTCCGGCGGTGTGGAAATGTGGTGGCCATGACATTGGCCGGCGACGATGATGCGGCCTGCGGCCATCGCCGATCAAGAGCCGGCGCGCAACCGAGGGCGGATTGCAGCGCAATGCTCGCGGCGGTAGTGTTGCGGGTAAAGAACACAGCGAAGTGCCACAGGGAGGTGACTGCGATGTCGGACAAGCCCGGTTATCGGATCAACAGGCGCGACGTTAAAATGACCGAACGTGTCGCCATGGCGGCAGTCGGCAACTCGGTGATCCGCGCGCAAAAGGTCCATGGCACCGATACCAGTCTCATGTTCGCCGAACGTGCCTCCGAGTACCACACGCGGCCGCACATGCATGACTGCGAGCAGATGAACTACATCGTGTCCGGCGAAATGTACTTCTTTGTTGACGGCCGCGGTTACCGCTGCCGGCAAGGCGATGTCATGCGCATTCCGCGCAACAAGGTGCACTGGGCTTGGAACCGCGGCAAGGACACGGCCGTCATCTTCGAGTCGCATGCGCCGCCGCTGCGTGACCGTGGCGGCGACGCCTACCCGCTGCTCGGCCCGGACGACGACGCAGCTTCGGTGCAGCACATGCACAACATTCTGGTCAAAATGGACCAGGCCGAGGTCGACGCTATCGAGGCACGCGCCATCGCCGAAGAAGAAGGTCAGCAGGCTGCGGAATAGCGGCGCCCGGTAGCCGGGCGATGCGCGCCCCGCTGATCCTGCCCCTCGGCGCTGCGCTTTCAGTCATCGGTGCGACGCTGTGGACGCCGGCGGTTCGCGCCGCCGCTGGAGAGTTTTACGCCGGTAAGACGCTTGAGATCATTGTTCCGTCAGGCGCAGGCGCCGACAGCTACGATACGCTCAGCCGCCTCGTCGCCCGCCATCTTGGCCGGCACTTGGCCGGCACTCCAAGCGTCATCGTGGAGAATATGCCGGGCGCCGGCGGCATTCGCGCCGCCAATCAGCTCTATAATGTCGTCCCGCACGACGGCACTGTCATCGGCATGCTCGACGAGTCGATCTATCAGAACCAGCTTTTCAAGGTGCCCGCATTAAAGGCCGACGTCACCAAAATGAACTGGATCGGCCGCATCATCAGCAACAATGCCGTGCTGTTCGCTTGGCACAGCGCCGCCGTCAAGACGATCGACGACACCTACACGAAGCCGCTGATCGTCTGTTCGACCGGCAGTGCTTCGCAGCTGCGTTGGACGATGTTGAAACGGCTTCTCGGGCTGAAGCTCAATCTGGTGACCGGCTACAAGGGAACCGGCGACGGCCTCGTCGCGATGGAACGCGGCGAAGTCGAGGCGCTTAGCATGCCGTGGCCGGTGTTTCGCGTGACCCGCGCCGACTGGCTGCGCGACAAGAAGGTCAATATTCTGTTGCAAACCGGGCTCGACAAGGCGTCCGATCTGCCGAACGTACCGCGGCTTCTCGACCTGGCGCGCAATGCCGACGAGCGGCAAATTCTTGAACTGTTTTCCCAACCGGAAAAGGTCGGCCGCTCGCTGACGGCGCCGCCGGGAGTCCCGGCAGAGCGGGTGGCGCAATTGCGGGCGGGATTTGCGGCAACGCTGAAGGACCCGAGATTTGTCGCGGACGCCACACAGATGCGTATCGCGCTGTCACCGTTGCCGGGCGATCAGCTCCAGGCCATAATTGAAAACTCGTTCGGATATTCTCCGGCAATCATCGCCAGAGCAGAAGCCCTGACACAGAGCGTGGAATAGACCGATGCACAAGGCACCGAGGATGGACGCCGAGTTCGAAGGCGAGACGATTTATCTGAACGTCATGGGCCGCGCGATGGACGTCCACATCGCGGCACCGCCCGGCCACGGACCGCATCCAGCCGTGCTTTTGATGTTCCACCGCGGCGGCCTCGACGCCTGCACTGCCCATTACTTCAAGGAATTTCCGAAGGCCGGCTATCTCACGATCTTGCCAAATTTTTTTCATCACTGTCCCGACGATGTGCCGCTGCACGATTGCAAGCAATTCCTCAAAGACAATGAGGTCATCGCCGAAATCGCCGCGGCCTCGGACTATGCGCTGTCGCGGCCGGACCTCGATCGCAGCCGCTTTTTTATCGCCGGGCACTGCATGGGCGGCCGGTTATCGTTTCTCGGTGCTGCTACCAAGTCGGCCTTTACCGCCTGTGTGGCCTATTACGGCGGCGGCATGCTGACTCATTGGGGCGAGGGCACGCCGACGCCGTTCGAGCTCATCAAGAATATCCGTTGTCCGGTCTACGGCTTCTTCGGCGATCTCGATAAGAATCCGTCGCCGGCCGATATCGACCGCTTCGAAGTCGAGCTAAAGCAATACGGCATTCCTCACGTCTTCCACCGCTACCCGAAAGCCGGACACGGCTTCCAGAATCCCGCGCGCCCGAAAGGGCGTAACGCCGACGAAATCGCGACCGCGAACTCGGCCTGGGCGACGATGCTGGACTTGATGCATGGGGCGGACGCCACCCCCGACCGAACGATGGCTCGGGCTGGTTAGCCGATCCGCTGGCGCACAATGCCGACGTTCAGGCACTTTTCTCCAGCTTTGCGCGAGCGCCGATCGGCGGTAACAGCGGCATGACGTGTTTGGCGAAGTTGTCGAGGCCAGCCAGCATCGGGTGGAAATTCAACAGGAACAATTCCACGCCGATCTCCTCGTATTGTCGCATCCGCTTCGCGATAAGGTCAGGCGTCCCGACGAGACAGGCGCCAAGGCCGCGGGCAGCGGTCGACGAGACGCGATCGCGCTGGCCGTAGAGCTCAAGTTCGTCGGCCTGCGCCTGTGCTTCGGCAATTGTATCGGCACAACTGATATGAGCGCTCATGCCAAATGACAGCGTCCGGCCAAATTCCTTGGCGCGTTGCGCCAGATCGGAAATATCCTTGCGGATGACCGCAAGGCCTTCCTCAAAACGGCGATAATCGGCCTGATAGTTGACGAACCAAAGGTCGCAGTGCTCGGCGATCACGTCCTTGCCGGAATCGGTACGGCTTGCGGTGTAGATCGGCGGATGCGGCACGCGCACCGGCTTCTGCGGCAGGGTCGCGTCGTCGGCGCGGAAGAACTCGCCCTTAAACGTAAATTGATCCTCAGTCCAAAGCCCCTTCAGCACCCGAACGAACTCATCCATGCGGTTGTAACGAGCGTCGGATGATGCAATCCAGCCGCCGTTGCTGAACAGCTCGAATTCCTTCTGGAACCAGCCGTTGACCACGTTGATGACGAAGCGGCCGCCGGTGATCCGGTCGAGCGTTGCGCCCATCTTGGCGGCGAGTTGCGGCGTGATCATGCCGGGATAGACCGCGGGCATGACTTGAATGGTGTTGGTGCGGGCGGCAAGCGCCGCGGTCAGCATCCAGGCTTCGAGGTCCGGGCCGAGCAGCCGCTCGGCGATCAAGGTAATGTCGAAACCCAAAGCCTCGCCCTTCGACACCACATCGAGGGCAAACAGGAAGGACTTGTCGGCGCTGTAGTCGCCACGAACGCCGACTTGTCGGACACCATCCGCCATGGCCGGTTCGGACATGATCGTATGCGGCAGCGGCGTCCAAATCCCCAGGCGCATCGATCGGCTCCAGACTGACCGCCGAATAGTCCCCGACCCGCCGCTCCAACGCAAGATAGCCGCGTATGCGTGCAATGCCGCGCACCACTGCAAAACGGCTATCTATTCGAGCCGTGCCCATTATGATCCAAAAAGTTCTCTCCACTGCCGGATGCGCAACAACCATGACCCTTATTCTGTCCAACGACGACGTCGGCAAGCTCGTTACGATGCCGGACTGTATCGATGTGCTTGAAGAGGCGTATCGCGAACTCGCCGAAGGGCGCGGCGTTTCGCGCACGCGCTCTGATTGCATTACGCCGACATCAAGTCGCGAGGATGCGCTCTATAGCCTCAAGTCGATGGACGGCGTCATCCCCAAGCTCGGCGTCGGAGCGATCCGCATCAATTCCGACATCGTGAGCTGGCCGAAGCGTGGCAATAATATACGGCGCGAGAAGGTGCCGGCAGCGCCGGGCGGCCGCTACGTCGGGCTGGTGCTGTTGTTCTCGACCGAGAACGGCGAGCCGCTCGCGATCTTTCCCGATGGCGTCATGCAGCGGCTGCGGGTCGGTGCCGCCAACGGGCTCGGCGTCAAATACATGGCGCGTAAAGATGCCAAGACCGTCGGCATCCTCGGCTCCGGTTGGCAGGCCGGCGCACAGCTTATGGCGGTCTGCGCGGTCCGTCCCATCGAAACCATCCGGTGCTTTTCGCCCAACGCTGTCAACCGCGAGGCCTTCGCGGCGCAGATGAGCGACCTGCTTGGCGTGGCAGTCATGCCGGTCGCAAGTCCGGAAGACGCCATCAAGGGCGCTGACATCGCGATGTGCGGCACCAATACACTCGACCCGGTGTTCTTTGCGCACTGGGTCGAGCCCGGTATGCATCTCAGCTCAATCAAGCGTCCGGAAATCGAGCCCAATGCCATCAAGCGCGCCGACCGCGTCATCATTCATACTAACGACGCGACGCCGATTCATGTCCTGACCAAGGATCTCGTGGTGCCTGAAAAAGCCGACGGCCGCGGTTGGGAGGTCGCCGAGGAGATCAACTTCGACAAGCTGCCGACGTTGCCCGATCTGATCGTCGGCCGCGTCGACGGCCGCCGCTCGGATCGCGAGATCACCTGCTTCATCAACAATATTGGGCTCGGCTATCAGTTCGCTGCAGCCGGCTCGCTGCTGTACCGCAAGGCCAAAGAACATGGCGCCGGCCATGACCTGCCGACTGACTGGTTCACTGAAGACGTTCATCCCTAGGCTTATTCCGTGGTGCGCCGGACGATCAGCGCACACCCTCTGCCATAGCGGTCTCGGCAGGCATCGGCGCCATCGGCCAGCGTTCGTGCGTCAACGGCACAACCATGCGCACGGTCAGCCCCGCACGGGTGAACGAGCGCGTAACCTCACCGTTGAGTTGCCGTTCGATCAACAGCGTCAGCAGCCGGGAGCCGAAGCCCAAGCGCCGCGGCCGACGCGCCGGCGGCCCATTCTTCTCGATCCAATCGAGCGTGAGGGTGAGGCCGCGCTGGGTGCGGCTCACCGTCCAGTTCAATTCCAGCCGGCCCGCAGGACGCGACAGGCTGCCATGCGTCACCGCATTGGCTCGGAGCTCATGCAAAGCGGCGCTGAGATTGAATACCGGATCGGGCTCAAGCTCGACGTTTTGCCCGACGAACGAGATGCGTTCGAGATAAGGCCCGAGAAGAGTGCTCAGCAACTCCATGATCGGCACGGGACCGCCGCCGCCCTCGGTCACGAGCCGCTCCGCGTCGGCCAGCGCCAGTACGCGCGCCCGATACTTCTCCGACAGGTCGGCAATGCTTCGTGAGGTCCGCGCCGTCTGCGAAAACAGGGCCAGGAGTTGCGAAAACAGATTGCCCGAACGATGGCGCATATCGCGGATCATCATTTCGTGGCGCGCTTCGAGCTGGCGGCGTGCGATGGCGCCAGCAAGCAGATTAGCCACCGCGGCAAGGAACGCCGTCTCCTGCGCGGCGAACTGCCGCGGCGTTTTCGTGCACACGCCGAGAATACCGTAGAAACGATCGTCGCGACCGGCGATCGTCACGTTGATGCCGGAGACGCATGCATGACCGCGCAGGTAGGGATCAAACCTGAACCTCGTCTCGTTAGCGAAATCTGCAACAACCACCGGCAGTGACGAGCTCAGGGTAGAGTGCGCATAGCTGCCTTCCGCAGTCGACGCGACGACGGTCCCGATGCAGGCCGAATTCCAGCCAAACCCGGCACGCAACAACAGTTCCGTATTGCCGGGAAGCAGTTCGAGGATTTTCACAAGATCGACAGACAGCGTGACTGCAACCGTGCTGACCGCATCGGCGAGCAGCTGTTCAAGATCGCGCTCCGCGAGAGCGCGTTCACCGAGCTGCGCCAGCGTCTCAAGCTGCCTCATGCGGCTGCGCAACTCGGCCTCGAGGTTGACCCGGTCCGGCTCTGCTCCATCGCCCGGTTGGCCGCTCGGATTGGCCATCAAGGGCACTTGGCGATTGGGCAAGTTCATTGCACTTACTGACTTTCAGGCCGCGTTCCATTGTGGCCGTTTCGCGCGGCATCAATGGAAAACGGCTGAAGCGCAAACGGGTTGCGCTTCAGCCGCAAAATCAACGCGTTCGTAAATAGTTCCGGCCGGGCCTCGCTTTGCCGGCAACCGCTGTCAGTAAACGCCGCTGACGGTGTTTGTGTTGCCCGATACCATCATGGGCGCGACCGCGTGTCGCGCAGGCGCGCTGATATCGGTCTGGGCGGCGGCGATCTGCCGCGAACGCGAGTCGGGCAGGACAATCACTTTGGTTCCAACGCCGACGCGGCTGTAGAGATCTTCCACGTCCTCGTTGCGCAGCCGAATGCAACCGCTCGACATGTGCTTGCCGATCGAGCTCGGATCGTTGGTGCCATGGATGCGATAATCGGTATGGCCGAGATACATCGCGCGCGCGCCGAGAGGGTTGCCGGGACCGCCACCGATCCAGCGCGGCAAATACGGCTGGCGAGCGACCATGGCGGGCGGCGGCGTCCAATCCGGCCACTCGGCCTTGTGGGTGATTCTTTCAACGCCGGACCATTCGAAGCCTTCGCGACCGACGCCGATGCCATAGCGCATGGCCCTGCCCGCGCCGAGCGTCAGATAAAGGAACGTATGCGCGGGATCGATGATGATGGTGCCGGTCGGCTCGTTACCGGTGTAAGAGACGACTTGGCGCTGCAATTCCGGCTGCACGGCCACGGGCGAATTTTGATTGTCAGTGTCGGTGAACTGATAGACCGAACCCGACGGGTCGTTCTGGCCATATCTGAAGCTCTGTGCCTGCGCCGGAGCGGCTGCCGCCGTCACGACACCAACAAACAACATTGCGCCGTAGAGCCGCTGCGAGATTTTCGCTGACATCGGAGACCCCCGTGTTGCAGGAACTTGTCCACCCAATCGCGCAAATCGATTAAAGGTTCCGCGCCGCTTGATTGTTCATTTCGAATAAAATTCGCGGCTTCTTGGGGAACGGCAGCGTGCGCGACCCCTCGCCCCGCCCCATCCTTCATTGGTCGCGGCAAGTCGGCAAAAGGTTCAAAGCGGAAGAGCGAAAGGCCCGGCCCGGGCGAATGGGCGTGTCCGCCCCAGTCGGCCGGTTTGACCGCTTAGGCCATGCAGCGGCCGTAAAGCGTCGCCAATTCGGGGGAAGTCACTGGACTGAAAGCGGAATCACAGCCAAACGGCACCTTGCCCTGGGCCTGCGAACCACCTGGCGTCGGTACCTCTTGCCGCACCGCGCGCGGATGCAACAGGGGCAGCCGGTCGCCCTTGCGGAAATGATTCACCGTCATTGCCGGTTCAGGATCGCTCAATCCAGGAAGGACCGGGGCGGCATAAAGATGCGGTGCGGCGCCAGCAAGTACGAAAGCAGCCGAACACAGCGCCACTGCACCTACGACACGAAGAGAAACGAGCCTGGCCATCGGAAATCTCCGAAACGTACAGCGGCTACCGACCCCGCTGAGCAAACGCCAAAGGCCCCCCGGCTATCAACGACACCGGCGACCCAACGTGTTAGTGTCGGCAGCGTTCCGATTGGTCCAAACGCTCACCAATTCGTGATTACAGGCGCCAGCCGTAGCGGCCTTAACGACGCAGGCACCCGCGCGCAGCACCATGAGGCCAGCGCGCAGCACCATGAGGAACGAAAACCGTCGCCGCGCTTTGATATGGCAGCCCGGCCATCCTTTCCCCCCTCCCCCCGTGCTTGGCCGGCAATGTTGGGCGCAGCCGATTTGCCGATCGGCTGCGCCCTTTCTTTCAGCCTCCCCGTAACCGCGTCACGCGGCGGCTTGCCAACGCAACCGTGCGGAGTGAAGCTCGATACCGGTCATGGTCACGTCGGGAGGGCTCGGCCATGTTGTTTCAGCGGCGGCAATTGCTTCGGCTTGCGGGAACTGGAACCGCATGTGCACTGTTCGCCCGCACGAGTTCGGCGGACAATTATCCGTCGCGGCCGATCCGATGGATCGTTCCGTTCCCCGCGGGCGGCACCACCGATCTGGTGGCGCGCCTTCTCGGGCAGTGGCTAAGCCAGCGGCTCGGCCAACAAGTCATCGTGGAAAACAAGCCGGGCGGCGGCACCAATGTCGGCGTCCAAGCGGCGATTGCCGCGCCAGCCGACGGCTACTCGCTGTTATTGACGCTCGCCACCAATACCATCAATCCGTCGCTCTACAAGAAACTGCCATACGACTTTCAGCATGACATCGCGCCAGTCGCGGGTTTGGCGGAGCTGCCGTTGATCCTGGAAGTGAATCCCGCACTGCCAATCAAGACCGTTTCCGAGTTGACCGCTTATGCAAAAGCCAACCCAGGCAAGCTCAATGTCGCGTCGTTTGGCGCCCGCACCATCAGCGACCTTGCGATCGAGCTGTTTCAGCTCTCGGCCGGCATCGATGTCGTGCGGGTGCCTTATCCGGGCGATGCCCCAATGCTGATTGATCTGGTCAGCGGCCGCGTCCAAGCCGCAGTCGATGCATTGCCGGTATCGCTGGCGCATGTCAGAGCGGGAGACGTACGCGCGGTGGCGCTGATGTCGAGCGAGCGATCCGCGGCCTTGCCGAACGTACCGACGGTCGGTGAAACGATACCCGGCTTCGAAGTCAAAGCCTGGACCGGCGTCGGCGTGCCGCACGGCACACCTGCCACGATTATCGAGCGGCTCAACCGCGAGATCAATGCAGGGCTCGCCGATCCCGGCATCAAAGCCAAGCTCGCCGAGGTGGGCGGGACGCCGCTACTCTACTCGCCGGGCGAATTGGGTGCCCTGGTCGCGAATGAAACCAAGCGCTGGGCCGATCTGATCAAACGCGTAGGCATCCAGCCGCAATGAAGCGAGCCACGTGGCCTGCGGCTATTTCGCTAAGACCAGCGATCTGACAGATTGCCTATTGCAAACTGGCTTGCCGCTCGACCGACGGCCGTTCGCGATTGCGCGCCTTACGGCCGAAGAACAGCGCCTGGCTGACCGCCGCCGAGACCGCAGCGAGCTGGAAAGGCTTTGCAATAAGGAATGCCGGCTCCGGCCGCCGTCCGGTGAGAAAGCGCTCGGGAAATGCGGTGATGAAGATGACCGGCGCCTCGAACGAGCCAAGTAATTCATTGACCGCGTCAAGTCCGGAACTGCCATCGGCGAGCTGGATGTCGGCCAGAATCAATCCCGGGCGCTTCTTCTTGGCGAGCGCCAGCGCCTCTGCGTGGGTGCGCGCTACGCCGATCACCTTGTGACCGAGGCTTTCGACCAGCGCCTCAATGTCCATGGCGATAAATGTCTCATCCTCGATAATGAGCACGTCGGTGGCGATTTCGGCCGCCAGCTCGCGGCCCGATTCCTCAACTAATCCGCGCAACGTACCCAGGTCGCATTCCAGGATGTCGGCGGCATCCTCTTCGGAAAACCCCTCTAGAGCCACCAGCAGGAAGGCCTGACGCGGACGCGGCGTAATTTGCGTCAAGTGCTGCTCGGGCGGCAGGGTTGCCGTGCTGGGCTCTGCCTCGCCGTTGACTGGCACCGAGTTCCAGATCTTGGTGAACAGCCGATAGAGCGACACCCGCAACTTGCTGCCTTCGCTAAGGATTTGCGGACTTTCGATCAGCGATTCGAGTGTCGCCGCCACATAAGCATCGCCCGACGCCTGGCTACCCGAAACGGCGCGGGCGTAACGACGAAGAAATGGCAGTTGTTGCAGGACGGCTTGTGAGGTTGACAAGGCAACCCTCCCCTTCTTGGCCCGAACTTACCTGCAGAAACGCGGTTCGGTTATAAAAGTTCCCGAAAGTTCCCAAAAGGACTATTTCGGCGGTTTCGGCGTGGAACCAGTCGGACCCGGCGTGCGTTAGAGCCATTACGGGTGCCAGAGTAGGGTTTTCGAAACCACACGGGCGAGCCGGACGGGGCCATCCACATGGGCGAACCGGAAAAAAGTGATGCAATGAAGAGCCACAGGACAAACCTTGACGCAGTAGAACCGGATTCGGACAAATTAGCAGTGCAAGATCCATCGATGGCCAAACGTCCGCATAAACCCGAAATCCGTTTGGGACGGGAAGCCCAGGCTCGGATCGGGGAGCTGTTGCGGTCCATGTACAATTCCTATGTCAATCAGGGCGTCCCGTCGCGTCTTGATGACCTTGTTCGCCGGCTCGGCGAACAAGACTGAATACTGACCAAGGGATCAAGACTGAATACTGACCAAGGGATATTGTCCGCATGAAGCTCGATCCTGCCATACGCGACCAAGTGCTCGCCACTGTGCCGAGCCTGCGCGCGTTTGCCATTTCACTGTGCGGCAATATCGATCGCGCCGACGACCTGGTGCAGGAGACGTTGCTGCGCGCGCTCGCACACATCGATTCATTTCAGCCCGGCACGAATATGCCGGCATGGCTGTTTACCATTCTGCGCAACCTGTTCCGTTCGGAATACCGTAAGCGGCGGCGCGAGGTTGAAGATGCCGACGGCCGCTATGCAGAGACGCTCAAATCGCAACCGGAGCAGACAGGCCGCGTGGAGTTTGAGGAATTCCGTGGCGCGCTTGCCAAACTACCGTCCGATCAGCGCGAGGCGCTGATTCTGGTCGGCGCATCCGGGTTCTCGTACGACGACGCCGCGGCGATCTGCGGCTGCGCCGTTGGCACCATCAAAAGTCGGGTCAATCGTGCGCGCACGCGGCTCGCTGACCTCCTGTCAATTGACAGCGTCGACGACTTCGGCCCGGACCGCGCTACTCGCGCCGTGCTCGCCGGCGGCGGCCGGGGCTAACCCAGCCGGGCCGCGTGAGCCGCGCCGTAGCCGCGTCGGCATCCTTTCACAAACTGCGCTCCGACCTCACGGTGTCGTCACCGGGGGCCGGGCGTTTGCATCCGTAAAGCTGACCACGAATGGCGCTGAATTAGACTGCGCCACCGGTTCGCCGCGGCTTTTCACGGTGACAAGATACATGCCGGGCTCGCGGATCGCATCGGCCGGAATGACAGCCTGCAGCTCTCGGCGGCTGATAAATTTCGTCTCCAACTCCTCGCCGTTGAGCAGCGCATAGTGAAACGGCCAAAAACCCTTGCCCTTAATGCTCACGGTGATTGGGCCGGTGCCTTGCGTGACGGCGTAGGGCGTGACGACAATGTGCTCAGGTAGCGACTGCCAGGAATTGAACTCCGGAATCGGATTAACGTATTTGTGAAAATGGTGATCGACCACTTTGCCGTTCAAGACCACCAGTTTGACGTTCTGCGTCATCCAGATGTCCTGCAGCGGATTGCCTTCGACGATTGAAAGGTCGGCAACTTTCCCCGGCTCGACGCTGCCGTAGTCCTTGTCCTTGTGAAACGTCTTGGCGACATTGAGCGTGGCGGCCTCGATCGCGACCATCGGCGGCACGCCGGCTTCGACATCCATCGCCATGCCTTCGTGCATCAACAACCCGGCCATGCCGCGCGGCGAATCCGAGCCTTCCTTGAGGCGGCCGCCGGCCGCGACGAAGCGGCGGATGAACTCATAGGATTTTTGCATCCCAACCTTGGCCTGCGCCAGCTGATCGGGCTTGTAGCGGTGAAACAGCTTGTCGGTCGTGAACTCGGTGATGACGCGCACCGCTGCGGGAAAGTTGGCGTTAGGATCGGCCAGGATTTCCTGTTCGCGCTGCCAGAAGCGCGGCGCGTAGGACGACAGCGGGCGCAGCCACTTGGCGATGGTGGGCGTCCAGGCGACGTGATGCGCCACCATCGGCGCGATCACCGCGTCATAGTGCTCCGGCTCGTACAGCGCACCGGCCATCTCGGCGTCAATGCGGCCGGCCGTGCGATCGATCTCAAGCTGGTGCCGCTTTTGCAGGTCGGTGATCGAGGTGTAACCGACCGACCAGATATGCTCGATGCCGTCCATGCCGGAATTGGCCGAGGCGATGGCGTCCCAGGAATGCCCCGTCACCCCCATGCCGAGCTTGTGCGCCTCGTCGGTGACGACCCTGATCAAATCCGGCGGCAGAAATTCACTGAGCTTGAGGTCATCGTAGCCGTCACGTTTCTTGGCATCGACGATGGCGCGCGCCGCCACTGCGTCCGGCACTTTCATGTAGTTGCGCCACGCACGCGAGCCCTCGGTCTCGAATTCGCCGGTGCGGAAACCGAGCGCCTGTCCGGTGACCCACAGCCGCGGTCCGCGGATCTTACCGCTTTCGGAGCCGTATTTCTGCGCCAGCGCCCACGGTCCGTCCTGCTGTGTTTCGATCTCGACGCAGGTCGTGATACCGAGATGCAGATAAAGCTCGCCCCAGAACGCTTCCCAGTGACAATGGCCATCGATGAAGCCGGGCATCACGGTCTTGCCGGTGACGTCGATCACTTGTGCGCCTGTCGGAATAGCGACCTCACCGCGGCGGCCAATTGACTTGAAGCGATTGCCCTCGATGACGATGACGGAATTCTCGATCGGCGCCCGTCCGGTGCCGTCGATCAAGGTGCCACCGACGACAACGAGGGTTTGGGCCTGCGCGGGTGAGGCAAGTGCGAGTGCAAGCGCGGCCGTACAGGCGGCGGTTGCGAGCGACTTCAACAACATGGTTGATTCTCTTTTTTTCTGCAGGTCAAAAGCCAGTCCCGTTATGGCATGCCGCCGCGATGGGCGAGACCGCCGTCGATGGTCACAATCGTGCCGCTGACGTACGCGCACAGATCTGAGGCGAGGAAGACGACCATCGCGGCGACCTCATCGCAAGTGGCCGGGCGGCCATGCGGCATGCGCGCAAAACTTTCCTTCCAACGGCTCTCGTCGCCGTAAATCCGCGCCGCGCGCTTACGACCCAAAACTTCAACGCGATCGGTCAGCACCGGTCCCGGATTGACGCCGACCACCCGCACCCCGTGATCGAGACTGGTGCCGCCGATGGCGCGGGTGAATGCCATCAATCCGGCGTTGCCCATGGCGCCAGCGATATAGGTGGCGTCGAGCCGCTCACCACCAAGGCCGATGATGTTGATAATCACGCCATGCCGGCGTGCTTCCATGGTTTTCAGATAGTGCCGCGTCATGCCCACATAGCCGAAAATTTTCAGGTCCCAGCCGGCGCGCCATGACGCCTCGTCGACGTCGTGGATGGTGCCGCCGGGAACCGCGCCGGCATTATTCACGACAATGTCGACGTCGGAAAACGCCTGATAGACGCTCTCGCGCGCTGCGGCGTCGGCGAGGTCAGCGGCGAGTGTCTGAGTCTTCACGCCATTTGCCGCGGTGATTGCTGCGGCTTCCTTTTTTAGCGCCTCGCCGGAGCGCGCCACGAGATTGACATGCACGCCCTCCCGCGCGAACCACTGCGCCACTGAAAGACCGATGCCCTTCGACGCGCCGGTGATCAACGCTGTGCGACCGCCAAGCTTCAAGTCCATCGTTTCCCCCTCGATTTTGCCGTCTTGAATGCCGGTTTTGCCGGGCCTTTGTCCAGCCCGTCCCGATAGTTTAGAAAGCGCCGGTTCATGCACCTGAAAAGGACTCTACCGATGACCGGTAACGCAGACACCGCCAATCTCCCCGGCGGCACGACCGTTCTTGTCGAGATCGCGGACCGCATCGCCTGGGTAACGATGAACCGGCCAGAGAAGCGCAACGCCATCAACCCCACCATGTCGTTCGAGATGCTCGACGTGTTCGACGCGCTGGAGGCGGACGAGCGCTGCGGCGTGGTGGTGCTGACCGGCGCGGGCGACGCCTACTCGTCTGGCATGGATCTGCGCGAATATTTCCGCGCCGCTGACAAGCTCAGCTATGACGAGCGCATGAAAATCATGCGCCGCAGCGCCACGGCGCAATGGAAGCGGCTGCAGTTTTACGGCAAGCCGACCATCGCGATGGTCAACGGCTGGTGCTTCGGCGGCGCGTTCAACTCGCTCGTCGCCTGCGATCTCGCCATCGCCGCCGAGGACGCGGCGTTCGGACTATCGGAGATCAACTGGGGAATCATTCCGGCCGGCACCGTCACCAAGGCGGTAACCTCCGTCATGGGCCAACGCGACTGCATGTATTACATCATGACCGGCGAGACCTTCGACGGACGCAAGGCCAGCGCCACCGGGTTAGTCAACGAGGCTGTGCCCGCAGCCGCGTTGCGCGCCCGCGTGGAAAAACTCGCCAAGACGCTGCTCGAGAAAAATCCGATGGCGCTCCGTATCGCCAAGCACGCGGCGCGGCGTGTCCACGATATGTCGTGGGAGGACGCCGAGGATTATCTGTTCGCCAAGCTCGACCAGCTCCGCTTTCTCGACCCGGAAAAAGGCCGCGAGAAGGGCATGAGCCAGTTCCTCGACGACAAATCATATCGGCCGGGGCTGTCCGCCTATCGGCGCGAGGTGTGAACATCGCAGTTCCCTTCGCCGTCACATGTGCGACGGGAGCCACAGCGCCAGGATCGGAAACGCGATCAGAATGACCAGCCGAATCAGGTCCGTCACGATGAACGGCAGCACGCCGACAAAGATCGTGGAAAAACTGACTTCCTGCACCACGCTCTTGATGACGAACACGTTCATGCCCACCGGCGGATGAATAAGCCCGAGTTCCACCGTCATCACGATGATCACGCCGAACCAGATCGGGTCGAAGCCGAGCTGGGTGACCACCGGAAAGATGATCGGAATGGTGAGAATGATCATCGCCAGCGAGTCCATCAGACAGCCGAGCACGATGTACATCACCATGATCAGCGCCAGCACGCCGTAACGGCCGAAGCCGAGCCCGGTGAGGAATTCCGTCACCTTCTGCGGCGTCTGCGTCACCGTGAGGAAATAGCCGAACAGCAGCGCGCCGATCAGCACCGTGAGCACGGCAGCAGCGGTACGCACCGCCTGGAGCAGCGAGCGACGGATCTCGGCGCGCGTCAGCTTGCCGCGAATGACGCCGATGATGAGCGCGCCTGAAGCGCCCATGCCGCCGGCCTCGGTCGGCGTGAACAGGCCACCATAGAGGCCGCCGATCACGAAGACGAACAGCAGCAGCATCGCCCAGATGTTGCGCAAGCCAGCCCATCGCTCCTGCCACGAATGGCGCGGCGCCGATGGCAAGAACTTCGGCCGAACTCGCCCAATGATCACCACCGTCATGATATCCATCGAGGCCGCGATAAGGCCCGGAATGATTCCGGCGATGAACAGCTTACCGATGTCCTGCTCGGTGATGATGCCGTAGACCGCGAGCACGGTCGACGGCGGCAGCATGGCGCCAAGCGTGCCGCCGGCCGCAATGACGCCGGTGGCGAACGATTTCGGATAATTGTAGCGCCGCATCTCCGGATAGGCGACGGTGGCGAACGTCGCGGCGGTAGCGACGGAAGAGCCCGAGATAGCAGCGAAGCCGGCGCAGGCGGCAATGGTGGCGATGCCGAGGCCACCTTTGAAATGCCCGACAAAGGCATCGGCCGCCCGAAACAGCTCGCGGCTCATGCCTGAGTTGGATACGAACGCACCCATCAGCAGAAACATCGGGATGACGCCGAACGTGTAGTCGGTCACCGTGCGCATCGAGGTGAGACCGACGTTCTTCAAGGCCGCGGTACCGCCGACGATGTAGGCGAAACCCGAAACGCCGACGAGTCCCATCGCCATGCCAACCGGAACGCGCAGCAGCATGAGCGCGAACAGCGCGACGAAGCCGATGATGGCAACCGTATCGCTACTCACCCGCGCCTCATCAGACTGTCATGCCCGCGAAGGCGGGTATCCAGTACACGCAAGCCATCGGAGACCTGCGCCGCCGCTGTAAATTTCGCACTCGAAGAATACTTGATCGTCCGCCTTCGCGGACGATGACAGTTAAACGGAGCTCTTGCTGTGCTGCTCATTCCACGGGCTTGATCTGGTATTGGCTGCCAAAAAGCTCGGGACGGAAGATCAGCCGATACGTGCGCACGGCGATCAAGAACACCGCGGACACGTCACCGATCCAAGCCACGAGGAAAAAGGGCCAAGTCGGCAGCCGCAGGTCGAACGTCAGCACGTGGTCGCGGCGCGTATCCAGCACCTTGTCGAACAGCGTGTATGTCTGCACCGTGACAACAAACAGCAGCACCAGGGTGGCGAACACGTCGATAAAACGTTTCGCCCTGTCGCCCACATTGGCATAGACTAGGTCGACGGTGATGTGCGTGCCGCGATACGAGGTCGCCGCGATTCCCCAGAAAATGAGAATGCCAAGCAGCAGCCGGCCGAAGTCATACGCGTCCGGAATCTGGACGCTAAAGAAATACCGCAGCATCACGGAGATGAAGATATCGGCGGCGACAATGCCGACAAAGAACGCGGCGATCAGCTCTATGCCGTCGATGAAGGCATCCATCGCGCTGCGGTGGCGCGGCGGCGTCGCAGGTGCTGCGTCGGGGGAATCGGCTTCAGACATGGTGGTTCGCGTGCCGGCGGCGGCGCCAAGAATCCGGCGCCGCGCCAGTCTCCTCGCCCGTCAGAACCCCGCGTTGTATTGCTTCAATGACGCCTGCAGATCGCTCCAGATCGCGTCAGGATCGCCACCAGCCTTTTTCACGTCGTTTGCCCATTTCTGCTTGAGCGGCTCCGCCGACTTTTTCCACTCGGCAAGCTGCTCGTCCGAAATCTTGTAAACTTCGTGGGTTGGCTCGGCCTTGAGTTTCGCCAAGCCGCCGCGCTCAAAATCGGCCCACGGATCGGCAAACCGGGCCGCCCATTGGCTCGTGCAATGCCGGTCGATGACCTTCTTTTGCGAGTCTGACATCGCCGCATAGGTCGCCGGATTCATCAGCCACTGGAACATGACCGAGCCAAGCGGCTCATCCATGTCGTACTTGGTGACCTTGTCGATCCCGAACAGCACCATCGAGCCCCACGGGAATGTAATGGCGTCGGCAACGCCCTTGGCGAGAATATCCCGCGCCTCAGGCGCACTCGACTGCACATTGGTGCCGCCAAGCTGTGTCACCCAAGCCGCGATCGTGCCCTGAGCCGGTCGGACTTTCATACCTTTGATGTCGGCCGGCACCACGATTTTCTTTTTGCTTGAGTGCCAGGCCATCGGGTCGAGTACGAAGGAGAAGCAGTAGTGCACGTCCTTCATCTCGGTCGCCGCGTATTTGCGATACCACGCGTCGATTGCGAGATTGCCGCCCTTGGCGTTGCCAACGATAAACGGCAGTTCGCCCGCAGCGATGATCGGGAAGCGGCCCGGCTGATAACCGGGATTGACGTAAACAAAGTCGGCGATGCCGTCGCGCGCCATGTCGTAGTGATCAAACGCCTTGCCGAGCTGCTGGGCGGGATAGATCGTATAGTTGATGGTGCCGTTCGACTCTTTCTTGATGTCGTCGGCCCAATCCTGGATTGCTTTTTGCAGCGGATGGCTTGGTGGCACCCAGTGCGAGAGCTTGAGATTGAATGTTTTCTCTTGCGCCGACGCCGCTCCGAGACCTGACACGAGTCCCAGTGCAAAGCCGAGCGCAGCAACTCCGCCGAGCTTCGCAAGACGCATCTGCTGCATGGTCGTTTCCCCCTTTTGCGGCCTTATCGCTGTCGGTATTTAATCGCAGAAACCGTTCGCTGTACATCGCATTCGGCTCTGGCCCTGAAGGCGCCCGCACCGGCCGGGGAATCAAAAGGATGCAGGCCGCCGTGCTCTCGCGGCCTCCTCGCCCTCCCCTTCCCTCAACCGGGCAAATGATTACAGTGCCGCCCGCCACCGCCGCACGAGAGAGGTCTTCGCGCCATGAAGGAAGAAGTCGTCAGCTTTCAATCCGCGGGCTTGCGCCTGCACGGCATCCTCAGCGTGCCGGATGGCTTGCGCCCCGGCGAGCGGCGCGCCGCGTTCCTGGTGCTGCACGGATTCGGTTCAAACAGCGACAGCCCGACCTGCATCACGCCGGCAAAGGTCCTCAACGAGTTCGGCTATGTGACGCTGCGCTTCGACATGCGCAGTTGCGGCAAAAGCGAGGGCGAATTCGGCCGCATTATCTGCCTCGAGCAGGTCGAGGATACCGGCAATGCGCTCAATTTTCTCGCCCAGCACGGCAATGTCGATCCCGACCGCATCGGGGTAATCGGTTCGAGCTTCGGCGGCGCAGTTGGCGTCTATGCCGGCGGCACCAATCCGCGGGTAGCCGCGGTGGTGTCGAACGGCGGTTGGGGCCACGGCGAACGCAAGTTCCGCGGTCAGCATCGCACGCCGGAAGCCTGGGCCAAGTTCACCAAGATGCTCGAAGAGGGCAAGGCACATCGCGCTCGCACCGGAAAGCCGCTGATGGTGCCGCGCTATGACATCGTGCCGATCCCCGATCATGTCCGCGCCAATCTGGATAAACAGGGCGTCGGCATGCTGGCGCCCGGATCAGTCGAAACGTTTCCGGCCGAAACCGCGCAGAGCATGTTCGATTTCCGCGCCGAGGAAGTCGTTGGCAATATCGCACCGAGGCCGCTGCTGCTCATCCACTCCGCCAAAGACTCGGTGACGCCGACCGAACAGTCGATCGAAATGTTCAAGCGCGCCGGCCAACCTGCCGAACTGCACCTGTTCGCCGGCCTCGACCATTTTCTGTTCGCAGAAAAATCCACCCGCGTCTGGAACATGATGCGGCAATGGCTCGATACGTATTTCCCGGCGACGAAGTGACACCTCGTCATCGTCCGCGAAAGCGGACGATCCAGTAATCACTGATCAATTCTCAAAACATCGGTGGTTACTGGATTCCCCGCCTCGGCGGGGAATGACAAAGCTGTGGTGATTGGAGAAATCGAGTGAGCGAACGCATCCTTGTCCCTCAGGAAGAACTGCACCGCTTCATCTGCGACGTGTTGGTATCTCTGGGTGCGAAGGCGAACGAAGCCGCGATGGTCGCGGATGGCCTGGTGTGGGCCAACCTGCGCGGCGTCGACGGCCACGGCGTCTCGCGGCTGTCGCGCTATATCGGCATCATCAAGCGCGGCGAAATCGACACCAAAGCCGCGCCGCGGCTCGTGCACGACCGGCCCGCGACCTTCGTGATCGACTCCGGCCACGGCTTCGGACCAGTGGCGTGCATGCAGGCTGCCGCGCTCGCCGTCGAGCGGGCAAAGAAAATCGGCGTCTGCTACGGCATCGTGCGCGAGACCACGCACACCGGCGCCATCGGACGTTATGCGCAATGGATCGCGCAGCAGAACTGCGCCGGCCTCATCATGGGCTGCGGTCCGGCGCTGATGGCGTTTCACGGCACTCGCGTCGCCAGCATGGCGACAAGCCCGATCACCATTGCGGTGCCGAGCGGCAAAGGCGTGATGCTGCTCGACATGGCGACCTCGACCATCTCCAACGGCAAGATTTTGCAGGCACGCGCCACCGGCGAGCCGCTGCCGTCCGGTACCGTGCTCACCAAAGACGGCGAGCCGACGACCGATCCAAAGCAAGCCGAAATTCTGCTGCCGCTGGGCGGCCCGAAGGGCTCCGGCCTCGGTCTGATGTTTGAGATGCTGGTAAGCATCATGGCCGCGGCGCCAATCCAGTCGCGCGCGCTTGGCCCCGAGAACCGCACGCGCCACGTCGCCAACCTGGCGATGCTCGCCATCGATATCGCAAGCTTCCGCCCGCTCGCCGATTTCGAGAATGATGCCGACGCGCTGGTCGCCATTCTCAAATCGCTGCCGCGGCAGGCGGGCTTCGACGAAGTCACGATGCCGGGCGAACGCTCTGGCCGCACCGAGACATTACGCCGCAAGAACGGCATTCCGATTCCGGCGAAACTCTGGAGCGAGCTTGAGGGGATCGCCAAGACCTACGCGGTCAAAATGCCTGCAACGGTACCAGCATGATGACGCTCATCCGCCGCTCCGTCTGGATCGCACTCCTGGTGACGGCGTGGGCCGCAAACGCGGCGGCCGGTCCGATCGACGCGTTCTACAAAGGCAAGACCGTCACGCTGCTGGTCGGCGGCAGCGCCGGCGGCGGTTACGACATACTCGGCCGGGCGATCGCCCGCTACGTCGGCCACCACATTCCGGGCGACCCTTCCATTGTCGTGCAGAACATGCCGGGCGCCGGCGGCATGGTTGCGATGGATTATCTGTTCCACACCGCCGAGCATGACGGCAGCGTCATCGCGCTGGTTGAGAATGGGCCGCCGTTGGCGCCGCTGTTCGGCGTCAAGCAGGCGCGCTACGACGCCACCAAATTCAATTGGCTCGGCACGCCGAGCGTCGAGACCGCCGTGGTGCTGGTCTGGCACACAGTGCCGGTCAATTCGCTCGCGGACCTCAAATCGCGCACCACCACGATGGGTGCGTCCGGCACCAATTCGACGCAGGCGTTCTACACACGGCTGGTCGATGCCGTGCTCGGCACCAAGATGAAGGCCATCAACGGCTACAAGGGGCTGAACGATACTTTTTTGGCAATGGAGCGTGGCGAGATCGATGGCTCGCCCAGCGTATTTTACAGCGCGATCACTTCGACGCGGCCGCACTGGCTGCCCGACCATTTGGCGAAAGCCATCCTGCAATACGGGCCGCAGCCGGTGAAGGATTTGGCCGGCGTGCCGTTCGTGCCCGATCTGATCACGGCGCCCGACGACAAATTACTGCTGCAGGCGGCGTTCGCGCCGCTGGCGCTCGGACGTCCGCTGGCGATGCCGCCCGGCGTGCCGGCGGAGCGGGTGGCGGCAATGCGGCAGGCGCTCGCTGACACGTTTGCCGATCCCGCCTTCCTGGCCGATGCGAAAAACATCAAACTTGTCGTCAACGCGCCGCAGACCGGCCAGCAGCTTCAGGACGTCATCGACCACGCCTACGCCACGCCGCCGCGCGTCATCGACCGCTTGCGCGCACTCAATGAGGGCGTCGATCGGTGATCAGCAACAAGCCCCATCGACTGGATCGGCGGCGTAGAGCGCGTCCCTGAGCCACGCCGGCGGCATGTCATCGAACGCGACTTCGGCGACCGGTTTGAACACCTTGAACCAGTGCCGTTCACCGGCCTGCGTCCAAAACGTAACTACCGTTTCGAGAGGCGGGCAGCCGGGCCGCGCGCAGACCACCTCGGACACGACGATCGCATCGTCTGCCGCAAGGTCGAGGCTCTCGCGCGTCCAGGCCCTCACTCGCTCCAGCGCGCGCCCATGCACCTCGTCTTGCCGGAATGCACCGAAGCGCAGCGGCGCAAGGCGTGGCGCCGGCTTCCGGGCTATATCGGTGGCCACCTCCCGCATCCTGGTTCTCAGTTCGGAAATGCCACCACGAGATGAGCGCGGTTCGATTCCGGAAGGAGCTCTCCTTCCGGCTTCACCGTGACAAAGTAGGTCCCCGCCGTCCGGATCAATTCCGGCGCGATGGTCGCCTCAATCTCGGACTTGTTGACGTAGCGGGTCGGCAGCGGCTGGCCGTTGAGCAGCACGCGATGAAACGGCCACATGCCGGGGCCGCGGACTTTCAGCACCGTCGGACCAGAGCCTGCGACGACATAGAGCGGTGAGATGTCGAGATCGAGCGGCAGCGTCTGATAGGCATAGAACGCCGGAATAGGATTTTTATATTTGGAAAAGCCGATATCGACCTTTTTGCCGTCCATGATGACCATCTTGACGTTCTGCGTCATCCAAATGTCTTTCAGCGGATCACCCTCGATGATGCACAGGTCAGCGACCTTGCCAGGCTCGACGCTACCGTAATCCTTATCCTTCTTGAAGGTCTTGGCGACGTTCAGCGTCGCCGCCTGGATCGCCGTCATCGGCGGCACGCCGGCCTCAACATCCATCACCAGCGCTTCATGCAGCAGCATCGCCGCCATGCCGCGCGGCGGGTCGGAGCCTTCCTTCAAGACGCCGCCGGCGGCGACGAAGCGGCGAATGAATTCGTTGGCCTTTTCGTAGAAGATCTTGGTGCGATCGAGCTGCTCGGGCGTGTAACGCTTGTAGAGCTTGTCGTAAGCCACGTCGGCAATCGCGCGCACCGCGGCCGGCAGATCGGCATTGGGATTGTCGAGAATCTCCCGCTCGCGTTCGCGGAATCGCGGCGCGCTCGGCGACAGCGGCCGCAGCCACTTGGCGATGGTCGGCGTCCAGGCAACGCCGTGTTCCACCATGACGCCAATCACCTCGTCGAAATTTTCCGGCTCGTAGTATGAACCAGCCAGCTCCTGCTCGATGTTGCCGGCCAAGCGCTGCCTGGCCAATTGCCGCCGCCGTTTCACGTCGAGAATAGAACTATAGCCGACCGACCAGATGTGCTCGATGCTGTCCACGCCGGCCTTGACCGACTCGATCACATCCCAGCTGTGCGCGGTGACCCCGAGTCCAACCTTGTGCGCCTCATCGGCCGCGGCATGAACGAGATCGTACGAGATGAACTCGTTGAGCTTGATCAGATCGTAACCCTGCTCCTTCTTGTCACGAATGGCCTTGCGCGCCTCCTCCGGAGTCTCGACCGTGATGTTGCCGCGCAATGCGCGCGAGTCGGGCGCATCGGTTTCGGTACGGACGCCACCAATCGCCTGCCCTGACGTCCAGATGCGCGGCCCCTTGATATTGCCGGACTCGGTGCCGCGCTTCTGGGCCAAGGTCCACGGGCCGTCCTGGAAGATCTCGATGGTGACGGCAGTGGTGATGCCGAGATGCAGGTAAAGCTCGCCGTGAAAATCCTCGAGATGCGCGTGACCATCGATGAAGCCGGGCAGCACGGTCTTGCCGGCTACATCGATCACCTCGGCGCCAGGCGGCACGGCGATCTCGCCATCACGCCCAACCGCCGCAAACCGGCCGTCGCGGATGACGATGACCGCATTATCGAGCGGCGGCCGCCCGGTGCCATCGATCAGCCTGCCGCCCCGCACCACCAGCACTTTGTCCGACATTTTTCGCCTAATCTCCTGCCGCCATCCGGGATATTTTCCGGCAACGGGTTATCGAACGACTACTGCCGCATGAGCAAGCGGCCCGAATGGACGGGGGGCGGCATGCCTTTCGCCCCCGCGAAGTAGGGGAGGATGAAGATGCGCAACGGGACAGCAATAACGGCTCAATAATGCTCAGCGTGCGTCAGCGGCACGTAGGCGTAACCGGAACCGGATTTGGCGGCGTGGCCCACACCGGGGAACGGTAGGTGTGCGCCGGCGAACAACAGCCGGTCGGTCGCCACCATGTCGAACACCTTCTTGCGGTTGGCGATCGCCAGCGCCGGATCGGAGTCGAACCCGATGCCGCGATCGGGTTCCGGAAATTGCAGCGCGGCACAATGCACGATGTCGCCCCAGATCAGAAAATCACTGCCGTCCGAGGAGACGCGCACCATGGAGTGGCCGACCGTGTGGCCAGGCATCGCGGCGGCGGTGATGCCGGGCGCCAGCGTGGTGCCATCCTTGAACATCTGCACCTTGCCGGCATCCGCGTACGGTTTAATCGCCGCCATGGCAAGATCGAAGAACGCCTTGAATTCGTCCGGCGCCTTGGCGCGAATTTCGTCCGACGTCCAGAACGCGTACTCGTCGGCGGCAACGTGCACGACCGCATTCGGAAACGCCATCTTGCCGTCCGCACCGAGCAGGCCCGGGATGTGGTCCGGATGCATGTGGGTGATGACGACGACATCGACCGCGTGCGGATCGACGCCCGCGGCGGCGAGATTGCCGTGCATTTTTCCAAGGGTCGGGACGAACGAAGGGCCGCCGCCGGCATCGACCAGCACAAGCTTGCCGCCGGTATTGACCAGCCACTCGTTGACGCAGGTCGGGATCGCTCCCTTGGGCATGAACGCTGCCGCCAACAGCTTGTCGGCGCCCTCGGTGTCCCCTGCAAACATCGGCCGGTCGATGGCGAGATTGCCGTCGCTGAGCACCGTGACTTCGAACGCGCCGACCTTGAGCCGATAGACGCCGGCGGCCTGCTTGCCTGCGAGGGGCGTTGCCATGGAATGTTCTCCTAGGCTTGGGTGAACCAAAGCCAGTGTGCGGCTGGATTTAAACCTCGGCAAGCCGCAGCCCGATCAGCCGATCGAGCGCGGCCTGATCGGCGAGCAGCGCCGCGGACGGGCCCGCATGGACGATGCGGCCGCGTTCGATGACGAGCGCGGTCTCGGTCAGCGCCAGCGCGATGTCGGCGTGCTGCTCGACCAGGATGAAGGCATTGCTGCCCTCGCTCGTCATGCGGCGGATGGCGGCGCCAAGCTCCTCGACGATGATCGGCGCAAGGCCTTCGAGCGGCTCGTCGAGCAACAGCAGCGCCGGATTGGTCATCAGCGCGCGCGCGATCGCCAGCATCTGCTGCTCGCCGCCAGACAGCTGATTGCCGAAATTGCGCCGCCGCTCGGCAAGCCGCGGAAACAGGTCATAGACCGATTGGAGTTCCCATCGGCCGGGACGCGCCGCGACGGCGAGATTTTCTTCCACCGTCAGCGCTGAAAAAATCTCGCGTTCCTGCGCCACCCAGCCGATGCCGGCGCGGGCGCGGCGGTGCGGCGGCTCTCCCGTGATATCGGCGCCGCGCCACAGAATGCGGCCGCGCATGATCTGGGCCATGCCCATGATAGTGAGAATGAGCGTCGACTTACCGACTCCGTTACGCCCGAGCAGCGCAAGGCTGCCGCGCTCCGGCAGATCAAACGTCACGCCGTCGAGCACGATGCCGGCGCCATAACCGGCGCGCACGTCGCTGAGCGAGAGGAGTGCATCAGCCATGCGCCGCCACCCGATGGGCTCCGCCAAGATAGACCGCGCGCACCCGCGCGTCGGCGGCGATTTCAGCCGGCGTACCCTCCATCAGCACGCTGCCGCCGACCAGCACGATGATGCGCGAGGCGAAACGGAACACCAGTTCCATGTCGTGCTCGATGAACAGAACGGTGATGTCGCGCGACAGGCCGGCGATCGCTTCGAACAGCTCCCTGCTCTCCTCGCGCGGCACGCCGGCGGCCGGCTCGTCGAGCAGCAGCACCTTGGGTTTGGACGCCAGCGCCAGCGCGATTTCGAGCAGTCGTTGCTGGCCGTAGGCGAGCTCGCGCGTTCGCCGGTGGCAAACCGGCCCGAGCGCCAGCCGGACGAGGATGGCATGAGCCTCCTCTATTTCGTCGCGATACGCAGTGAGCGGCCGCCACCAGGTCGGGGCGACACGGCGGCGCTCACACACCGCAAGTGTCACCGATTCAAGTGCGCTCAGATGCGGAAACAGTGAATTTATCTGATAGGTGCGCACCAGCCCGCGGCGCACGCGTTCCTCGGGCGGCAGCGCCGTAATGTCCTCGTCACCCAGAACAATGCGCCCGGAATCCGGACGCAGCATTCCGGTTATCAGGTTGATTAGCGTCGTCTTGCCGGCGCCGTTCGGCCCGATCAGCGCGTAACGCACACCGGGCGGCAAATCGATGTTGACGTCGGCGGCCACGACGAGCGAGCCGAAGCTCTTGTTGACGCCGCGTGCGGAAAGTGCGCTCCCGCTCACGGCCAAACCTTCAGGCGACGCGCCAAAAGTTCGAGCCCGCCGAGGATGCCGTTGGGCAGAAACATGACAATGGCGACCAAAAGCAAGCCGATCCAGAAATACCAGTATTGCGGGTTCAGTCCGGAGAACTGGTCGCGGGCGACCATATAGACCGCCGCGCCGATCAAGCCGCCGTAAAGCCTTCCGGTGCCGCCGACGATGAGCATGACCAGCACGTCGGCCGAGCGCTGAAAGCCCAGCGATTCAAGCGAAGCCGTTTCGGTAGTTTG
This sequence comes from Xanthobacteraceae bacterium, assembly GCA_049300295.1. GTDB lineage: Bacteria > Pseudomonadota > Alphaproteobacteria > Rhizobiales > Xanthobacteraceae > BOG-931. The sequence continues at coordinate 63,876 of JBAQJL010000168.1, forward strand.
GGTCAGCATCGCGCCCGCAATGCCGGCGATAATGGCGGCGATCATGTAAATGGTGCGGATATGCGAGAGGATCGGCGCGCCGATCGCCGGCATGCGCGCACTGTTTTCGCGAATACCGCGCAGCGCCAGCCCAAAAGGCGAATGAATGATGCGCCGCGCCACGAGGAAAATAACAAATAATCCGGCCAGCGCGTACGCGTACGCCGTGTAACCGTAGAGATCGAAATCAAAGATGCCCAGGAGCTTCCAGGTTTGAATGCCCTGCAGACCGTTGAACCCTCCGGTGAGCCAATTCGCGTCGTTGGCGGCCTCCTGCAGCAGCAGGCAGAAGCCGAGCGTTATCATGATCAGCGCGAGGTGGCGAAAGCGGGCGATAACGAAGCTCGTGATATAGCCGACGATGCCGGCGGCGAGGCCAGCGGCCAAAAGCCCGGTCAGCGGCTCGCCCCAGCCCCATACCGAGATCAGGCCGGCCGTATAGGCACCGACGCCGAAATAAGCGGCGTGTCCGAGCGAGACGATGCCTGAGAAGCCGAGAATGAGATCAAGCGACAGTGCAAACAGCGCGGTAATCGCGACCTGGCTCGCCAGAATCAGATAGTCCGGCGTCAGCACAAACGGCAACAGCGTAGCGAGCCAGAACGCAATCTCGCTCCAGCGCCAGCGCGCTTGCGCGCGAAGAAATTCGTTCGGACCGGGCGGCGCGGCGGGAGCGGCGCCGGCGAGCGTCTCGCTGGTCACAGCCTAGCGCCTCCCGAACAGGCCGGTCGGCCGCCACATGATCATCACCAGCATCACCAGATAGATCAGGACCGAACCGAGCGCCGGAACGTAATATTTTCCGGCCATGTCGGCCACGCCGAGCAGCATGGCGGCGACGAAGGATCCGGCGATCGAACCCAGCCCGCCGACCGATACGACGATCAAAACATAGATCAGATAAGTCAGGGCGAATGACGGGTCTAGTCCCAGCATGGGAAGCGCGAGGCCGCCGCCGAGCCCGGCGAGACCGCCGCCCAGCGCAAAGGTAAAGGCGAACAGCCGGTCGACGTCGATGCCGAGACCGCGCGCCATACGCTGGTTGTTCACCGCGGCGCGGACCTGCGCGCCGAATCGAGTCGACTCAAGCGTCAGCATGAGCACGGCCGTGATCAGCGCCGCCACCACGATGAGAAACAACCGATAGACCGCAAGATCGACACCGGCGACGGTGAAAGAGCCCTGCAGATAGGACGGCAACTGCATCGGCTGCTGGTCGGTGCCGTAGATGTAGGCGGCGGTCGCGATCGACATGAAGACGATGCCGATCGTCAGCAGGCACTGATTGAGTTCGTTGGAATTGTAGAACCGCCGAAAGAAGATGCGCTCGAGCACGATGCTGACCGCCGCACCGGCAACGAAGGCGGCCGGCAGCGTGGCGAGGAACGGCCAGCCGAGCGCATTCATCAGCGTGACGGTAACGTAACCGCCGAGCATGGCGAAGCTGCAGTGCGCCAGGTTGACGAAATTCATCATCCCGAGCGTGACCGACAGCCCGACCGACATCAGGAACAGAAGCATCCCGTAGGCAGCGCCGTCGAACAACACACCCAAAGCGGGGAGCATGAAGGCTTGCCTACGGGTAACCGTTCATTCTTCCGGACTGTTCACTTCTTCGCGCCGTGCGCCGGATCCTTGACGTTCGGCACAGCGGCGATTTCAACGTTGAGCAATTCGTTGCCGACTTTCTCCACGCGGCGGATATACACCGTCTGGACGATGTCGCGCGTCTCCGGATCGATCATGATCGGACCGCGCGGGCTCTCCCAGCTCATGCCTTTGGCTGCGGCAATGAGCGAATCGCCGTCCGCCTTGCCGCCGGTCTTTGCCAGCGCGGCATAGATCAGATGCGCGCCATCATATCCACCGATGGAAAAGAAATCGGGATTGCGATGGAATTCGTCGTTGTAGGTTTTGACGAATTCCTTGTTCATCGGCGACTGGTGATTGTAGTCGTAGTCGGACACCGAGATGATGCCCAGTGAGATGTCTCCCATGCTCTTGAGCGCGGTCTCGGAAGCGAGCGCGTCTTGTCCCAGAATCTTGACCTTCTTGGTGTCGATGCCGCGTTCAGCCAGCGCCTTGCCGACTGCCGCCGGCTGCGCGCCACCGGGAATCCAGATGTAGATCGCATCCGGGTTTTTGTCCTTGGCCGCTTGAACAAAGGAGGAAAAATCCGGATTCGCGATCGGGAAGCGGACCGAGCCGACGACTTTGCCGCCGTTATCCTTGAAGCCTTTTTGAAACCACGTCTCGGCGTCGATGCCCGGGCCGTAGTCCGACACCATGGTGTAGACCGTCTTGATGCCGTTTTTAGCGGCCCACTGACCCAGCGTATAATTCAACTGCGGGGTGGTCGACGACGTGCGCGCAATATATGGCGACTTCTCGGTAATGATCGAGGTCGCCGCATTCATCACCACCATGAATTTCTTGGCTTGCTTGGAAACGTCCGCCGCCGCCAGCGCGTTCGGCGTCAACGAGAAGGCGCCGAGGATATCAGCGTGATCGCGGACGATCGCCTCCTGAGCGAGCCGTTTCGCGGTGTCGGGAAACATGCCTCCCGTATCCTTGCGAATGAGCTCGATCTTCTTGCCAGCGACCGTATCGCCGTGCTGCTTCATCCAAAGCGTGACGCCGTGGTCGATCTGCGCCCCGGTGTCGGCAAACTGTCCGGAATACTCGTTAATCATTCCGATTTTGACCGAGTTCTGGGCGCGGGCCGAACCGGCGCCGATAAACGCCAGCGCCGCGCAGGTTAGACCGCACAATAGCTTTTGCATCGCTCCCTCCCGATTTTCGGAATGCTCAACCCGATTTCGAGCGCTATCCTCGTTCAGGTCGGGCCAAAGTGCAACGTGCCAAAGCGGCGCAAATGGGCGCATCTGACGCTGCTTGGGACGCCGCCCGCCGGCGGTTAACCTTGCTTGCTGCGAGGATCGCCTGTTGAATGGGCGGCAATCCACAAAGGGAGAAAAAACCATGCCTGTGGGCAAGAAATTCGAAGCGATCCATGTCGAGAACGAAGGCGGCATCACCTGGCTGATGATTAACCGGCCCGACAAGCGCAACGCCATGAGTCCGCAGGTCCACCTCGAAATGGACGAGGTGCTCGACGATCTGGCCGTCGACCCGGCAACCGAAGTCCTGGTGCTGACCGGTGCGGGAAATCAGGCGTTTTCGGCCGGACAGGACATCAAGCTCTACTTCCGCGCTAACGCCGGCAATGCGGCGGCTCGGCACAAGCTGCGCCGCGCTTCCAACAATTGGCGCTGGCAAAAGCTCTCGACCTTTCCAAAGCCGACCATTGCCATGATCAACGGTTACTGCTTCGGCGGCGCCTTCACGCAGGCGTCGGCCTGCGATATTGCGCTCGCCGCCGACGACGCCATGTTCGGCCTTTCCGAGATCAATTGGGGCATCCTGCCCGGCGGCATCGTATCCTGGAACGTGGCGCAGATGATGAACTATCGCGATGCGATGTACTACGCGATGACCGGCGATTCGTTCGACGGCAAGCAGGCGAAGCAGATGGGCTTCGTAAACTTCTCCTATCCAAAGGAGCAGCTGCGCGAGGAAACCATCAAGCTTTCCAAGAAGCTCATGGAAAAGAGCCCGGCGGCGATGCGCTACACCAAGGAGGCCATCCGCGCTGTGCGCTTCATGAACGAGCCGCAGGCGGCGGACTATCTCAACGCGAAGAGCGACGCGCTACGCTACAACGACAAAGAGAGCAGCCGCGAGGAAGGCATGAAGCAGTTCCTGGACGAGAAGAGCTACCGTCCCGGCTACGGTCACTTCAAGCGCAAGCGCGCAAGCGCCTGATCCGCCCGCCATGGACCGCATACAGAAATCCACGGGGACCATCGACGCCGATGAAATCGCGCACTTTTCGCGGCTCGCCGGACAATGGTGGGACCTGCGCGGTCCATGGGCGACGCTGCATCGGTTCAATCCGGTGCGGCTCGGCTATATCCGCGATCGTGCTGCGGCCCATTTCCACCGCGATCCGGCGCGGCTCGACAGCCTGAAGGGGTTGCGCATCCTCGACATCGGCTGCGGCGGCGGAGTCTTATCCGAGCCGCTGGCACGGCTCGGCGCCGCGACGGTCGGCGCCGATCCGGTCGAGGAAAACATCGCCGCGGCGGCACACCATGCCGCACAGGCCGGTCTCACGATTGACTATCGCAGCACCACCGCGGAAGCGCTGGCCGAAGCCGGCGAGCGTTTCGACGTGGTGCTTGCCATGGAAGTCATCGAGCATGTCGCCGACGTCAACCTTTTCATCGGGGCAGCCGCCGATCTGGTGAAGCCGGACGGGCTGATGTTCGTCGCCACGCTCAACCGCACCATGAAAAGCTTCGCGCTCGCCATCATCGGCGCGGAATATATTCTGCGCTGGATCCCGCGCGGCACCCACCAATGGGACAAATTCATTACGCCCGATGAGCTTGAACTCGCGCTCGAACAGGCGGGTCTGCGCGTCACCGGCGAGACCGGCGTGATCTACAATCTGTTTGCCGATCGCTTTCAACTATCCACCGACATGGATGCCAATTACATGATCGTCGCCGAGAAAGCTGCGTGATCCTCATCCGTCATGCCCGGCCTTGCGCCGGACACCCACGACTTTCCAACGCGAGCAAGCAAGGTATGGATGGCCGCGGCAAGCCCAGCCATGACGCCATACGGGTGCGATGATGTTTGCCTGGCTTTGGGTCGTCTTTACCATCATCGCCGCATTCTTCCAGACCCTGCGCAACGCCATGCAGCGCGAGCTCACCACCACGCTTGGCACTGTAGGCGCCACGCATGTGCGGTTTCTGTTCGGCTTCCCGTTCGCGCTGATCTTCCTCCTCGGCCTGATTGTCGGCACGGATGTGCCGCTGCCGCGGCCCGGCTGGGCGTTCTGGCCCTGGGTCATCGACGGCGCCGTTGCGCAGATCGCCGCCACCGCAACGATGTTGATGGCGATGGGCGAACGCTCGTTCGTGGTCACCATCGCCTACATCAAGACCGAGCCAATCCAGGTGGCGATCTTCGGCCTGATCTTTCTTGGCGACGCCGTATCGTTGCCGCTGATGACTGCGATCATCGTTGCCACCGCGGGCGTACTCATCATGTCGACCAAGCCCGGCGGCATGGTCGGCGGCATCAAGCCGACGCTGATCGGCCTGTTTTCAGGTGGCTTGTTCGCCCTGTCGGCGATCGGCTATCGCGGCGCCATCCTCGATCTGCACCTGAAGAATTTCGTCATGGCGGCGACCTTCACGCTCGTCGTCGGGCTCGTCATGCAGGCGGCGGTGCTGTCACTGTATCTGTGGCTGCGCCAACCTACGGTGATGACCGCCATCGCGAAATCGTGGAAGCGCTCTTTGTTCGCCGGCTTCATGGGGGCGCTCGCCTCGCAGTTCTGGTTTCTCGCCTTCGCGCTGGCCACCGCCGCCAGCGTGCGCACGCTGGCGCTGATCGAAGTGCTGTTTGCGCAGCTCGTCGCGCGCTACGCGTTCGGCCAGAAGACGACGCCGCGTGAAGTGATCGGCATGCTGTTTGTCGTGGCCGGCGTTGTGCTTTTGATTTTGGAGCACTGACGGTTGCGGGCGCGGAACCGGGCCGCGTCGATCGCGCAGCTACGGTGCTAACCAACAATCCGAATTGTCCACACTGCGACACCGGCGCCTCTCCGCACGGCCGGTGAGCCGGCGTAAATTCTTTATAAACGAGCCGACGGATCACCGAAGGCAGGGGGACGAACGGGCGACAACCACCGCCGCAGGCGGGCATCACAACGATTTTGAATTCATGGCGCCGCCGGCATCGTCGGCGCGAACTCCCGGCTCATCCGCCGCGGGGACGCGGGTGCTGTTGTGTCTCGAATGTGCCTCGGAATGTGAATTGGAAGAGAGGCGACTATGCAGGGTCCAGTAAGATACGGCTTGCTCGAAACGCAGCAAGGCACGCTCGCCGCGGAGGAGCAGCACAGCACGCGAGTTCGCGAGCGCTACGACAGACTCGCGCCCTACATTGCGCTTATCGACCATCTCTTACTGATGTCGCTGTTCCGCATCCGTGCGCGTGCGATCGGCTGCCTGCCGATCTCCACAGGCGATACGGTGATCGAACTCGGCTGCGGCACCGGACGAAATTTCCCGTATTTGCGGAGCGCTGTTGGCGGCACCGGCCGGGTAATCGGAGTGGAATTCTCGGCAGGCATGTTTGCTCGCGCGGTCGGCTTCGCCCGGCAAGAGCAGCTCGACGTCGAGTTGGTCCAGCAGGACGTTGCGCGTTACCGCACGCCGGCGGCCAATCTGGTGCTGCTCTCGCTTTGCTATCACACGCTGGAATATCCCATGCAAACGCTGGCGCGCATCTGGGATACGCTTGAGCCCGGCGCCTGTCTCGCGATCATCGATGGCAAACAGCCGAATTTCGCCGACAAGCTCATCCGCCCCTTCGGCGAGAAAGTCCTGGAGTCGATCTTCATGGGCGATGCCGACCTCAAGCCGTGGGAGAATTTGGCGCGATTGGAACCGATGCGAATGAAGGAATTTGTCTTCGGCGCCTATTACGTGTGCTGGGCTGTCAAATCCTGACGCGCACACTCTAGTTGAATTCATCCGGCAGGATTGGCAGCGGATGAAATTCAATGCCTTCCTCATGGAGCGCCTTGGCGTCGTCCGGCGAGGCCTCGCCATAAATCGAGCGGTGCTCGATCTCGCCGTAATGCATCTTGCGCGCTTCTTCCGAAAACTGCGCGCCGACGTAATTGGCGTGTTTGGTGACATGGTCGCGCAGCTCTTTTAGTTTCTGACGCAACTCGCGTTCCTGCGGCGACATCATTGCGACGGCGGCCTTGCCGGCCGCGACCGGCGCCATCGGCCCAGGCAGCGCGTTGGGAGGCGTCGGCGCCGCGGGCGACGGCGGTTGAGGCGGTTCGGCTGCCACTACGTCGGCGCGCGCCAGCCGCGGCGCCATGATTGCCTTTTCCACTTTGGCGGAGCCGCAAACCGGACAGGTCACAAGCCCGCGCTTCTTCTGCTTGTCGAACGCGCCCGAGTTCTGGAACCAGCTTTCGAAATCGTGACCTTTAGCGCAACTAAGTGTGTAGCGGATCATTTACGGGACTCTTACAGCATGCAGATACGTCGGTTCGGCCATCGGCTCGACCAGTTCAAAGCGCCGGCCGTTGTGCAGCGACGGAATTTTGGCACGCGCCGCTGCAACTTCGGCCGGATCAATCTCGGCCATCACCACACCGGGCTCGGTACCACCCTCCGCGAGGATGCGGCCCCACGGATCGATGATCAGCGAATGGCCGAATGTCTCACGTCCGCTCTCGTGCTTGCCGCCCTGTGCGGCCGCCAACACAAAACAGCCGTTCTCAATGGCGCGCGCGCGTAAGAGCACATGCCAGTGCGCCTCACCGGTCTGCCGCGTGAACGCGGACGGGATCGCAAGGAACGACGCACCGGCCTCGGCGAGCGCGCGATAGAGCGCCGGGAAGCGCAGGTCGTAACACACGGTCAAACCGAGGCGGCCCCACGGCAGATCGGCGACCACGGCCAGTTCGCCAGCGCGATAGGTGTTGGATTCGCGATAGCTCTCGCCGCCGGTCAGATCAACATCGAACATATGGATCTTGTCGTAGCGCGCCGCGATGTCGCCCTTACGATCGATCAGGAACGAGCGGTTCACCGCCCTTTCGGGCGAGGCCTTGATGGCGAGCGAGCCGATATGGATGTAAATCGCAAGCTTTCGCGCGACCTCGCGCAACGTCGCCAGCGTGGGGTCGTTGTCGTCAGTCACAACGTTGGCCAACAGGCGATCGCGCTTGCTTTCAAGCACGTTGGTCATTTCCGGCGTCTGCACGTAATGGGCGCCGGCGCGTTTGGCTTGGTCGATCGCCGAGAGGACGGTGCTGAGATTGGCTTGCGGGTCGCAGCCCGAGCGCATGGCGATCAGGCCGACTTTGAAGGTCGAGGTCTTGGTGCCGCTCATGCGGGCGCTTCCTTTGCCTGATCCTTGGCCTTCGCGAGCAAGGGATCGAGCTTGCCCGCCTCATCGAGCGCATAAAGATCGTCGCAGCCACCGACATACGTCCCGGCGATGAAAATCTGCGGGAACGTGCTGCGCCCATTGGCGCGCTCGATCATTTCTTTCCTCGCCTCCCTATTCCCACTGGCATCGATCTCGTGGAAAGCGGCGCCCTTGCGGGTCAACAGTTCCTTGGCATCGGCGCAGTAGGGACAGTAACGGATCGTATAGATGTCGATGTCGGCCATGATGATCGGTAATTTTTATCGATTTGTTTATATGGAAGTTCGGGCCGGATCGGCAACCCGGGCGAAAACCAGCACATCCACGTTGGCGGCGCCAGCGCGCAACAGCGCCCGCGCGCAGCCTTCCACCGTGGCCCCGGACGTGAGCACGTCGTCGACCAGAACCAGCCGGCGGCGCAAGACCAAGGCCTTGCCCTCCTCGGGGACCTTGAAGGCGCCCTGAACGTTGGTGGCGCGCTCGGTGCGGGTCAGACCGACCTGCTGAGCGGTGGCCTTGACGCGTTTAAGCGCACCAGCCGCGATCGGAACGCCGCTCTCAACTGAGACGGTGGCCGCCAGCATCGCCGACTGATTAAACCGCCGCCCCCATTGCCGCCGCCAGTGCAGCGGCACCGGGACGAGCGCATCGGCGTCGGCGAGCAGTTCGCGGCCGGCGCGGCTGGCCCAGCGTCCCATCATGGGCGCCAGATCGAGCCGGTCGCCATATTTGAGGGCGTGCACCAGCGCGCGGGAAACATCGTCGAAGCGCACCGCGGCACGCGCCCGGTTGTAGGCCGGTGGGCTCGCGATCGCTTCCATCGACAGAATGCCGGGACCGGGATCGAACGCAAATGGGATACCGAGTCGCTCGCAATAGGGCCGCGTAATGAAAGACAGTCTCGACCAGCATGACGGGCATAACCCCTTGCCATCGACCGGCACGCGGCAAACCGCGCACAAATGCGGCAGCGCAACGTCCAGCGTTGCCCGCAACAGGCCGCGCACCGCCTCGGCAGCCCGCCTGACGGGCGCAGGAACGGCAAAGGAGACGGCCAACGACATGATACAAGCGTATCGCCCCGCGCGCGCATTGTCATTCAAGATGACGAGGCTTTTCCCGTGCGGGCGACGCTTCGCGCGCGGCGGCCGATGTGAGAAAATCAGCCGATGACCGATGGCCCGTTGATTTTTGACCGAGCGCTTGTCCGAGCGCGCCGCAGGCGAGCAGCGCTGCTTGGGCCGGCGGCGTTTTTGCTCGACCGGGTCGCCGACGATCTCGCCGAGCGGCTTGGCGCGGTGCTGCGCCATTTCGAGCTTGCGGCCGACCTCGGCACGCCCGGCGATGCGGTGCGCGCGGCGCTTGCTCGGCTTGGCTCGGTGGACACCATCGTGGCCGTGGATGCGCTGCCCGAAGCACGCGGACCGGGCGCCGGCACGATCTCGAACCTTGTCGTCGCCGACGAGGAGGCTTTGCCGTTCCGCGACGCTTCGCTCGATCTCGCCGTTTCGGCGCTGGCGCTGCAATTCGTCAACGACCTGCCCGGCGCCCTGGTGCAGATCCGCCATGCGCTGAAGCCCGACGGGTTGTTTCTCGCCGCGCTAGTCGGCGGCGAGACATTGACCGAGTTGCGTCAGGCCTTCGCCGCTGCCGAGAGCGACGTCGAAGGCGGCGCCTCACCGCGCGTCGCGCCGTTCGCCGACGTTCGCTCGCTTGGCAACCTGTTGCAGCGCGCGGGTTTCGCGCTGCCGGTCGCCGACAGCGACCGCTATACTCTGCGCTACGAGTCGCCGTTCGCGCTGATGGCCGAGTTGCGGCGCATGGGTGCAACCAACGCACTCGTGGCGCGCCGCCGCACACCACTGCGGCGCACGACGTTGCTGCGCATGGCCGAAATCTATCGTGAGCGATTCGCTGACGCCGACGGCCGCGTGCGCGCGACGTTCGATATCGTCTGGCTATCAGGCTGGGCGCCGCATCCGAACCAGCAGCAGCCGCTCAAGCCGGGCATGGCGCACTCGCGCCTCGCCGACGCGTTAGGCAGCCGGGAATTTTCCACGGGAGAAAAAGCGGGGCGCTAGTCCAGCGAGCCACGGGCACCGGCAATGCGCATACAATTGCGCCAGCACCCGCCAATGCCCGGCAACCGGACTGACAATGTCCAATTTCGCTTCGGCGCTTAACCTCCCCACTTGTCGATTCGACCGTGACCGCACCGGATTGCGCGCCGCCCCGCTCAGGCGCGCTCGGCCGCGCCATAATTCTTGCGCAACTCTTTCTTGAGCACCTTGCCGTAATTGTTCTTGGGAAGAGCATCGAGGAACACATAGAGCCGCGGGCGTTTGCAGCGCGCGATCGAAGCCAGACACAGCCCCGTCCAATTCGCTCGTCGATACCGTCTTCCCCGCGTGCGGCACCACGCAAGCAACGACTCCTCGCCCCATTCGGCATGCGGCCGTCTCGTAATAGCTCAGCGACGCCATCAGCTGGTTGCGATAAGTAAGCATGGCCCCTGCCGCGATCATGTGGCGGGCGGCCGCTATTGCATCGCAGTGGCGACACTCGAATAGAGGCCTTTGACGCTGGAGCCGAGGCTCACGATCGTGCTGGCGATCGCGACCGCGATGCCGGAAGCGATCATGGCGTATTCGATCGCCGTGGCGCCGCTCTCGTCGCACACAAAGCGGCGGACGGAGACGCCCATCAACTCTCGAGTAGAACCGAACATGGCCTGTCGCCCCTCTGGCTTTTGTTCACAACAGCGTTGTCAGATGCGAGATCAACGGCTCGTCGGCAGGCGGCATCGGATAATTGCGCAACTCGGTCGGCCTCACCCATTTGAGCCTCTGTTTCTCCCGCCCATCCACAAACCCCTCCCACCGCCGGCAAACATAGAGCGGCATGAGCAGGTGGAAGTCGGGATAAACGTGGCTGGCAAATGTCAGCGGTGCGAGACACGCCTCCTTGACGACAATTCCTAGTTCCTCGTTGAGCTCGCGAATCAAGCTTTCTTCTGGCCGCTCGCCCACCTCCACCTTGCCGCCGGGAAACTCCCAAAGGCCTGCCATCATCTTGCCCTCGGGCCGCTGTGCGATCAGCACGCGGCCGTCGGAATCGATGAGCGCGCAGGCGACAACAAGGACGGTTTTGACGCTCACGGCCTGTGCTCAGCCTAAAGGGAGGGTGGTAAAGGCGGTTTCAACCCGAACAGAGAGATTCCGCCAATCGCTGCCGCGGTTAACGAGCAGTTACCGATCATAGCTGCACGGCGCGCGTCAATTCCAGGATCGCATCCGCAAACGCGTGCGGCGCTTCCTGCGGTGGGTTGTGCCCGACCTTGGACAGCATGCGCCGTTGATACTGTCCAGTGAAGAAGGCGGCGTGCGGATCGGAAGCCTGCGCCGGAGCAACCCCGTCCGCCTCACCCTGCAGCGAAATCGTCGCGACTGTGATCTTCGGCCGGACGGCGAGTCTTACCTCGATCGGTTCCAGCGCCGGATCGCCCGGCGCATAGCCGAAGCGATGGCGGTAGGACTGAATCGTCACATCGACGAAATCGGGATTGTCGAACGACGGCGCACTGCGCTCGAACGTGGCGTCGTCGAACGACCAGCGCGGCGACCAGATTTTCCAGATGTAGCGCGCCAGCGCGCGCCGGTTCTGCTGCAAGCCGGCGCGCCCGCGCTCGGTTTGAAAATAATACTGATACCAAAAGCGATGCTCCTGGGCCGGTGCAACCGGCTTCACCGAGTCGGCGATATCCTGGATGTTGTAGCCGTTGACAGTGACGAGGCCTTGCACGTGCTCCGGCCACAATGCAGCGACGATGCAGGCCGCGCGTCCGCCCCAATCGTAGCCGGCAAGGACGGCGCGTTCGATGCCGAGCGCGTCCATCAATTCGCGCAGATCATTGCCGAGCGCCGCCTGCTGGCCCGAGCGCAGTGTGTCGACTGACAGAAACCGCGTCGGCCCGAAACCGCGCAAATACGGTACGACGACGCGGCAGCCGGCAGCGGCGAGCGCGGGCACAACCTTGTCGTAGCAGCGCGGATCGTACGGCCAGCCGTGCAGCAGAAGTACCGGCAGGCCGCTCGGCTCACCATTATCCTCATACGCAATCTGCAGCGCCGATGTGCGGACGTAATTGAGTGTGGCGGTCATGCCTTCGGCTATCTTCGCTAACTCGCGGAACGGCGTGAGGGCTTCAGAAACTACTCCGCCTTGATGCCCGCGTCGCGAATGACCTTGCCCCATTTCGCCGTTTCATCCGCGACGAGCTTTCCGAAATCAGCCGGCGAACCGGCAAGCAGCATGCCGCCCATGTCGGTGATCCGCGCCTTGATCGTCGCGTTGGCCAAGCCCGCATTGATGGTCTGATTAAGCTTGTCGACGATCGCCGCGGGCGTGCCTTTCGGCGCCGCGATACCGAACCACGAGCTTGCCTCGTAGCCCGGCACGAATTGGCTCACACTTGGGATGCCGGGCAGAGCCGCCGAGGTCTGCACTGTCGTCACGCCAAGCGGCCGCAGCTTGCCGCCGCGGATATGCCCGATCGATGCCGTCATGGTCGCGAATCCGACCTGGACCTGGCCAGCGATCAAGTCAGCCATCGCCGGTCCGTCGCCGCGATAAGGCACGTGTTGAAGGTGCAGGCCCGTCATCCGATTGAACAATTCTCCGGCCAGATGACTCGCCGTGCCGATACCAGCCGAAGCGTAACTCAGCGGTTTAGCTTTGGCGTAGGCGATGAACTCCGGAACGGTCTTCACCGGGACCGACGGATTGACTTCAAGCACATTGGGCACGCGGACGACGCCTGCTACAGGCGCGGTGTCTCGGATGAAGTCGAAGTTGAGTTTCGGATAGAGCGCCGCATTGGCGGCGACCGCCGGCGGCACCATCAGCAGTGTGTAGCCGTCAGGCGTCGCTTTGAGCACGGTTTCGGCGCCAATATTGCCGCCGGCGCCTGGTCGGTTTTCGACGATGAATTGCTGGCCGAGTTTTTGCGACAGCCACTGTCCCATCAGCCGCGCCAGAATATCCGTCGTACTGCCGGCGGCGAACCCGACGATCAGGCGCGCCGGATGCGCCGGATAATCGTCCGCCCAGGCGAGAGACGAAGCGGCGGGCAGCGCCGCGGTGCCGGCGGCGAGACGAACAAAGACCCGGCGCGAAATTCTCATTGTGGTTCCCCTTTATCGCAGCGCTTATTGTCAGCGCTCCGCCGCGCCGCGCTGCAGTGTACTTTTATGACGGCTACGACCGATAGTCGCCGTTGATCGCCACATACTCCTTGGTCAGATCGCAGGTGAGCACGCGGTCGCGGCCCTTACCCAGTCCGAGCGCGACCTTGAGCGTGATCTCAGGTTTTTTCATCGCTGCCGAGACCGCGGCCTCGTCGTAGCTTGGGTCGCGTTCGCCTTTGTGTGCGACGCGGATGCCGCCAAACCAGATCGACAGGCGGTCTCGATCGGCCGGCTCGCCAGCCTTGCCGACCGCCATGACCACACGGCCCCAATTGGCGTCCTCGCCCGCAATCGCGGTCTTGACGAGCGGCGAATTGGCGATTGAGCGCGCGATACGCCGCGCCGATGTCCTCGACTTCGCGCCCTCGACGATGATTTCAACGAGCTTGCGCGCACCCTCGCCGTCGCGCGCCACCTGTTCGGAAAGATCGGAGAGCACGGCGTTAAAGCCCTTGCGAAAGGCGGCGAGCCGCGGATCGGCCGGGCTCGCGATCTTGGCGACGCCGCGCGAGGCAGCGGCGCCGGTCGCAAAAACCAAAAGTGTATCGGAGGTCGAGGTATCGCCATCGATGGTGACCGCGTTGAAAGTATCCTCGACACCCTCGTGCAACAGCTTGCGCAGAACCGCGGGCGCGATCGGCGCGTCGGTGAACACGAACGACAGCATGGTGCCCATATCGGGTGCGATCATGCCGGCGCCCTTGGCGATGCCGCAAATGGTCACCGCGGTGCCGCCGAACCTGACCATGGCGGCCGCGCCTTTGGGAAATGTGTCGGTGGTCATGATCGCCGTAGCGGCCGCTGCCCAGCCGCCGGGCGCGGCATCGGCGACAAGTCGAGCCATGACGCCTTCAAATTTCGTGGCGTCGAGCGGCTCCCCAATGACGCCAGTGGACGCGAGAAACACCTTGTCGGCTTTGCAACTGGCCGCCTTTGCGGCGATTGCGGCGGTAAGTCCGGTGGCCGCCCGGCCGGTTTTGCCGGTAAAGGCGTTGGCGTTGCCTGAATTGACGACCAGCGCGCTGGCGCTGCCGCCCTTGATATGGGCCCGGCACCAATCGACCGGCGCGGACGGGCATTTCGACTGGGTGAAGACGCCCGCCACCACGGTGCCGGGATCGAACATGGCAAGCAGCACATCGGTGCGTCCTGCATAGCGGATGCCCGCTGCCGCCGTCGCAAACCGCACGCCGGCAACCGGAGGCATTTCGGGAAACGCCGCGGGCGCGAGAGGGGAAATAGAGGTCATGGTTGCTCTTCAATGCGGCGGGCCGCGATGCTGCCCGCGGTCGCTTTGAAATACTTGGATTTGTCCGCGGGTTCCAGACTCAATTGCGCAACCCGGAGCGATTTGAGCTTCCGATACGACCCGCGACAGAAAAAAATCGATGCGCTCGCGGCGCACTTGGCTCCATCGCCAGCACCTGTCATGCAGAATCGCCGCCGGCCCGGTGCGGTCAGGAGCGGCAGTTGGTCACAATGGCCGACGCGATGCGCGGGCGCTTGGAAAGCGCTAGCCGAACTTGAAATCCGGCCGACCACAATTTGGATCAGTTAACCGCAGAACTGGCCGGAGCTGGCCAGCGATATCGAGCTCAATGGCTGAGTTCCAATTGTCTCAGGCGGTTTTCGGCGAGAGCGCTGTCTGTCGCGAGAGAACCTTCGCCATGGCTGACGGGAACTGAATGGATCAGCGATCCTGCACAATCGCGAACCTCAACCGCCCAACCGAACCACGGCCCGTTCTCGTCAATGCTTAATTCGGAGGCTATGAGCTCAGCAAGGCAAGATGCGTGCTGCAAATCGGGAAACTGCCCAAAACGATAGAGCTGTTCCGGTCCTGATGGACTTGTCAAAGCAAAAGAGTAGCTTTTCATTGCAGCCCGTCTCGACCGATGCTTCGTTCGATATTCTTTAACAGGATTGGATACACTGCCATTTGACGAAATATCTAAAAATTTAACGATTGGAGCGTCCTTTCCTCTCGTTCCTCGCCAAGCGAAATGCATCCCCAACAGAGCAATCCGACGATGCATAGCGACATCCTCAGCCTCAGCGTCGCGACATTAGGACTGCTCGTTGCGGGAATCATCAAAGGCGCAACGGGTCTGGGGTATGCCTCGTGCGCTTTGCCGTTTTTAGCCATGGCAATGGGCCTGAGGCACGCAATTTCCGTTGTTATGTTGCCGGCATTGGCCAGCAATTTCCTGATTATCTGCATCACCCCGCATAGACTCGAAACGCTGCGTCGGTTTTGGCCGCTTTATATTGCGGCGATCCCGGGTATCATGGCCGGCATATATCTCCTTGTTTTGTTCGATCAAAGAATCCCGACGATTGGCTTGGGATTTTTGATCCTGGCATATTCCGTCTACTCGATAGTGCGACCGTCATTGCTGGTTCCAAAGAAATTTGAGTCGCCGTTGCAGGTGCCAGTCGGGCTTCTCAACGGATTTCTCACTGGCCTGACTGGATCGCAGGTGTTGCCATTCCTGCCCTATATACTCGGGCTGCAATTGGACCCGGATCGGACCACCCAAGCAATCAATCTGGCGATCACCCTATGGTCGGGTGTAATGTTGATTGCGCTCTACCAGTCGGGAGTCGCATCGACCGGCTCTTTGGCCGCTTCGGTCCTGGCACTAGTCCCGGCGCTTCTTGGGATTTATCTGGGATCGATTTTAAGATCGATGATCCCGGCTCAGCATTACAGGCTTATCGTCCAGGTTGTGCTTGGCTTTTTAGGTGCAAGCCTGATCGCGAAGCAAATCTACTGAGTCGTACTGCGCATAAGGAAAAACACTTGAATAATTTCCGCGAAACCGATCTTCACTACAGTAACAAATACGCGCGACGCGCGCATACGAAACGTTAATCCTACGGCCGGTCCCGCGGCGGCCCTTTGACACGTTAAAACTTTCCAGCCGCCTTCAATAAATCATTTTGCATATCCGAGCGATTTGCGCCTGAAGGCAATATATTAACAAGGCACTTGCCATACATTCGCGTTGACGGTGGGACCGTATGAGCAAGAGCACTCTGCATATCCTTCGACTTCCGACGCTGCTGGCCGAGCACCGCTGCTCGGCATTGTTCGGCGTCCTCGTCATTGCGATGCTTTGGGCAGGCATTTTTTTCAAGTACGTGGAGGACCGCAACGACGATTTGGCACAGGCTCGCCAAACCGGTCATAGTTTTTCTATGGTCTTCGAGGAAAACGTAATTCGGTCAATCGACGAACTCGATACTACGCTGCTCTACCTCCGGCGAGGGATCGAGGATCACGAGCCGTCTCCTGACTACAACAAGATCTTGCACAGGATGGCGGTGCCTCCCGATATCGTCGTACAGGTTGGTATCATAGATCCGCATGGCATGATGCGCGCCTCAACGGCAGGTCCGCAACCGGCGCCGGTACTGGACCTTCATGATCGGGATCATTTTCAAGCACAGCTTCATGCCACCGGGGATCAACTGTTTATCAGCCGCCCGGTTGTTGGCCGCGCCAGTGGTGAGTGGTCCATTCAGCTCTCGCGTCGCATATCCTACGCGGGGAACTTCGGCGGCGTCGTCGTTGCGTCGTTAAGTCCGGACCATTTCACGAAGTTCTATACGCGGGTCGATCTTCCATTTTCCGAGTCCATCGCTCTTATCGGCGAGGACGGCATTGTCCGAGCGGCAGGCGGCGCGGCTAAGGACCAAAGGATGGGTGAGAGCATTCGCGGCACCCCTTTGTTCGCCGTAATGCGCGAAGGCGTGAATAAAACATTCGAGCTGCGCGACGCGCAGAACGGCGCTTCCCGAATCGTCACCCTTCGCAAAGTAAACGGCGTTCCGTTATGGGTGAAGGTCAGCCTTAACGAGGATGAAGTTCTTGCCGATTCTTCGCGCGGATTCCATATCGCGGCTATCGGCGGCATCGTGCTGACGCTGCTTATCCTTGCCGCCATGGAATTCATGTTCCGCACCGAAGATGGAGCCCGCAAAAAATCCAAGGAGCTCGAGGCGACATCCTGCGCCATGGCAAAGTTGGCATCTGAAGACGCATTGACGGGCCTGTTAAATCGCCGCGGGTTTCAAGACGCGTTGAGCGGCGTCACGGGAAGGCAAGACCTAGCGTGGCAAAATATGGATTACGCGGTCCTGTTTCTCGATTTAGACCGCTTCAAAATCATTAACGATACTTTGGGCCACCGTATCGGTGATCTGCTTTTGCAGGGAGTTGGCGAACGATTACGAGCATCATTAGGACCACACGATATTTTAGCCCGGCTTGGCGGGGATGAGTTTGCCGTCATGGCAGTCGACCATGCCGGGATCGCTGCCATCACGAATCTCGCCTCGCGACTGAGCGAGTCAATCCGAAGACCGTTCAGCTTGGGTGGTCATCGCGTCCAGACCTCAATCAGCATCGGCATAGCCCTCGCCCCTTCCGATGGAAGAACACCGGACGATTTGCTGGCGGCCGCTGATTTGGCGCTTTATGCCACAAAGGAAACGGGGCCCAATGGATATCAGTTCTATCGATCGTCCATGACGGAAGAAATGTCAGAGCGACGGCAAATCGAGATTGATTTGCGTGACGCGATGGAGAGAAACGAATTGGAGCTGCACTATCAGCCGATTGTCAGCATGCGTGACAAAAAGCTGCGGGGCTTCGAGGCGCTCGCAAGGTGGAAGCATGGCCAGAGAGGTTTCGTGCCGCCTGCGGTCTTTATACCCATCGCTGAAGATACCGGACTGATGGCCAGACTTGGCGAGTGGGCGCTGAACACGGCTTGTCGCCAGGCTGCGGCACTACCTGCCGACATTCGCATCTCGGTGAACCTGTCACCGGCACAGTTTTCCACTTGCGATCTGGTAAGCACCGTCGAGCGAGCGCTGAAAACGAGCGGCTTGGATCCGAACCGTCTCGAGCTGGAGATAACCGAGCGGTTGCTTCTGGAGAGCAGCGCCCCGACTTTATCCATCCTGGACGAGCTCGACCAGCTCGGGGTCTCTATCGCACTGGATGACTTCGGAAGTGGTTATTCGTCGCTCAGCTATCTGCGCAAATTCCCGCTTGACACTGTAAAGATTGATCGCAGCTTTATTACCGATCTTGATCACCAGGGCGAGCAAATAGCGATCATTCGGGGCGTCGTCAGCATCGTGCGCGCACTCGGGATGAATCTCACCGCGGAAGGCGTGGAAACGGAAAGCCAGAGCGAAGTTTTGCAGGCGCTTGGTTGCGATCACGCACAAGGATACCTCTTTGGCAAGCCCATGCCTTTCGAGGAAATCGTGGAAATGTGCCACAAAGCCCGCCTTCGGACCGCCACAGCAGCCTGAGGTCTCGTCTCAAATCTCCCGGGCCCTGTTCTTCCAAAGCCGAAGATCATCCAGTCCGTCAGCCTTTTCAATTTCGCCCGTCGATCACGCCGCTGATGAGATTGGAAGCACGCAACCTGGCCGAAAGTTCGCCTCTGGTGTGAGGGACCGGCTTGAGCTTGTCGTGTAGGGCAGCGACCGCAGTCAACATTTCTCGGCGCAGACTTTGTGCGACCTCGATGGTGACCGGTTCAAACGCAATTTGCGATCCGATGGACAGTCTGCCCAGCGCAGGTAGATCGGCAGAGATGATCGTCGCAATTTTTGGATAACCACCTGTGGTCTGACGATCAGGTAGCAGCACTATCAGCTGCCCGCTTCCGGTCACTTGGATAGAACCTGTCGCCGTGCCGTCGGAGGTGAAAGCGCCTTCTTTAGCCTGGCTAATTGGCGGGCCTTTCAGCCGCATACCAATGCGATCGGTATCGGCGGACACGCTGAAGTCACTGCCCGAAAAAGCACTGATCGCACGGTCCGGGAAATAATCGTGCTGCGGACCAAGAACGACACGCAAGCGGCGCGGCAGGCCAAGATTAAGCTCATCAATCCGACAATCGTCGCGGTCGCTCGCCTGCATGTTACGTAACGGCAGCTGATCGTCCGCAATCAAAGCACGCCCCTGCCAACCTCCGAAGCGGCCGCGGGTGTCAGTTGAGACGCTGCCAAGCGCGGGCGCTATATCGAAGCCACCCTCCACCGCAACGTAAAGCACCGCGCCGCCGGTGAGCGAACCGACGCGGACGACTTCTCCGCGTCGCAGTCGGATGCTTCTCAAGGGGCTTATTCGCCGGCCGTTGACCGCGCCGGCGTCAGACAGCAGTTCGATCGTTGCGTCAGCTCCGACGAAGGCAAGCCTCACCTCCTCGGCCTCAACTGCGAGCGTCGGACCTACATAAGCGGCCTCGAGGGCGCCCATTCCCGGTGGATTGCCCACCAGCGCATTCGCGGCACGAAGGCTAACAGGATCGAGTGCACCGCTTACGCTGATACCGAAACGCTGGTGACCGGGTCGGCCGAGGTCTTGAATGGTCGTTCGCAGACCCGGTCTGAGAACGCGCAGCGTCGGAATCATGTTGCTTCTTCTGTAACTTCACCAACGGGCGTCATGCTCAGCTTGCCGGATGCGGACCGCGCTGAGAGCAGTTCGTATTCGTCAAGCGACACCGGCACAAAGTTGATCGCATCGCCCGCGGCAAGAAGCGCCTCAGGATGGGGCCGCCATTGAAGAAACGATACCGGCGACCTTCCGATCAGATGCCATCCGGAGGGCGTTTCCAGCGGGATAATGCAGGTCATCGTCGTCGCAATGGCCAGCGAACCCGCAGGAACTCTAAGTCGGGGGTTTGCAAGCCGCGGCAACACCAGCGCCGCAGGCAAGTCGCCCAGATATGCCATGCCGGGCAAAAAGCCGAGCATGTAGACGTGATACGTTACCGCGCTATGAGCCTCGACCACCTGGGCTGGCGATAGTTCAGTGCGCAACGCGACTTCGTCGAGGTCGGGAGCAACCTGCCTATCGTAACACACAGGCAAGTGCCACCTCCGGCCAGACGTCTCCCGGAATCGCAAGTCCTGCATCAATCCGATGACATGCGCGGTGAGCGTCGAAGTTGCCAGGGAAACTGGCTCGTAGTGGACCATCAGCGAACGGAATGTCGGCACATACTCGATGATCCCTTCCAGATGGACCTGATTCAGGCGATGAGCGAGCGCGAGGACTTGTGAATTGATATTTCGATCAATCGAGTCGCCAAACTCGATTACAATCGCGGTATCTCCAGCAGGTAATATTCTGTAGGCGCCACTGTTTGCTTGAGGGCTCCGACCAATCCCTTCTCGACGCACCACAGCAACCGGACGATCGCGGCCAGCAGGGCTATCAGGATCCGACATGGCCTGTTGGCCTCCCGATGTCAGCTCTGAGTCGGGGCTGATCGTCTGTTGGCGCCGACGACCGTAGGAGGTGTCTTTCTGTCATTCGCGGTCGCGAACGCGCAGTGTTGTGTTATCCGCGCTAATCGTAAGGTCTGGAGCAGACCGCGACAATAACGCCTTTAGTCGCGCGTCCGCGAAGGGATGCCCGAACCGCATCGCCACGACATCGTTACCCCGGTCGCGCGCCCTCGTCGGCGAATTACTTAAAGCCTGCTCCTTAGTGCAACCCTGCATCTGCGGGGCAATGCGCCGCTGCAGCTTGTGACCTCGCAGTTCCGTCCGATCTGGAACGGTTAGCGCCGAGCTTACTTCTTCACCGGCGCTGCAGGATTGAGCATGGGACTCGGCGGTGCCGTAGCCGGCGCCGCCGGCTGATCCAGACGCTCGATCTTGGCGGACTTCCGCAGACCGTCGACCATCTCGGCTTGCGCGCGGTGTGCCACGTAGTTCTCGAGCTGCGGTTTGACCTGTTCGAAGGTCGGCGTCGGCTTGATTCGCTTATCCTCGACCTCGATGATGTGCCAGCCGAACTGCGTTTTCACCGGGTCCGAAATCTGGCCCTTGGGAAGTTTGAACGCGACGTCGGCGAACTCCGGCACCATCTGGTCCTTGGTGAACCAGCCGAGATCGCCGCCATTGCTGGCGCCGCTCGGGTCCTTGGATTTTTCCTTGGCGAGCTTGGCAAAATCCGCGCCGCCCTTCAGCGCGGCCTCGATGTCCTTGGCTTCCTGTTCGGTCGGCACCAGGATGTGGCGAGCGTGCACTTCTTCCTCGCCCTTCATCGTCTTGATTGCGTCGTCATACACCTTGTGCAGCGCGTCGTCGGTCTGCGCCGCGCGCCCGGCCTTTTGCAGCAGCGCTTCCATCAGCACCTTGTTGCGATCGAACGAAAGCTGGCGCTTAACGTCGGCACTGTCGCCAAGTTTTTGCTGCTCGGCGGCCTGCGATAGCACGATGACGTCGGCGAGGTAGGTGACGAGGTATTGGCGCTTCTGCTCCGGTCCCATGTTCGGGATGTTGGAGCCGATCTCTTCCTCCGCCATCGCGAGGTCGCTCTGATGGATATCGACACCATTGGCGCGGGCGATCACCGGATCGTCCTGGGCCCGCAACGGCGTGACCGGCACAAAGAGCGGCGCCGTGAGTGCAAGGGCGCCGAAAAGCACGCCGAACGTGCCGATTGCAAGCGAACGAATAAATGTCATCAGACCTATTCCTTTGTCACAGGGGCAAATTGACCGGTCGATTTACCGGCAGGAACCCTGCAGGGTTGTCAGGTTCGCCGGGCCCGTTTCGGCTTGACCCGGTCGTCGCGCCGGTCGAGCCAGTCGTCCGAACCCAGAATTCGGCGCGGAAACTCGCCGAAAAGGCCCCGCTTTGCAATCGAAGAATTCGGCCGGAGGTTGCGCCTACGCGACCGAGGCATCGCATTGACAAGAAAACCACCCCCTCCTATCTCTCGCCAAGGGTGCGGACGGTGATTGCCACGCCTGCGTGCCGTTGCATTGTCGTCTGCAGAAGCCCAAATAGCGCCGCATTTTCCGTTAGTTGGACTTGGCCTATCGCGAGGAAATTCAACCGTGTTCGCGACAGGCGGCCGCCACGTTGCGGGGACGACTTCGTTAACTTTGTGGCGCGGCCGGTAGGCGGAAGGATGATAATGCGATGATCGGCGCAGTCGCCCGCAAGCTGTTCGGGACCTCAAACGACCGGCGTATCCGCCAGTATCGGTCGCGCGTCGACGCGATCAACGCGCTCGAGCCAGAGCTCGAAAAGCTCTCCGACGAGGAGCTGCGCGGGCGCACCGCCGAATTCAAGAAGCAGCTCGCCGAAGGCAAGACGCTCGACGACATCCTGGTGCCGGCTTTCGCCACCGTCCGTGAGGCCTCCAAGCGCACGCTCGGCCAGCGCCATTTCGACGTCCAGATGATCGGCGGCATGGTGCTGCACGACGGCAAAATCTCAGAGATGAAGACCGGCGAGGGCAAGACGCTGGTCGCAACGCTGCCGGTCTATCTCAATGCGCTGGCCGGCCGCGGCGTCCACGTCGTCACGGTCAACGATTACCTGGCCAAGCGCGACGCCGAATGGATGGGTCAGATTTACAAATTCCTTGGGCTGACGGTCGGCATCATCGTCCATGGCCTCGACGACGAACAGCGCAAGAAGGAATACGAGTGCGACGTTACCTACGGCACCAACAATGAGCTGGGCTTCGATTATCTGCGCGACAACATGAAATACCGGGTCGAGGACATGGTGCAGCGTGGCCACGTCTACGCCATCGTTGACGAGGTCGACTCCATCCTGGTCGACGAAGCGCGCACGCCGCTGATCATTTCCGGACCGCTCGACGATCGTTCGGAATTCTACAACACCATCGACGCCTACATTCCCAGGCTCGACAAGACCGACTACGAAGTCGACGAGAAACAGCGCACCGTCACGCTCACCGAAGCCGGCATGGAGAAGATGGAGCGGTCGCTGCGCGATGCCGGCCAGCTCAAGTCCGATTCACTGTATGACGTGGAAAACGTCTCCGTCGTCCATCACGTCAACCAGGCGCTGCGCGCGCACCAGCTGTTCGCCCGCGACAAGGACTACATCGTGCGCAACGGCGAGGTCGTCATCATCGACGAATTCACCGGCCGCATGATGCCGGGCCGCCGTTACTCGGAAGGCCTGCACCAGGCACTCGAGGCCAAGGAGCACCAGCCGATCCAGCCGGAGAACCAGACGCTCGCCTCAATCACCTTCCAGAACTATTTCCGCATGTACGACAAGCTCGCCGGCATGACCGGCACGGCTCTGACCGAGGCCGACGAGTTCCAGGACATCTACGAACTCGAAGTGCTGGAAATTCCCACCAACATGCCGATGGTGCGGCTCGACGACGACGACGAAGTGTATCGCACTGCGGCAGAGAAATATCGCGCCATTATTGAACTGATCGAGGATTGCAAGAAGCGCGGCCAGCCGGTGCTGGTCGGCACGACATCGATCGAGAAGTCCGAGCAGCTCGCCGAAATGCTGCGCCAGCACGGCTGGGAGCAGCATGATTTTTCCGATCCCAACGCATTTGCGGCGCTCTATTCGGGCGACGAGGGCGCCACGAAGGCGAAGGTGTTTGCCATCCTCAACGCCCGCTATCACGAACAGGAGGCTTACATCGTCTCCCAGGCCGGCGTGCCCGGAGCCATCACTATCGCCACCAACATGGCCGGCCGCGGCACCGATATTCAGCTTGGCGGCAACGCCGATATGCGCATTCGCCAGGAATTGGCCGATATCGAAGACCAGCGCGAGCGCGAGAAGTCCGAGCGCGCCGCGGAAATCCGTGTGCAGGTCAGCCGCTTGAAGGATAAAGCGCTCGCCGCCGGCGGCCTCTGTGTGCTCGGCACCGAGCGTCACGAGAGCCGGCGCATCGACAATCAGCTGCGCGGCCGGTCGGGCCGCCAGGGAGACCCCGGCCATTCGAAGTTCTACCTGTCGCTCGAAGACGACCTGATGCGCATCTTCGGCACCGACAAGCTCGACGGCATGCTGACGCGGCTCGGCTTGAAGGAGAACGAAGCGATCGTCCATCCGTGGATCAACAAGGCATTGGAAAAGGCGCAGCAGAAGGTCGAAGCGCGCAACTTCGACCTGCGCAAGAACATTCTCAAGTACGACAACGTCATGAACGACCAGCGCAAGGTCATTTTCGACCAGCGCGTCGAATGGATGCAGGACGACGCGGTCGCCGAGATCGTCGCCGACATGCGCCACACCGCGATCGACGATCTGGTCGCCAAGCACGTGCCGGAGAACGCCTATCCCGAGCAATGGGATACGCCGGGACTGCGTGGGGAGATCCAGCGTGTGCTCGGCATCGATCTGCCGGTCGATGAGTGGGCCAAGGAAGAGGGCATCGCTGACGAGGAGATTTTCGATCGCGTCGAGCGCCGCGCCGATGAGCACATGGCCGGCAAAGCGGCGGAATGGGGCGCAGATGTCGTTCGCTACATCGAGAAATCGATCCTGCTGCAGACGCTCGATCACCTGTGGCGCGAGCATCTCGTCATGCTCGACCATCTACGCCAGGTCGTCGGCTTGCGCGGTTACGCCCAGCGCGATCCGCTCAACGAATATAAGGCGGAAGCCTTCAGTCTGTTCGAGGCGATGAGCCACAATTTGCGCGAGGCGGTGACGGCGCAGCTCATGCGCGTCGAGGTGACACAGGCGCCGCCCGAGCAACAAGGAATGCTGCCCGCCATGGAGTTGCACAAGGCCGACCCAATGACCGGCGAAGATGAAATGGCGATGGCCATGGCCGGCGGTGACATGCAGCCACGCCAAAACATCGTCCGCGCCATGGCGAGCAACGCCGGAGCGTCGCTGGCGTCCGCCGCGGCGAGTGGGGCGCAGACAATGCCGCGCGATCCGAAAGACCCGTCGAGTTGGGGCAAGGTCGGCCGCAACGAGGCCTGCCCGTGCGGTTCAAACAAGAAGTTCAAGCACTGTCACGGACGCTACGTCTGATCACAGCGGGGCCGGCGGATCAGACGCCGTTCCCAAGCCGCTGTCTTTCAGAGAAATTGCCGAGAATTAGAAGCCGGACCATCGGCTGTTGAAGTTGCCGGCTGGCACAACGGGTTGCGCGCCGCTAATCAAACTGCCGCCGCTCGCCGCCGGCGCGAAAGCGCTGGCCTGTTCGATCGGCGCAGTTTTGGGCTTGGGCTTGCCGGCGTCAGCTGTCTGGGGCTGTGCTTTCGGCCGGATACTCGCTGTGGCAGTCGGCGCGGTTCGCACTGAAGGCCGAAGTTTAGGTGGAGCGGTCGCGGTCCGTACCGGCGCCGACGCCTGCGGCACCGGCTGCTGCTGCGCCCCATCGCCCTTCGATCCAAACAGACCACCGAAGAAACCTGCGTGACTGCCGGAATCGGCGGATGCGACGGCTGGTTCGGCGGAAGCGTGCGAAGCGAACATGCTGCCGAAGATATTGCCCACCGAGCCAGGCTCAGCGGGCGGTGCGGCAATGGCCGCGGTCATATCGGATTCGGAGCCCCGAGGCGGCGAGATAGCCGGCGGCAGGCGGCCGGGCTGCAGCGGCGGCACATGGATGTGCCCATTGTTGTCGTAGGTATAGGTCGGATCGTCGAGCTTGGCCACGAACACCCGGTTCATGCCGCCGTCCGTTCCGTTCGTCAGCGGCGCCTCGGCGATATTTTCCCGCACGAGCTGCGCGTATTTCGAATTGTCGATCTGCTGCTTCGCCGCGACTGCGCTCGCAATCGTCGGATCAACCTCGAATTTCGGACATCGCCCCGTCGGGGTGAACGAAAGTGGCTTAGCCGGATTATCCGGCGAAACCTCATCGAACACATAGCGCCGCTCGCAGACGTTAATCTTAGGCTCGAGGTGCGAGACCTGGAAATGGTCGTCGCCTTCCTTGATCATCTGCCAGAAGGCGAGATTGGGATTGTTGCGGTGGCGGGCCAAGTTGGCCGGCGTCATATGAAACGGATAGGCCTGGAGCTGGACTTCCTTCTGCCCCCCCAGAAACGACTCGCGCGCCAGCGAATAGATTTCGCCGATCTCCTCGTCGGTCATGGCGTAGCAGCCGCGCGAGGAGCAATCGCCATGGATCATCAGAAACGCGCCGTGGCGATTGTTGGCCCGGTCGTAAGCGTTGGGGAAGCCGGTATTGATGGCGAGATAGTAATTTGAATTGGGGTTCATCAGGCCGGGCGTGATCGGATAGAAACCCTCGGGCGCCTGGCGGTCCCCCTCTTTGACTTTCGGGCCGAGGTCGCCCGACCACCGGCAGATCGGATAGATCTTGAGCAACGCGTAGCGTCCGCTCGTATCCTGTTTCCAGACTTCGAGTTCCGCTTCCTCTTTGAAGACGCGGATGAGGAGCGGCGAGTCCTGCGGCATGTTCTTTTGATGGAGCGTCGCCAGCATCTGCGGCGACAGTTCCTTCATCGCCCTGCCGGGGATGTCATATCCGTCTTCGCCAAAGCAGCCGCCAAGCGTCAGTGCGGCGGCAAGCACCGCAGATGCCAAAAGCGCACGCGTAATATGCATGCGAGCCGGTGTGGCGCGGTTCAAACGGACACTCCCCGACGGATGGATCATCCCCATTCCATCACTGGCTAATCGTTATCTCTTAGCCATGGCTTTCGCAAGGCAGCCTAGTATGCCGGAAACTTACGCACCGGGGATAATGAAGCGTTAATTTTCAGCAAATTCGACAAGCAAATCCGGGGATTTGGCGACTTTCCACGACCCGAACCGAGGCCGCCGGCGAGGTCAAATTCAGGCGGCATTGTGGCAGAAGGAACTGGTGCCCATTCGAGGTTCAGGTCAGCGCGCGGCCGATCGCCAGGAACTTCGCGCGCCGCTGCTGAACGACTGCGGCGCGGTCGAGTTGCCGGAGTTCTGCCAACGCGATGGCGATCGCTTCCCCGGTGGCCGCAACAGCCGCAGCCGGCTCGCGATGTGCACCACCGACCGGCTCCGGCACGATGGTATCGACGACACCAAAGCGCGCCAGATCCTGGGCAGTGATCTTCATGGCCAAAGCCGCGTCCTGCGCCCTCGTCGTGTCGCGCCACAAAATCGAGGCCGCACCCTCGGGCGAAATCACGCTGTAGATCGAATGTTCCAGCATGATCACCTTATTGGCCGTAGCGATTGCCACCGCCCCGCCGGAACCACCCTCCCCGATGATCGCCGCCACGTTTGGCACGCCGATCTCAAGACAAGCTTCGGTCGAACGCGCGATCGCCTCGGCTTGGCCGCGCTCCTCGGCGCCGATTCCCGGATAGGCGCCTGCCGTATCGATTAGCGCAATGACCGGAATATCGAAGCGATCCGCCATCGTCATCAGACGAACCGCTTTGCGATAGCCTTCGGGCCGCGCCATGCCGAAATTGTGCTTGAGCCGGCTGTCGGTATCGGAGCCCTTTTCATGGCCAATGACGCAGACGCTCTCGCCGTGAAAACGGCCGAAGCCGCCGATGACGGCTGGATCGTCGCCATGTTTGCGGTCGCCAGCCAGCGGCACGAACTCGGTGATCATCGCGGCGATGTAGTCGAGGCAGTGCGGCCGCTGCGGGTGGCGCGCCACCTGCGTCTTCTGCCAGGGCGTCAACGTGCCGTAGAGGTCCTCGAGCGCGGCCGCCGCCTTGGCCTCGATGCGGCCGATCTCCTCGCCGATCGCGATCGCGTCGCCGCCTGCCTGCAGCGCGCGCAGTTCCTCGACCTTGGCCTCGAGCGCGGCCACCGGCTTTTCGAAATCGAGGTAAGAGCGCATCAGTGAATCGCTTGATAATGACGGGACTTATGACAGATGAGGGATGGCGGAACACACTCGCCCGCGCCACGAGGATAAGTCAATCGAGGCGGCCGCGGTTTCGATCCGAGAGCATCAGCCCTCCGCCAGCGGATGCAGATCGCGCACCAGGCTTTTCAGCCGCTCCTCCAGTACGTGGGTGTAAATCTGCGTGGTCGAAATATCGGCATGACCGAGCAGCGTCTGCACCACACGCAGGTCGGCGCCATTGTGCAGAAGGTGGCTGGCGAAGGCGTGGCGCAGGACGTGCGGGCTCACCTGCTCGCCACGCAATCCCGCCGCAACCGCCAGCGTCTTGAGATCGCGAGCGAAGTGCTGGCGGCTGAGATGGCCACTCTCGCCGAACGACGGGAACAGCCATTTCGATTTGGCGTCGCGATCCGCTTCGCCAAGCAGGGCGAGGTACGCCGCCATCGCGTCCTTCGCGGCTGTGTTGAGCGGCACCATGCGCTCCTTGTTGCCCTTGCCCCGCACTACAATCACGCGCGCATCGCGTCGCGCAGCCGAAACCGGCAACGCGACGAGTTCCGAGACCCGAAGGCCGGTGGCGTACAGCGTCTCCAAGAGACAGGAGAGCCGCGCCACCCGCAGCCGCTCGCGCAGCGGCGCCCCAGGAACGGCCGTGCCCGCCGCGCGCAGCAATCGGTCGACCTCGGCAATGCTCAAGGTTTTGGGCAACGGGCGGCTGCGCTTCGGTCCTTCAAGCACCGCGGCCGGATCGTCCTTGCGCAGCCCCTCCGCATAGAGAAAGCGGTAAAGCTGCCGGATGGCCGATAGCCGCCGTGCCACGGTCGACGCACGCATGCCGCGCCGTGCCAAGCGTCCCAAATAGGCGCGCAACTCGCCGGTGCCGGCGCGCGTGATCGATCCCTTGGCGTGGGCGAGATCGTCGGCAAGATCCGCAAGGTCACGCCCATAGGCAGCAAGTGTGTTATCTCCCGCGCCGCGCTCGGCTGCCAGCATGTCGAGAAACAGCGCGATCAAGCGCTCGTCCGATTGCCGCGCCGGCCGCGCCGTTTCCCGCGCCATCGTGCTCCTTCAATGCGCCTGGAAGAATTTGTTGGGCGGAATGTAAACGCTCATCTGCCGGGGCGTCGGCTGTACGAAATGTGCCAGCGCATATAGACCGCCGTAGATGACGGCACACAGGATCGCGATGATGGTGAGTAAACGGATTAGGCTCGGCATCGTGGCAGCGCCCGTGCTCATCCAATTGGTGCCGGAGAAGCGGAACGAGTACGATCACGTCCGGCCAAGCCTGACAAGGCCATGTCCGACACGGCATCCGGCCAACGCGAAGGCATATGACTGATATCGCACTACAAAATGACGCCAATACGGCCCCCCTGGTGGCCGCAATCCGGGCTGCGTTGCAACGCCGCTCGGTAGTGCTGGTCGGCATGATGGGTGTCGGCAAGTCGTCGATCGGGCGGCGGCTTGCGGCCCGCCTCGCCATGCCGTTTATCGACGCCGACACGGAGATCGAAAAGGCCGCGGGAATGAGCATTCCGGATATTTTTGCCCGGCACGGCGAGCCTGATTTCAGGAGCGGCGAAGCGCGCGTGATCGCACGCTTGCTGGATGCCGGACCGCAAGTGCTGGCGACCGGCGGCGGCGCTTTCATGAACGAAGCGACGCGCGACGCTATCAAGACCAAGGGCGTATCGATCTGGCTTTCGGCGGAATTCGATGTGCTGGTGCGTCGCGTCGCCAAGCGCAAAAACGACCGCCCGATGCTGCAGACCGACGATCCTGCCGAAACTCTGCGCCAGCTTCTCAAAGTGCGCGAGCCGGTCTACGCGCTGGCCGACATCGCCGTTCAGTCGCGGGACACCGCGCACGATTCGATCGTCGGTGAAATCGTCGAGGCACTGGCCGCGCATCTGCAGGTCACGGCTCCCACCGAGCAAAAGGACGGCGCATGACCGCACCCGTTCGCAGCGCCCACGCCGCCGAGCCGGAACTTGTAAAGGTCAATCTCGGCACTCGCAGCTATGACATAGTGATCGGACGTGGCGTCGCCGATTCACTCGGCGCCCGCGTAGCCGCGTTGCGGCCAGGCGCCAAGACGTTCATCGTCACCGACGAAAATGTCGCGCGGCAGATCTTGCCTGCGATCGTGGGTACGCTCGGCCGCGCTGGCGTGCAGACAGACAGCATCGTCGTCCCGCCCGGTGAGAGTTCCAAGCGTTTTCCCGTCTTCGAGCGGGTGTGCGAGGCGATCGTCGCCGCACGCATCGAGCGCGGTGATCTCGTCATCGCGCTCGGCGGCGGCGTGATCGGCGACCTCGCCGGTTTTGCGGCGGCCGTCGTGCGCCGCGGTCTCGACTACGTGCAAGTGCCAACCACCCTGCTGGCTCAGGTCGATTCCTCGGTCGGCGGCAAGACCGCCATCGATTCCAGCCACGGAAAGAATCTGATCGGCGCCTTCCACCAGCCGATCCTGGTCGTTGCCGATACGGCGCTGCTCGACACGCTCCCGGTCCGCGAATTCCGCGCCGGCTATGCGGAAATGGCGAAGTATGGATTGCTCGGCGATGCCGCTTTCTTCGACTGGCTCGATGCCAACCGCAAGGAGGTGTTCGCCAGCGGCAATTCTTCGGGAGGTTCTGCGCGCGACCACGCTATCGCCGTGAGCTGCCGCGCCAAAGCCGCGATCGTTGCCCGTGACGAGCGTGAAACCGGCGACCGCCAGTTGCTCAATCTCGGCCACACCTTCGGCCACGCGCTGGAGGCGGCCTGCGGCTATTCCGATCAGTTGCTGCATGGCGAAGCCATCGCCATTGGCATGGCGCTCGCTTTCGAATTTTCGGCCAGCCGGCAGGGACTTTGTTCGAAGGCCGAAGCCGCGCGCGTCATCCGTCATCTGGCGGCGGCCGGATTGCCGACCCGGATCCAGGACATTGCGCCTCCGCCTCCCTCCATCGGCGAGCTGATGGAACTGATTGCCCAGGACAAGAAAATCAAGCGCGGCAGGCTTACATTCATTCTGGTCCGCGGCATCGGCGATGCCTTCATCGAAACCGGCATCGACGCGGGCGAGGTACGTGCGTTTCTGAGCGAGAAGCTTTCCGAGCAATGACGATTATCGACTGGTTAACCGTTGCGGCGATTCTGCTCTGTCTCCTGGTATCGGCGTTTTTTTCCGGGAGCGAAACCGCGCTGACTGCGTCGTCGCGCGCCGCCATGATGCGCCTGGAACGGCAGGGCAGCCGCGACGCCGGCATCGTCAACCGTTTGCTGGCAACGCGCGAGCGCCTGTTGGGCGCGATATTGCTCGTCAACAATCTAACCAATATCGGGGCTTCGACACTGGCGACCGGTCTGCTGCTGACGTTGTTCGGCAAAGCCGGCGTGATCTACGCCACGCTGGTGATGACGGTGCTGATCTTTGTGATCTCCGAAGTGCTGCCGAAGACCGCCGCCTTCAATATGCCGGACCGCATGGCCCTTGCGGTGGCGCGGCCGATAGACCGAATCGTGCGCTTGTTCCTGCCGATCCTCAAAGCGGTTGAGTGGCTGGTGCGGCTGATCCTGGGCGCCGTCGGCATGCCGGTCGGCAAAATGCAGTCGATCTTGTCGCCGCGCGAGGAATTGCGCGGCGCCGTCGATCTGCTGCACCGCGCCGGTATCGTGGAAAAATTCGACCGCGACATGATGGGCGGCGTGCTCGATCTACGGGAGATGACAGTCTCGGACGTCATGGTCCACCGCACCAAAATGGTAATGCTGGATGCGGACGAGCCGCCGCACGCGCTGGTCGTCGCCGCACTTGCCGCCGCGGTGCCCCGGCTGCCGCTGTGGCGCGGCACGCCGGACAACATCATCGGTGTGCTGCACGCCAAGGATCTTTTGCGCGCACTCCACGACGCCGGCGGCGACGCCGCCAAGGTCGACATCCCGGCGCTGGCGACGCGGCCGTGGTTTGTGCCCGACACCACGCCGCTCTACGAACAGCTCAAGGCGTTTCGCGCACGCAAGACCGCGCTGGCGCTGGTGGTCGATGAATATGGCGAACTGGAAGGGCTGGTGACGCTCGAAGACATCGTGGAAGAGATCGTCGGCGACATCAGCGATACGCAGGACATCGCCGTGCCCGGCGTGCGGGCGCTGCCGGATGGCTCCGTCAACGTCGACGGTGCGGTGCCGGTGCGCGATCTTAATCGCGCCATGGACTGGAATATTCCCGACGACGAGGCGACGACGATCGCCGGCGTGGTTATACACGAGACGCGTTCGATTCCCGAGCCGGGACAGAGCTTCACCTTCCACGGCTTTCGTTTCAACGTGCTGCAGAAAAACCGAAACCGCATCACTGCATTGCGCGTCACCCCGCTTGCGCGCAAAGCCGCCGCGAAGGCAAGCTGACGCCTTTCCCCGCTCGGGGGAGGAAAACAGGGCAAACGGAGAAAGCAAAGACCATGGCCAACGGCACTTATGAGACGGTCAAGATCGAGCGCGACACAGGAGCCAACGAGGGCATCACCTGGGTCATTCTCAATCGGCCGGAAAAGCGCAACGCGATGAGCCCGCAACTGCACTTCGACATGGCCGACGTGCTCAACGAATTGGAGAGCGACGCCCGTACCAAAGTTCTGGTGCTGACCGGCGCCGGCGAGGCCTGGTGCGCCGGGCAGGATTTGAAGCTTTATTTCCGTGAACTTGACAGCAAGCCGACCGAGCGCGCACGCGCCGCGTGGGCCAGCCACTACTGGCGCTGGCAGAAACTGTTCACCTATCCAAAGCCGACCATCGCCATGGTCAACGGCTTCTGTTTTGGCGGTGGCTTTACCCAGCTCATCGCCTGCGATTTCGCCATCGCGGCGGAGGACGCGAAATTCGGACTGTCCGAAGTCAACTGGGGCATCCTGCCGGGCGGCTTTGTCTCCAAGGCGCTGACCGACGCGCTCGCGTTGCGCGATGCGGTCTGGCTCGCAATGACGGGCGAGACCTTTGACGGCAAGATGGCGGAGAAAATCCGGCTCATCAACAAAGCCGTGCCACGCGACAAATTGCGTGAAGAGACGGTCACGCTGGCGCAACGGCTCTTGAAGCTCAATCCCGAAGTGCTGAGGGCGACAAAGATCGCGGTCAAGAACGTGCGCTCCGTTCCGCATGAGCAGGCGGCCGACTATCTCCAGGCCAAGAGCCAGGAGATGCGTTTTCAGGACAAAGAAGGCGGCCGTGCCAAAGGCATGGCCCAATTCCTCGATGACAAGAGCTACCGTCCGGGCTACGGCCCGTACGCGCGCGCCGAACAGAAGACGTAGACGTCATTGCGAGCAAAGCGAAGCAATCCAGTCCCGCAATTCGGAACGCTGGATTGCTTGGTCGCTTTTCTCCTCGCAATGGCGATCGGTGGAGAACCGTCATGGACGAGAAGACAGAACTCGCCCCGATGGAAATCGGCCCCGCGCCCGCCCCGATCGATCCGGGCGTCCGCATCGGTCATGTGCATCTGAAAGTCGCCGACCTTGAACGTGCGCTGGCATTCTATTGCGGTGTGCTCGGCTTCGAACTGACGCAGCGCCTGCGCGGCGCTGCTTTCGTTTCCGCGGGCGGCTACCACCATCACATCGGGCTCAATACCTGGGAAAGCCACGGCGGTTCGCCGCCGCCGATGGGCACGACGGGCCTCTATCATGTGGCGATCCTCTATCCCACGCGGGCGCGGCTCGCCGATGCGCTGCACCGGTTGACTGAGGCCAAAATTCCGCTCGAAGGCGCCTCCGACCATGGCGTCAGTGAAGCGCTTTATCTGCGTGACCCCGACGACAATGGCGTCGAGCTATACTGGGATCGGCCGAAGGAACAATGGCCGCGCACCA
Organism: Xanthobacteraceae bacterium; assembly: GCA_049300295.1. Taxonomy (GTDB): domain Bacteria; phylum Pseudomonadota; class Alphaproteobacteria; order Rhizobiales; family Xanthobacteraceae; genus BOG-931. The sequence goes on from JBAQJL010000168.1 coordinate 97,670, forward strand.
TGGACGGCACGCTTGCGATGGTCGCCGAGCGGCTCGATCTGACGGACCTGCTGGGTGAATTGGAGGCGCCGCAAGCCGCAGAACCCGCGGGCAGCGACCGGTAGCGATTTTTTCCCTTACGGACGAACATTTTCAAGAAGGCCACAGCGTTGACAAAACAACGCCGCGCGACCATTTCGGCCGCGCATGGGTGTGACTGACCATCGTTGACGCTCGAACGCGCCGTTCTCGATCCACGGCGAACCGGGCGTCTGGTACTGGGACGAAACACATAAAGCCCCGGTGCGCGAGCCCCGACGCTCGCGCAGCCGGTACGAGGCGGCGGAGTAATACGAACCGCAATAAACACTGACTCGTCATGGCCGGGCTTGTCCCGGCCACCCACGTCTTCGTTCGGATTCAAGGCGTGGATGCCCGCGACAACCGCGGGCATAACGGCGATTGAGCGGCGGGTCGCACTTAATCGGCGGCGGTTGGTTACATCCCCTCGCCAGGCGCCGCGGCGTGAATGGCAAGCGCATGCACGCCGCCTTTCAGTTCCGCCGCCAGTGCCGCATTGATCATGCGGTGACGGTCGAGCCGGCTCTTCCCGCTGAAGGCTTCGGCTACGATATAGAGGCGGAAATGGGTCGCGCCGCCGGGGCGATGTCCGGCATGGCCGGCATGCTGATGCGATTCGTCCTCGACGCGCAGGCTCACTGGAGTGAAAGCCTTGCGCAACTTTTCCGTGATCACATCCTGCGTTGCCATGGCTCACGTTCCTATGGCCGCAGCTTTAGCGGTGGCATGCCAAATCGGCAATGACCGCAAGGGGTGAAATTAAAGCCTGTCAAGTCTTGCGAGTGTCATTGCCGCGCCCGCATAATCGGAATCGATGAGTACGAATTCACCGCTCTTTGATCGCATCCGGGTCAAGCCCGGCCAGGACCGCAGGCCTCGCGCCGATCTGCCGGGCTGCCAGTGGCCGGGCTGCGCCGAGCAGGCGACGCATCGCGCGCCGAAAGGCCGGCTGCGCGCGACCGAATACTGGCGATTCTGCCTCGACCATGTGCGCGAATACAATAATTCGTACAACTTCTTCGCCGGCATGAGCGAGGATGCCGTAGCCAAGTATCAGAAGGAAGACGTTACCGGGCATCGGCCGACATGGAAGATGGGGGCGCTCGGTGGCCGCCGCGGACATCCTTCGCGCGACGATCTCCGCCCGCCCGGCTGGGCCGGCGAGGATCCGTTCGGCCTGTTCGGCGAGGCCGCTGCCAGCGGCAAAAGCCATGCGCGGCCGGCAGGCGAGGGCCGTAAAATCCTCAATGCGCAACGGCGCGCCCTCGACGTGCTCGGGCTTGAGCCGGACGCCAAGCGGGCCGATATCAAGGCCAAGTTCAAAGTGCTGGTGAAACGGCATCATCCCGACGCAAACGGCGGTGACCGCGGCTCTGAAGATCAGCTGCGGGAGATTATTTCGGCCTATAATTACCTGAAATCTGCGGGCTTTTGCTGATCCCCAACGGCTTGCGCGAAGCCCGCCGCGGTGGCTTTCGCGCCGCCATGCGTTTCTGCTAGATGTAGCGCGATATTCGACCGTCGGCCGCCGCAGCGCCGGTCGCGCTTCGGGTACGCTAGAAGGTCACGGAGGAGCAATGAGTCTCGCCACAGAAACAGAATCCGGCTTGCCGGACATGAAGGTGTCGGTCCGACAGGTGTTCGGCATCGACACCGACCTTGAAGTGCCTGCCTATTCGGAACCGGACTCCTACGTTCCGGACCTTGATACCGACTACCGTTTCGACAAGCCGACCACACTCGCCATCCTGGCCGGATTTACCCACAACCGCCGGGTCATCGTCACTGGCTACCACGGCACCGGCAAGTCGACCCATATCGAGCAGGTCGCCGCGCGGCTCAACTGGCCGTGCGTGCGGGTCAACCTCGACAGCCACATCAGCCGCGTCGATCTGATCGGCAAGGACGCCATCGTGATCCGCGAGGGCATGCAGGTGACGGAATTCCGCGACGGCATCCTGCCGTGGGCACTCCAACACAATGTCGCGATCTGTTTCGACGAGTACGACGCCGGCCGCCCTGACGTCATGTTCGTCATTCAGCGGGTGCTGGAGTCCTCAGGCCGGCTGACGCTGCTTGACCAGAACAAGGTGATCAAGCCGCATCCGTCGTTTCGCCTGTTCGCCACCGCCAACACGGTCGGACTCGGCGATACGTCGGGGCTCTATCACGGCACCCAGCAGATCAACCAGGGTCAGATGGACCGCTGGTCGATCGTCACCACGCTCAATTACCTGCCGCACGACAACGAGGTCGACATCGTGCTCGCCAAAGCGAAGCATTACCGCACGCCGGAAGGCCGCGAGATCGTCTCCAAGATGGTGCGCGTCGCCGATCTGACGCGCAACGCGTTCATGAACGGCGATCTGTCCACGGTGATGAGCCCGCGCACGGTGATCACTTGGGCGGAGAATTCAGAGATTTTCGGCGACATCGGCTTCGCCTTCCGGCTCACCTTCGTCAACAAGTGCGATGAGCTGGAGCGGCCGCTGGTGGCGGAGTTCTATCAGCGCTGCTTCGGACAGGAATTGCCGGAGAGCGCGGTGAATGTCGCGCTAAGTTGATAGGCATCATCATCCGCGGGCCGGACCCGCGCATCCATCTTGTCGGTGCGGAAGATGGATTGCCGGGTCAAGCCCGGCGCAATGACGCAGAGGAAAATCTGATTGATGGCCTCCAACGTCAAACCAAAAGCGCCGGTAAAGGACGCGCCGACCGAACCGTTCAAGCGCGCGGTCAGCGTCTGCCTGCGCGCCATCGCCGGCAAGGGCGATCTGGAGGTCTCGTTTGCGGCCGAGCGGCCGGGCTTAGCCGGCGGCAAGGCGCGCCTGCCCGAGCCACCGCGCCGGCTTAACGAGCGCGAAGCCGCGATCGTGCGCGGCCACGCCGACGCCATTGCGCTCAAACTCGCCTGTCACGATCCGAGCGTGCACCGCAAGCTCGCGCCCGGCGGACAACAGGCGCGCGCCGTGTTCGAGGCCATCGAACAGGCCCGCGTCGAGGCGATCGGCTCCCGCCGCATGGGCGGCGTGAAGAAGAATCTCGCCGCCATGCTCGACGATCGCTTCCATCGCGGCAAATTTGACGAGATCACCGACCGCGCCGATGCGCCCATCGAGGATGCGCTCGCCATGCTGGTGCGCGAGCGGCTCACCGGCGAGACCCCGCCAGTGGCGGCGAAGAAGCTCGTCGATCTGTGGCGGCCGCTGATCGAGGATCGCGCCGGCAAGGATCTCGACCGGCTCGAGCGGGTGGTCAACGATCAGCGTCGCTTCGGCGATATCGTCCACGACCTGCTCGATTGTCTCGACATGGGCGAGGACCGGTCAAGCGAATCCGACGAGGACGAAGGCGAAGACGGCGAGCAGGATACTCGCAAGGACGAGCAGGGTCAGGACGGCGACGCGTCCGATTCTGCCGACAGCGAGCGCATGAGCGCGGAGGCCGAAGCGTCGGCCGAACAATTACCCGACAGCGCCTCTGAAGCGGTCGACGCGCCGGCCGCCGACATGGCCGACGACGCCGAGATGGGGGATTCGGACACAGCGGCTGAGCCGTGGCGCCCGCGCAATCATCGCAACGAGCCGCGCGGTCCTGACTATCGGCCGTTTACGTCGAAGTTCGATGAAACCATCGGCGCCGAGGATTTGTGCGAGGCGGAAGAGCTCGACCGGCTGCGCGGCTATCTCGACAAACAGCTTTCGAATCTGCAGGGCGTGGTCGCCCGCCTCGCCAATCGGCTGCAGCGGCTCTTGCTGGCGCAGCAGAACCGCGCCTGGGAATTCGACCTCGAAGAAGGCCTGCTCGATCCGGCGCGGCTGACGCGCGTCATTGTCGATCCGATGCACCCGCTGTCATTCAAGCGCGAGAAGGACACCGACTTCCGCGACACCGTGGTGACGCTGCTGTTGGACAATTCCGGCTCGATGCGCGGCCGTCCGATTACAGTTGCGGCGACCTGCGCCGACATTCTGGCGCGCACGCTGGAGCGCTGCGGCGTGAAGGTCGAAATTCTCGGCTTTACCACGCGGGCCTGGAAGGGCGGACAATCGCGCGAGGCCTGGCTCGCCCAGAGCAAGCCGGCCAATCCCGGACGGCTGAACGACCTGCGTCACATCATCTACAAGTCCGCCGACGCGCCGTGGCGGCGCGCGCGCAAGAATCTCGGATTAATGATGCGCGAGGGCCTGCTCAAGGAAAACATCGACGGCGAGGCGCTCGACTGGGCGCACAAGCGCCTCCTTGCGCGGACGGAATCGCGGAAAATCCTGATGATGATCTCCGACGGCGCGCCGGTCGACGATTCGACGCTGTCGGTCAATCCCGGCAACTATCTGGAACGCCACCTGCGTTGGGTGATCGAGGACATCGAGACGCGGTCGCCGGTCGAGTTGATCGCGATCGGCATCGGTCACGACGTGACGCGCTACTACCGGCGCGCGGTCACGATCGTCGACGCCGAGGAACTTGGCGGCGTAATGACCGAAAAGCTCGCCGAGCTGTTTGCCGACCAGCCGACCGAGGAGCGGGTGGTGCGACGACCCACCCGGCGGCGGCGGCTCGATTCATAAGATAAGTTCCGTCAGCCGCGCTCGCAGGCATGGCGGGCGATCGATCAACCAACACAATAATCGGAGGAAACATGAAGCGGCATCGGTTATGGCTGCGCGGTACCATGGCGGCTTTGCTCGCGCTCTTGGTGAGTGCTGCGGCCTCTGCGCAAAGCTATCCAAACAAGACCGTCACCATCATTTCGGACGCCGGCGCCGGCTCCAGCGTGGACGTTGCCACGCGCGTGATCGCCGCCGGCCTTGGCAAGATCTGGGGACAGACCGTTGCGGTTATCAATCACCCGGGCGCCAACGGCAGCATCGCCGCACGTGCTGCAAGCGAAGCCGCCGCCGACGGATATACGCTCTATACGCCGGCGAGTTCGACCTTCATCGCGCCACCAACGACAGCCCCCAACCTTCCGGTCAAGCTGCCGCGCGATTTCCTGCCGGTAGGCTTCCTCGCCGATCAGCCGATGTTCATTGCCGTCAATCCGGCGTCCGGCATCGCGTCGATGCGGCAGCTGATCAATCGCGCCAAGGCGGCGCCGGGAACGATCTCCACGGCGGTTTCAGGTGTGGGCAGAATAACCCACCTGACGTCGATCTTGATTGCACAACGGGCCGGTATCTCCCTCGTCCCTATACCGTATACGGGGGGTCCATCCATCGCGCTGGCCGACGTGGCCGCCGGCCGCGTCACCATGATCATCGAGGGCTATACCGGGATCATCGGCGCAGTGAACGCGAAGCAAGTAAAGCTGATCGCCACCGGCGCCCCGCAGCGGTTGGCGGAATTCCCGGACTTGCCGACGGTCGCTGAAACCATTCCTGATCTTTCCGCATCCGGTTGGATCATCGTGGCCGCACCGCGCGGCGTCTCGGCGCCGGTGATCGCCAAGGTCAACGCCGATCTGGCGAAGGTCGTGAGCGATCCGGATGTCAAAAAACGGCTCGCCGTCACCGGCAATTACACACACGTCATGACTCCGGATGAGACGCAAGCCTTCGTCGCCAAACAGCAGGATACGTGGCGGCCGGTGATTCAGAGTCTCGCCAAGCGGTAGTGCCCGGCTCGCCGCGCCGCTACACCGCCGAACGCCGTTCCGGCGTCGGCGTGAAGAAGACGAACAAGTTGGCGATCACGATCGTGCCGGCGAGAAAATAGAACACGATGCTCAGGCCGTAATGATCCGCCAGGACGCCGCCGGTCACCGGGCCGATGGCGGCACCCAGCGCCTGACTGCCGAACAGAATGCCGATGCTGGTGCCGCCCTGGTTTGGCGGCGTCGCGTCGAGCAGCCACGCCTGCAGCACGGATCGCACGGCGAACAAGAAGAAGCCAAGAAAAGCGACGAGGATAACGAACAGGCTGGAGCTACCGGCGAACGCCATGCCGAGCAACACCACCATGGTCATCGCCATGCTGCTGACGATGATGCGCTGGCGCCCCATCATGTCCGAAAAATGCCCGGCGATCGGCGTCATCGCAAAGCCGGCCGCCTGCAGCGAGAACATGCAGACGCCGATCCATTTCGGCGGATAGCCCATTTGCCGCGCCAGATAGAGCGGCAGAAACGTCAGGAGCGCGCTCTGCGTCATCGCACGGAAGGCCGAGCCGAGCGAAATCATCACCAGCGTTTGGTTTTTCAAAAGTTCGCGCAAGTCGCGCAACCGTTTGGCAATACTGGAACGTGCGCCGTCCTTGCCGCCGCTTGCATGGCCGCTGCCGACATTCATCCCGCCGATTAGCACCAGGATCACGCAAGCCATCAGGATGCCGGGCACGACGTTGACGACCACGACGTTGCGCCAGCTCATGCTGGCGAGCAGCCAGCCGGCGGCGAGCGGCGCCAGCGCATCGCCGACATTGCCGCCCATGCCGTGGATCGAGACGACAAATCCCTTGCGCTGCGGAAACGCGCGCGCCAGGAGTGGGATCGCCGTCGGGTGCCAGAAATTGTTGCCGATGCCGACGAGACCGGCACAGGCGAGCAGCGTCCAGTAGGAGTGCGTGAAGCTCATCAGCAAATAGGGCGCGCCGACCCAACACAACGCGAGCGCCATGAGCAGACCCTTGCGCGGCATCGCATCGGCGATCATTCCACCGGGTATGTTGGACAGCGCGCCGCAAACAAACTGGCAAGTCAGGATCGAACCGATCTGCTCATAGCTGAGGTGAAGCTCGTTGCCGATCAGCGGCAGCAGCAAATAAAACGTCGCCGGATACCAGTGCGTGAGCGTGTGGCCGAGCGTGATCAGCCAGACATCGGCAAATGGACGGGAAACGCTGGCCGGCGCGGATACTTCAAGCGTAGTCATGCCGGCTGTACTGCTTCCTGTTGGGCGTTCCGCCTGAATTTTCCTTGTGGCACCGAGTATTTGCCACCGATTCTACTGTCAAGCCATTTTGCCGCAGGCGACGCGCCCACATGCGATTTTCGCGGGTGGTAACGACGCGCGCGCATAGCCGCGCATGGCGCCGCTCGATGGTTGCGCGCGGCTTACGATGGAGCGGCAATCAAGCTCTAAGAAACAGCCCGGAAAATTGGAGGGGGCGTTCGGCAGCAACAAATAACGCTGCAGCGCAATCAAGCGCCGCGCGCCGCAATGCACAACGCAATTCGGGTTAAGCCGCCTCGGCGCGCTTCTTCGCGACCTGACGCTTGAGTTCGAGCACGCGCGGCGACAGTTCGCTGTCCTTGGCCTTGAGCAGAAACGAGTCGAACCCGCCGCGATGATCGACGGTCTTGAGAGCATTGGCCGAAATCCGCAAACGCACTGAGCGGCCCAAGGAGTCCGAGATCAGCGTCACATTGAGCAGATTGGGCAGGAAGCGCCGCTTGGTCTTGTGGTTGGAGTGGCTTACCCGGTTTCCAATCTGGCGCGTTTTGCCGGTCAGTTCGCAGCGCCACGGCATGGCCGTCATCCTTCGATAAAGTCGCGTCCAGCCGCAGCCGAACGCTTGGGCGGAATGGGGTTGCGCAGCCTATAGAGTGTGCGGCCGGTCCCCGTCAAGCGCATGTCACACATGGTGTTTTTTGTCTTGGTGGTTCTCCTGGCGGTTTCGGGCAGTAGCCGGCACTGGGGGCCAAAAACCACACAAAGGACTTATTCTGCAACAAAACAAGCCCACATCGCCCGGCCCTAAGATCATCGAACCAACCGGCGGTGGCTCTTCTCCGTCACCCAGACAGCCGGCCAAGGACGCAAAGCTCGTGTTTGTGCCGCCAAGTTGGATCGCCCCCTCGGCCTTAGCTGCCGCGCCCACCGCGGCGGTTTGCGTCATGACCCTGTTCGGCGCTCTTTTTGGTGATGCACGCCATAGTGCGGCTGCGCAGGGGCGGCTCGACGCCGAATACGTCGCCACGGTTTCCGGCATTCCGGTCGGACACGGCGATTGGGTGGTGGAGATTTCCGACAGTTCCTATACGGCGGCGGCCAGCGGAGCGACGGCGGGACTGTTGCAATTCTTCACCAGTGCGCGGGGCACCAGTGCCGTACGCGGCACCGTCGCGAGCGGGCAGCCGGTACCGGCAAGCTATTCGGCGACGATCCTCGACACCCACCACATCGATGAAGTGCGCATGGTGCTCGAGCACGGCAACGTGACCGACTACACAGCCGAACCGCCGCTGATTCCGCTGCCCGACCGGATTCCAGTCACCGATGCCGACCGCCGCGGCGTTGTCGATCCGTTGACGTCGGCGCTGACCCACGTCGACGGCGCCAGCGACCCGATCGGCCCGCAAGCCTGCAACCGCAAAGTCTCCGTATTCGACGGCCGCGTCCGCTACGATCTGCAGAGCGAATTCAAACGGGTGGAGCGCGTCAAAGCGGAAAAAGGATACCAAGGCGCCGCCGCCGTCTGCGCGGTGTATTTCAGGCCGATATCCGGCTACATCCCTGACAGGGCTGCAATCAAATATCTGATCGCATTGCGCGACGCGGAGGTCTGGCTCGTTCCGATCGCCGGCACGCGCGTGCTGGTGCCGTTTCGGTTTGCGATCCCGACGCCGCTCGGGCTCGGCGTGCTGCAGGCCAAGCAGTTCGTCTCTATGGCGCAGCCGCGCGCACTCGCAAAGACGCAGTAACTGCCACGGCGTTCCCGGATCATGAAGCGAGTCGACGTGCGCTGCGAACGCTCAGCAGTGTCCCCGTTATCCACAAGCCAACGCCTCTTGACTCTGAGGAGAATCGTCGCTGTCCACCAAGTTAACGTCTTCGGCTCCCGCTAAGCGGCCGGAATCGGCCTTTGACACCCGATGTGGTACGCGACAACATCGTCTCATCCATATCTCGCAGTGAACAAAATCGAACACAACGCGAGTCACCGATTCGGGCGCGATTCGTTCCAGACTCGTTCCACACCTTAACCACAGGCCTTTCGACCGTCGCGTTGTGATACACAAACCCGCGCCCTCCCCTGCCCCGCAGCTCGCGGGCGGGCAGGACGGCGCAGAATGCCGGATCCTGAATGCCGATTTCATTTTCGCCTCCCGCCGATCGCAGTGCGCGTGCTCGCGGCGCCGGCGTTACCGCCGTGCTCGGTCCGACCAACACCGGGAAGACGCATCTCGCCATCGAGCGGATGCTGGCGCACTCGTCCGGAATAATCGGGCTGCCGCTGCGGCTGTTGGCGCGCGAAGTCTATAATCGCGCGGTGGAGCGGGTCGGCACCGAGGCGGTGGCGCTCGTCACCGGCGAGGAAAAGATCAAGCCTCCCAATCCACGCTTTTGGGTAGCGACCGTCGAGGCAATGCCGCGCGATCTCGACGTGGCCTTCGTCGCGGTCGATGAAATCCAGCTCGCCGCCGATTTCGAGCGCGGTCACGTCTTTACCGACCGCATGCTGCATCGGCGCGGCCGCGAGGAGACGCTGGTGCTCGGCGCTGCCACCATGCGGCCGATCGTCGAGCGGCTGTTGCCCGGCGCCAGCATGGTCAGCCGCCCACGTCTGTCGCAGCTCACGTTTGCCGGCGAGAAAAAGCTCACCAGGCTGCCGCGCCGTTCCGCCATCGTGGCCTTCTCGGCCGAGGAAGTTTACGCCATCGCCGAGTTGATCCGCCGACAGCGCGGGGGCGCCGCGGTCGTGCTCGGCGCGCTGTCGCCGCGCACACGCAATGCCCAGGTTGATCTCTACCAGGCGGGCGAGGTCGACTATCTGGTGGCGACCGACGCCGTCGGCATGGGGCTCAACCTCGATGTCGACCACATTGCGTTCGCCTCGGACCGCAAGTTCGACGGCTACCAGTTCCGCAAGCTCAATCCCTCGGAACTCGCGCAAATCGCCGGTCGCGCCGGCCGCGCAACCCGCGACGGCACCTTCGGCACTACGGGCCGCTGCCCGCCGTTCGAGACCGAACTCGTCCAGGCGCTGGAATCACACTCGTTTGAGCCGGTGAAGCTCATCCAATGGCGCAATACCGATCTCGACTTTTCCTCCATCGGCGCGCTGCAAGCGACTTTGGCGGAAGCCCCCAAGGAAAACGCCCTCGCCCGGGCGCCGGTCGCCGAAGATATTCTCGTGCTCGACCATGCAGCGCGCGAAGACGCGGTGCGCGCCGCCACCAGGACGCGAGACGACGTCGAGCGGCTGTGGGAGGTCTGTCAGATCCCCGATTATCGCAAAATCGCTCCCGCCAACCACGCCGAGCTGGCGGTAACGGTCTACGGCTTCCTCATGCGTGAGGGCAAAATCGAGACCGACTGGTTCGCGCACCAGGTGGCGCAGGCCGATCGTACCGACGGTGACATCGATACGCTGTCGACGCGCATCGCTCATATCCGGACCTGGACCTTCGTGGCCAATCGTCCGGATTGGCTCGCCGATCCCGAACATTGGCAGGGCGTCACACGTGCGGTCGAGGACAAGCTGTCCGATGCGTTGCACGAACGGTTGACGGAGCGTTTCGTCGATCGCCGCACCAGCGTGCTGATGCGGCGGCTGCGCGAGAACGCCACGCTCGAGCCGCAGATCAGCAAGACCGGCGAAGTCCTCGTTGAGGGCCATGTCATCGGCCGTCTCGACGGTTTCGTGTTCCTGCCGGACGCCTCATCGGGCGGCTCCGACACTAAAGCACTGCAGAATGCCGCGCAGAAGGCGCTGGCCGGCGAGATCGGTTCCCGCGCGACGCGGCTTGCCGAGGCGCCGGAGGCGCAAATCGTACTCGCCGCCGATGGCACGATCCGCTGGACCGGCGCCGCCATCGGCAAGATCGTCGCCGGCGAGGACGCTCTGCATCCGCGCGTTCGGCTGATTGCCGACGAACATCTCACCGGCGCACCTCGCGATGCAGTGCAGGCGCGCGTCGATCGATGGCTCAAATCCCACATCGAGCGGCTGCTCGCGCCTTTGTTCGAGCTTTCCGGCGCCGCCGACGTGACCGGAATCGCGCGCGGCGTCGCGTTCCAGCTGGTCGAGGCGCTGGGTGTGCTGGACCGGCCCAAAGTGGCCGAAGAGGTCAAGGGGCTGCAACAGCCCGAGCGGGCAAGCCTGCGCAAATACGGCGTGCGCTTCGGCGCCTACAACGTCTACATCCCAGCGCTGCTGAAGCCCGCGCCGCGTGCGCTGGCGGTGCAACTCTGGGAGCTGTCGCATGGCAGCGACGACTCCAAAAACCTCGTCCACCTCCTGCATCTCGCCGGCAGCGGGCGCACCTCCATCCCGGTCAACAAAGAGATCGATGCCAATCTTTATCGGACGGCTGGCTATCGGGTTTGCGGCGAGCGCGCTGTCCGCGTCGATATTTTGGAACGGCTGGCCGATCTGGTCCGCCCTGCGCTGTCCTGGCGCGAGGGCGCTCCGGGGCAGAAGCCAGCCGCGGCCTTCCCCGGCGGCGGTTTCACGATCGTCAACGGCATGACGTCGCTGATCGGCGCGTCGGGCGAGGATTTCGCCTCGGTGCTGCGCTCGCTCGGCTACCGCATGGAACGGCGACCGAAACCGCCCGAACCTGCTCCGGCTCCGGCACCCGCCGAGGCGGCCCCGCCGACAGCCGAGCAAACACCTGAACATGTCGTTGCCGAAAGCGCACAGCCCGCCGACGCCGAGATAGAAACAACCCCCGGGGACGCTGAAGCGCCGGGTACCGACCAGGGGCTGGACCCTGTTGCCGCCGACGAAGCGCTCGCGTCGGTGGACAGCATGGAGACGGAGCCAGTCGCGCCAGCGCCGTCAATTGAGGCGCAGGCGCCTGACGGCGATAGCAACACATCGGACGCTGAGGCCGTTTCGGAGCCGAATGCGACATTTGCGGACGCCATCGCAGCACCTGACGCTTCGACAGCTCCGCAAGCAGACGGCACTGAGGCCACCGCACCGGCCACGACCGAAGCGGCGCCGACCGCCGAAGAACCTGCGATGGTCGAAGTGTGGCGGCCCGGCCGGGCCGAGGGACGGCACCGCCCGCGCGAACATCGTCGGGATGGACGCAGGCCCGGGCGGCCGGAAGCGCCGCGTCAGACTTCCGGCGCCGATGCGCCGGCCGTCGCTGCATCCGGCGAAGCTGCGCCTGCCACCGAACAACCCGCGGCCGAGGCGCCGGGCAGGTCCGGCCGCCCCCACCGTCATCGCCACCGAGGTGGCGAGCGCCAAGGGGGACGCCGCGATCGTCCAGACGGGCCGCCGCGGGAGCGCGAGCGTCCGCAGCAGCGGCCCGCGCGATTCGAGCGGCGCGAGCGCGACAAGGCCCCAGACCCGAATTCGCCGTTTGCCAAACTCGCGGCCCTCAAGGCGCAGCTCGAGGCGGAGGCCAAGGAGCGCCGCTGAGTGCCGCCGGACCAACCCGATCGTCAACGGATCGACCGCTGGCTCTGGCACGCCCGACTGGTACGCACCCGCGCCGCCGCGGCCGCTTTGGCCGCTGCCGGCTATATCCGGGTCAATGGCGTGCGTATCGACGCACCCGGCCGCATGGTACACAACGGCGATGTAATCACGGTTGCGCTCGATCGCACCGTCCGAGTGCTGAAAGTACGCGGATTTCGCGAGCGCAGGGGTCCCGCTGGAAGCGCCCAGAGCCTATATGAGGAATTGAGTTGAAACGGTGCCGCGAGCGCGCTGGCAGCGTGTGCTGCGGGCGTAAGTGTTGCGTCTAAGTCTTGCGCGCCAATGACCCGTGCGCTAGGAGCACTCCTCGCAAAAAGCAATTTAGAGTGTGCCGATGACCTATATCGTCAACGACAATTGCATCAAATGCAAATACATGGACTGCGTTGAAGTCTGCCCGGTTGATTGCTTTTACGAGGGCGAGAACATGCTCGTCATCCACCCTGACGAGTGCATCGATTGCGGTGTCTGCGAGCCCGAGTGCCCTGTGGAGGCAATCAAGCCGGATACTGAGCCGGGCACGGAAAAATGGTTAGGTTTGAACGCCGACTATGCCAAGGTCTGGCCGAACATTACCGCCAAAAAGGAACCGCCCGCCGACGCCAAAAGCTGGGAAGGTGTCGCCAACAAGTTCGAACAGCACTTTTCAGCCAATCCTGGCACGGGCGATTGATTTCATCGCTCTACGACATCGTTAACTAACGTTAAGAAAGGCCGGCGTGCGCCGCTTTTGCAGTGCCATAAGGCTTTGATTTTGGCTGAAAATGTGCTATAAGACACCCACATAATGAAAAACGTCCCCGAAGCGCGTTTACTACCATCTTGAGCCCATTTTTTTCGGGGATTTTCGAGGAAACCGTCAAAAGAGGCGTGTGACCCACGCGAGAGCAGTGGCAGAGAAAACTCGTCGTCGTTCTAAGAAAATCGCTACCGGCATGAACCGTAAAGCCGGAAAATCCTCCTCCCGCGTGAGCCGGAGGCCAACAGAGCCCACGCGAGCGGCTTCCCGTGACCGGGTCGGCGTGGCGAAGCCCGCACAACGGCGCAAGCCGGAGGCGGAAGGAGCAACTTTGGGAATGAACGTAAAGAAGACTACACAAAGACAAGGCTTCAAGACCAACGAGTTCATCGTTTATCCGGCTCACGGCGTTGGCCAGATCGTCTCCATCGAGGAGCAGGAAGTGGCCGGAGCGCGGCTCGAGCTGTTCGTCATCAATTTCGCCAAGGACAAGATGACGCTGCGGGTGCCGACCTCCAAGGTCACCTCCGTGGGCATGCGCAAGCTTGCCGAAGCGCCGATGATCAGGCGGGCTCTGGATACGCTGAAAGGCCGCGCCCGCATCAAGCGCACCATGTGGTCGCGTCGGGCACAGGAATACGAGGCCAAGATCAATTCCGGCGATATCGTCGCCATTGCCGAGGTCGTGCGCGACCTTTTTCGATCGGACACTCAGCCGGAACAGTCGTATTCGGAGCGGCAGCTTTACGAGGCCGCGCTCGACCGGCTGTCGCGCGAAATCGCGGCGGTGCAGCGCATCACCGAAACCGAAGCGGTCAAGGAGATCGAGGCGGCACTCGCCAAGGGTCCGCGCCGTGGTCCCAAGCCTGACGCCGAAGACGAGGGAGTTGTCGCCGAGGAGGCTGCATAACTGCAGCGAGTTTTGAACTTGGACGGAAAAAGGCCCGGGTTTCTCCGGGCCTTTTTGTTTTCCGCAGGGTTGCTGGAACGCCAAATCCTGTGGAAACGGCCGTGGCTGCCCCAATTGCCGGGAAAAATCCCCCGATTAGTCATAAATTAAGCTTCATTTGAAAGGAGATAGGTGTGGGGATTATGGGTAAGGGGGCGGCGGAATGCGACGTAAGAAGGCCATCAAGCGCGGCCGGTGGGCGTCAGTCTTCGTAGCGGCAATCGTGGGATACGCGCTCGGCAGTTGGAATGCGGCGGCCGTGCGCAGCAGCCAGGCTTCCAGCGCCCCGACAGCGGCGCAGGCCGTGGCGCTCCGTTTCCCGAGCGATTTCCAAGAGACCCCGCTTAGTGCCCCGGCCGCACAACCTGCGGCGCCATCCTATCAGCTCGCTTCCGAATCCACGGTGGTGATCCATAACGCCAACCGCGCGCTGTTCGCGCCCGAACCCATGGGTCCGGCCCAGCCGGAGGCGGCGCAGGCGGCAGAACCCGCGCCGCCACAAGAGGCGGCCGCGGAGCCTAGTCCGGTCCAGGTCGCGGACCTTTCATCGACGCCGCCGGTTGCCACGACCCGCGCCGCTGCGGCGCCGATTTTGCCGAAGCCGCGGGAACTCGCCGGCACGCCTAAGCCGCATCTGGCAGCGGTGCGGCACGCGGCCCATCCCTCCCACATGTTTGATGACGCACAGCTTGTCAGCATCAAGCGACGCCTCAACCTCACACCCGATCAGGAGCAGATGTGGCCGGCCGTCGCCCTCGCGCTGCGCAACGTCGGCGTCGAGCGCGAGCGTGAGGCGCGTGCGCGCGGTGCCGCAGGCGAGATGAATCCCGACAGCGCCCAAGTTCAGGATCTGAAGTCGGCCGCGATTCCCTTGATCATGAGCTTTTCGGACGAGCAGAAGGATGAGGTCCGCACGCTGGCGCGCGGTATGGGCCTCAACCAGCTTGCATCTCAGTTCTGATGACCGGCGCGAGAAGCGCTAAATCCGCGACTTTTTCGGCTTGACCAGCGGCCGAAACACTTCGCCCACGCATTTGACGCCGATCAGCGCCAGCAGCGAAAAGCAGGCTAAGTCGCCAAACTCGACGCGGCTCGAAATGTCGAGCGAATAAAGCGGGTCATACAAAAAGTAGTCGGCGCACAAAAATGCTGCGCACACGCCAAGCAGCGCTGGCCCTCGGCCATAGATGATAGCGACAAGAACGATCGGCAGCACGTAAAAGAAAACCGGATCGCGCAAGCCGAGCGGCGACAGCTTCAGATACCACAGGATCGCGGTGAGAACCGCAACCACCGTAAGCGATATGGCAGCGGGCAACGCCCGCGTCACAATCGACATACGCTCCCCCCTTCTTGGCCGGTTCGGCCTTACTGTCATGATAGCGCGGGCCAAGCTGGCGGAACAGATAAAAAACCGCCCTTCCCCATCGCAGGTTCAGGACATGGAAAACAGGCAGCACATGGAAAACGGGCAGCACATGGAAAACGGGGCTGGCGCTACTCGACGACGATTTTGACCTCACCGCCTGGCCGCAGCGTATCGCTCGGGCTAAGGCCGTTAAGTACGCGAAATTGCTCGACTTGTCGGTCGGGCACCGCCATGCGGCTGGCGAGCTTCTCGACAGTATCACGGGGTCCTACGGTTACTACCATAAGGTGCAGCGGCCGCGCATGCTGTATCTCCGCGAGACTCATGCGGCGGAACGTGCCGACCGAGGCGCGAAACACGCGATCGGTCTGGGCGGTGAAGCTCTTGGCGGCGAAGATGAAGCGGTAGACGTCGCTGCCGAAGCGGACGACGTAAAGGCGGAAATCCCAGTCGTCGCCCTTTGCGGTCGCGGTGGCGCCGTCAAACCCGTTGATCGTCACGTCGTGGACGCTCTTCGGATCGATGTTCTCGATCCAGCCGGAATTAAGATATGTCGCGAGCGTCTGCTCAGCCGGTACGTGCACCACGTCAAGCCGCAGCGCGGCACCGCCGCCGCGCTTAACACCGAGTACCGCCTGCGCGGTATTGTCGAGGATGAAGCCCTCCGGCGCCGTGAAGGTGAATCCCAGGCGCGGGTGCAAAAAGCGGCGGCCACGCACGAAGCCTTCGCTCGGGTCCTCACCGAACACCATGCCGCTAACGTCGGCGAGATAGGCATCCTTGCCCTGCGCGATTTGCTGCGGGGTCAAGTCCGCGGGAGGCCGATACTGACGGGCGGTGGCCTCCGCACGCGCGATGCGCTCGGGTGTCGCCGGATGGGATGACAGAAAGTCCGGCGCTGCCGGGTTGATACTACCGTTCGGGCGCGGCTTGAGCTCCGAGCTGCGCTCCAGTGACGCCAGGAAGCGCACCGCGCCGTAGGGATCGTAGCCTGCCCGCGCCGCTATCCCGATCCCGATTGCATCCGCATCCAGTTCCTGTTGTTGCGAAAAGCTTGCCAGCGACAGCTTGGACCTCGCGAGCGCCAAGGCGCTGGCCTGCGGATCGCTGACCAGATCGGTGAACACCTTTTCGTTCAACTCCTCATCGCGGATTTTTTTCTCGCGAAGCTCGCTGTGGTGCGCGATCACATGCCCCATCTCGTGTCCGATGACGGATGCGAGTTCGGATTGATCGTTCGCCAACGAGATCAAGCCGCGCGTCACGTAGAGCTGCCCGGTCGGCAGCGCAAAGGCATTGACCGTCTCGGAATTGAGGATGGTGACCTTGTAGTGCAGGTCTGGCCGGTCCGACGCCGCCACCAGGCGTTCGACCAGCTGCTCGACCATGGTTTGCACGCGCGGATCGTTATAGACGCCGCTGTAAGTGGCAAGAATGCGCTGATGTTCCTGCAGTTCCGCGGGCGTCATATCGGGCTGCGGCGGCGGCGCTGCGGTCTGGACCAATGGCTCCGGCGCAATCGCCGGCAACTGGCCGGCGCAGCCCGCAAGCAACAGCGGGCCGAGCGCCACCATGGCGCCGGCCAACCCCGCAATGCCTGCCCGCCTGCACCGCATCAACACGTCACCCACATTCAATTGTGGTCAGCCAACTGGATCTGCGCCGGATATGTGGCCTCGATCCAGGGTGCGCGCCAATAGGCGACCCCGCCGTCCGCGGCGGCACGCGCTTCAATCCAGCCGCGGACCTCTACCGGCCGTCCGGCGAGCGCTTTCAAATCGAAACCTGCCGCCGCAAACCTACGCTCGTTCCGCTTCCGGATCGTCACCGCAAATTCGCGCGACCAACGCCGGCCGAAATTCAAATAAAGCGTGGCGCCGCCCTCGTGTACGGACACCACGTTGCCCTTAACCAGCGCGAAGCGCCCCCGTTCCGCCACTATACCGGCCGGATCGTCAGCGCGCAGTGGGTCATAATACGGATTGGCCCATAGGCCAATCTTGGCGCCACGCGCCGCGGCTTCAGCGCTTAACAGTGCCGCGGCGCAAGCGTGGCTGGCGACATCGCCACTGACGCGCGCCAAACCGGCTGCAAGCAAGTCGGCCTCGACCGAGCGACGATCGGAGTCACGCACGATCTCGGCATAAGCCACGACGCGTCCATAGCGATCGGGTTTGACTTCGGCTTGTCGCAGCACGACCTGAGCACCCGACATAAGCCGCGTCAGCTCGGCATCCACGGCCGCCCCGCCGGGCGCCGCAAAGTCCGCGCCACCCAGCGCCGACATTGGCACTTCGATGCCGGCAAGATGCACAATGCTGCCGTCGCCGAGCTGAAAGTTGCCGCCGTCGCGTACATTGCCGGCGCGGCCGCGCGCGATCTCGGCGCCACCGCACGGCATCGCCTGCGCGGCCGACATTGCGACCGCGGCCCGCTGCGCCGCTGCGCTCCCTTGGCCGCAGACGAGTGCCATCCCGGCTGCGCAAGAAGCGGCCAATACCCCACCCCACCGGCTCCCCATAAGCGTCAAGCGAAAGGGGTGAATGCGGCGGCACTACGGCGAGCGGAACCTTCGAACAAACGAGTGAAGCTAACCTTCATTCGTCCCGGTAACGGCGCTTCTGTTCGTCGCGAACCGCAATGAGATCGGCCTCGACCATTTCCTGCACCAGCGCCTCGAACGTGGTCTTGTGATGCCACCCGAGCTTGGCGCGCGCCTTACTGGCGTCGCCGAGCAGCGTATCGACTTCGGTCGGGCGGAAGTAGCGCCGATCGACTTCGACCAGAACGCGGCCATCGGCAGCATCCAAACCCTTCTCATCCGAGCCGCCGCCGTGCCAGACCACACGACGACCGACATGGGCGAAGGCTTGCTCGACGAACTCGCGCACCGTATGGCTCTCGCCGGTCGCCAGCACGTAATCATCAGGCTCAGCCTGCTGCAGAATGAGCCACATGCCCTCGACGTAGTCGCGCGCATGGCCCCAGTCTCGCGCGGCGTCGAGATTGCCCAGAAACAGTTTCTCCTGCAGCCCAAGCTGAATGGCCGCAACTGCGCGCGTGATCTTGCGGGTGACGAACGTTTCGCCGCGAATTGGACTTTCGTGGTTGAACAGAATGCCGGCCGAAGCGTGGATGCCGTAAGCTTCGCGGTAATTCACCGTGATCCAATGCGCATAGACCTTGGCGGCACCGTAAGGCGAACGCGGACGAAACGGCGTCGTCTCCTTTTGCGGAATTTCCTGCACCAGCCCGAACATTTCGGAGGTCGAGGCCTGATAAAACCTGGTCTTGCGCTCGCGCCCGAGGATGCGGATAGCCTCAAGCAGCCGGAGCGCGCCGAGCCCGTCGGCGTTCGCCGTGTATTCAGGTGTCTCAAACGACACCATCACGTGCGATTGGGCGGCGAGATTATAAATTTCGTCGGGCTGCGTCTCCTGCACGATGCGGATCACGTTGGTGGCGTCGGTCACGTCACCATATTCAAGAGCGAAGGCGGCGCCAGTCTCGTGCGGATCGTGATAAAGATGATCGACCCGCGCGGTGTTGAATGACGACGAGCGGCGCTTCATGCCGTGGACGGTGTAGCCCTTCGCCAGCAGCAATTCGGCCAGATACGCGCCATCCTGCCCCGTCACGCCAGTGATCAAAGCGACCTTCCCAGCCGATCCCGCCATTCTCGCTACGCTCCCTGCGACCGATCTGGGATGACTAGTGGTCCGATTCTAACATTCGCATCCCGTTTCGGCATGCTCTAATGCGAATGTTAGAATCACAGGACCACTAGCAAATATAAGTGCTAGTGGAGCTTTAGATTTGACATTCGCTTCACGAGTTCTCGGCTAGGTGAGTAGCGAATGTCAAATCCGCTCCACTAGCATTAGCCTGCTGCCGTGCCTACACCGTGGAGAGCCAGAGGCCACCATGTTCCAAGCCGCGATCGATGCGTTGACACAGATGTTCTCGCCACCGCTGCGGGCGGTGCTGTGGAAATCGATAGGACTCGCCCTGGCGCTCATTATCGTCGTGTCGATCGCGCTCGACCGGGCGATTGTCTGGCTGGTGGGCGCCGGAACCAGTTGGGGGCAAACGGCGCTCGGGCCGCATGCCAATCTCCCGATCGAGGCGCTCGCCTGGATGCTGTCGATCGCGGCTGGCTTCGGCATCGTGGTTGGCGGCGTCATGCTGATGCCGGCCGTCACTTCATTTGTGGCGAGCTTCTTTGCCGACCAGATCGCCGAAGTCGTCGAGCGCGAACACTACCCGGCCGATCCGCCCGGAAAAGCGCTGCCGCTGTGGCTTGCCGTGGTCGAGGGGAGCAGGACGGCGCTGCTTGCCGTCGTGGTCTATGTCTGCGCCGCGGTGCTTCTGCTTTTTGCAGGCCTCGGCGTCGTGGTCTATTTCCTCGCTACCGCTTGGCTCCTCGGCCGCATCTATTTCGAGCTTGCGGCCATGCGCTTTCACACGCCGCTGGAGGCGAAAGCGTTGCGGAAGCGCAACGCCACGACGGTCTACATCGGCGGCCTGTTGATCGCCGTCTTCGTGTCGATCCCGGTCGTCAATCTGGCCACGCCCCTGTTCGCCACCGCCCTAATGGTGCATGTGCACAAGCGGCTGGTACGCGGCACTTGAATGGTCAGTTGCGCGCCGGCTCGCGCTTAATCTCCGATTCCCGCGGCTTGAGCCGGCGCGCGCCGGCCGCCAGCGCAAACGTGACGACCAGAAACCGCGCCAGGTGGTGCGCACCGACATAAACCGGATCAAGGTGCAGCGCCAATGCCAGCACCATCATCGTGTCCTGTGCGCCGGGCGCAAACGCGATCGCGACGTTGGCGATCTCGAACGAGTAGAAATGCAGTACCAGGAAGACGAACGACGTTGCGACGATCATCGCCACCGCGAATGACCCCAACGCGGCGCCCAGAAAGCCGAGCAACATGCGGAAGCTCGTGCCGGCAAAGCGCGAGCCGACGAGACCGCCCAGCACGATCACCGCGCTTGAGCCGAGCCACCAGGGCAGCGCCGCGTGGATGACGGCCGTGCCGTGCAGGAGTCCGGAGCCCGCCATGGCGCCGAACAATAACCCTCCCGGAAATCGCAACCGGTAAAACATCACAGCAAAGGCGGTCGCCACCGCCCCGAGCAACAGCATCTGACCGAGCACGGAGAAGTCGGCAGGCCCGCGCACCGGCGCCACCGCCGGTACCACCAGTCCGAACAGCGCCAGTCCGTTCGGCAGGCCGACGACGAGCAGGAGAACGCGCACAGTCTGCACGATGGCAATGGCACGCAGGTCGCCGCCCAGTTCGCTCGACAGCGCGATGACTTGGGCCATCGAGCCCGGACTTGCCCCCATCAGCGCCGACAATGGATCCCAGCGGTGCACGATGCGCAGGTAGCTCGACGTCGCCAGCATCATGGTGAGCGAGCCGACAATCAACAGCGCGATGCTCACGGGCCAGGTCGTCACGCCGCGCAGCGTGTCCGGCGTCACCACGGTACCGAGCAGAATACCGACGATGATGTAACAGACGCGCGCCAACTCGAGCGGCATCCGCATCGGCCGGCCAAGCAGCGCGGCCGCCGCCACCGCAAGAACTGAGCCCGACACCAGACCGGCCGGAAGCCCGAGCCATGCGAAAGTCACCCCGCCGGCGAGCGCGATGGAAAGCGTCTCGGCAACCTCGAAAACAGTACGCCGTGGCGGAAGGGAAAAGGGCATCGATTCACCATGAATGCCCATAGCGGCGCATGGCGTCAAATGGCACTCGCGCCGAACGGATCGCCCGATAGACAGCTTCGGCAATCTGTGGTGACGTGAGCCGAAGAACGCGGGCCGAATGAGCCCCAAACGCTCGTAGTGGGGAACGTCGTGCTGCAAGGATGGATCGTCGTCCTCATTGCACTCGCCTATATCGGGTTTTTGTTCCTGGTGGCGAGCTACGGCGACCGCATGCGGGCGGGCGGACGCGACGCCACCTCGCGACTCTGGATCTATCCACTCTCGCTCGCGATCTACTGCACGTCGTGGACGTTCTTTGGCTCCGTCGGGCTGGCGTCGCGCGGCGGCTTCGATTTTCTCGCCATCTATATCGGACCGATGCTGATGGTCGGTCTCGGTTATCCGCTCTTCGCCCGCATGGTGCGGCTCGCCAAGAAACAAAACATCACTTCAATCGCGGACCTGATCGCGGCGCGGTATGGCAAGAGCCAGGCGGTTGCGGCAACCGTGGCGCTGATCGCGATCATCGGCATGATCCCCTACATCGCGCTGCAGCTCAAAGCGGTGTCGTCCTCGGTCGGCACCATCATGATGCAGGCCGCACCGGGCGGCCAATTGCAGCCGATGCTTGGCGACAGCGCGTTACTGATCGCGCTGTTCATGGCGGTGTTTGCTGTGCTGTTCGGCACGCGCCATACCGACGCCACCGAGCATCAGGACGGCCTCATGCTGGCGATCGCGACGGAATCGATCGTAAAGCTTGTCGCCTTTCTTGCCGTCGGCGTATTCGTCACCTTCGTGCTCTATCCGGGGCCGCTCGCGCTCTTCGGCCGCGCCTTGCAAAATCCCGAGATCGCAAAAGTGATCACCCAGCTGCCGCCGCTCGCCAATTTTTGCGCGATGGCGGTGCTGTCGCTGTTTGCTATTGTGCTGTTGCCGCGACAATTCCACGTCAGCGTGGTCGAAAATCGGAGCGACGCCGAGATCCGCCGCGCGGCGTGGCTGTTTCCGGCCTACCTCGTGCTGATCAATCTGTTCGTCGTGCCGATCGCGATCGCCGGCCTGTTGGATATCCATTCAAGCCTGTATCAGGGCGACATGTTCGTGCTGGCGCTACCGCTCGCCGCGCATTCCACGCTCATGACGGTGATCGCATTCGTCGGCGGACTGTCCGCCGCGACCGCCATGGTGATCGTCGAATCGGTGGCGCTCGCCATCATGGTGTCGAACGACATTGTGGTGCCGCTGCTGCTGCAGCGCCGCGCCACCCGCATCGGTGAAGCAAACAACGCCGGCGCGCGGCTCCTGGTCACGCGCCGGATCGCCATCTTCGTCATCCTGTTTCTGGCCTATGCGTATTACCGCTCGGCCGGCGACGCCCAACTCGCTTCGATCGGGCTCCTCTCCTTTGCGGCTATTTCGCAATTGGCGCCGGCCTTTTTCGGCGGCCTGATCTGGCGGCGCGGCACTGCGCGCGGCGCCATCGCCGGAATGACCGCTGGCGTTCTGGTGTGGGCTTATACGCTGCTGCTGCCCAGCATTTTCGATGCCGGCGCGGGCGGCGCCGGAATCCTGACCGATGGGCCTTGGGGGCTCGCCTTCCTGCGGCCGCAGGCGCTGTTCGGCCTCGACCTGCCGCCGCTGGTGCAAGGCGTGCTGCTCAGCCTTGCCTGCAATATCATCTGCTATATCGGCTTTTCGCTCAGTCGCACCCCCGAGGCGATCGAACAGGTACAAGCCGATCTATTCGTCCCCTCGGCACTCACGCCGATGCTGGTCCCGCGGGCGCCGAGCTTCCGGCTGCGCCGCGCCTCGATCAGTACCGGCGAATTGATAGCGACCGTCGCGCGCTATCTCGGCGAGGAGCGGACGCGCAAATCGTTCGAGAATTTCGCCGCTGCGCGCCGCATTAGCCTCGATTCCCAGTCCGAAGCCGATATTCAACTGCTGCAATACGGCGAGTATTTGTTGGCCTCGGCAATCGGCGCCGCCTCGTCGCGGCTCGTGCTCTCGCTCTTGATCCGCAAGCGCACGCTTTCAACCAAAGTGGCTCTCAAACTCCTCGACGACGCCAACGCGGCTATTCACTACAACCGCGAAGTTTTGCAGACAGCGCTCGATCACGTCCGCCAAGGCATTGCGGTGTTCGACAAGGAGTTGAGCCTCGTCTGCTGGAACCGCCAGTTCGGAGAACTCTTCGACCTGCCGCACGAATTGACATCGGTCGGCGTCACGCTTGGCGAAATTCTCCGCTCCGTCGCACGGCGCAGTGAACACGACGACGCCGATCTCGACGCCTTCATCGCCGAGCGCATCGCCAAATATACGGCCGACGATGCGCCGTTCCTCGAACGCCTCGCCAACCAGGCGCTGGTGATCGAGGTCCGGGCCAACCGAATGCCCGATGGCGGCCTCGTCACCACCTTCACCGACATCACGCCGAGCGTGCAGGCCGCCGAAGCGCTGGAGCGCGCCAATGCTTCGCTGGAGCGCCGCGTCCGCGAGCGCACCACCGAGCTGACGCGGCTCAATGCTGAACTGCATCGCGCGAAAGCCGAAGCCGACGAGGCCAATGTCTCCAAAACGCGTTTCGTCGCCGCCGCCAGCCACGACATTCTGCAACCGCTCAATGCCGCCCGGCTCTACGTCACCAGCCTGAGCGAACGCCAACGCGGCACCGATGACGGCGATCTGATCGACAACATCGATGCCTCGCTCGAAGCGGTCGAGGAAATCTTCGGCGCGCTGCTCGATATATCCCGGCTCGATACCGGAGCGATGAAGCCTGAGTTTTCGCAATTCTGCATCGGCGAATTGTTGCAGCGGCTGGAGGTCGAATTCGCCCCGCTCGCGACCGCGAAGGGCCTGACGCTGCATGTCATGCCGTGTGCGCTTCATGTGCGGTCGGATCGCCGGCTGCTCGGGCGGCTCTTACAGAATCTTGTCTCCAATGCCATCAAATACACGCCCGCGGGCGGCGTGCTGGTAGGCTGCCGGCGCCGCGGTGCGCATCTGCGCATCGACGTGTGCGATACCGGCATCGGCATCCCGCACGGCAAGCGCCGCGCGGTGTTCAAGGAATTTCACCGGCTCGACCAGGGCGCGCGCGTGGCGCGCGGCGTGGGGCTTGGCCTGTCCATCGTCGAACGTATCGCACGCGTACTCGACTGCGAGGTGTCGTTGCAGTCGGCGCCGGGCCGCGGGTCGCGATTCTCCGTCGAGCTCCCGTGCGTCGCTGCCACACCGGGCCAGCAGGCGCGCAGCGAAACACAATACGACGCCGGACGGCTCGCCGGCACGGTGGTGCTGTGCGTCGACAACGACCGCGCCATTCTCGACGGCATGGAGACGCTGCTCGGTGGCTGGGGCTGCCGGGTGCTCAAAGCCACCGACCTGACCAGCGCCATCGCGGCGATGACGGCAGACGCCGCGACGCCCGATGGGCTTCTGGTCGACTACCATCTCGACGGCGGCAACGGTGTCATGGTGATCGCCGAACTGCGGCGTCGGCTGTTGCGCCATATCCCCGCGATCGTGATCACGGCCGACCGCTCGGCCTATGTGCGCGAAGAGGCCGCTCGCGAAGCGGCGCACCTCATCAACAAGCCGATCAAGCCCGCGTCGCTGCGCGCGCTGATGACGCAATGGCATGTGCAGCGCGTTGCGGCCGAATAGGCCGAGGCTTCACTTTACCTATCCTGAAAGCCGCTCGATCGCCGCACCGCAGCGGCCGAGCTTTTCCTCGATGCGCTCAAAACCGCGGTCGAGGTGATAGACGCGGTTGACGATGGTTTCGCCTTCGGCGGCAAGCGCCGCGATCACCAGCGACACCGAGGCGCGCAGATCGGTCGCCATCACCGGTGCGCCCTTGAGGCGCTCGACGCCTTCAATCGTCGCCCGCTCGCCGTCGAGCGAAATACGGGCTCCGAGCCGCGCCAGTTCGCCCACGTGCATGAAGCGGTTCTCGAAGATGGTCTCGACGATACGCGAGGTACCTTGCGCGCGTGTCATCAGCGCCATGAGCTGCGCCTGCAGGTCGGTGGGGAAGCCCGGGAACGGCGCGGTTGTCACATCCACGGGCGCCAAGCCTGCGCCGTTGCGCGCGATGCGGATGCCCTCGTTGGTCGGTGTCACCACGGCGCCGGTTTGTGCCAGCACATCGAGTGCTTCCTGCAGCAAGTCGGCACGCGTGTTTTGCAGCAGGATGTCACCGCCCGCCATCGCCACCGCCATGGCGTAGGTTCCAGTCTCGATGCGATCGGGCAGCACCGCGTGGCGCGCGCCATTGAGCTTGGCGACGCCGTCGATCACGATGCGGCTTGTCCCGGCGCCGGAAATCCGGGCCCCCATCTTGTTGAGGCAATCGGCAACGTCGGCGATTTCAGGCTCGCGCGCGGCGTTGTCGATGACAGTGGTACCGCCCGCCAGCGACGCCGCCATGATCGCGGTGTGGGTGCCGCCGACCGTGACCTTGGGAAAAACGATCTCGCCGCCTTTTAACCCCTGCGGCGCACTGGCCACCACGTAACCGCTGTCGATGTCGATCTTGGCGCCGAGCTGCTGCATCGCGAAAATCAGGAGATCGACCGGCCGCGTGCCGATGGCGCAACCACCCGGCATCGACACCTTCGCCTCACCCATCCGCGCTACCAGCGGCGCCAGCACCCAGAAGCTCGCGCGCATTTTCGACACGAGGTCGTAGGGCGCCGTGGTGTCGATGATGTCGGCCGCCGAAATGTGCAGCGTCTGGCCGTGGTCGGCGGTTTCGCCCGGTCGCTTGCCGCCCACCATCACGTCGACGCCGTGATTGCCGAGAATGCGCTGCAGCAGCCCGACGTCGGCAAGCCGCGGCACGTTGTCGAGGATGAGCGTCTCTTCGGTGAGCAAGCTCGCAATCATCAGCGGCAGGGCCGCGTTCTTCGCTCCCGAAATCGGGATCGTACCGTTGAGCCTGTGGCCGCCCACGATGCGAATGCGATCCATGCTCACCCCCCGCGGCCCGTCTCGAGCCAAATCCAACCTGACCAGAACCGAGCCGGTCCGTCTATGAGCCGCAGCCCGTCTATGAGCCGGCCCAGGCCGGAGCACAAAGCGCAACGTCGCGCACGGTTAGCGATGGATGGCGAAGCCCAATCCCGCCGCCTACTCGCTGCCCCGATTGCGGCAGAAGTCGGGACTGTTCCCGCTGCCGTCCAGACCACGCCGAGCAACTTCCTCCCCGATCGGCTCAGCCACCGCGCGGCCACGCGCCTGCGCCTTGCGGCGCTTGAGGTTTTCGCGCAAGGCCGCCGAAAGACGCTCGTTCCGCGCCGCCCATTTGTCCGCTTTGCCGCCTTTACGCATGGTCCGCAGGTCCGTCACATTGAGGCGCTCGGCCGAAGGCCGGGCCTCGAAGGGCGATGGCCCAGGCGGTGAATCCTTTGAGGCTCGCTTCGCCCGCGCCTAAGGATGACGGTCAAAGCTCTGCAGCGCAATGTATCGAGGTCGTGGTCGCGCTTGCGCTCACACCCCCCATATGGCAGGAAACCCCGCGATTTCTCGCATGTGAATCGGCATTCCCGGCCGCTGCCGTAGCTCAGTGGTAGAGCACTCCCTTGGTAAGGGAGAGGTCCTCAGTTCAATCCTGAGCGGCAGCACCAGCTATTTTCTAAAACCACCTACCGGTGAGGTTGCGCTGCCTGCGACAAGTGCCGGCCCTTCGCCGCTATCGCCGCAACCAGCTTTTTCATTTCGCGATCGAAAGCCGCCACGAGTTCGTTCTCGTCTTTCGGCGGCGGTCCCGGAGGCCGGACTGCGATGCCATTTTCTATTTGACGCGGCCGTCCATCGGTGCGTCCGGTCAGCGTCATGCGCTGCCGGATTTCCCATATGCGGCCCAGCACGAAGCCCAACAGCAATGCAGCAACCAATTCAACAACAAACATGCCCCGCTCCCACATGCCGGGACTTGCACTTTCAGGATGGATCCACAGCTGCCCGGTTCTAGTAATCCTTGATGCTGTTTGACGCGTAGCGCTCGCTGCTGCCGGCGTCGGCGCGAACGCCGGGCGGCGGCTCCTGCAGGTGCGGCACCACGACCATGCGGTTGACCTCGCCGCGCCGGAACGCTTGCAGGAACGCGTCATAGTGCTTGAACGACACGCAGCCGAACGATGCCCCGCTCGAGCCGAGCATGTAGGTGTGCGCCAGGATGCCGTCCCGGCCGTACATCTTGCTGTCCTTGACAGGATTGAGACGCAGCGCCTGAACGCCATGGAACAAGCCTGAGCGCAACGTCAGATCATAGACATTCGGCGGCGTCGGGCCGCGCGCTTTGGCGCTCGCGTATTGCGGGTCGTCGAGCATGCGGCCGAGCCCCGAATGGGCTTCCAGCCGTTCGCCGTCCGGCATGTAAACAACGTGCGCGACGATGTCGTAGATCGCCGTATGATTGTCGCGCATCGGCACGTCCGGGTTGGCGTAAGCCAACACCGGCGCCGCGGGTTTCATCGGAGGCGCTTGAGGTGCAAGCGCGACGGCTGGCTTGGTTGCAGCGCCGATCGAGCCGGTCGTCGCGGGAGCCACCACGTCGGCGGACGCGAGGTTATAGGTCGCTTCGCGGCTGTGCGAGTGGTGTGGGGCTTGCTCAAGTACGCCCGACGGCGGCACTTCCTCGCCTGACGCAAGGCCGAACGTGGCCTCCCCGTTTTGCAGGTGTCGCGGCGCTTGTACGACGATGCGCGGCGCGGGATCGGCAGACGCGAGGCTATAAGTTGCCTCTGCGCTTTGCGGGTATCGCGGCGCTTGTGCGACGATGCGCGGCGACGGCGTGGCCGGGGCTGATGCGGCGCGCGCGACATCGGGTTTGGCCTCGGCTTGCAGCTTAGCCTCAACCTCCGCGAACTGCATCGGACGCGCCTGCGGCAGCGGCACGCTGGCGACAGCTTCACGCCGCGGCTTGGCGTGAGGCAGCGGCACGGTTGCGGTCGCGACATTAGGGGCGGCGGCGACCGCGAGCTTGTCACCGCGCACCGCTACCTGCTCATAGGCTGGGTTGGTCGCGGCGAGCGCGCCGCCAAACATGTCCGAAGACGCCGCGAGCCGCATCTCGGGTCGCGGCAGTCCCATCCCCGCTGTCATCGGCACGTGGGCGCGGAACTCGGCATTGCCTGAGAGCAGGCCCGACACCATCCAGGCAGCGGCAACGGCCGCGGTTCCGGCCATCATCGCTGCGGCGCCCGCGCCGCTCAATCCGAGAACAGCGCCGCCGACGATCGTGCGGCGATAGTCGCGCCCCGTATAAGGACGCGCGCGGAAAGTGGAGACGTCAGGAAACGTCGCTGCCCGAGACGGCATGATACGCGCTACTCGAACGGAGACGTTCAGCGGATGGGCAATGGCGGACGCTGCGGCCGCTTCGCACCGGCCGATTCAAATTGACACGCGCATACGGATTTTGCCGTATTCATACTCATCCCCATCCCACCGCACCCAAGACAGGGCAACAATGCAATGTTTAATCTTAAGCAGCTGTAAACGGCATGCGCAGGCGCGCACCGGTGCCGCAGCGGCACCGATGACGTGGTTACTTTTGTCTTTGCTCGGAACCTAGCCGGTTATTTCAGCTGATCCGCGACCTTGTCGATGCCGGCCTGCGAGCAGACATCGTCCTGACCCGGAGTTCCAGAAACGCCGACAGCGCCGATCGTGTCGTTGCCGACCTTGATCGGCAGCCCGCCGCCGAGCGCCAGCACGCGCGTATATTGGATCGAGCCCGCTGTTTCCGGACGGTCATGCATGCGTTTGGCGAAATCGGCCGAGGGCGCGTGGAACGCAGCGGCCGTATAGGCCTTGCGGTCGCTGCCCTCGCGTGTATTCAACCCGGCGCCCTCCTCGTACATCATCAGCACCGGCAGGCCGTCGCGATCGACGACCGAGACGGCGATCTTGAATCCCATGGTGCGGCATTTGGCGAGCGCCGCATCGGCGATGGTGCGCGCCAGTTCCAGCGAAACATTCTTCTGCGTCAGCACGCCTTGCGCGTCCGCCGGCGTTGCCAGCAATGCGGCGACGGCCGCGCCCGCAAGATACTTGATGATAGGCGACATTAAAATCCTCCCTCTTTCGAAGCTTGTACACAATGGTCCGAACAACCAGGCATCGCGACTGCATCATCGCGACGTTGGTAAGAACACCGGATGACGGGCCATTGTAGCGTCAGCGTCTTTGAAAGTCTCAATGCCGCACTTTGTCGGACCGCGGCGCCGCAGTGTATGAGTATGACCGGCATACCGCCGCTGGAGACGAATGCAGCATGTTCGGCTGGCGCAAACGTATCGGCTATATCGGCCCGACCGTGATGGAAGTCGTGCCATACGAGTTCTACAAGTTCGCCCCCGAAGGCGTCGGGCTGGTCGGAGTTACCTGCAACATCGACGACTGGAGCGCCGAGTGGTTCGACAAGGCACTCGCGCAGGTGGCCGAGGCCGGCCGCTATCTGGGCTCGCGCGGCGTCGATTTCGTCTTGCATGGCGGCGGACCGCTGGTGGTGGCGCGCGGTGAAGGTTTTGACGAGATCATCGTCCGCGACATCGAACGCGCGTCAGGCGTGCCCGCTTCGACCGGCGTGCGTGCGGCGATGGAAGCGCTGCGCCATCTCGGCGCGCGGCGCATCGCCATCGCCTCGCCCTATCCGGAGCGTCATAATCGCGCCATGGCGGACTATCTGGCCAAGCACGGCTTCGCGATCGCCGGCGCCGAAGGCATGGATGTGCCGTTCAAACGGCTGCAAGCGGTGACGCCTGCCGACATCAGAACATTCGCCGACGGTGTGCTGCGCCGTGCCAAAGACTGCGACGCACTCTACCTGCCCTGCCCGCAATGGCAGGCATCGCAGATCGTCGATGCCATGGAGCGCGACACCGGCATTCCGATCGTCGCCTACACGCATGCGAGTTTTTTCGTCGCCTTCAAGGCGCTCGGCATAACCGATCCGATCAAAGGTCATGGACGGTTGTTGGCATCGCTCGCGGCAGCCCGTCGAGGGCTTCGGTCGCCTGATAGCTGAGATGCCGGATGGCCCGACCATGTCGGTGCGGCACACCCTGCCCGAGCGCGGCGCAAAACGAACGCGACGCAAATAATGAGGACAAAAGCCTTGCGACGGTCTCTGCTGTTTTTCACGCTTGGCCTCGCGGCGGCGTTTCCGCCCGCCGGCTCGCACGCCGCCGACTTCTACAAGGGCAAGCAGATCACCGTCATGGTGGGCTTTTCCGCGGGTGGCACTTACGACGCGACGGCGCGGCTGTTCGCGCGCCATCTCGGCCAGCACCTCGCCGGCAATCCGACAGTCATCGTGCAGAACATGCCGGGCGCCGGCAGCATGGTGGCGACCATGAATCTGTTTCACACCGCGCCGCAGGACGGCACGACGCTTGGCGTTATCGGCGGCGGCACGGTGCTTGAGCCGCTGTTGGGTAATCCCCAGGCCAGATATGACGCCCGGCAATTTGCCTGGATCGGCGGCCGCTCGCGCGACGATTTCCTCTGCGTCGTCTGGCACACCGTTCCGGTCAACAACATCGCCGATGCGATGAGCCGCGAAGTCGTGGTCGGCGCGACCGGGCCGGGCTCGCGCACGCAAACCTATCCGCAGGCACTCAACGATTTAGTCGGCACCAAGTTCAAGATCGTGTCCGGCTACCCCGGGGGCAGCGAGATCACACTGGCTCTGCAGAAGGGCGAGGTCGAGGGCTATTGCGGTTGGGCAGTCGGCAGCATCCGCCAGCGCGCGCCGCAATGGCTCACCGACGGCACGCTCAAGGTGCTGGCGCAGTTTACCGCTGGCAAGCCGGATCTCCCCAACGCGCCGGTTGCAACCGATTTGGCGAAGACCAAAGAAGGCCGCGAGGCCATCGAGGTTCTGTCGGCCGATTCCGTTCTGGCATGGCCACTTATGGCCCCGCCCGGCCTGCCGGCGGATCGCGTGCGCGAATTGCGCACTGCATTCGATGCCATGATGAAAGACTCGGCGCTGCTCGGCGACGCAAAAAAAGCCAGCCTCGACATCGATGCCGTGAGCGGCACGGAAATGCAGGCGCTGATCGACCGACTTTACGCGGCACCCGCTCCGGTGCTCGACTTGGTGCGCGACATCAATGCGGGGAAGTAATGTTTCCTGTCATGCCCGCGGAGGCGGGCATCCAGTAATCACGACGCTTTCCGCGAAAGGCGATCCACCTGAAGCCCCGTGATTACTGGATCGTCCGCCTTCGCGGACGATGACAATGCTGTATGATGGTACCGTAAAGCCGCAACCACGGAGAACAACGTGCTGGCGCCTGCTGCTTCGATGCAAAACCGCACTGCCATGTACAACGGCAATGCGCTCAAGATCGGCCTGTTCGGCGCCAATTGCTCATCCGGCCGCTCAGCCACCAAGGTGCCGGAGCGCTGGTCGGCGAGCTGGGAGGATTGCCTGGCGCTGGCGCGGCTTGGCGACGACGCCGGCCTCGATTTCATGCTGCCGATAGCGCGCTGGAAAGGCTATGGCGGCGACACCGATTTTCACGGCGTGACGCTCGAAACCATCACCTGGGCGGTTGGGCTGCTCGGCGCCACCAGGTATATGACCGTATTCGGCACCGTACACGCCCCGCTGTTTCATCCGCTGATTGCCGCCAAGGAATTCGTCACCGCCGACCACATCGGCCAGGGCCGCATGGGCATGAATATCGTGTGCGGCTGGAATGAAGGCGAATTCGACATGTTCGGCGTCAAGCAGCGCGAGCACGACGAACGCTATGACTACGCCCAGGAATGGGTCGACATCGTCAAGCAGGCCTGGACGCGCGACGACACCTTCGACTTCGACGGCAAATATCTGCATCTGCAAGCGGCACGCGCTTTTCCAAAACCTTACGGCGGGACGCAACCGCTGATGATGAACGCCGGCTCATCCGATGTCGGACAGGCATTCGCACTGCGCAATTGCGACGCGTTCTTTGTCGCCACCGCGGGCTCACGAAAATCGCTCACCGGCAACGCCGCCAAGGTGTCGGAGATCAAGGCGCAGGCCCGCAGCCTCGGCCGCGAAATCGAAGTGTTCACCGTCGGCCAGGTCATCTGCCGGTCGACGCAAAAGGAAGCCGACGACTATTATCAGCACGCAATCATCGACAACGCCGATTGGGGCGCGATCGACGGCATGCTGGCGAACAAAAGCATCACGCCGCAGACCATTCCGCCGGCGGAGTACGAGGCAAAGCGGCGTTATTTCGCCTCCAACGCGGTCGGCGGCTACCCGTTCGTTGGCACGCCCGACAAGGTGGCGGACGAACTGGCGACCATCAGTCAGGCCGGCGTGCGCGGCATCGGCCTGTCGTTCGTCAATTACCTCGACGAGGTGCCGTATTTCTGCGCCGAAGTCCTGCCGCGCCTGGAGCACGCCGGCGTGCGCGTGAAGCGGTGATGGCTCTTATTGCACATTTTCATTTGTGAGATAGATCGAGAATTCGATGTCGGTGCCGTAACGACCGATCGTTTCGGCGACACGGCCAAAGGACCGCTCCTGGTTCCAATCAATTCGAGACTATATTGATACGGCAGAACGTCGCCTGACGACACTGTTTTTCCGGAACCAACGGCGACATGCCTGGTTGGCGGAGTGAACCCCTTACCCAACCGGGAGCGACCGTTATGTCCAAAGAAAAAGACCTCCGCGAACTCTTTCATGACACCCTCAAGGATATCTACTTCGCCGAGAAGAAAATTCTCTCGGCCCTGCCCAAGATGGCCAAGGCGGCTCAGTCGGATCAGCTGCGCGCAGCTTTCGAAAAACACGAACAAGAAACCGAGGGCCATGTCGAACGGCTCGAAAAGGTCTTCGGGGAACTCGGCGAGACCCCACGCGGCAAGACCTGCGACGCGATTATCGGGATCATCGAGGAGGGCCAGGAAGTGATGAAGGATTACAGAGGCATGCCGGCATTGGATGCTGGACTGCTCGCCGCGGCGCAGGCGGTGGAACACTACGAGATGTCGCGCTATGGCAGCCTCAAAACCTGGGCCTCAGAACTGGGTCTCAGCGACGCGGTCAGACTACTGGACGCCACGCTCACCGAAGAGAAGAAAACCGACGCCACGCTCACGGAAATCGCGAAAAACAACGTCAACCAGCACGCCGAGGCCGCCTAGTTCCTGAGGCTTCGCGCTTATTCGTACGCAGCATTCCGAAAGGGCCCTCCTCAACCGGGCGGCCCTTTCTCCTTTTCCTGGCTTCCGCAAAGCGCTTCGGGTTGTTCTCAATACCCGCCCTGGTCAATCTACAAGCTCGGTCACGCCCGGCATGACCAGACGATCGGGCGTCAGCGTCGGACCGATATTGCCGGCGCGCCGTTCTTCGTTGATGAGATTCCTCAGCTTGGCGCGCGACACTTTGCTGGTCGGTTCGAAATAGCCGGTACGGCGCAGAAGATCGTAGCTTGCCGCGGCGTCGTCTTTGTTGGAGTGCGCGGTCTGCACCAGAAGTTCGACCGCCTCGTCGCGGTGCGCCGTGTCGGCGAACCAGGCGATGCTGGCATCGGTCGCCGCCAGCACACGCTTGACCGTTTCCGCATGCGCCCTCGCCCACGGCTTGTACACCGCCATGCCGGTAAACGGCAGGTCCTTCACGTAGTCCGGCGCGAACGCGATGGTGACGAAGCCCGCTTTCTCGGCCTGAAAGTTGACCGGAGGCAGCACCACGGCCGCATCGGCGACGCCGGCCTTGAGCGCCGCATAGCGCGCCGCGCCGACGCCGGCGGAGAGGACCGCGTAATCGCCGTCTTTCAAGCCGCCTGCGGCCGCCATGCGCTTGAAATAGATCGTCGTCATATCGGCGGCGGAACCGATGCAGACTATTTTACCTTTCAGGTCGGCGATCGTTTTGAGCCCCTTCTTGCCAATCAGCACATAGGGCGCGGCGTTGCCGACGATGCGGACGATTGCCACCGAGGCGCCCTTGTCGATGGCATGGATCGGATCGTTGATGCCGACGCTGAGCGCGATGTCGAACGAGCCGGCGGTGAGTTGCTGGGTCACCGCGGCGCCACTTTGCGCAAAGCTGATTTCAACGTCGAGGTTTTGCGCCGCGAAGAAGCCCTTGTGGGCAGCGATGTAGAAGGGCCAAAGCGGCGCTTGGCCGCCGAGCGTGCCGGCCGTGACCTTATCGGCGGCGAAAGCCGGCCGCACCAGCGCGCCGGCACTGGCGAGACCGATGAAAAGCCGGCGAGGAATTGTCATGCGACCACCCCGGGAAATCGCAGTCGTCGTTCCGGCAGCATAAATGATCTCGCGGATGGGTGCAGCGCCGTCCGGTGTGACATGATGTGTCGTTTGGGTGAGAATTACGCTATTATGAGCGATTGGAGAAATAGGACCGTGACCAAGCTATTCGAACGGGCGGTAGCCGCCGTGAGCCGATTGCCGCCGGAAACGCAGGACGACCTTGCGCGACTGATGCTCGCGCTGGCCGAGGACGCGCCGGTTGCGGTGACGCCGGACGAGGCGGCAGCAATCGCCGAAGCTGAAGCCGAGATTGCACGCGGTGAGCGTGTGCCCCAGGAAGCCATCCAGGCATTCTGGCGTGCCCACGGGCTATGAACGTCGTTTACGCGCCGCGCGCCCTGCGCGACCTGCAAGGCATTGTTACTTACCTTACCGAACAAAGTCCGAATGCCGCCAGTCATGTCCTCGCAGCGCTGAGGTCATCTATCGCGACGTTAAGTTATTTTCCGGAGATTGGCCGGATCGTCGATGACGCCGGACATCGACGGGTGCCGGTCCCACGCTATCCCTATCTGGTATTTTATCGTATTGCGGACGACGAACTTTTCATTTTGCACATCCGGCACACGTCGCGACAGCCAATCGATCCTGTCACCGACCTCTGATGCAGCGATCGTTTTTCATGGTATCGTCGCGCGATCGAACTCGTCCCCACAGGAAATACCCATGAACACCCAAATCCGCCCGCCGCGCATCGGTCCACAGCCGTGGGAGGCGGTGCGCGGCAAGCTCGATCAGTCGCTGCCGTTCGCCAACATGCGCGACACACCGTATTACCGCGATGCGGTATGGGAGCAGTTCTCCAAGGCCGAATACGAGCGTCGCTACCGGGCGCTGCGCGCCAAGATGCGTCAGGACAAGCTCGACGTCGTGATCGTGCCGGGCGGCCCGAGTCACTGGAGTTTCGGCGGCGGCATGCTGTGGCTGACGGGCCACTGGGAATGGCACGCGCTATCGAGCTACGTGCTGGTACCGCTCGAAGGCGAGCCGACCATGATCTATTCGATGGGCGGCACCCATGCCGAGGCGGTGCGCCGCCAGGTCGAAATCGCGGTCAAGGATGTGCGCCACAGCCGCAGCGGTCGCTACGCCGACGTCATGGTCGAGCGCATCCGTGAACTCAAACTCGAGCGCGGCCGCATCGGCCTGATGGAAATCGACCCGCGCCACGGCGATTATATGCCGGTCAATCAATATAACGTGCTGCGCGACAACCTGCCCGATGCTGAGCTGGTGTTCACCAAGGGCTTTCTGCACGAG
Source organism: Xanthobacteraceae bacterium (assembly GCA_049300295.1). Taxonomy (GTDB): domain Bacteria; phylum Pseudomonadota; class Alphaproteobacteria; order Rhizobiales; family Xanthobacteraceae; genus BOG-931. Next base: position 133,455 of record JBAQJL010000168.1, read on the forward strand.
CTCCTGTCGATTCACAGCGCCGAAGAACTCGACTGCGTGCGCAAGGCGGGCGTGCTGTGCAAGAACGCCATGGACGCCATGGTGGCGCGCGCCGCGCCGGGCGTGAAAGAATATGAGCTGCGCGCCGCCGCGGGTGCGGCAATTCTGGAAGGAGGCGGTGACATCGATTTTCTGATCATCGGTTCAACGCCGATGGGCAATCCGGCGATGATCTTCGGCAATCCGCGGCCGTCGTCGCGCGTACTGAAAAAGGGCGACATCATCAACATGGAGCTTGCCGCCGGCTATCGCGGCTACACCGCGCAGGTCGGTTCACCGATTTGCGTCGGCGAGCCGACCGAGATGGTGAAGAAATTCTGGAATGAGGTGACGCTGCCCGGCTATCACCGCATCGTCGCCGAGATCGCCCCGGGCAAGCCGGTTGAAGCCATGCGGCTTGCCAGTAAATTCTTTCGCGACAACGGCTACCAGTCGCGGCCGACGCAATGCCACGGCATCGACCTCGTCACCGACAAGCCGCATGTCGTCGCCGAGCACGTTGCCGCCGAGGAATTCGAGCAAATACTGAAAGCCGGCATGGTGATCATGGCAGAGCCCAACCCGATCACACCGGATGGCTTGTTCGGCATTTTCCTCGGCCACACCTTCATCGTCACTGAGAGCGGGCACGAGGTGGTCGATGACTTCCCGCTGGAGATTGCGGTGGCGGGGAGGGCATGAGAGGTCAGAGTGCGCTCCGCGTTCGGTGTTGTCCACGCGACCCTGCGGCGGCGCCAATATTAGTTCTTGAGTTCAAGCGTTCTCGGAGTTCGTTTTGCAAAATAACACGCCGCAATATGTTTCTTGGCGTCTATGCCTTCTTTGGTTGCAGTGCGCGCAACATATCATTGTTGCTCGCCGGTCGCATATACGTTTACCATCGATCGGCTGGAAGGCAGCGCGGTGCCTCCTCCGGCGGAGGGTCACGGTCGCCGTTCGTGGTAATTTTCCGCGAACCGTCCAAGACCAACGTGATGCCGCGGGCTCTGTGAATGTGAAATAGACCACGGGCCGGTCTATAGCCTCTACGTCACGCCGATCCACATGCCGCGGCCGGACCATCAGGAGTACCAAGCCGCGTTTAACTAGCGGCTCGGCCGCTAATTTTGCGACGGGAAGATGCCCTGCAACGCGATGACGAAGTTGAGCGTCAGATAGGGCTGCTGATTGGTATGCGGCTGGCTGCCGCCGGTATTACTGATCGCGCCAGGAGCAAATTGGTCGTTTGCAGTGCCGGTGCCGTAGATGTTGACTGGCACCGCTCCGTTCGCCGTCGCCGCATGCGCCTGGGCCAGCGCCTTCGTCGGCCCGGGCACGCGCCCCGCATTCCCGGCATCGGCGGTCGCGTTCACGGCGTTGGCGAAATGAGAATGCGCAGAAAGCTCGCCAAGCGACAGGGTGTGGTTGATTTCACCGCCGATCTCTCCGAGAACGTGGCCATTCCCCGTATGCATCGGCGCACGGACCTGAAGATTGGGAAGACCAAAGTTCACCCGCCCGTCACCGCCATAAGTCGTTCCCAGAAGCGAAAACAGCGCCTGGTTCTGATTGATCGGCAAAAGCTGGCCGTTGCACAACGCCCAACCCTTTGGGGGAAAACCAAACGACACCATTTTGATCTCGCAGAGGTACGGCGTTGCCATGACTGCCTACTCCATAGTCCCGATTTAATTTTGCATCTTCGCCTGACCGCTATGTCCGCGGCGGGAAGACCCCCTGAAGGGCAATGCAGAAATTTAACGTCACATAGGGCATCAGATTGTTGTGCGGCTGGCTGCCGCCGGCGGGAGCGAGCGTATTAGGGTTGAGCTGCACATTCGGTGCCGTCACACTGTAATACTGAACCGCGCCCGAGCTTCCCTGATCGCTCCAGCTACCATTGGCATAGAGTAGTCCGCTCGGATCGGCGGCTGTGCCCGCGCTCGTGGTGGCGTTGAGGAAGTGACCATGGACCGGTATCTCCGTACCGAGGAGAGTAACGGTCTCGCTTCCCGAGCTTTCACCGAGGTCATGAAGCGAGAGCCCGGGCCCCTGGCCGGTGTGCATCGGGACGCAGCCTTGCAGATTCGGCAGCGCGAAGGTCGACTTTCCATCGCCTCCGTAGGTTGTCCCCAGAAGCGAGAACAGCGCTGTGTTCTGCGAAATGGGCAGGAGCTGTCCGTTGCAGACCGCCCACCCCGTCGGGGCGAAATTGCACGGGAAGATGCGGATTTCCGCTACAAATGGATTACTCATTTGGATATTCCCTCAATGGCAAGTCCGCATTGATCAGCATCGGCGGCATCAATTCGGGCTCGGAAAGATGCCGAACAGCGAGATGATGAAAGATAGGCACAGATAGGGTTGAAAGTTGCTGTGCGGTTGACCGCCGCTGGAATTCTGAATTGAGGTTGCGTTCAAGGTGGTGTTGCCCGGGGTTGGCCCATAGGTGAGCAGGCCGCTGACGCCTCCCGAAGCGGCCGCCGGCAGGGCGCCGGAAGGCGACAATACTGCATTGCCTGTCGTGGCAAGCAGCGCGTGACTGTGTGAGGGTATCTGGTTCCCCGTCAACGTCACGGCTTCCACGCCGCCGGGTTGGCCGAGTGTCGTCGTGGTTCCTGCGCCGCTCCCCGTGTGTATCGGCACCCGCCCGCGCAGGTCGGGCAGCGCAAAAGTGGATTGACCATCGCCCCCATAGGTCGTGCCGATCAGGTTGAACAGTGTATCGAACTCTGAAATCGGCAGCAGTTGGCCTTCGCAAAACATCCAGCCTGCGGGTTCAAAATTGCCGCCAAACATGCGGATTTCACCGACATAGGGTTGGCTCATGACTCTCTCCCGTGCCGAATTTCCTCAGGTAGATCGCAAAGCGCTGGTGCAGCCTGAATGTTCTACGTGTCGCGCCGTGAGGTAACATGGCTTAACGTCAGCACGCGGCGACGGAGGCTCGATTGATCCCGTCCGCGATCACCTTGCGCCACGCGTTGCCATGGCACGCATTGTTGGCCGGAATCCATGGGCTGCCTCCGAACCACGCCTGGTTCAGATTGTTGCTGGTCCAGTCAATGCCCACGGTCGAGCCATCGCCAAGCTTGCCCACATTCGAAACCCACCCATTGGTCGTTTCTGAGGGTTTGTAGGGCACATCGACCGTGAAACCGATGAACATCGACCACGGAGCTTGGAGCACGATCCGGCAAAAATATTCATCCACCGGCAAACTGGCGCCAGGAATTGGATCAGCCGCTATCGGCTGGTTGCCATTTCCGGGAAAAGCCGATCCCCAATTGCGCTGCCCGACAGCCAGGCCCTTGGGCTTCAGCCACGGAAACAGCATCAGGCTTCCCGCCGAGTAGGTGCCCAAATGACCGGTTACGGACGTCATGCTGACGACACCGGCCAAGCCGAGATAGGGCGTGTATTTCTTGAATAACTGGAAATTTCGTTGCGATGCGCAGTCGACAGTGAGGCTATTCGGCATGAATTCTGGTAGTGATCCGCTCACACATGCTGGGGCCGCTGCATAGGCGGCTTCAGGAATATGAATAGCCATAAGCGCGCAGGCTGACGCGCCCATGAATGTCCGTCTGTTGACCGTCGTCATCGCCGCCCCTCCAGACGTGCCGTGCCAAGCGATCCGAGGCGGCATGATGGAATGCCCTGGGGGCGAAATCAATATATCCGATCCACGCGATGGCAATTCCCGTTATAGTTGAACCGGCAACCGCGGAGCCGGGGCTATCGCCTTGGTAGTCTGGTGGTTTCGGCCGCACGGGAGCTCTGAGCAGCTGCCGTGCTAGATTAGGATACTGACGACCCACATACGGCTCTCACATCGCTCCCACCCAAAGCGCTCAAACCATGTCTGAGACATCCGCCATTGCTTCACCGGCCGGCCTGCTGCGCCGGCGCGCCGAGCGCGAGGTGGATGCCGAATTCCGCTTTCGCCTGTTCTGTCAGTCGCGGCCGCCGGCATTGAGCGCGCTACCACTCGCGCCTGCCGAAGTTGATCAGCTCATGCGACTTCAGTTCCAAGCCCAAACGACCAGCTATCGCGCACAATTCCCCGGAGCGCAGTTCGACATCATCGAACTCGAAGGTCGTCCGATCGGCCGCATTATCGTCGACCGCAACGATGCCAGGCTACTGATCGTCGACCAGGCAATCGTGCCGGAGCTGCGCAATCGCGGAATTGGGACCGCCCTCATGCGCTCGGTGATGGACGCGGCGGCCGCGGCAACCTTGCCCCTCCGCCTTCACGTCGCGTCGGATAATGACCCGTCGTTGCGGCTGTATCTGCGACTTGGTTTCGTGCCCGTCGTGTGCTCGATACCGATGTATGTCGAGCTTGAATGGAGCCTGAGATAGAGCCTGCAGTCTGACCAATAACAAGGGTCGCCGAGAAGCGGCCCTTGTTATATTGCTTGTCGCAGGGCCTACCGGCCGCCGTCTGGTACCGCGGGTAGAGACGCCGAAATTGCGGACACGGTGTAGCCCTTCACTTGGAGTGTCCAATCGGAATCGATCGCCGGCAATGCTCCCGCATACGGCAGATACAGCGTCAGGTTCGACACATAAAGCGTGCGGCCGTCCGCACTGAACGCGGGGCTCGCCGGGAACAGAAAGCCCTGCGCGATACCGTTCCGGTCGATGCCGTAGAAATCGCCCAGCTTGGCGATGACCTTGGGCAGCGTGGCGCCGGTGATCGGATTTTTCGCCTTCGGGTCGACGACCACAATTTCGTCTTCCTGGTTGGCGCAAATCCAGATGTTGTCGTTACGGTCGATCAGGATGCCGTCGGGCGCGTTGATGCCCGTGATCAAGATCGACGGCGAACCGGCGGGGACTGCGGTGCCGTGATTCAGCGTCACCGGGATCTGGATGATCTGATGAAACGCGGTGTCGGCCACGTACATCACCGTGTGCTCGTTGTTGAACTCGACACCGTTGGCCCCGAACGGAGGGGTGAGGCCCGTTCCCGGACTGAGCGTTGGGCCTGAGCTCCAAGCGGTATAGGAGCCGCCGTGCGGGGGCACCTGCCAAATGACGCCGTTGAAGGAATCCGACACGTAGCCGTTTCCAGCCGGGTCGAAGGTCAGTGCATTGAGGCCGGAATTGGCTATGGGGCCAGCCAACACGGTGGAAGTGCCGTTCGTCGGATCGACCTGGAGGACATTGCCGGCCCCGAAGTCGAGCACCCACAGAGCATGAGTGACCGGATTGAAGGCAAGCCCGAGCATGTGCGGGCTGGAGTTTGCGATCGTCACCTTGCGAATGATTTTGCCCTGAGGACTGATCACGAACAGCACGGCATTTCCGGTAAGCGCACCCTTGGTGTTGAAGCCGAAGGTTGGCGCATAGATGTTGCCGTCTGGACCGACGGTGAGGCCTTCAACGCTGCTCTGCACGCCGGGCGTGACGTCAGGCAGCACGGCGAGCACATCAACACGCCCGCGATCCCAGGCTTTAGCCGGCAACGCACCAAGAAACCCTACCGCGACTGCGAGCACGATCGCACTTATGCTTAGGCATTTCATCTTTTCCTCCCGCACTGATTTGATTTCCCAAAATCTCTTCTTTGAAAGCGCATTACGAGTATAACATTTTGCCGGCACCATTCGGAAGACACTCTTCCCTTGCCCGGATGGTGCGTGACGCTGACGAACCGGAAAATCCGTCAAACGTCCGACCCCGGCTTAATTCGCCGCACGCGTGGCAGCCATGCAGCCCTCCGCCGATCAGTCGATGGGCTCGTTGCTTTCCTCGTCAAACGCAGAGTTTGCCGATCGACTCAGACAAAAGATCGACACAACGATATCCACGACAGCTGACGCGTGGCGCTATTGGCTCCTCTCCCAAACATCCAAAGGTCTTCGGGCCATTACGACCCGTTAAATCTCTACTATAGTTCGCTTCGCACGCGGGACAGCGGGTCTCTCTGTTTCGTTTCGACGTCGCTAGAATGAACTACTCTCGAAAGCTTTCGTGCCGTAACAATCTTTCTCGCCGCAATTGCGTGGCTCTATCTCAGCTTCCGTGCTATGCCCTTATGGGCGACAGTGAAGAAGAACTGCTGTGTCGGGAGCTTGCAGTTGTCTTCATTTCAAAAGAAAAAACGACGAGAAATCGTCAGCGGACGACGCAGTCCGGAGAACTGTCCGGCACACGTTGTTTGCTGACGCGCATGTCATGCCCGCCATAAGGCGCGTGGACGATTATGTCCGCGCGTTGAGAAGCGGCGCGTGATTTTTTGCCTGTCTTCGGTTCGCCAAAGACAGAAGCTCACGTTCAGCAAAGGGAGGTCGTCGTAATGTCAGTCGTTCATAAGCGAATTGAACGAACAGCGAGATGGATCACCTGTTTCGCTGCCGCGGCTCTGCTTGCCCTGCCTGCAGCGGCTCTCGCAGATCCGTTTTTTACGTTGAAGACAACCGTCGTCATTCCGGGAATTCCCCTAAATTCATTCGACATTAGTTGGGTTGACCCGGAATTACATGCATATCTACTTTCCGATCGCTCCAACAAGGCGGTCGACGTGATCAACACCTTCACCAAGGCCACGAGTACGCTGGCGGCAGGTCAGTTTTCCGGCGTGGTGACCGCCGAACCGCACTATGCCTGCCCCCCGAATGCCTGCAATGGACCGAATGGCGTGCTGAGCTTCAACAACCGTGGAAGTGGGAAGCGCGAAGTCTGGGTCGGAGACGGTCCGACATCGGCTTGCATCGGTCGACAGACAGCGCCCTTCACGACCGCATGCAGCACTGTCAAGGTCATCGACTTTAATACGGGCGCTGTCCTGCACAACATTCCCACGGGTGGACAGTTTCGAGCCGATGAGCTCTGCTACGATGCGGTCGATCATCTGATTCAGATCGCCAACGACAGCGAACTGCCGTTTCCCTACATCAACTACATTCCGACCGAAGGACCGAACGCCTATAAGGTCGTCAAGCAGATCCAATTTGACGGCAAGCGCGGCGATGGGCCGGCGGCGACCAACGGCATCGAGCAATGCCAGTGGAACCGGCGAAATGGGCTGATCTATCTGAATGTCCCCGAGGTCAACGGTAACGGCAACGATGTCGCGCCCGGTTGGACCGTCGTCATCGATCCGAGGAGGATGGAGATCGTCGACCATTTCGTCATCCCGCTCACCGCATGTGCGGGTCCGCAGGGCATGGCCATCGGCCCGGGTCCAGAGATTCTGCTCGGCTGCAATGCCAAGGGACCACCCTTGGTGCCCGCCGGCTGCGATCCCACGACCACCTGCACTGGCGGAACCGGGCCGCAGAATACAGCGGTGATCGATGAGAGAAATGGCAATGTCATAAGAACGCTCGCCAACCAGGGCGGTAACGACGAAGTCTGGTTCAATCCGGGCAACGGGCTTTATTTCCTGGCCGAGGGTCAGAATGCGGCTGGAGCGCAGCTCGGCATCGCCGGCTCATTCCCGTTCATCGCGACGTTGCAGGATGTCTTGGTCGCCAACGTAAGCGTCGGCCATGCCCATTCGGTTGCCGCTGACCCGATCAGCGGCGAGGTGTATTTCCCCATTCCGAACAATCTGGACGGCACCGGAAATACCATCGCCAATCCCTGCGGCGCGAATGCATCGCAAGGCTGCGTGGCCATCTACGAGTCGCAATTCCCGAAATTTTCGCAATGGTCACACTGACGATCGGCCGCGCTGGCGCTTGAGTCATCGCTGGCGCTTAAAATCGATAGTTGACGCCGCGGCTTCAGGTCGCGGCGTCAATCGGCGGAGGAAGTTCGAGCACTTCGGTGCGATTGTCCTTGTAGAGAACCGCTTCGCGCGCGCTCACTGAACGTGAGATCCACCCGCCCTCGCCTTGGTCGATCTTAAGCCGCGCGGTGTTATGCGTTGTCGTATTATGAAGACGGCGAATCCCTCGCTATTGCCCTCTGCGATGCCGGCAAGATCAAGTGTCCGCTTCGGAGGTGCAGGCGGACCCGCCATCGTGATCGCTTTGATTTGCGGGCTAGCGAATCATCGCCGTTGCGGGTGCGCCGCGGGATAAAGAGAACAGCGGTCGGAATTTGCCGACCATTCATTTCCCGCTCCACCACTGCCCGGAGACGGCAAGTACAATCCTCATGCGATTGCTTTTTGTCCCGACACTCGGCGTCTGAATGACGAGCTGGTCGATGAACAGAAACGGCATGCCGGCCTCGATGTCGTACAGCAAGGGCTGCAGCGAAGCTTGCTCGATCTCGCAACTCACCACCAGCCCGGCCCACCCCTGCTTGGAACGGGCGTCGTTCAGATCGACCTGCGAAGAGAGCACATTTCCGTTCACGCGCTGAACCGCCGCGCCGACGCGCTGCAGGAGACTGGCAGCGGCCACGTTGAGCGTTTCACCCTGCAGGAAAGGGGAGCCCGCAGGAGCGCCGTGAAGCGGCGAGAACTGGTCGCGAGGACCGAGCGCCGAACGTCCTTCCAATTCGGCCAGCATCGTTTCGGCGGCAGCAACCGATGCGCGCTGGTCAAAGCCCGCGGATATGGCGCTCCAGGTAAACGCAATGGCCGTTGCCACCACCGCAACATAGCCGGCGACCGAAGCGACCCTGAGCATCGACTCCCGATTGGTCAGCTGGCCGATCTTCATGGCGTGACCGCAAAATCCGGCTCCATGCGCGCTTCAATGCTGAAGCGATCGCCTGGTTCTGAAGGGCTATGGGTGATGGGAGCAAAGAAGGTAGCCTTACTAAAATGATGGCTCTGCTCGATCAACCGAATGAGGTCGGGTGCATCGTGGGTAATACCCGTCAAGCGCACCTTATCCGAATCTATTCGTAGCTCAGTCAGATATGTGCTGTCCGGCAAAATTCGTGAAAGGATTTCGAGCGCAATGACGGCGGAGGGCGTTTCATTTCTCCGGCGCACCAAGGCTTGCTCAGCAACGATTTTGGGGTCGCCGGACGCATTGCGCGAAGCTATTGCCGCGGCGCGAATCTGCGCGATTTGCCGCGCGAGTTCGTCCTGATGCGCTTGCAGACCACGAACCACCATCGCGGATGCGATGTTGGCCGCTGCCGCGACAAGCAGGAATAGAACCAATCCGCCTACTGCGATTCGGCGTGCCAAGCGAACATCGAGAACGCCGCCCACGTTCCGCTCGACGACGGCGATTGCAGGCGCGTCAGGTCCTGCCTCGATCGGCCGCGTTGAAATCTTCACCGCGCAAGCGCCGAGCCCGGTAAACATCTGCAAGTATGGATCGAGCATCTCCTTGGCGGTCGCCGCGACCGTCACGGCAATGCGTCCTGCACCGGCCTCGGCCGGCGCACTGACTCCAAACGCCGCATGATCGGCACTCCACGGCGTCAGCCGATCGATTTGAGAGCGCACGACGCCATTCAGGAATTCGGCCGCGCGAGACGGCAGTTCCATCGTTTTGAAGATAAACCGCTCCGGCCGCAGCGTTAGCTCGACCCGGCTGCCTTTGACCGCAACCTCGAACTGGGACGGTGAAGGACCGCCGGCACGAAGATCGCTCAGCTGCAACCAGCCATCAGCTCCCCCAGTCGCCGCCACCTTGCCGTCGGTTCGAATCGAAAAGCGTCCCCCCTCGCCCTCAATCAATGCAATCGTTGGTATGGATTTGAAGCGGATCGCGGCTGCGACTATCGCTTCGGCCACACGACTGAGCCAAGCTGAGAACGCGTTCCCGATTGACTCAAACGCCTCCATGGTACCTCAACATCCCGGTTCGCATCGCTCACCGCACGTCGCTGTGCCATGACAAAACACGATATGGATCGGCATTGCCAGGCGTGAGAAAAATTACCGCCTGTGTGTTCATGCGTTGCCCGGATTGAAATTTCACATCGACCGTTACTCGGTTCGCCCTGCTGGGATCGAGCGTGACGTACGACTGCGTACTGCTGAACTGCGCTTCGAGCTGTGCCTTAACACTGTCCTGAGAAGCGTTAGCGCGCATATCCAGCACCGCCTGCAGCCGATCTGGGGTCAGCCCCGGCAGTGCGGCAAGCACCGCGGGGGGAGCGGCCAGCACATTGATCGCCGCCTTCCCACTATAGACCGTGAAATATGGCAGCACACCGCTCACCACGGTTTCGGGAATGCCGGCCACCAGGCCCAGCTCATTCGGGTCCTCGAAGGGACCGTGCCGCGGCCCATAAGTTTTGCCGGCTGCTGCATAGAGGGCCGCTTCGGCATCATTCTCCCCGGCTCGTAATCGCGTCCGCCATGCGATAATGCGATCGGCATACGCAAGCGCATCGTCGCCTTGCAGTCCGATGCCGGTAAAAAAGCCGGCCAGCACCTCTTTGGGCGCGAAATTCAAATCGATCAGCGAATTTTCACAGCGAAAACTCACCGCTACTGCGGCGTTTCCCTGACGAAAACTGAAGGAACCTTGCGGCGGCGGCCGGTTAGGCTCTTTCGTGATCTGGTATGCGGCCAGTTCAACTCCCGCTTCCGCCAGCGCTTCCGTCTGAACCCGCAGATCGTGACTGACGAAGTTGAATGCTGCCTCGCGGACGTAAAGCGAATAGACCAGCGACAACGTCGCCAGCGCCGCCAGAATCCACAGGACTGCAACAATGATAAATCCCCGGTCGCCGCGATCTCCACAAGAATTGGACATGCTAGCGGCCTCCGTTGCCATTGGCGGGAGCCGGAACGTTTTGAGCCGGTCCGCCTCCGGCAGGACAGCCTGCGGCGGTCGTTCCCCAACTACACCGCGCCGCAAGCTCGGCATGGATTAATGTGCTGGTGGAGACCGGCAAAAGATCGGACGTTGCATTGTCCCGCACCTGGACGCGGACCGCTCGCGGCAGGTCCCGCTGCGCCTGCCAATTGTCCCGCCAAAGCCGGTCGGCTCCCGCATACGAGAACGACACGCGATAAGGCGCCCGGATGACAACCACGGGATCGGAGAACGTCAGGTTAGCGCCGTCTGCGGATTGTTCAGATCCGATCGGGAGCGTCGCCGTGCTGCGCACCAGAGCAGGACCGTTTTCCGAGCTTGCTTCGGCAAGGCGGACAACCTCGATGCCGGGACCACCGTTGGGTGCGAGTCTGGTGCGAACGAAAACAACTGAAAGTTCGGAGCCGTCAAAGAGCGGAGGACCATTGCCGGATCCTGTCGTGATGAATTCAGCTTCCGCCAGGTCGCCGGTAAGACGATCCAACCCTTCCGCCGCCAACTCAGTACCGCGCAGTCCCGCCAAGCCACGGTTCCAACTGGGAATCCATTGCCCCGTTACGGTCGCTAAGGCAGCAAGGATGAAGCCCATCAATAGAGTTGCAACTAGGGCTTCGACCAGCGTGAAGCCGGCATTCGCCGCCCCATCCGTTGCGGGCGTCACGGCTGGCCCCCAGCGGCAGGCCGGAGCCGGACGGTGTCCAGACGCAACTCCTGACCCGTGGGCGATTCCACCCGGATGACGACAGCTTGCGGCACCCATTGAGTAGCCCGCGCGGGATCGACGAAATCGGCCTGGAACGGCATTACGTCGACGCGCCAATGGTTATCGCCGATGTCTCCACTAAAATTGCCAAGCGCGAGGCTGCTGCGATCAGGCAGTCCGGTGAGCGCAGCGCGGGCCGTCTCCACCACCGCAAGCCGATCATCAACACGCCGTGTTGCACGCACGTTGCTGGCTACAAGCGATCCGATCGCGGCGAGGGAGATTGCGATGACGCTGAGCGCAACCAGCGCCTCGATCATTGTGAAGCCGGCGTCCGACTTCCGCTCATCGCCGTCATCTGACCGCCACAACATCGGCTATCCCCGTCAGCCAGTTCACTCGCACCTGGAAACCCGTCCCGGACCGCGTCAGCGAAAGGACCCCCCCGCATGACAGACCCGACGGAAGATAGCGAATCGTTGAGCCCGCGGCGCGATTGTTGCAACGAGACGCAAACATTGCCTGAACTGAAATATCGTTGGGAAATCGCAGGAATCGGCCGCTCGCGCCCGATTGAATCATGCGGGATGGCGCATCGATGAGTGTTGCGATTTCTTTATGCTGCGATTCTGCCGCGGCGTGATCGGCGTTCAGTAATGCGGCAGCCTCCGTTGCGTAGCCGTTCAACCGCGGCATGGACGTGCCGCGCGGAATCGCCGGAAGCACGATGACCGCGAGCATCGCGATAATGGCGAGGACACAGATGACTTCCAGCAACGTAAATCCGGCGTCCCCGCCCTTGTCAGTGTGCCCAACTAACGATTGCACTGCCGCTGTCCATTCCAGCCCTTTCCCCGTCAGGCCCATATGAGACGATGTCGTAGGGACCATGCTCGCCGGGTGACCGATAAGCGTAGGGCCTTCCCCAGGGATCGTTCGGAACATAGCCGCCCTTCAAATACGGACCATTCCAGGTCGGCGAGTTCTCCGGACGTTGGGCGAGGGCGGCGAGTCCTTCCGATGTCGTCGGATAGTGCCCCTCGTCGAGATAAAACAGATCAAGGGCGCTTCCAATGCTCGCAATCTGGATTTTCGCGGCCTTGACCTTCGATTCCGACAGGTAGTTCAGGACACGCGGCGCGACCAGCGCCATGATCATGGCGATGATTGTGATCACAACCAGCATTTCAACGAGGGTGAATCCGGCCTCGCCATCGCGTCTGAGCGGCTCACGGCTGAAAAGCCGGAGTGTTGTCTTCAACCGCAGAAAGCCCGTCATGTCTCACCTCACGATGCCACGATCTGACTCACGGATAGCAACGAGGTCATGACAGAGACAATCAGCCCGCCAACGACGACGCTAATTCCGATAATTGCAGCCGGCCCCGCGATCCCGATTATGCGATCCAGACTGCGCTGGAGCTTTGCCTCGTAGAACTCCGCAATGCGGCTGCTCAGCGCGGCAAGCTGGCCCGTCTCCTCACCTAATCTTAGCATGCGGACCGCAGTCGCCGGAAGAGCCTTGGCATCGGCCAAAGCATCCGAAAGCTTGCCGCCGTGGCGAACGTGATCAGCGACGCGCGCCCACGCCTCCGGCTTGCCGCGGCGGTTAAGCAAGTCCGCCAAAATTCGCAGCGCGGCCGATAACGTCATGCCACTCCCGAGCAGAAGCCCCAGATTACGGCAAAACATTCCCGTCGTCTGAAACATCAACAGCGAGCTCAATACCGGAAGACGCGCCATGATATTCCACGCCGCCCGCTGCACATCCGTGCGTCCGGCGACCAACCACCCTGCCGCCAAAACAATGACGATAAAGATGGCAATGATGCTGCCATGCGCACGCACGAAGCTCGACAGTCCAAGAAAAAAACCGACGATGGGATCCAACTTGGCCTGGAAGCCATTCAGCACATCAGCAAATTGTGGCAAGACGAACAGGAGGAAAAATGTGAGCACGCACCCCGACGCGAATAAGATGAAGGCCGGATAACGCGCCGCGTCGCCGAGCTTTCGACGCAGTGCTTCACCGCGTTCTCGCTCGGCCGCCAAAACCTCAAGGACGTGGTCGAGCGTTCCGGCAGCCTCGCCGACGCGCACCAGCGCGACGTAAACCTCCGGAAAAGCCGTCGGGTGGTGCGAAATCGCTTCAGCCAGACTCTCGCCACTCAGAATGCTGGAACGAACTTTGCCGATGATGGGCCGCAACCGTCCAATGTCCAGGTCATCCGATAAAAGCTCGAGCGCGGCATCGAGCCGGGCGCCGGCCTTGAGCAGAAGCGCAAGATCGCGCGTGAAGATGGTGACGTCTTCCGACTTCGGCTTATTGAGAAAGGTGAAATTCAGTTGCGACGCGGCAGTGGGGCCGGCATCGTTCACGGCCTCAATTGGAACAAGCCCAAGATACTCCACTTGGCGTATGACATCCGCGGCGGTCGGCGCCGAAATTGATCCGCTTACGATCTCGCCGGCTTGGGTCAGTGCGCGATAGCGAAAGCTGGCCACAGCTTCACCGTAATGCGACGACGCGAAGCGCCTCGGCCGGAGACGTGATGCCGGCCCGGCATTTGGCGACAGCGTCGTCCAGCATCGTCGTCATGCCGCCCCGCAGGGCGACGCGCTCGATATCCCCGGAGTTATTTTTCCGCCCGATCAGGGCACGTATATCTTCACTCGTTTCGATGATTTCGAACACGCCATTGCGGCCACGATAGCCGGTGCCGCCACACCGCTCGCAGCCTTTGGGCTCGTAAATCTCCTCCCCGACACGAAAGCCAAGTGAAACGTAGCGTGGATCGGCGGCAAAGGTTTCGCTTTCAAGCCGTCGCTTTTGCTTGCAGCGATCACAAAGCACTCTGACCAGACGCTGCGCGATGATGCCTCGCAAGGTTGACGCCAAGAGGAAGCCCTCGACGCCGAGGTCGAGCAGTCGCGGAATCGCCGAGGCGGCCGTCTCGGTATGCAGGGTGGTCAGCACAAGATGACCGGTCAGCGCGGCGTGAACGGCAATATGGGCCGTCTCGGAATCGCGCACTTCTCCAACCATGATTACATCGGGGTCGTGACGCAAAAAGGCGCGGAGCGCAGTCGCGAATGTGAGCCCTATGGCCGGTTTGATCTGCGACTGGTTGATTCCTTCGATCTCGTATTCAACCGGATCCTCGATCGTCAGAATTTTACGCGAGGTGTCGTTAAGGATGCTCAGCATCGTCGCCAACGTCGTCGTCTTGCCGCTGCCCGTTGGACCCGTGACGATAATCATCCCGTGCGGCAGCGACAGCAGCTGACCCGCTTTCGCCTCGTCGGCGGTGAGCATTCCCAGTTTGCTGATGTCGAGCAATCCACGATTTTTGGCGAGCAGACGCAACACAGCCGCCTCGCCGTGCTGAGTGGGTACCGTGGCCACGCGAATGTCCAGGTCAACGCCGTTAATTTGCTGACGCGCGGCACCGTCCTGCGGCAGACGGCGTTCGGCGATGTTCAGCCCGGATAGAATCTTGACACGCGATATGAGCGCTTGCGGCGGCGCGCCGACCGGCGTCGGCACCACACGCAGCACGCCATCGATGCGCATGCGCACGACCAGCCCCGATGCAAACGGCTCGATGTGTATGTCGGTCGCCCGCAACTCGACGGCACGTTCGAGCAGATCATTGAGGGCGCGCACGACGGGGGCACCGCTGGCGAGATCACGCAGGCTTTCCACGTCGTCATCGAGCCGTCCGACGGACGTAGCGCCCTCACCCGAAACTGTCGCGTTTTCTTCCAGCCGCGCGGTCAGCGTTGTCGCAATATCTTCAAACGAGGCGATCGCGATCGGCAGAGGGGCTCCCAGCACCAGCTCGGCAGCACGAACCGCCGCGGTATCAGTAGGGTCCGCGATGACAACGCGAATCTGTCCACCCTCTCCGGCGCAGGGGAAGACGCAGGATTCGCGCAAAAACCGCGGCGAAAACTTTACCGTGTGCGGCGCCACGGACATAAGTTCAGCAAGGCTAACTCGCGGCAGCGCAAAAAATCGGGCAACCTCGTCGGCATATTCGCCCGCCGATATTTCAGTCTGTTGCCACAGCTTATGCAGCGGTTTACCCAGGCGCTGTGCCTCGCTCAGATTGAACCGGTCCAACCCGGCGGCAATCAGCAAATTCTGCTTTTGCAAGTGATCGTAGAATTCTTGCAGCCCGTCGCCGTTGCGCGATACGCCGCGTCGGTGAAGATTATTTTTGGAACTCGTCGCGATATCCGTCATATCTTTGAGCCAGCAGGGAAATTCTTTCCTTGACGAGAACCTCACCCTGTCACTAGACTTGACACAACCAAACCGACATGGCGTGAGGATGCGGCGGGCGAATTGTAGGTCGGTGACAGTAGCGTGGTCAATCATCGCCGAGGAGTTGGGGCTTGCCTAGCGATCGGTGTTGGGTTCGCATTGCTTTCGGGCTGCGATCTGACTACGCTATCGGAACAGAAGCAGCACGTTCCCGATCCCTTCGACACGGCTCAAAATACCGATCTTAGTCCACGCTTTCCGCAGCCGATGGCGCAGCAGACCGGCGGAGCGGCGCCGGCGCAAGGCAGCAGCTATTACGGGCAGGACGCGCAACGCAGTGGAGCTGCCGAGCCGAGCGAAAATCCCGGCGCTCAAATGGCGCCGACTGGCGAGGGCTACGAGTTAAATTTCGAAAACGCGTCGGTCTCTACCGTCGCAAAAGTCATCCTCGGCGACATCCTCAAGGTCGGTTACATCATCGATCCGCGCGTGCAAGGGACGGTCACGATCGGATCCGGCCGCCCGGTGCCGAGAAACGAACTGATCCCAGTGCTCGAAAGCGCATTGCGGATGAGCAACGTCGTGTTGGTGCCGGATAGCGGCGGTGGCTATCGCTTGATCCCGGGCGGCGATGCCCAAGGCGCCGGCGGCGTACTCGGCGATGGCAGCAGACAACCAGGTTACGGCATCAGCGTCGTGCCCCTGCGCTATACCTCTGTACAGACAATACTAAAACTCCTCGACAGTTTCGCCATCAAACCAGGCATGGCGCGAGCCGATACGGCACATAACCTGATTTTAGTTCAAGGTGACGGTCCGGAGCGCAAAGCTGCCGTCGAGACAATTCTGACATTTGACGTTGACTGGATGCGCGGCCAGTCAGTCGGCATTTACCCGCTCGAAAACGCCACTCCCGACGAAATGATCAAAGAACTCAACAAGATCATGGAAGACGGTGAGGGCGGGCTTAACCAGACCTTGGTCACGCTTCAACCGGTCCCGCGCCTCAACGCTGTCCTGGTCGTAACCCACAAACCTGTTCTGCTGCGACAGGCGGCATTGTGGATTAAGCGTCTCGACAGGGCCAATAATGCGGGCACGTCTGTCCATGTTTACCGGCTGCGCTATGGCGACGCACGCCAGATCGCGCGGGTCTTGGGCGATTTGTTTGGCAATCGGCAGCAGGGGCTCAACTCACCGGTCAATCAGATTGCGCCGGGTGCAGGTGTGTCGAGTTCCTCAAGCGGCGCTGCCGGCACTGAAACTCCCGGCGGCAACAATCAAGCGCCCGGCGGGACAACTGCCGGAGTTGGGAGTCCGGGCGGAAATGCAAATGCCGGCATCCAATTGGGCAACATGGGCAGCGGATTCGGCAACGCCCAAGGCGTCGGCGGCACCCCCGGTGGCAGCACGGGCAGCAGCAGCATATCGGCCGGCGCATTTGGTGGCACGAGTCCGCAAGGCGAGACCTTGGTCGTCCTGCCAGGAATCAGAATCGCGGCCGACGTCGCCAACAATTCTCTGGTTATCTACGCCAACCAGGCAAATAATCACCTCGTCGCGCAGTTGCTGGAGCAGCTTGATCGGCCACAGTTGCAAGTGGCGATACATGCCACGATCGCCGAGGTGACACTGAATAACGATCTGCAGTTTGGCGTCGAATATTACTTGCAGGGTAACAGCGGTTCGGCCGGATTTACCACATCGCTCGCCACGCAGGCGCTGAGCGCCGTCCTGCCAGGCGGCAATTTGTTACTCGGACCACTGTCGAATCCACGAATAGTGATCAATGCGCTCCGCACTATAACCGACGTGAAGGTGCTCTCATCGCCGTCCGTGGTCGTGCTGGATAACCAGCTCGCCACATTGTTGGTTGGCGATCAGGTTCCTGTCGAGACCGCGAGCGCCAATGTCCTGGCGGCCACGACGTCGACCTCGAGCACAGTCGTCAATTCCATCAACTATATCAACACCGGCGTGATCTTGCGCGTTCTGCCGCGCGTTAATGCAAATGGCCATGTCATTCTCGACGTCGAGCAGGAAGTCAGCGGCGTAGTGGGTACCGGTTCAGCCGCACAATCGCTTACGCCCACGGTGTCGCAGCGCCAAATCAAGAGCGCGATTTCAGTCGCGAGTGGACAAACGGTGCTGCTTGGCGGGTTGATCACCGAAACGCAGCAACGCACGCGCAGCGGTATTCCAATACTTGAACAGCTACCTGGAGGCGTCGGCAATTTGTTTTCGAGTAATGACCGCTCTACGCAGCGGACTGAGATCATTATTTTCATTCAACCGGAAATCATTCGTAATAGCGTTGATGCCTCAAAGGTCGCCGAGGAGTTAAGGGCGAAGCTGCGCGGCTCGGCCGATGCCACTTTCCAGAAAGGGCCATCGCTGTTTGGCGATCCGCGATTCGCCCAATGAATCGTTGGACATTGGCGGCGACCCGCAGCTCGGAGAGGAAATTCTGCCTCAAATAGAGCGTCGTCCATGGCTTGCAGATCAGACCCTTGCAGCGTGGGGTGCTGCCGGTTTATGCGCATTTTTCGCCAGTGTTGCGGCCGCCCCGGGCTTTTCCGGTCTGCTGGGGGCCAGCCTTGCCGCGGTCATGATCGCGATTGCCGCAATCGACGCACGCCAGTTCGTCATTCCCGATAAACTTGTGCTCGCGGGTCTGGCGTTGGGTCTGCTCGAAATCTCCTTCGCTCAAGTCGGACCGATCATTGTAAATATCGGCAGTAGCGCGCTGCGGGCGCTTCTGCTCGCAGCGTTATTTCTCGGCTTTCGGTTGCTATATCGCACGATCAGGGGCTACGACGGACTTGGACTTGGTGACGTCAAGCTCGCCGCTGTCGCGGGCCTGTGGCTCGATTGGATGAGTGCAGCCATTGCCGTCGACATTGCGGCTTTGTCGGCTTTAGCATTTGTGCTGATCGCCGCCGCGCGGCGCCAGCAGATCACCAGGAAAACCAAGGTGCCTTTCGGACTCTTCTTCGCGCCCGCGATCTGGTTGTCATGGCTGTTGGGCGCAATCATCTCGCGGGTCGGGTAGCAGCTCGCCTTCGTCGATTGAGAGCGATCGTCCCGATGCAGGTTCCGTGACAGTCTGATCGGGACACCGGCGGCCGAATTCAGGTTGGCCGGTATGTGAAGAACCGGCACACGACGAACCCAGTTCGCCATGAGCCTGCGGCCTGTTCACTTAATTCTTGCGAACAGGACTTCGCACGTCTTCAATTGTGGCCATCAATGCGATTTTGCCCACTTAAGCGACAGCTGCTGGGCGGTCAATAACTGCTGAGGCGTCATCTTGCTTGCGATCGCATCGCGCATTGTAGTCTTGAAGTCGCGGTCTGCTTCGGCCGCCTGGGCCGCGGACAGGTTCAGCCACAGATAGGAAAGGACGTAGTCGCGCGGTACGCCTTGACCCTTGTTGTAGGCCATCCCGAGCGCAAACTGCGCCCCCGCGTTGCCGCGATTGGCGGCGCGGTAGAACCATTTCGCAGCTTCGAAATAATCCTGCGGCACACCGCGTCCGGTCGAGTATAGCCATCCCAGACGCGCCTCTGCGGCCGCATCGCCGCGTTGAGCGCGAGCGAGAATTGCGGCGACGGACTGACGGTGTACCGAAGCATAATCGCGTGCGCGCCCGGCGGCGGTTGCGCTCGGAGTAGCCGCGCAGAAGATCGCGAGAGCGACGGCGATGAAAGCTGCACCATTCTCTAGTTTGCGGTTTTCAATAAAACGCGAAAGCCCCAATGCGAGCCTGGTGACGATCGCAAAACACGCAACACTGAAACCGCCAAGCACGTTCAGATTTCTCTGCGAGAGCAGCCGTGACTTGCCGCGCAAAACCGTCCATCGCCTCGGAAGGCTACAGGCCGATGAGAAACTCCGCAACTTGAATCTTTTCGCGCGCGTGAAGGCCAGCGCAACGCCGCGCTCGCGCGCGCACCATGCGACCGTGATTATCGTTTGGGCGCCATCGGTTGCGGTCGGAGACCCATTCGGTGCGCATTCTTGGGCTGTTCGGATGCCCGTCGCCGCTCTCGGTTAGTAATCGAGACAGAACGGAACCATAGCCCAGACCACTACCCCTTTGCGTGTCATCACGCGTTCCCTGGTCCAAACGCAGCCCACGCCATGGTAGCCGGCGGGAGCGTCCCTAAAGTCGTTGACGAGAGGTAGACCGTCCCGCAGACGGGGGTGAAACTTGTGAGCCCGCCCGATCGGATAACCGGGACCGAAATCACCAGGGAAGCAAGCCTCGTCGCGGCAAAACAACTCATGCGCCATTGCTGGCGATAAGCCGGGCATTACCCAGACCATTACCAGGACGATTTTCAACAAGCGCAGCATGTGAGCTTACCTGCACTTAGCCTGCGGTGAGTCATCTGCATAAAGATCATCGCGGACCAGCGCAATATCACAGATCTATTTCGCGTTGTTGGATTACGTCAGATCCGCTAGTTTCCGTGTGCGGGCAATCTTTTGTGACCGACCGTATTGATCCTGATGGGCGGCTTACCTGCTCCGCCTGTCACAGGCATCATGAGGAAACGATGCGAGCAGCCTTGCTGATCCCCGTCATGCTCACAATGGTCGGTATCGCGAACGCCCAGGGCGGCCCGACCGATCAAGAGGCAATCGAAGGATGGCCGCCGGTTCCACCTATCAAGGACCAGTCAGCGGTCGGAAGCTATTGCATCCACCGCAACCTGCTCTATTCGGTGGGTGACGTTCTATGCACCGGCGGTCAAGGCCTCGTCTGTGTGCCAACGGCCGGCACCGGTACCGGTGGACGAGCGTATTGGTCGTCCGTCCCGGTGAGCCGGGGCGATGTCAATTGGACACCGCCCGCTCATTGCGGAAGGTAAAGCGGGCGGCCAATGATGCGGCCGCCCGTCCGCACCTTCAGAGTGTGTTGAGGAAATTGACCAGGTCCTGTTTTTGCCGATCGGTGAAGCCAATTTTGAAGCGTTGATCGTAGAAGTTGACCACATCCTTCAGCGTGGCCGCGGAGCCGTTGTGGAAATACGGCGCCCGCGCCGCCAGACCGCGCAGGATCGGTCCTTTCAGCTTACCGATGTCGGCGCAGTTGCCGCTGATCATCGCGCGGCCTGGGTCGGTCACGACGAACGTTTGGCCGGCAAGCGGGCCTGCGGTGCATTTCAGCGTGAACACCGGCAGGCCGGAAATGTCGAGCGCTGGCGGCGCATTGGCGCCGGCGTCCGCAATGCCGATGTTCAACGGCGCCTTGACCGAATGGTCACCCACGTTGGGTGTATCGTGACAGGTACCGCAGAATCCCGAGACGCTTGGCTGATTCAGCGCGTCGTTGATACCGGCGACACCGGTGATATTGATCACAGTATTGTTGAAGACCTCTTCACCGCGCGCGACCGATTCGCGGCCTTGAACCACGCCGCCCCTGCCCGGCAGTCCCAGCCACGGCTTGTACAGATCGAAAATGCTGGAGCTGAATGTCAGGCTTTTATTTGGATTTTGGCCGAACGGATCGTTGACGCCGATATAAAATTGGCTGAGCTGCAACGAGAGCGCAACAGGTCCACCCATCGCGCCCTCGTTGTGTAGAAGCTTGGCGTCTTCATCGTACTCCTGCGCGGTAAATATGCCGCTCTCGAAAGCCACAATCTCAGCCACTTGAGCCGCAGTCGGCGCCGCGTTGGCCTGAGCGTGACCCAGAGTGGCGTCCGTCGCCTGACTCGCAAGACTCGGCTCGCGGCCATCCCACATGACTGTCGACAGGAAACCGAGATTGGTCGACGGCAGCGGCCGACGATACATCGACATGATGCCGGCCATGGGGCTGGTGAGGCCGGTTGCGGGATTGGTGGTGCAATTGTATGGGTCGACCACATTGGTCACTTCGAACTGCAACGGCTGGGTTTGTGTTGGTGTCGGAAGCGCCAAACCGATGCGGATCAAACCCTTTTCCAGCAGCAACTTGTAGGCCCGCAGTTTGGCCGCATATGTCGACACATTGTCGGTCGGGCAAGTAGCGCCATCGACCAACCTGAAGATTGGGTCACTGCCGCTGCTATGCGCAAAACGCGCTTGGACGCTGGCCGCGCTCACGCCCCAGCCGGTTGTCGGTTGATGACACGTGAAGCACGTGCGATTGTTGGTCCCCAGATCCTGGAAGAACGCGTTATTTGACGTGATCGTGGCGCCGCCGGGCTGGAAGGTGGCGACGGCTCCGCTCTGGTCGGCGTCCAACTCAAATCGTGGAATGATCGGCGGCGTCGGTTGGGTGCCGTTGTCGACGTCACGATATTTGCGCATCCTTTGATCGTGGCCGATCGCGCCGGGTTGCCAATTCAACGATTGTTGGGGGTCGACCATGCCGCCGACGTGCGCGGCGCCGCCAGCTTGCGCGATTGCGGCGCGTGGAACAAAGCCCAGAGCACAGGCGAAGGCGACACCGGAGATTGTAAGAAGCGATAGACGGGGGTTAGCGACGCGCGACGTCTTCTGCATTTGACCCTCCAAATTTGCTATCGATGCTTCATTCAACGAACCGCAATCGCCCGTGCGGCGATGACGGTCGCAAGTTCTGCCGACGCATGCTATGTAAGGAAACTCGCCTGCCGGCGGCACGATCGCTGCCTGTTCGCCCATCGAGACATCCGGCACGTCCCGCTGGCAGCTCTGGGAGTGGACTATAGCGATACGATAGCCATTTCCAAGTGGCCCGATGGCTCTCTACGTGGCCGCAGTTTTTCCGCTGCACAAATGCTTTTACAGCTTGCTGGCTGGACCGGCACGCCAATCTCCTCGCGCTCACCCGGAAGGCACGTTTGGCGCCTACCAATCGGTACGCTTACCAAAGCGCGACCCGTTTGCTAAAGCCATGTGCGGCAACTTTGCCCGCGGCTCACACGAGAGCCCTGGGTTGCCTCAGAGTACCGCAAGATTTCGGCGGTGCCTGTGACGTACAGCACACGCCTGTTGCTGTGGGTGGCCGCTTTGAGAACTGGCCAAGCCTATCGTCGCACTACTCGAGTCCTTGCGGCCGCTCAGTATCGTACCGGCGGCGGGGGAACGAGCTGCCCGTCACCATCCACCCATGTCGCTGCCGCCGGATGGACGTAGGGCTGCGTTGCCGAGCCAGTCGTAAGTTTCGGCGGGCTGACCTGCTGGCCATCGCCATCCATCCAGGCACCTGCGGGGAGCGCCTGTGCAGGATTGACGGCCAAGTTGGCTGGCCGGTTTTTCCCGCTCACCGCCGGCAGCGCAAGGATGGCCTCGCGGCGGCGGTCGTCGAAGACCGCGTCGCGCTCGTGAACCGCGCGCAAGATCCAACCGTCGTGATTCTGGCCGATCCGAAGGCGAACGATGCTTTTGCTCGCCTCATCGACAAATACGCCGATCGCTTGCCGTCCACCCACGACAGTGCCGACTAACGTCAATGGCGGATGATCAGGCGCGGCTGGTGGCTGTGGGCGTGGCGCAACGATAGGCGCCGCAATAACTGCCGCCGGTGGCGGCCGCCGCGACGGCGAAAACAACGGTCGGTCGCGCGTTTCAGTCAGCACGCGCAGCGGAACTGCCCAGAGCGGATTGCCGGCCGGTATGCGTGTCGTCGGCTTTCCGGGTCCGACGATCACAGCGGGTATCCGACCGCTTTGCGGCGGATCCATTGCCGTGGTTGTCGTGATGGCGCCGATGCCGATCGATTCCGTCGCGGCAAACGCTGGTGATTGCATCCCGCCGCACGCGACCACGAGGGCAACGGACGCGCCGAGACAACGACGATCAAGCCGGGAGTTTTGCACTTGACCACGAGTCTCATTCGCTCCCGACACGCTTGTGCTCCAATTCATCAATGATCCGCCGCCCCCAGAACTCAACCTAGCAATAACATATCAGTCGCTCTCGGCATGCGAAATAGCGAACCGGCGTCCCATGCCCTCCCTGACCGGGATCGGCAACCAGCCCGAACACCACTCTGGCTGCGGCGTCCGGCACAGCGTGATCCTACACGGCGCCACGCATTGCGATCCGGCCAATACGTAGCTCGACTAGACGTGCGACGCGCCGAGGAGATTGACGGCGGGCGCCGGCGTAACCTGATCGAGCGGCGAGGATGCGGTAAACGCGCTGTCGCTCGGCGCGAACGCCGCCATTGCCTGGGTAAGCTGATCGGTAGCGCTGCTCGGAGCCGCTCCCGCCGGGTCGACGGCAGGGCCGCTGAGTTGCGTGGTCGGCGGCACGCCGGCCGGACTGCGCGAAACGCCGCTGATCGACCATTCCAGGCCGACTTGGCCCATCCCGGTTGTCTGGGCGATGGCATTGTTGCGGATGTCGTAGAGTTCGAACGCGCCGGTGTTGCTGTTGCGCATCAGCATGTCGGTTTCGTTGGCATTGCCGGAGAAATCGCCAAAGCCCGCGATCGTCCATTCCAGACCGACCTGGCCCATCGGTCCCGCGGACGTGATGGCATTGTTGGCGACGTCGTAGACTTCGAATGCGCCGGTATTCGAATTGCGCATCAGCATGTCGGTTTCGTTGGCGCGCGTCGAGAAATCGCCAAAACCCGCAATCGTCCATTCCAGCCCGACCTGGCCCATGCCGGTCGAAAGCGTGATGGCGTTGTTGACGATGTCGTAGAGCTCGAACGCGCCGGTATTGCTGTTGCGCATCAGCATGTCGGTCTCGTTGGCGCGGGTCGAGAAATCGCCGAACCCCGCCACCGTCCATTCCAGCCCGACCTGCCCCATCGGGGCGGAGAACGTGATGGTGTTGTTGCTGATGTCGTAGACCTCGAACGCGCCGCTGTTGCTATTGCGCATCAGCATGTCGGTCTCGCCCGCGCGCGTCGAGAAATCGCCGACGCCCGCGACCTGCCATTCGGTGCCGACCTGCCCCAGCCCGACGTTGCCGGCGATGTTGTTGTTGCTCACATCGTAAAGCGTAAACACGCCGGTCGCCGGATCGCGCATCAACAGGTCGGCGGTGTCGGCGCCGTTAAAGCCGCCGACGCCCGCCACTTGCAGCGCCGGATTGATCTGGCCGACCGGGCCGTCGAGCAGGATGGCGTTGTGGCCGATGTCGTAGAACTCGAACGCACCGTCGGCGTTGCGCAGCATCACCAGCGTATCGGCGGTGCCGGCCGGCGGTGCCGCGTTCGGTGGCGGCGTTACCGTAAAGCTCCTGAAGCTGCTCCATTGGGTACCGTCATTGGCCCGCACCATCAGGGTGTCGCTGCCGTAGCCGGTGTCGAAGCTCAGTTGCGCAAGCTGTGCAACTGTGACGTCGATGACCTGGTTGGTGGGTTCGACAACGCCATTGAACATCCAATGGCCGCTGTCGGTGGTGGTGTCCTCGACCTCGTAGCTGACGATCGTCTCGCCCTGCGGCACGCTGGCGGAAAACAGGCTCGAGCCCGCCACGCTTTGGTTTGGGGCAATCTGCACGTTGGCCGCCGTTACTGTTGGCGCAACGTCGCCCGGTGCCAATTTTGAGGCCGTGACCGTGAAAGTGAAGGGAGTGGAGCCCACGGCGTCCGAGGCCACCACTTCGAGCGTGTCGGTCACCGAAGTGCTCGAGCTTGCACCCGCCACAAAGCTTAGTTGTGGCAGTTGCGCCGCCGAGAGCATGGTGAGCTGACCGTTCGGCAGGACGGCCCCGTTAAGCACCCAAAAACCTTGCGAGGGACCAATGCTTTCGTCTTCCACCTGATAGGTAAGAGGGGCCGCTTCAACATCGCTGGCCGAGAACAGCGCCGAGGCCGTAAAGCTCTGGCTCGGCGATGCGTTGACATTCGCAGCGCCGGTCACCATCGGAAGGGGCGAAAGCGCGATCGAGTTGGACGCAGCGGCAGTGCCGGGTGAATCATCCAGCGTTACAGTAAGATTAGTCGATACAGCGGTCGCGTAGGTGTGGGCGCCGGTTACCGTGAATGCGCCGTTTGAGCCGGTAACCGTCCCAGCCGTGACCGAACCGTCGCCCCAATTGATCGAGGCCTCGAGGTCGCTAGCAAGCGTCACCGTGTCGGTATCGGTGAAGGCCGCCTGCACGGTCATCTGGTCGCCATTAACTCCGGTCGACAACGTCTGCGGCGTGAAACTATTGGCGTCTGTGACGAAGACATTGCCGCTGACCGTGGACTGCACCTGGTCGGCGGTCCGGATCAGCGTCACGCTTGCTTGCTCGTTTCCAGCGACCGAATACGTGTGC
Source organism: Xanthobacteraceae bacterium (assembly GCA_049300295.1). GTDB lineage: Bacteria > Pseudomonadota > Alphaproteobacteria > Rhizobiales > Xanthobacteraceae > BOG-931. Next base: position 159,346 of record JBAQJL010000168.1, read on the forward strand.
CCGCCGTTGACTGTGAATGTGCCGGCCCCGCCCGCCGAGATGGTCCCCGCCGAGCTCGTGCCGTCGCCCCAGTTGATCGTCGCCGTAAAGTCGCTCGCCGTATCGCCGAGATTATTGTCGTTGAAGGTTGCGACTGTCGTGTTGCTGGGTAGCGCGGTATTTTCATTCGCAGAATTGAGCACCATCTGGCCGCTGAAATTGATGGTGGCCATGGCCGACGCGGTGCCGACGGCCGTACCGGGAAGGTCGTCGGCAAGAGTCACTGTGGTGGTGTAGTTTCCGCCCGCCGCGTAGGTATGCGAACCATCGACAGTGAACGAGCCGGCTGCGCCAGAGATAATGGTTCCCGCTGAGAGTGTGCCGTCGCCCCAGTCGATCGACGCAGCCAATTGGTTCGCTGTGACCGCGGCGTCTGAATCGGTGAAAGTTGCCACCGCCACGTTGTTGATCGCCTGGCTCGGGTCACCGCTGATCGGAACTCCCGCACCACTGATGGATTCGCCGCTGTCGACAACAACCGTACCGGCCATCGAGGTGGTGGCGTCACTGTTGGCCGTATTTACAACCGTCACCGTCAGCGTGAAGTCGCCGAAATCGGCGTAAGTGTGGGCGGCCGTAGACGTAACGATGTACTGGCCGTTCGAACCCGCGACAGTGCCGCTCGTTGGCGCCGTGCCGTCGCCCCAGTCGATCGTTGCCGTGTAATCGCCTGAGGGTGAGGCAAGACTGTCACCGAAATCGGCAACTGCCGTGCCGGTCGGGACTGCGACTGTCGCGGTCGCCGCATTGAGCGTTTCATTGCCGCCGAAGCCGATATCCGCCTGCGCCGTCGCAATGCCGACCGCACCGTCCGGAATGATGTCGTCCATGAAGGTGGTGATGGTGTAATCGCCGGCGGCCGCGTAGGTGTGCGAGCCGGAGACGGTGAACGATCCGTTGGAGCCCATCAACGCACCAGCGGACGTCGTGCCGTCGCCCCAATCGATCTCTGTTGTGAAGTCGTTCGCGGGCGTGACAGTGTTGGTGTTGGTGAACGTCGCCACCGTCACATTGGTGAGGGGCTGGTTTGGAGCGCCCGTGAAGGTCAGGCCAGAGGAGCCAGTCAGTTGATCATCGCCGGTCACTTCAACGGCGCCGCCCAAGGCGAGCTGGGAATTGTCCGCGTTACGGACGATCGTCACCGTGGCGTTGAAGAACCCTTCGCTCTCATAGGTGTTGCCACCATCGACCGTGAACGACCCGTTGGAGCCGCTCACCGTGCCGGTCGATGTGTTGCCGTCGCCCCAAACGATGGTCGCGGTAAAATCGCCCGCGGTATCGGTCAGGTTGGGATCAGAGAAACTGGCAACTTCCGTCGTTGCGGGCGGAAGTGATGTGCCTTCAGTCGCTGCGAAGAGCTGGAATTGTCCGGAAAGCTGCGTAGTCATCGGTGGAGCCCCTATTCTCCGCTTACTTAACGCGCGGCATGGTTTCGCCGATAGCTAGTTCGTGCCTCCGTATGGCGCACAATCAAAAACTAACCTTAGCAAGCGCCCATTTTGCGTCAATCCCGGAGGCGCCGGGCCATTGGCCGCAACGGTCAACTACCAGAAATGGAAGATTTTTCTTCAATAACGGCGGAAGCCGTTAAGTTCCACGCGAGTTCCAGTCGCGGACCTTCGCACTATGGTTGTCGCCGCTACGGAAACGGAAAAGGGCGCGCCGTGACGCGGTACCCGACGCGGTGTCCGCGGCAATCTTCGCCGCGCGTGTTGCGGTCTTTTGACAAGCCGGGTAAGTTCCAAGGGTATCTGAGGGAAGGGCTTACACCGTTTTTGACGCTGGGGGCGACTCTACCATTCCCATCGTCGTAGGTGCGCCTCGTGTCCGCGGACACGCTGCCAATCATCGTGCGAATGCCACTTACCGAGGGAGACATCGCCATGTGGAAGAAGATATTGTTGCTCGCCGCGCTTGGCATCATCGCGGCCGTCCTGCCCGGTTCTCCCGCCAGCGCCCAGGCAACCCGCACCTGGGTTTCCGGCGTCGGCGACGACGCCAATCCGTGTAGCCGCACTGCGCCGTGTAAGACGTTTGCGGGCGCCATATCCAAGACCGCCGCGGGCGGCGAAATTGACGCGCTTGATCCGGGCGGTTTTGGCGCACTGACTATTACGAAGTCGATCACGCTCGACGGCGGCGGCGGCCAAGTCGCTTCGATTTTGGTGTCGGGTACGCCCGGAATAACCGTTGCGGCCGCGGCGACCGATGTCGTCACTATCCGCAACATCAGGTTCCAGGGCCTCCTGGGCAACGGCAGCGGCAGCGCCGGCACCCCCGGCACCTTCGGCATCAACTTTGTCTCGGGCGCCGTGCTTAACATCGACCGGTGCGCGATTATCGGCTTCAAGACCACTGGGATCAGTGCGACTACATCGGGCACTTCGCAGCTCTACGTCACGAACACGTATATAACGAACACGCCTACCGGGATTTCGCTGGCCCCGTCCGGGGCATTGACCGGAGTCATAAATAATACCAGCATATTCAACGTTTCGGCGAGCGGAATCGCGAGCAGCGGCAGCGGCGGCCCAAATTTCGTGATTACCAACTCCTCGATCAGCAGCAATCTTTCCTCCGGCACGGGCGTGCTTGCCGGAACGCCCAGCACTCGATTCAATGTCGATGCCTCCTCGGTTTCGTACAATAACATAGGATTCAGTGCGACTGCGTCTGGAGCAATCATCCGAGCGTCGAACAACAATGTATATGACGATAACACCAACTTTTCGATCTCCGGCGGGGCGAGCATCATCTCAACCGGCAACAACAGACTTGTTACGAATGGCTCTCCCCCCAGCGGCTCTATCAACCAGCAGTAATGCCGCATGGCGGCGGCAACGGCATTATCAAGAGAGCCTTGCCGCCGCCCGACCACTCAAGCTCGATAAGACGTCTCGATATCTCAATTGGTCTGCGGGACAGAAATTACCGACGAATTCATACGCATCGCCTGGATGACCGCCTCGGGACTGTTCCACATCAGCACATCCAAAATCGATAAATCGCTTTCGAACTTATACCCCGGTGTTTCATAGGCGAAAGCGCCGAAATCAAGAAACTGCAGAGCCACGCCAACTCCGGCGAACTCGGATGGATCGAACAGCTCGCGGCCGCCAATCGGGTTGACGTAAGCATGGGCCGAGAGCCGGGCGGCGATCCAGGGCGCCCAACCGCCGGGATGAAGCGTCTGCGGATAATCAAGGCGGAGTTCCGTGCAAAGCCGATAGCGAAACGGCAGGCCCAGGTATTGGCAAACGGCACGAAGTCCACCGACATTGAGCGCAACCAGACTCTCGTCAGTCGCTGCAGCGAACGCGTTGCGGATGATTTCACAGACCTCTTTGTAGTACGGCGCGCGCCTGCGATAGTGTGAGACCTTGCCCAAAACATATCGTTCTTGATCACGGACACGGTCGATCCGTGCGTCAGATATCCTGATGTGGATCGATGAATTGGCGAGCGGAATCGAAACATACTGCCACCCGGCATCGGGATGGAGAACGCGGTTCCGGTTGATCCAGGATTTTCGCGTGTATTGCGGAATGTCGAAAACCACCCATTCATCGATGGCGGCGATCAATGCAAAGTGCGCGAGATACGGGAAGAAATAGGGTTGCATTATGCCGAGCTTCATCTCGTCGGCGAGCCTCCTAATTTGGCGCGAACGGCGCCGGCGCAGATTTTATCCGCTTCGCGTTGACATGCGCCTGTTCGATTATTTCACACAATGCATCGATCTGGCCGATCGAAATTTTGGCGCCGATGGGCAATTGAAGTCCACGGAGCGCAATCGATTGGGCGTCAGGCGCTAATCCTTCGTGAAACGAGCCGCAAAGCGCGGCATCGGCCTTAATCCTTAACGGTCCAAGCACCGGCTCAGCCTGCACGTTTTCCATTTTAAGTACGGCACGAAGCTCATCTCGGCTCAGGCCGAACTGGTCCTGATCAACGACTACAATAATGTTCTGAAAGTTCGATTGCGTCACGGAAGATGGTGCAAAGGCTTTTATCCCAGAAATGCTACTCAAAACCTTTTCGTAGCGACGGTGCTGCTCCTGGTTGTTCCTTCGGTGATTTTCAAAATCATCCAGCATCATTAAACCGACAGCAGCTTGAATTTCCGACATTCGCGCAGTCGCCGATTGCACCGCCACGCCGCCATCTATTACATGATCGCCTCGCATCGCTCTGAACTTGCCGGCGAGCGCGTCATCATTGGTCACAATGCACCCCCCCTCACCTGTGCTCAGCACGTTGGACGAGTCGAAAGAGAAGACTTCCGCGCGCCCGAAGCCCCCGATGGCTCCGTCGACCGTCCTGCACCCGAACGCGTGTGCCGCATCGTAGTATAGTGGCACGTGGAATTCTTCGGCGAGCTCTTGCAAAGCTTGAACCGGCGCAGCTCCCCCCCAGAGATGAACGCCAAGGATGCCATTAATTCCACCCTCGCTTAGCAGGTTCCTAACGGAGGCGATGGACATCTGCTGTGTCTCGCCGTCGATGTCGCAAAATACCGGCTGGCAATCCGACCAAGCCAACGCGTCAATGGCGCGGCAAGATGCCAAATACGGGACGAGCACTCGGCCCCGCAAGCCAAGTGTATGCGTCGCGATCATCAGTCCGATCGAAGCACTTCCGACGGGGACGACGTGCGCCACGCCGAGGAATTCCTGCAAGCGCCTTTGCATTTGGGCGACTAGGGGGCCTACCGCGCGTTGTGAAACGTAGTATCGCCGGGAAAAAATGTCGCGCGCAGCCTTTTCGTATCGCTCCCATTCTGGCCAATAGCCCTGTCCCACAGACAACACATCTTGAAACTTCGGGTCAGCGCCGAAGCACGCCAAGGCCACCTTTTCTATCATACCGATTTCCTCGGCGAGCTCGGCTCCTGTGCGATCCGGCGAATTGCAATCAAAAGCTCAATTATTTTTTCGACGTCCCGGTCCGACACATGGGCTCCGGACGGAAGTACCATCAAGGTTGAGGCGATTGCTGCGGTCACAGGAAGGTTTGGGCAAATCCGCTCATATTCAACACGCTTCTCGGCAAGCGAATAATAATATGGCCTGGCCAGCGCATTCTCCGCCTGCAGTCGGCGTAGCGTCTCATCGCGCGAGAATGGCCATGATTCGGAAATCCTGACGACGATGAGCCGATAATCGGGATGCTGCGCCTGCTCGTGCTCGACGAGGTCCAGGCCGTCCAGATTCCGCAGCCCCTCGGCGTAGAGCTCGTACTTTCTCCGATGCAAGTGAATTTGCTCTTCGACGCCATCGAGTGACGCAAGCGCCATCGCTGCATGCATTTCATTCAGACTTGCATCAAGAGCCCTACCACCGCGATCAACGTCGCAGGCCAAACCCCAAAATTTCATCCGATCAAGCCGATCGGCCAATTGCGTGTTGTTGGTCGCAACGTATCCGCCCTCAAACGAATTGAAAAGCTTTGGGGCGTGCATGGAGAATCCTTCCGCATCTCCGAATCCGCCGATCCGCCGCCCGTTATAGGATCGATAAGCCGCTTCGACCGAGTCGAACACCACCGGAATGCCGTGACTGCGACCCAATCTCTCGATGCCCTCTGCCTCGCAGCAATTGACCATTGGGTGGGGTGCGAGAATGAGCGCGGTCTTGTCATTCAGCTCTGCCTTGACGGTGTCGGCAGTTACAGCAAGCGTTGCGGAACTAACGTCGCAAAAATGGGGTACGTAGCCCGCCCAGGCTATCATGTCGTCAGTTCGGCGATACCCGAAAGCGGGAGCGACGATCTCGCGGCGCTCAGGCAGCGCCAGTGCAGACATTGCGAGCACATGCGCCCAAAACCCGCTGGTAACTGAGATAACCCGCTTCACCTCATGAAATTCGGCAAGACGCAATTCGAGGGTGCGGCATAATTCAGCGTTAGAATACCGCCCGGTACTATAAAAGGCGTGCGAATACTCGAGAAAGCTCTCGATATCGGGCCGATACAGGTTGCAGGTCGGCTTCGCCTCCGCGAAAAGCGGCTTATCAGCGACCGATACAAGTGACTTTGGTCCGCTCATTACTCCGACCGGCTCAACGTCAAGTCGAAACGATAGGCCGATGCATAGAACTCGGCCGACATGGACGAGTATGACATACGCCATCCGGCAGCCTCGGCCATTGCCGCCAATTCTTCCGGGACATACCACACGCCAATTCGCGCCTCTGGGTCGTTCAGTTCTTCAACTTCTGTCGATTCCCGATCGCCATAAAACCGCTCGGCCATTCGTCTGTCCGGTAGATTACCGATGAATACCCTAGTGAGGGAGGAGAACCTCTCGTTGAGGGCCCGAAGAACGGCAACAGCGTCCTCACGAGAAACGTATTGGAATGCTCCATATATTAGCGCCTTGGTAATTGACGAAACCTCTGACTCACGCGTGACATAGGAAACCATGTCCGCTTCGCTAAAGCAGTAATTGGGTGGCCGGGCAAAATCCCTGCGAGCGATTTCGATAAGATACGGTGATATATCGACACCGACAACTCCAGCGCATTTGTTGAACAGATAGGACGATAGGGCGCCATTTCCGCAGGCAAGATCGAGAACGACATCCTCGCGCTTCAATATCAGGGCGCGCTCGATTTCATTGACGATCATCATTATCTGTGTTTCGTCGACCGGCTTGCCATTGATGGTGCGTCTCACTTGCCTCCAATAAGCACCAGCTGGCACTGAACGAGCATGCGCATCATAGTTCGCCGGGTAGTTTCGCGTCAGTCTGTCGTCCAATTGTGCTTTCCTTGTATGAGTAAAGTATGTGACTTATTGTAGCATGAAGCTGTGGATCGAGATCAAGAGCGGCGCGACAGGGCGAATTACATGGGTTTCTCCGGCGCTCCCAGCCCTCTAATCACGATTATCCTATTGTGCTACAGGCACGAGGAATTCGTGGCTGAAGCTATACGTGGCATTCTCTCCCAAAACTATTCTCCACTGGAAGTCCTTATCTTCGACGATTCCTCGACCGATCGAACGGCAGAGGTGATTGAGTCTACCCTGAGGGGCCACACGTGTAAGCACGACGTTCGCTTCATCCGCAATCCGGAGAATATGGGCCCGAGGACCGTCGGCAGGATGGGACTCGGTATGGCCAAAGGTGAGCTAATATTCGTCAGCCACGGCGACGATGTCATGCTGCCAAATATGATTGAAGAGATGGCGACGGTCTGGCAGCGCGATGGCGTGTCGCTTGTGACGGCAAATGCATATTATATCGATGAAAAGTCGAGATCGTTGGATCGAACCTTTCGCGACCCCAATGAACCAGCGGACGATAGCTTTGAAACGCTAGCGCGCGACGGCGGCAACGCCTGTTGCTTTGGACCTGCTATCGGTTTCGAGCGGGAAATCTACGAAAAATTCGGATGGGTGCCGGATTCCTTGAGAGGGTATGACGTTATTTATCCATTTTACGCCTATGTTCTCAAGGGAGCGTGCTTCATCCACACGCCGTTGCTCCACTATCGAGTGCATGGACACAATACGTCACTCTCTCTGAAGGCTGAAAAGGCTGGGGCTTACGAAAGGGCAATAATTGAGGAGCGCATCTACCTCAATCACCTTGCGCACGCTACGTTTATGGAGGAAGAACTGGACCGCTTGCAAGTCGAAGACCCAGAGCGCTACTGCCCGGTAGCGGCTCGGATTAAACCGCTCTTGAATATTCAGCTGTCAGAAATGGCAAAAAAGCTCGTCCGCGTATCGCGCCAGTCGGGGAGCATAGCGTTTGAGCCGCGTCGCTAAGCAACTCTGACATCGGAACCGATATGCGTCTAGTCAAACGCCAAAGTAATGACTGAGACCGACAGCTTTTCGCACCCAGGGGAAGAACATTTCGGCCGGGCTCTCGCCCTCCTCGATCCGGGCGAGCGGGAGCAATATTTATCGCTTGCAGAGTTGATCGCCAATCGCCCGTCACAATTTCTTTATGAGCTAGTTCAATTCAAAGAGGCACTCACCAGGCGATTATCAATAAGCGAAGCGTTTGACGTTTTTCGTGATCTCGTGAAGTTCCCTGGAGGAACCATCGAAAATCTCCCGATCCAAAGCCTGTTTGACGTGGCGTCTCAGCACGCATGCGTATTTCACGAGATCGCACCGAAAGGGATTGGTTTCACGGCCCAGCCGTCACGCGTCATGGGTGCCGGTGACCAGCGATCATTCGATTGTGTCACCCGGTCGCTCTACCTTACCTGCCTTCCCGACGCGCGGGTTCGGGGCCGCTCGTCGTTCATTGAATTTCGTGGCACCGCGCTCTTGGACTTTGAAGGGCAAGAGTTGGAACGCGTGGATGACCAGCTCATTCTTGATCTACCGGTTCTGCAGGCGACCAAGAATTATGTGTGGATGGGCGCATCGCAAGATAAGGAGATAGAGCTTGACGAGGCCTTAACTTTGCTGGGGCCAAAGACCCCTCAGTTCGGCCATTGGATTTGGGAGTACATGCCAAAATACATCACGGCCACGACATTCGCAGAAATTCCGAATGTACCTATCTTGATCGACGCACACATGCCGAATACACACCGGGAATTTCTCCAAATGGTCCTTTCCGGCAATTCTAAGATAATTGAGATTCCATATAATGCTACTGTACGAGTGCGGCGACTATGGTGTGCCTCCGCTCAGTCGTATTTTCCATTTTGGCTCAAAACGTTTGATCCGCTGTGGCCTAATTACATCGTGGCACACCCCGACCGCTTCGCTGCGGTCGCAAGGGAGATGTTGCGGCGTATGGAACCCGCTTTGGTATCAAGAAACGGACCTGAACGAGTATTCCTTGCTCGGAAACCAGATCAGGCGAGACAACTCGCTAATTATGCGGAGATCGAGGAACGCGCTAGACAGGCCGGCTTCTTCATCGTTTATCTTCAGGATCTGAGTTTTGCCGAGCAGGTAAGACTGATCCGTTGTGCGCGACATATAATAGGTACACGAGGTTCCGCACTCTTCCTAAATTTCTTTGCTAGGCCTGGGACAAGGCTTTGCATTTTAAGCTCTCTCCATATGTTAAAATTGACGTCTGTCACCTGCCTATTTGAACGGCTTGGAATCGATACCACAATTTTGACCGGCCCAACCATTGGCGAACAAACACCGAATCCAAATGCTGATTACGTCATATCGGAGGACACATTCCAATCATTCCTCGATCGGTGGCTCGCGTAAAGAGATGCAAACAGGCCTACGGCATTTCTTGAAATTAACGGCTCGGCCACGATATGTGGCATGCCATCGAGTCGGTGGCGCCTGACGATATCCTGCTAATCGAGATTGTGCCTGCTGATTGTCCGCGCATCGTCGACCTGCATGGCTTAGTGCTTGCGCACGGCGATTTGGTAACTACGATGCACCTCGTCATGCAGGCCCGCAATAGTCAAAAGGAATGCATCGATGCCCTGTTTGGGTTTCAACTCGTCAGGCAGCCTACTTCCAAACTCGTAGTCGTCCATCAGCATAATTCCGCCGGGATTCAGCAATGGCCATGACAAAATGCAATCACGGTAGGCGTCGAGGCGACGATGTGATCCGTCGACGTAAATCATGTCAAACCGCTTGCCCGCCACGCCGAGTTCGCCGAGACCGTCCGCCGAGAATGCGTTGAGCTTGACTAGGCGGCTGGAAAAGGAGCTGAGATTGCGATCGAAGCGGCCTTCTGCCAATGGATAATCCGCCGCCACACTTGGCACCAGCTTGACAATTGCCGGCTCCGGAGTTCTCAAGTTCCAAGCGTCGACGCAGACGATGGTTGACCGGGAAAAATAATTCAAGAAGAAGAGTGCCGAAAAACCCTCATAGGAGCCGATTTCAAGGACTTTGATTGATTGGTTCTTCAGGGGAGCAAAGATCGTAGACCAATTCGGAAAGTGCCCAGACGTCCAATCCGAACTGAACTCCTTGCCTTGGAACCAGGCGGAGTATTCGCTTGAAATCATTGCGGCTTTTCCACTTTGCGAGCATGGTTTGTATTGCGAGTGTTTGTCGCCCGCGCAAACGTTGTCCAATAATAACGCTCAACAACGGTCTTGTCCGTAGTTTCCGTTGCGGTATGTGACTCCGGCGACCATTTCGGCACCTGCCACTCCAAGCCTACATGCGAATCGAAAAAGTGGAAACGCGTTGCGCACCGTGGCGGCGCAAACGGTGCGAAAAAACCTCTGCAATATCAATGGTAAGTCCCCCGTCCCGCAACAATGCTTGACTCTGCGCGCGCGGAGCGTAGAAGCGGCGGCCACTCGCTCTTCGTGCAAGGACGTTAGCCGGTGACTCCGGCTGGCGGGAGCGAGTTACGGTGCCCGCGGGCAGGGTTTCGTCGCCTTTGCGCTCGGGCGGTTTCGGACATCAACCTGCCGGCATCATGACCGGCATGCGAGGTGCTCGCTGCAACCGGGGCGGACGCCGGCGGGATACCCCCGCCACCTATAGGCGCTGCGCTCCGCGAAGCCTGGTCCGAAGCCGCACTTCGGGATGCGTGAGTCCCGAAGGCAGAACCGCCGTGGAACGCCGACAGGCGAGCGCGCCCTGCGCAGGGTGCGCGCTTGCCGAAAGGCAAGCGGTTAAGGACTGCGTCTGTCGGCGTTCCGCTTCCTTGTTCTAATTTCCGTTCGTTTGTTCGTGCGCCGTGCCCGATCATGATGCCGCTCGGTCCATCCACGACCGAAGGGCTCTGGCGAAGGTCGAAGTACGGCGTGGTTTTTAGAAATGGCTTGCACATAGCTCGGGTGCGCCGGAAAAGCGCGCCGCGAGAACAGGAATCTATTTGTTTTGCTCCGGTGGCGCTCCACGGCACAGGGCGGGGTGCTTGTACGAAAGCGACCGCCAAGCTGGCGTCAGCGTTTGACGAGGATGATCTGCCGTGCAGACTCATACACCATCGTTACCGGCCAACCCCCTGGAGGGTACCGGCAGATCACATGCCGCCCAGATAGATGGCGAGCGCGGCGATATCCTGTTCGGAGATCGCCTTCATCAGACCGGTCATGCCTGGATTGTTGGCGCGGGCGCCGTCGCGAAGATCGAGCATGGTCTTTTTCAGATACGCGGCCTCCTGACCGGCAAGCCGGGGTTGCGTGCTGGCGCCCAAAAATCCCCGCTCATGGCAACTGGTGCAGACGACCGATGCGTCGGCCCGTTGCGCCTGCGCGGCGACGGCGGCTGCCGCCCGAGGCTGCTGCAGGTTGGGCCACGGCTTTTGCGAAAAATGCTGCGCCAGCGGCAGCAGGTCGGCTTGGTCGAGACTTTGGGCGATCGGCGACATCACGTCGCTCTTGCGGGCGCCCGATTTGAAATCGCGCAGCTCGATGAACAGATAGCCAAGCTGCTGACCCCAGATGACCGGCACCGGGAAGGACTGAGCCGTCGGCACGCCGTTCGCGCCGTGGCAAGCGCTGCAAATCTGGGCCTTGTCCGCGATGCTCTGCGCTTGCGCAGTCAGCGGCGACACGAGGAGCGAAAGCGCCACGGCCGCGATCCTTAAGCAAACGCCGTCGCCGCGTCCGGCGCGGCCCACGCTTGGCACGGACGTTTCCGGATAACGGATTGCGGCGCCAAACATGCGAACAATCTCCGTTGTAAAAATTAGGCGGGACCATGTCCGGTCCCGCCTTTTAAACCGCCACGGTTGGCGCGGCGTTCCGCTACTCCACCGTGAAGGCGATGATGCTGTTGCCGCGCTTGGAATTGACCTGCACGTTGCCGCCGGCGCCGACGACGACATATTGCTTGCCATCCACCGTGTAAGACGATGGCGGTGCGTTGACGCCGGCGCCCGCCTGGAACTGCCAGAGGATGTGGCCGTTGGCGGCATCATAAGCCTTGAACCAGCCGTTGCTCTCGCCGGCGAATACCAGGCCACCGGCAGTGGCGAGGATGCCGCCAATCATCGGCTGCGGCGTCTTGACCTGCCATTTGATCTTGCCGGTGTTGTAGTCCACCGCGGTGACGTTGCCGAACTGCGTCGAGCCTGGGACGATGGTGAACGCGCCGCCGAGCCACAGCTTGCCGCCCGGATAGGGCGAGCTGTTGATCGTATAGGTCATCGGCTGTTCGAGGTTGATCGCATAGGCGAGGTTAAGGCCCGGATCGGTCGCGATCGGCGACCACTCGACTCCGCCGTTGGCGCCCGGGAACATCCGCGCGCCCTGGTCCGGCGCCACGGCGGTCGGCAGCGTCCACATGTCCTTCTGCGACACCATCGGCTCGGAGAAGCGGATCAGCCTGCAATCCTTGCGATCGTTCACAAAGATGTTGCCGATCTTGCCGGCGTGGAGAACGCCCGGGATGGTCTTGCCATTCTTGTCCTTAACGTTGACCAGCACTGTCGGGCTCGTGGCGTCAAGGTCCCAGATGTCGTGCGGAATGTACTGGAAATAGCAAACAAGCTTTCCCGTATCGAGGTCAACCGAAACCAGCGAGTCGGTGTAGAGGTTGTCGCCCGGCCGCTGTGCGCCGTCGAGATCGGGCGACGGATTGCCGACGACGAAATAGACGCGCTTAGTTGCAAGATCGACCGAGGGATTCTGCCACACGCCGCCGCCGAGCGTCTTGTAGGGATCTCCGGTCTTGCCAAGCTGGGCTTTCTCCGCCGCGATGTCGCGATGCAGGTCGTGGCCGGTGGCATCCTTGGTCGCCCACACGCCGACCGAGTTTTGCGGAATGGTGTCGAAGCTCCACAACAGCTTGCCCGAGCTGGCGTCGTAGGCTTTGACGAAACCGCGGACGCCATATTCGCCGCCGTTGGTGCCGATCAGGATTTTGCCATCCACCGCAGTCGGCGCCATCGTCTCGCTATAACCGAGCGTCGGGTCGGCAATCTGCTGGACCCAGACCGGATTACCGGACTTGGCGTCGAGCGCCACCAGCTTGGAGTCGAGCGTGGCGACATAGACCTTGTCCTGATAGACGGCGACACCGCGATTGTTGGGACCGCAGCAATAAGTCGTGATCGGCCCCATCGGGTGGATGTATTCCCAATACTGCTCGCCGGTTTTTGCGTTGAGCGCATACACGTGGTCAAACGACGTCGTGACATACATCACGCCGTTGACGACGATCGGCGAAGTCTCCGTCGATTCTTGGATATCGGTCTGGAATATCCAGGCGACATGGAGACGCTTGATGTTGGAGCGGTTGATGTCGTTGTTCGGAAAGAACCGCTGCTGTTTGTAGTCGCCGTTGGTGGCGAGAAAATTTCTACGGTCGGTCGCGGCGCTGTTGAGCATCGCCTGTGTGACGGCTACCGCCGGAGCCGGCGTCTGCACCACAGTTGCTGTCGACGGTCCCGCGGCAGGCGCGGGTGACGGCGCTGGCGCCGGAGCGGCCGGCATCGGAGTTGCCGCGGGCGCTGGCGTTTCTGTTGAGGGCTGTTGCGCGCTCGCGCCGACGACGCTGCCGATCAAGAGCGCAAACGCGCCAGCGATCAGCGACAAAGCATTGAATCGCTTCATGGACTTACCTCCCGAGGGACGCTTGTCCGGCAGCGCCGGTCATCGCGCCAGCCTGCGTTGCCTCAAGCGGAACGTGAGCGTGACAATGCTCCTATTGGCTGTCAAGGCGATGACATCGCGCGGGCGCGATGCTTCACGACGCCAGCCAAGCCAATGCGGCTGCCGGCGCGCAATGGCAAACGGCGAGTCTCGCCTCCGGCGCAACATCGACGAGCTCATCGAAACGCGTACAGATGCACTGCAGGCGTCGCGCCAGTTCCGCGATGACGGGCCCACCGATTCCGGCCGCGACAATTGCTCCCGGCGGCCCAGCGCCGGCGGACATGACCAGCATTGCGGCGTCGGCGATGGCGCGCGTCTGCGCCTCGGCGAACCACTGGGCGAGCCGCAGCCAAGTCGAATCATCGGCATCACTCGCGTCGCAGCCCACCATGCGGGCGAGCCGCGCGCGCGAAGCCTCGACGGTTTTTGCCCGTCCGTCGGCCGTCGCCATCAGGTCGACACCGGGAGGCAGCGTGCCGACAATGCGGTGCACGTCGGCCATCGTGGCGAAATTCTCATTGATCAAAGGCGTCCAATGGCCGCGCAACGGAGCATGGTCCGCCGTCGCCATGACGAAGCCCCGGACGAGTCCGGTGTAGACCAGTTCGCCGGCGGCGAGCCGCTGCGAGTCGGTGTAGCCACGGGCCGTCACCTTGCCGCCGACAACAGGAATCACATCCGTCGTGGTCGAGCCGAGATCGATCAGCAACGCGTTCTCCAACCGCTTGGCGATCAGAGTGGCGGCGGCATGCCAGTTGGCGGACGCGATGTCGGTCGCACGGAGACGCGCTTCGCCTGCACTGACGTAGCCGCGCGGTCCGGCATAGATTGCTATTTCGCCGAGTTCGCGCGCGGCCAGCTGCGCAAGCTGCTCGACACCGTCGGCGCGGGATTGGAAGGTGTCGGCCAACTCGCCGGTCATGGTGATGACGTGACGATCGGCACGGCCCATTTCCTCTCGCGCCGCGACGAGAGCCTCGCGCAACTGCCCGGTACCGCTGCGTAACGGCGAAGCGTATTGCGCGGCCTTGACGATGCGCCGCCCTTCGGCGCGGACCGCCTTGAGGTGAACACCGCCGATGTCCCAGCCGATCACAACGCTCATATCGCCTCGCGGAAAAATCTCAGCAATGTATAAAGGCATAACGGTTTCGCCGAGCGCAGGTAACGATATGGACATTATACCCGTTCTCGATCTCAAGGGCGGGGTCGTGGTCCATGCGCGCGGAGGATTGCGCGGCGAGTATCGTCCGATCGAAACCGCGCTCTCACCGAGCAGCAGACCGATAGACGTCGCGCGCGGGCTGCTCTCGGTCCATCAATTCACATCGTTCTACATCGCGGACCTGGATGCGATTGCGCGCAACGGCGACAACAACGCGGCCTTGCGCGAATTGCGCGTTGCCTTTCCCGATTGCGCATTCTGGATCGACAATGGCGTGGCCGATCTGGCGGACGCCGAACGGTGGCTTCGCGCCGACTTGGGGCGCCTCGTGCTGGGCAGCGAAACACAGACGTCGACCGCTGTGGCGCAGCATTTCCACCTTGACGAGCGGGTCATCCTTTCGCTCGATTATCGCGACGATGAATTCCAAGGACCTGCCGCGCTGGCGATCGTCCCCAACATATGGCCGGCAAAAATCATCGTGATGACTTTGGCGCGCGTCGGCAGCGCGAGCGGACCCGACATGGAAAGGCTGGGCGCCATAAAGGCGATGGCCCCCGGCAAGTGCGTCTATGCGGCAGGCGGAGTACGCGGCGTCGAAGACCTCACCACATTGGCGCGCGCCGGCATAGCCGGCGCGCTCGTCGCAACGAGTTTGCACAATGGCACCCTTACAGGTGCGAAGATCGCACGCCTGCAAAGTCCCCAAGCCTGAACCGCGGCCTTGTCAGACGGCAGCGAACGGATGCTTGACCTGATTGCGCTTGGCGACAACTTCGGCGGCATTCGGTTCGCCCTTCGCCGCGCGGGCGATGGCTTCCTTCGTGGCGCGATAATTGAATTCCTGAATTTTCTTGTCGTCAGCGGCGTCCCAATGAATGAAGACGCCGACGCAGATAAAGATATTGTCGGCCTCATCCTGCGGAATGACGCCTTCGGCCACGCTGTCCGCCACAGCCATTGCGACCGCATGCTGTGCAGGACCAAACATCTGCACGGCCTGTTTGGCGCCCTTGATGGTAACCTTGTTGAACATCACGGTCGCTGGCTTGGTCAGCAGGTTCGGTCCGACCACAGCAAGCAGGGACGTGAAGCCATCTTTGTTGTTGGTCAGACAGTTCGCGAATGCCGTTTCTGCCGCACCGCCACGCGGGCCCATGATGAGATCGATGTGCGCAACCTCGTTGCCTTCACCGACAAGCGATTCACCGACACAGAGTCCGTTGATCTTTGCCATCGCCATCTCCTCCCAAGGAATGATTACGCTCAAACCAAGTCTCTGCGATGCGTCGCAAGACTTGGCCAACGCCGAATAGGTAACATCTATCCTTGTTGTCAGCGCCCGGCGTTAACCGGACCGGTTAGCCAGATAGCGGCGGGACCAAAGCCCCACGCTCCAAAGTCAATCACTGTTGCGGCTGCACGGCAAGATGGTCCTTAGCCGATACGCAAAAAGCGTCGCGACCGTCAGGTCCGCGCTTGTACCGGGATTGACGCCTGTCGCCTTGAGGGACGAATCCCACGCTAACAGAGTTGGAACTAGTGAAGAGGGATGCTCTGCTGATTGCAGTTCTGAAAGAAATGCGGCCGCCTTAGTCTGCACCGCGGACGCGGTTTTCGCGTCCAGTTTGCGCACAATATGACTATCTGGAAATGCTGCTAAGTAGCCCAAATAGGTGGCAAGAGTTGCCCACTGTGGCTCGTTTTGCAGTCCAATTTCGGCCTCAAGCAGCGGCAGACCGAGATCGAATACGTCAGCGAAATCAGTGGCGTATTGTCGCGCTACGCGGTCGCGATCGGCCGCTTCAGCCATCGCCAACCGCAGGCTGACGGTCGCCGGTGCAAATACGTCATGGCGGTCGCTGCGACCCAGCCCGGCCGGCGCCGCCTGGACGATTGCGCGAAACGCAAGCTCGGCATCGTCAACGTCGGTCGCTTGCAGGACGTTGCCCACGGCTTCGCGCAGTGCCGAGCCAGTTCTGCCGTTCTCAGCAGCGGCCGCCAGAGGCGCGCAGAGCAAGATGATGCCGAGATTGGTGTTGGCCCCGACCGCGGCAAATGTGGCCTGCACCGCTCCCAAAATGCGCGCGCCAACGCGGGCGCCCGGAGCTGACAAGTGAGGTGCGGCGGCCTCCGCGCTGCGGACGAAATCGTCTGCCGTCATACGGTGGCCGTCCGCGAAGACGTGAACGTTGCCCGGTTTGGGAGCATCGAGTTCGGCAAGGCAAGCAAATTTGAACGCGGCGGCAATCTCTTGCGAGCGCGAGGTCACGCGGTTGCTCCCCGCACGCCACGCCCCGCAAGTGTGGCCGCCAGGGCGTCCGCAAGCGACGCCGCTATGCTCACCGGCGTCACCCGTTGCAGTCCCGACCAAGCCGGCATGCTGTTGACTTCCAGCACGGTCGGGCATCCGTCGGGGGCATAAAGAATATCGACACCGGCAAAATCGGCGCCCACCGCCGCTGCGCTCCGCAGCGCCAGCATCTTCATGCCCTCATTAAGGGCGACGGCGACCGGCCGGCCGCCGCGTTTGATATTGGTGATCCAATGCCGCGAGTGCCGCTGCATGGCGGCGGCGACCCGGCCCCGCACGACGAATAAACGGAAATCTTTGTAGTCGCCGCGTTCGGCGCCGACGAAGCGCTGCAAATAATAAACGCCGCCGGCGACGTGCTCCCGCGAAGGCAGGTCGCCAAGCGTCCTGATTAGAATCAGACCGCGGCCCTGGGAGCCGAATAGCGGCTTAAGCACCAGAGCGCCCGCTCCAATCTCCCGCTTCACGACCGCGCGCGCCTCGCCATAGCTTTCGAACGTCCAGGTCTCCGGAGTCGCGATCCCGGCCTGGGAGAGCAGAAAGCTCGTCATCGATTTGTCGACGCAGCGCTCGATCGCACGCGCGTCGTTCCACACCGGCACCCCGCATTCCCGCAAGGCATGAAGAACACCGAGTCGCAGCGTGACCGCTTCGAACGTCCCACCTGACATGGTGCGGACGACGACAGCATCCGGCAGCGTCTCGCCGAATCCGTCGAGGTGCAATCCGGTGGCGCTCTGGGTGACAAACCCGCATGACGGCAGACGGATCGGCACGGTGTGGATACCGCGCATCGCAAACGCATCGATAAGCTGCCGCGCGTGCCAGTCGATGCGATCGATCACGAGCCCGACTGTCAGGCCCGTATCGCCGCCGGCATGGCTCAAATGCTCAGCTGAAGGACGCATCGAGGAGGCTCAGATCGATCTCGCCCGACTGGAAGCTTTCACCGGATTCCAGCGCCGTGACGGTGATTTTCGCCGGGCTGAAGAGCATCGGATCAATGGCGTAGAAGTCGCCTTTGACCTGCTTGAAAATTGCGGCGAACGGGCGCCCGTAATCGCGCGAAGCCTTACTCGGAAGCTGCCCGGCCAGCGCGCGCGCCTCGCCGGCGGGACCCGTTACGTAGAGCTGAACCTGGCCGCCAAAGATGATGGCGTCATTCGTGCGGCCCATCGCCGTCACGAAATCCGGATGCGGCGGCGCCAGCGGAGCTGTGCCCGCTCCATCAACGATGCGGTCGAGAGGAAAGCCCAATTCATGAATTTTGTGCAGCGCGACCTCGAGCACGCGGGCCACGACTTGCGTGCTGCCGACAAGGCTTTGCGTCGGCGCGAAGACAATCGTCAATTTCTCTGGAGTAACGCCGCAGTCCCCGGCTACTTTGGCAACGATCGCCGGCGGCGGCGGTCGGCTGCTTTCGAGCACCAGCACGGCGCTTGTGGCGCTGTCCGCATAGTCGAGCGTCCTGAACAGCGGTTCGCGCCGCGCAAGCGCGCGCGCCGGGCCCGAGCCCAGAGCAAAAAACGCCTCGCTGGCGGCGTCATCCGCGAGGCGCCAGCCAGCATACTGACTGGCCAGACATGCAATCACCGGATTGGACGAGCGCACCGCGAGCGCCCAAGGCCAACGTGGCGCCGCCGAAGACGGCACCAGCAAAACCTCGCCCAATCCGCCCATGCAGATTTCGGCAATGCGCAAACCCGCCGCGATGCCGCCCGGACTTTTGGCGCCGGCATCGATCAGCGTTTCACCGAGTTCACCGCGTGCGACGCCGATCTTTAGCTCTACGGCTTCCGCCATCAGCTGCGTAACGAGCTTTGCGGCACGCTCGTTCACGCTTATGGGGCGCGCCATCGCCATCAATGCCTCGCGCGTGTCCAGGCGAGAACTATTTGACACCGTTCGTCGGCAAGTGTTTTGGCCCCGGACGCGACTGGTCCGCAAGCATAAACTGTGCAGAGCGGATCGCCAGCCTTGACTGCGCTTCCGGCGCGCGGCCGATCGGCCGTCCAATCCGGCCACTCCAATGGGGGAAATGATGGAATGTCCTCTTCGGCATAAACAATTGCCGATGCTTTGGCGCCTTCGCTGTAATGCGGCGCTGCGGCCAGGTTGCCAGCGCAGGCCGCGATATGGAGTGCACACAGCGAGCCACCGGGCGGCTCGAAGATGTCGAGTGTGGCACCCGGCCGCGGGTTCACTTCCAACAGCCAATACCGATCATCCTCGACCAGAAAATCCGCGCTGTTGAGACCGATAAGCGAGGCCGCAGCAGCGAGCCGGCCAACGGCGGAAGCGAGCGAAGCCTCCGTCGCCGGCGCGAGCCGGGCCGGTCGCACCGCGCCGCCGTAACGATACGGCTTGCCGGCTACGGGCGAGCACCATTGCGTGCTGAACCCGAGCAACTCGCCGCGCCTGCCATCCGCGAGAAAAAGCGCGGAGACTGCAGAGCCGGGCATTTTTCGCTGGTAATAGACCGCATTGCTACCGGCCGCATCGGACGCCGTCTTGACATGAGCACCGCCGGCGCCGCCCGTGCGCTTCACCAGCCAATCGTCCAGCGCTGGCGGCTTCGTCAGTTCGAAATCGGGAAATGCGACGTCAGTCTTTCGGCAAAGCACCGCGAGATTTTCCGGATCCTTGATACCGGCAACAACAGACGCGGCGTTGCCGAACAGTGGCCACCGCTCGGCGACACGTTCCAAGAGTCCGGTCCGATCCTCGAACCCGGTACCACAGACGATGCCCAGCGCCCGATGGTCCCGGCTGAGTTCTTCCAACGCCCGCATCAAGTGGTTCTCTTTAATGCCGTGCGCGAGACTGCCGCCGAATCGAACATGCGCCGCGGCCGCCTGCAGCGTGTCCTGGTCGCCAAAAAAATCCGCCACCAGGGGCAAGTAGCCGCCGCGACGGGCCGACTGAGCGAGTGCGCGGCCGGACATTGCCGCGATGAGAACGGCGCCGCCGTCAGCCATCGAGTTCGCGCGCGAGCGCAAAGGCGTCGCGAAAATCGAATTGCACCGGCTTGGTTGCCGCGATCATTTTCTGGAACAAGCCGAACTCGGTCTTGTATTTGATATTGCCGATTGCCAGCGGCCCCAAGCCGACAGCGCCGTGCGAGCCGAGTTCCTGGCCATTCGCCTGCATTGCGAGACCCTCAACTCCGGGCGGCGGCACCGCATTGACGTCGGCCACGACGATCAGTTTTTTTGCGGCCGCGATCTGGGCCTGCGAAAGGATGAGCACGCCGGCACGGCCAGCGCAGAGCGCCACCTCGCTATCGGCGAGAATGGCCGATTTCTTTTCATCATCGCTGCCGTCGGCCGCGCGGACATCGACATCGAAACGGGTTTTGATTTCTTTGGCGCTGTCTTCGACGCGTTTGATGCCGTCATAACCGACCAGCGTAACGTCGCTGCCCTCAAGCGCGGCGATGACCGTCGAAGCAAATCCAACCACTCCGGTCGCCCCATAGACCGCGATCTTGAGGCCGCGCAAACCGCGCTGCTTTTTCTCTCGGAGAATTTTTTCGACGCAGGCCACCATCGCCGCCGCAGTCGTGAATGAACCGGCAGGATCGGCAAAAAACGAAATGCCAAATGGGGGCACCAGTCCGCGCTTCGCAGCCGTCAACATATCGAGCGCAAGGCTCGCGTTCTTGCCGCCGAAGAACATTCCGGTGCGCGCGCCGACCTTCGGCGGCCGCGAGAAGATCGCGTCCTGTACCAAGCCGGTCACTTCTTCGAGCGTCACGTTGGTGTAAGTCACGACCGCATCGTAGCCGGCATCGACCGCCATGTTCACGTCAAACGGACTCGTGTGTTTGGCCGGAGTGACCATGTGGAGAATATTCTTGTCTGCCATGACCGCCTCCCGGTAGTGCCCGGCGCGCTAACCGCTCGCGTGCGCGACGATCTCTGCACCATGATTGAGCCCACTGCACACCCGGATGTCCAGCCCCTTACCGCTCGGGTGCCGGCGAGCGACAGCGGCAAGACTGTCCGCATCGTCGGATGACGGCGCAAACGCGAAACCCGTTGGTCCCCACGAACTTTGGCCAATGCCGTGCGCGCCGGCGGCATCCAACGCAGCGAGCACCGCTGCAACGTCCGGGCTTCTAAAGGCCGCGCCGCCCTGAGCGCGCGCGAAGTAGCCGCCGAGCCGCATTTGCAATTCTTTGATGGCCGCACCGAAGTTTTCGATGTCGCACTCGATCAACGCGGGCAAAGCTTTGATCAGCACCAGCCGGCAGATGCGATCGGCGTCCGGGTCCGACATCGGCGCAAGCGCGGCAAATGCCGCCGCTTCGTCCGGCCCGTGCACGCCGCTGCGTCGCGGATCGAGCACCAACAAAACGCGCCAATGTTCGGGAAACGGCAGATCGCTGACGATCGGCGCCGCCGCCACCGCCTCGCTGCGACCGCCATCGACCACAAGACCACCGCGCTGAAACAGCCCGATCCCGATTCCAGACCGCGCCCCGCGCCCCAAAGCCAGAGCATCGCTTTCAATTGCGAGCGGCAGCTTGTGCAGGGTACGCAAGCCCGCCGCAACGGCCAACGCGACCTGCGTACCGGAGCCGAGACCGACGTGCGCCGGCACCGCTTCCGAAACACTCGCGGCGTGTGCCCCCTCGATCCCCAACATCTGTTCCATGGTTCGCAGGTGCCGCCGCACACGCTCACTCTCCGGCCCGGAAACCTCCGCTTCGTCGGCCCGGCGAAGATTAAGAACGGTTTTCAGATCGCTGATGGCAAGCCCGACGCCGCCGAAGCGGCGGCCGAGTCCGCCGTTGAGATCCAGGAAGCCGAGATGCAGTCGCGCGGGGACGGAGACAGTAACCGCCGCCGGCTGTGAACTGCCATCGCCCACGCGCAATCTCCGAAAACTGCCAGTTTTGCCGTCTGGAGTACTGGTATAAACTGCGTCATACCCATCCCGTTGGCAATTCGGGCCGGCTCACAAGCATCGAAAGGGCGCTGTCATGGCCGAATCCGTAAAGACTTACACGGATGTTGAAGTCCAGCAGCGCCTAAAGCGCGACTTGCCGCACTGGTATTTGGAAAACGGTTGGATCCGCCGTAAATATCGCACCAATAGCTGGAAAGGCACGCTGATGGTCATTAACACAGTCGGCCATTTGGCCGAGGCGGCGTGGCATCATCCGGATATCACTGCATCCTATGCGTGGGTGGAGGTGCGGCTGCAAAATCATGCGGCCAAAGGCATCACCGACAAGGATTTCGAACTGGCCAAGAAGATCGAAGACGTCGTGCACTGGCAGCCGGCGAAAGAAGGCGGCGCGCTCGAAGGCACTCCCAAGGAAGACCAGCGTTTCGCCTACATCAAATACGACTGAAAAGTGCCCGTAGCCTTGTTTTTTGGCAAGACAGGGATGGCGGCAAATGCAGCGCGCGTGGATCGCCGGTAACCCGGCATCATTTGACGACGCGATTGCGGCGGCGGCGAAGCTTATCGCCGCAAGCCGCCAAACTCTCATTACCGGACTGGGAACCGATATTGCCGGCGCGCGCGCCGCAATTGCGCTCGCCGAGCGAACCGGCGCCGTCGTCGATCATATGCACGCGGAGGCGCTGCTCCACGATCTTGAGGTCATGCGCTCGTCGGGCACCATGATGACGACGCCGGCCGAAGCCCGCGTGCACGCTGATGTTTGGCTGATTGCAGGCCCCGATTCCAATGGCGCGCTTGTCCAGTTTCTACAACAGGTGATCGGACCGCAGCAGACGCGCACCACCAAACTGCCCGCACGGCTCATGTTTTGGCTTTGCCCAGGGCGCAGCGGCGTCAACGTATCAACGGAAATTCCAATCAAACAGATCGGCCGCAACCCTGCCGAACTGCCCGCTCTGCTGGCGGTGTTGCGCGCTCGACATGCCGGACGGCCCTGCGGCCATGTGGGTATTTCGGCAAGGTCGCTCGACGACGTTTTGAACGTTCTCACGGCGGCGCAATTCAGCGTCGCCATTTGGTCGGCGGCCGCGCTCGATCCGCTCGCGATCGAGATGCTGTGCGGGCTGATGAACGATCTGAATGCAAAGACGCGCAGTTCCACGTTGCCGCTGCCGCCGCCAGACAACGCGCTTGGCGTCATGCAGGCCTGCGCCTGGCTGACGGGAGTTCCGACGCGCACAGGCTTCGGCCGCGGCCGTCCGCGCCACGATCCGTGGCTGTTCGACAGTCGGCGCCTAGTTGCCAATGGCGAAGTCGATTGCCTCGTCTGGGTGTCCGCCTATCGGCCCGTCGCTCCGCCCTGGCCTGATTTGCCCATCACCATCGCGCTGACCGATCACGATGCGCAGTTTTCCTCCCCGCCGCGTATTCACATCGCGGTCGGCCGCCCCGGCCGCGATCATGGCGGCGTGGACTATTTCGCACCGGCCGGAACGCTGGCGGCGTTCGCCGCCGCACAGCCAAGCGAAATGATTTCAGTCGCCGACGCGATTGCAAGGATCGCCGCCGCGCTGCCCGATCAAGGAAACACCCGATGCTGACACGCATTGCCGGCGGCCGCATCATCGATCCGGCGAACGGCCAAGATGCCGTGGGCGACGTTTGGATGCAGGACGGCCGCACCGTCGAAAAGCCGGCGGACGCGCGCGCCGACGTGACCTACGACGCGGCTAATAAAATTGTCATGGCCGGCGCCATCGATATTCATTCGCACATTGCCGGCTGGAACGTGAATACGGCGCGATTGCTGTTGCCCGAACATCACTCGGCCGCGGCGCCGCGACCCACGACGACGCCATTGTCGCAAATCGGTTGGCCGGCGTTCGAGACCGGGTGCCTTTATGCCGCGATGGGCTTTACCACCGTTGTCGAACCGGCGGTGTCACCGCACCATGCACTCCATGCACACCTCGAGCTTGCCGACACGCCGGTTATCGACAAGGCAATCCTCGCCATTCTCGGCAACGACGATTATCTGCTGAATCTGTTGCGTACTCACGAGAGCAGTACGGCGATCGAGGATTATGTGGCTTGGGTCCTCGACATGTCGCGCGCGATCGGCATCAAGGTCGTCAACGCAGGCGGCGCCGCCGCATTCAAGGACAACGTCCGAACGTTTTCGTTCGATGATGTCGTGCCGCACTATGGGGTTTCATCGCGGCAGATCGTGAAGGCCTTGCAACAAGCCGTCCACAACCTCGCCGTACCGCATCCACTGCATCTTCATTGCAACAATCTCGGACTGGCCGGCAATGTCGAGACCGCTCTGACGACGATCGCGGCGGCCGAGGGATTGCCGCTGCATCTCGCGCACTTGCAGTTCTACAGCTACGGCACGGAAGGCAAACGCGGATTTTCTTCCGCCGCCGCGCGGCTTGCCGAAGCCGTCAATGCGTCGACGAGCGTGACGGTCGACGTCGGACAGGTCATGTTCGGCCAGACAGTTACGATTTCGTCCGATGTGCTGCGGCAGTTCAATGCGCGCAATCACGCGAGGCCCAGAAAGTGGCTTATCTGCGATGGCGACGCCAACGGGGCCGGCATCGTTCCTTATGCATATCGGCGGAGTGATTTTCATAATGCCGTGCAATGGGCTGCAGGTCTCGAATTGTT
Source organism: Xanthobacteraceae bacterium (assembly GCA_049300295.1). GTDB lineage: Bacteria > Pseudomonadota > Alphaproteobacteria > Rhizobiales > Xanthobacteraceae > BOG-931. Next base: position 183,971 of record JBAQJL010000168.1, read on the forward strand.
TCTGCTCATCCACGACCCCTCGCGCGTGTTTTTCACGACGGATCACCCCAATGGCGCCCCGTTCACCAGCTATCCTGAGATATTCGCGTTGCTGATGAGCCGCGACCTGCGCGCCGAATGGATTGTGGATCTGCCCGAAGCCGCGATGGCGGCGACGACGCTGCGATCGATTGCCCGCGAATACACCTTGGCGGAGATCGCCACCATGACGCGCGCAGCGCCGGCAAAGCTCTTTGGCTTGAGCGACCGCGGCCACCTTGCCCCAGGCGCGCTGGCCGACGTCGCGGTTTATGAAGACACTCCCGACCGCGCCAGAATGTTTCGCGCAGCCGCGCTTGTGTTCAAGGATGGCGACCTCGTCGTCCGCGACGGCCAGGTGACGAATCACCGCTATGGTCGCGCGCTGACCGTCGCCCCGGAGCGCGATCGCGCCATCGATCGGCGCATGCAGGCTTATTACGAGGAGCGATACGGCCTATCGGATGATTTCCTGAAAGTTCCCGCCCACGCGTTGGGCCGCCCCGAACCTTTCGAATTCGTGCGATGCCGGACCTGACCGTCAAAGGTGTGCGTATCGACGACACGTTTGCCGAGGCGTTCGGCATGCGCGCGACGGCGATCATCATTACGGCCGACAATGCGCGCTGGGCACGCCAGTCTGCCCTGGTGATGACCGGCTTCGCTACCTCCGTCATCGGTTGTGGATGCGAAGCGAGCATCGATCGCGAATTGACGCGCAGACAAACGCCGGACGGTCGTCCCGGCGTCCGGGTATTGTTGTTTGCGATGTCAACGGCGGAATTACAGAAGCAATTGCAGACGCGCGTCGCGCAATGCGTGCTCACCAGCCCCGGCTCGGCCTGCTATGCCGGCATCGAAGGCGCGGAGACGCTGCGTCTCGGCAATGCGCTTCGCTATTTTGGCGACGGCTGGCAGATCTCCAAGCGTTTCGGCGGCCGGCATTTTTGGCGCATCCCGGTCATGGACGGCGAGTTCGTGTGCGAAGCCGCTACAGGGCTGACCAAGAGCGCTGTGGGCGGGGGCAACCTTCTCATTATGGGACGCTCGACCGAAAGCACGCGCATGGCCGCCGAGTGCGCCGCCGCTGCGATTGCCAAAGTGCCGGACGTGATCGCTCCTTTTCCCGGCGGGATCGTGCGTTCCGGCTCCAAGGTCGGCAGCAAATACAAGGGGATCCCCGCTTCGACCAACGACGCCTTTTGTCCGACGTTGCGCGGCGCGGTGAAAACGGCGCTCGACGCCGACACCGGATCGGTGCTCGAGATCGTTGTGGATGGATTGACCTCCGAAGCGGTGGCATCCGCCATGCGCGCCGGCATCGCGGCGATCATCAAGCTCGGTCCGAAGCGCGGCGCGATCAGAATCAGCGCCGGCAACTATGGCGGCAGACTCGGTCCGCACCACTATCATTTGCGGAATCTGCTGCCATGAAGCGGTTGACGCTAACCCTCCGCCAGCGCCCCGATCAGCGGATCGATTTGTCGCCCCTCGTCCCGCATCTGCTGGCCGGAAAAACGGCCGGAGAGATTGAGCGGATCGAGCTGCAAACGACGCGTCGGCGGCTCGATGTCGGCCAAGTGTTCCGCTTGCGCATGGGCGATGCCGAGCGGATTTGCATTGAGGGCGGCAGCGACCGCCTCGATCACGCCGGACAAGGAATGACGCGGGGCGAACTCCTCGTCGACGGCGAAGTCGGTATCCAGGCCGGGCGTCTAATGACAGGAGGCCGGCTGATCGTGCGCGGGAATGCGGGTCCCTGGGCGGCTTCCGGCTTGAAATCCGGCGTGGTCGAAATCTTCGGCACCGCGGGGGACCGCGTCGGCGGCCCACTCGCTGGCGAAATATCTGGAATGCGCGGCGGGATCGTCGTTGTCCACGGCAGCGCCGGCGAACGCGCCGGCGACCGCATGCGTCGCGGTACGATCATCATCGAAGGTGAAGCGGGTCCTTACGCGGGTAGCCGAATGATTGCCGGTACCCTGATAGTCGGACGCAAGGCCGGATTACTCCCCGGATATCTGCTCAAGCGTGGCAGCATTATTCTCGGCGGCGGATGCAGCGCGCTGAGCCCAACTTTTGCCGATTGCGGGCGACACGATCTGCTCGCCATCAGGTTACTGGCGAGCTTCGTCGAGCCTTACAGCAAGCGGGGCGCCGCGCTCATCCGTCGGCCATTCACGCGGTTCGCCGGCGATATGGCGGTGCTTGGCAAGGGCGAATTATTCATTTGAAACCGAAACTGAAAGCAGTCATTTGCGTATCTGGTTGCATTATCATTGCGTCCGAAGCGATCAGGATTTGATGGAGCGACCCGATGGGATATATCGCAATCGTTTTTACGGTCTGTGCGCTGACCCACCCTGATCGATGTCAGGAGGAACGGCTGGCCTTCGCTTGGCACGGTTCGCTCAGGTCATGTGTCATGTCGGCTCAGCCTTATCTGGCGCAGTGGATCGGCGAGCACCCGCAGTGGAGCATCCAGCGATACCACTGTGAATATCCGCCAAAGAGCCGCAAGGCCTAGACGATATGGCCGATCTCTCGGCCCGGCGCGCCAAACGTGATGAGTTCCTCGCCAAGATCGGCAAGCGTCCGGTCGTGATGGGAATTCTCAATCTGACGTCCGATTCCTTCTTTGATGGCGGGCGGTTCACCGGCACGGCGACCGCACTCGCCCATGCCAAGAATATGGTTCAGGCGGGCTGCGACATCGTTGACGTCGGCGGCGAGTCGACCCGTCCGGGCGCCTCCCCGGTTACCGAAGCCGACGAACTGAGACGGATCGAAGCCGTCATCGCCGAACTCGCCGTCACGCTCGACGTGCCGCTGTCAATCGATACCTACAAATCCGTGGTCGGAGCGCGCGCGCTTGAGCTCGGCGCCGTCGTGGTGAACGATATTTGGGGCTTACAGAAGGATCCGGCGATGGCGGAAACGATCGCCGCCGCCGAAGCCGCAGTCGTGATCATGCACAACCGGCTGGAAAAGGATGCTTCGGTCGACATCCTCGCCGACATCAGGACCTTCTTCACGCGCTCGCTGAATCTTGCCCTGGTCGCGGGAATCCCGCGATCGCACATCATTCTTGATCCCGGAATCGCGTTCGGCAAGACGGCGCGCCAAAACGTCGAAGTGATTGCCGGTATCGGCAAGCTTCTGGATTTCGGCTGCCCGATTTTGATCGGCCTGTCGCGTAAAGCATTTCTTGGCTCGCTCGGCGACGGCCGGCCTGAAGCCACGCTGACCGGCACCATTGCCGCGAACCTCGCCGCGTATGCGGCCGGCGCCACACTGTTTCGCGTTCACGACGTGGCCGAACACGTCGCCGCCTTCAGGGTATTCCAAGTCATTCGGTCTCCTGTCAGCAGTTAATCGATCCAGCTGTTGGGACAATTCGAATGCCATCGCGATCAAAGATGATCAGGGGTTTGGGTCGCCGATCGGGTTGCTGCGGGCACCGCCGTGGTTTAATCCGCCGGTAATTCAGCGTATGGAGGGAGCAACTCCGCCAGGCGGCCACGCCCGCAAACGCTGTCAAGGAGGAACCGCTCATGGCTCGCACGCTCAATCTGATGGGAGCCGGCGTCGCGCTTGCTGTCGCTTGTGCGGCGAATTCATCTCTGCGAGCCGCCAATCTGAACGACTACCCGACTTCGGCGCGGGTCGATTATGTGTTCGGCTGCATGAAAGCCAATGGCGAGACGCAGGATTCACTCAGGCGATGCTCTTGTTCGATCGATACCATCGCTTCGCTCCTGCCGTACGAACGTTATGTGTCAGCAGAGACAGTTCTGAGCATGGCTCAGGTGCCGGGCACTCTCGGCGGTGAATTCCGCTCCACGGACATCGCCCGGACCGCGGTTGAGGATTTGCGCCGCGCCCAGGCCGAAGCCGAAGTGCGCTGCTTCTAAGGCGGCCTTTATGTCGCCGGGCCGACCGGCCACTCGCCCTTGAATACATGGCCCTCGGTATCGACCGCTTCGGCGCGGAACGAAGCCGCCCCATTCGGCAAATAAGAGAACCGAATGCTGGGATTCTCCGAAATCGAGATCCCACCGTCCATCTCCAGCAACAACTGGTCGCCCTGCCACACCCGCAATTGGCGCACGATGAAAAGCGGAATATAGAGCAGCGAAACCTGATCGCGCTGCAGACCGGAATTGTTGGGATGGCGGATCATGATTTGCGCCTCCCGCAGCCCACTTGCGGGTCCTGCGCTCGTCTTCGCGAACTGGCGCAACCGCATTTGTCCGAGCGACACCTTGGCTGTCGCGGGATTATCGGCCATCGGCGCAGAGCATCCGCCCGAGGCCTTCACATAGGTTTTCACCACGTAGAGCTTGCCGTCGCTCAGTTCGCCGACCGCATGAACGTCGGTGTATGAATTGACCCGCACGCGCGCCGATATCGTGGTCACGCCCGGACCGACCGTGAAAGTCGCCGCCACGGGCGACGGATTGTCGTCGATGACAAGCGTCATGGTCTTGAGTGTGCGCCCATCGCCGGGCGGCAATGTTATGCGCATCGTCACCGGCACAACGGCGGCATCCTCGGCGCGCGCCGGCATGTCGAGCGCTATCAGACCAGAGCCGTCGAGAAGCGGCCGCCCGTGGAATGCATTGCGCGCAATTGAAGGCCATAGATCATCGGGTTCCGCGGCGCATGGCGACGGCAAGAAGGCGCAAAAGAGCAATGCTGCAAGCCCGACTAGTGTCGCTGTCCGCAAATGTGCGCCGGTCATCGATCTGCTCCGGTTCGTGGCGGTTCCTGGGCCGCGGATACTGGCCTATTCCCATTCCAGCTCGGAATACGCGACCGTGGCGTTACGAGCATTATACTCCTGAAACAACTCCCAACGCGATTTTTCTGAGGCGGCCGCGATCTGGGCGGCGGTCGCGAGCGGGATGCCTCGTTTGATAAGATCGCGGCAATCCCTCTCCAGGTGTTCAAGATAGGCTGTCTCATCGGCGAGCGCACCGGGCCAGGGGGCGGGCGCGGGACCATGGCCCGGAATGACTCGCTTTGCTGGAACTTTGGCAAGTTCTTGGATGCTCTTCAGCCAGCCGACAATGCTTCCATCCAAAACCGGGATGTGACGGAGGAACACGAGATCGCCGGCGAACAGCGTACCGCTGGTTTCATCGAGAACGGTGAGATCGCTGTCACTGTGCGACGGGCGCCATGCCTCGAGCAGCAGCCGCCGGTGTCCAATGTCGAGCTTCATCTCATCGGCGACAATCAGCGTCGGCGGTACAATCTTCACGTCATCAAGAAGCTCGCCCATGCTGGGCCGAAAGGAATTCAAGTAATAAGGGCCCCTTGCAGCCAGTTCGCGCGGCAAATTGCGATGACCAACAAAAGTCGCCGGCGGGCCGAATGCTGCATTGCCGAAGACATGGTCGGGATGCTCGTGCGTGTTGATCACATACTTGATCGGCTTTTGAGTGACGTGACGGATCGCCGCCAGGAGGCGACGGCCCTCCCGCACACTGCCGCCGGTGTCCACGACCGCCACGCCATCCCCGCCCACGATAAAGCCCACATTGGCGATCGCTCCCTCGTTGGCGGCGTTCATCAACGCAATCGCGCCAACACGCACATAGACGCCCGGCGCTGCTTCATCGACGGTGAGTTGTTCGATTAAATCCTGCGAATAGGTCAGCGTTGCTGACCTGCCCAGAAAGAAAATGACTGAGACGATAGCAAAAGCGATTGCAACGAGACGGTTGCCGCGGGCAAAGACCCGCGAATTTTTCCTTTGTGTTTTCACGACGTTGTTCGAGTCTCTGCCCACTGACCTTATCGTGACAAACTTTCGTTCGAATGTTGGGACGGTGTGTGGTGCATGGTAATTTCTGTTGCGCGCCAATTTATGCGAGCATACTATCGTTACTGTTTCCGGCTTCAAGGACGCCAGCCAATCAGGGAGGGCTCGCGTTTCTTCGAAGACTGAAGCAGGTCCTGCGATAAGAAAAAATTTGCTCGGGCCTTGCGGATGTCGTGACACGCTGCCGGAGACGCTTCCCGAGGCACGGGTTTGCGCCGCGAGGCCAGGCTTGCTTTGGGCTTGTTCACGCCGGTGCGTCCCCGTGACAACATCGCAGGGAGGACGCATTATGCGTTGTTCATCGCTAACAACGGGCGTGGTGATAGGCGCGGCAGCGATGCTGGCTACCAGCGCAGTATATGCCCAGGACAGCCTCACCACGTTGTCCAAAAATCCGGCAGACTGGGCGATGCCGGCAAAGAGCTACAACAACCAACGCTACTCGACACTCAAGCAAATCAATGCCGGAAACGTCGGCAAGCTGCAGGTCGCCTGGACCTTTTCGACGGGCGTTCTGCGCGGCCACGAAGGCGCACCCCTGGTCGTTGGCAATGTGATGTATTTGTCTACGCCATTTCCCAACATCGTCTATGCGCTCGACCTCGATCATGACGGCAGAATCCTCTGGAAATACGAGCCGAAACAGGATCCGAACGTCATTCCTGTCATGTGCTGCGACACGGTCAATCGCGGCGTGGCTTATGCCGATGGCAAGATTTTCCTGCATCAGGCCGACGACACATTGGTGGCGCTGGACGCCAAGACCGGGAAGCTCGCGTGGTCGGCAAAGAACGGCGATCCCAAGAAAGGCCAAACCGGCACTTCGGCGCCCCTCGTCGTCAAAGACAAGGTTTTGGTTGGAACGTCAGGCGGCGAGTTTGGTGTCCAATGCTCGCTCGCCGCCTACGATGTCAACGACGGGAAACTGGCGTGGCGGGCCTACTCGGAGGGACCGGATAACGAAATTCTGGTCGATCCCGAGAAGACCACCGCGCTCGGCAAACCTGTGGGCAAGGATTCGAGCCTGAAGACTTGGCAAGGCGATCAGTGGAAGATCGGCGGCGGCTGCACCTGGGGCTGGATCTCCTACGATCCCGAGCTGAATCTGGTCTATTACGGGTCGGGAAATCCCTCGACGTGGAATCCGGCCCAGCGCCCGGGCGACAACAAATGGTCGATGACCGTTTGGGCACGCAACCCAGACACAGGCATGGCCAAGTGGGTCTATCAGATGACGCCTCACGACGAGTGGGACTATGACGGCGTCAACGAGATGATCCTCACCGACCAACGGATCAATGGCCATGATCGCAAGCTATTGACCCATTTCGACCGCAACGGTCTCGGCTACACGCTTGATCGGACGAACGGCGAGCTTCTGGTCGCCGCGAAGTTTGATCCGAAGGTCAATTGGACCACCGGCGTCGACATGAACAAGAACTCGGCGGACTATGGTCGCCCCAGCGTCGTAAAGCAGTATTCGACACAGGCGGGCGGTGAAGACCACAACACCAAAGGCATCTGCCCGGCGGCGTTGGGGTCCAAGGACGAGCAGCCGGCGGCGTATTCGCCGGACACGGAACTGTTCTACGTGCCGACCAATCACGTCTGCATGGACTACGAGCCGTTCAAGGTAAGCTACACGGCGGGCCAGCCCTATGTCGGGGCGACGCTTGCCATGTATCCGCCTGCCGGCGACTCAAACATGGGCAACTTCATTGCCTGGAACAACAAGACCGGAAAGATCGTGTGGTCCGATCCGGAGTTGTTCTCCGTGTGGTCCGGCGCCCTCGCGACCGCGGGCAATGTCGTGTTCTACGGAACGCTGGAAGGTTATCTGAAGGCGGTTGACGCCAAGACGGGCAAGCAACTCTACAAGTTCAAGACTCCGTCGGGCATCATCGGCAACGTCATGACGTACGAGCACAACGGCAAACAGTACGTCGCGGTACTTTCGGGCGTCGGCGGCTGGGCCGGTATCGGTCTCGCAGCCGGATTGACCGACCCGCACGCAGGCTTGGGTGCGGTCGGCGGTTACGCCGCGCTGAGCAATTACACGGCGCTTGGCGGTCAGCTGACGGTTTTCGCGGTGCCTTGAGACCGCGAACACGCCACGACGATACTCCGGCGCGCCACACGGACGGCGCGCCGGACATTTTGTCCGACATTAGCTCGTCGCACAAGGGACCCTCTGTGAAACTTACGATAGGCGCGGCTCTCATCGCTTTGGCCGCCGGGCTGACGACGGCTGACGTCGCGCTTGCGGATGGCTCGGGAAATCCGGCCGCGGTCAAACAAACCGACGGAAAGTATTTCGACCAACAAGGCACCCCAACCTACAAAATCCAAACGGACGGTACGGTGGACTGGTACACCTATTCCGGTTTCATCCGTTACAATTCGGAGTGTCTGCGCTGCCATGGGCCCGATGGCGCTGGTTCTTCTTATGCGCCGGTGCTTGTGGATTCGCTCAAGACGATAAGTTACCCGGATTTTCTTGGCATCGTTGCGGCCGGTAAGAAAGCCGTCAATACGGCTCAGGATCTCGTCATGCCCTCGTTCGGCACTGACAAGAATGTGATGTGCGTGATTGACGACATCTATGTCTATCTGCGCGCGCGCGCCAATGGGGCACTCGGCCGTGGCCGGCCGGAGAAGCACGAAGAAAAACCAGACGCCGCCAAAAAATGGCAGAACACTTGCTTCGGCCCAAATTGAGCGGCGCCGCTAAGGGTGATCGTCAAGGCTTGATCGTCGTGTGAGTGAAAGACACAGCTATGGCGAAAGAGGCCCGAGGCCGGTTATTACCTTGTGCAATTCTGTGCTGTGCAGCCGCCGCCATATTTGGGCCGACCGCAACGTTTGCGCAGAACGCCGGTGTGCTGCAGGGCGGCCTCGAACTCGTCGATCCGAAAGTTCTGCGGGTCTGCGCCGATCCGAGCAACCTGCCGTTCTCCAATGACAAGGGCGAGGGCTTCGAAAACAAAATCGCCGAGCTGTTTGCAGCAAAGCTCGGAAAAAAGCTCGCCTACACGTTCTATCCCCAGGCGACCGGCTTCGTGCGCATGACGCTCGGCTCGTACCGCTGCGACGTCATCATGGGTTTCCCGCAAGGCGACGACCTGGTGCAAAGCACCAATCCCTATTACCGGAGCGCCTATGCTCTGGTGACAAAATCCGACAGTCCCCTCGCTTCAGTTCAGACCCTCAATGACCCGCGACTCAAGGACAAGCGGCTCGGTATCGTCGCCGGGACGCCTCCGGCGACCGATCTCGTCGTCGACGGGCTGATGGTAAAGGCCAAGTCCTATCCTCTGGTGATCGACACCCGCTACGACTCATCCGCCGTCGCGATGATAAAGGACATCAATTCAAGCGCGGTCGATGCCGGCGTCCTGTGGGGTCCGATGGCGGGATATTACGCCTCACACGCCAAGCCGCCGATGCATGTTGCGCTGCTGTTGAAAGAAAACGCTGGCCCGCATCTCGATTTCCGCATTGTCATGGGCGTCCGCCCGTCCGATCAGAACTGGAAGAGACAACTCAACGGGCTCATTGCCGCAAACCAGCCGGCGATCAACACACTCCTGCTTGACTTCGGGGTACCCATTATCGACGAGCACAATCAGCCCATCACCAGGGCAGCGTCGACACAAAAGCAATGATCAGCCGGGTCGTCGTCGCCACGCTGTGGTTCGCCGTAGTCGCCGGCGGCGCAACCTTTGCCCAAACCAATGTGCCGGAGCCGCTGGGCTACCGCATGAGCGACTATCGCGGTCCGACCCCGGCGACGCTCGCCGGCGCGCGCGTCGTCACTACGGCGCAAGTGGAGGCGCTGTGGAAATCCGGAACTGCCACGTTCGTCGACGTGCTCCCGCACGCGCCAAAGCCCACCAATCTGCCGCCAGGAACACTGTGGATCGAAAAGCCGCGGATGGATATCCCGGGCAGTATCTGGTTGCCCGACACCGGCTATGGAACGCTCGCCCCGTCTATCGAGGCCTATTTGCGCAAGGGACTTGGAAGCGTCACCAACGGTAATCGAACAAAACCGCTGGTGATCTATTGTCTTTCGGGTTGCTGGATGTCGTGGAACGCCGCCAAGCGCGCGCTGGCGTTGGGCTATACGAACGTCGCTTGGTACCCTGACGGTACCGATGGTTGGCAGTCGGCCGGCTTGCCCCTCCAACAGACCGCGCCTGCTACGGCCGAATAATACGAAATCCCTGGTCACCGTGCCCAACAGCGCGGATGCGGTTATTGGTCGGCTTGCTGGATGGCCCGCCCCAACGCGAAGACCCGTTGCTCGATCGTCGTCGGCACTTCGCAGACATAGCGAATTGTCTTGCGCCGATCTTCGAAAATCCGCGTGCTCCATTCGACCTCATCGGCGAGCGTTTTGACCTGATGCTGGTCGGCGTTGGGCTGATCTTCGAGCGTCCGCAACGCGGCAACGTCGGACTTGATCTTGCTGGCGAGGTCCATCTCCTTGCGCGCCGTGCGCTCGAGACCATCCATCACCTCGCTGCGTTCTTCGTTTAGGGTAGCGAACAGCCCGGCGAAGAGTTCCTTTGCTCGCGCCTGCTTTTCCGCCGGCTTTTCGGCCAGAAAATCGGCAATCGCCTTTTGCGCCGCATCCATCGGCGTGCGGCGCGCCGCGACCAGGGCTACGATGTCGCTCACCTTAGGGTCCTTCTGCCAGCTATCGCCCACATCGGCGATCGAAGGACCGTCCCACATGGCAGCGGCCGACAATTCCGGCACTTTGGGTTGAACGCACGGCCAGTCGGGATGCCGTGGATCGGCCCGCAAGGGCGACAGCAGCATGACTTCGATCGAGGTCGCTGCGAAAAATACGCCAAGATTTTTCACGAGACTTTTCATAGGTCCCATTCCGGTTGCCGGCCTTCTCCTCGCGGCGCTCGCGCGCAAGCGGGATTTCCTCTTGTTCAGTGATCGGAAATCGTGACGCCCCACGGCAATTCACCGACCTGCACCGTGTTGACGACTTTAAGGGCCGAAACATCGATGACCGAAACGTCATTCGATACGCCGTTTGTCGTCAGCAGGTATTTCTCGTCGGGCGTAAACGCCATGTGCCAGACGCGCTCGCCAACCAAAAGATACTTTATCACCTTGTGCGTCGTGGCATCGATCACGGCTACGTGGTTAGCCGGCCCGAGCGCCACAAAAGCCAGTTTGCCATCGTGGGTGATATTGATGCCGACCGGCTGAATCGGATCTGGACGCATGCCGGGAATCTCGAATGTGATCTTGTCCTTGACCACGTGCCGCGCCGGATCGATGACGCTGACCGTTCCGCCAACTTCGGACGAGACCCAAAGCTCGGAACCATCGGGCTTATAGGCCGCAAACCGCGGCCGCTGGTCGACCAGCACGCTGGCGACGACCTCGCGTTTGGCCGCATCGATGAAGTGCGCCATGTTGGTGGTCTCGGACGTATTGATGATGATCTTATCGTCCGGACTCACGACCACGCCTTCCGGCTCGACGCCGACCTGTACCGAACCGACTTGGGTACGGCGCGCGACATCGATGATGGTTACGGTATTGTCGTTCTCGTTGGCCACATAGACAAGCTTGCCGTCGTGATCCTGCGCGAAGAACTCGGGATCCGGTCCGGACGGTAAATTGTCGGTCACCCGGTTGCTGGCGGTGTCGATCATCTGAATCGTATCATCATCACCGCAGGCGACGAGAACGTATTTCTGATCCTTGGTATAGGCGATGCCGCGCGGCCTTTGGCCGACCTTGATCGTTCTCACCACCTTCCAAGTGGCGGTATCGACAACGGAGACCGTGTTGCTCTTTTCGTTGGACACATAAGCCGTGTAGGCCCCGGCTTCGCCGACAAGCAGCACGGACAGCCCGAGGCCGAGCGCGAACGGAAGCCACATTGATCTCATCTCCCCGAAAGCTATTTGAGTTGGCACTTAGTTTCCGGACGATCGACGCCCAATGTATCGAGTTCTGAAAATTGATGCAGAAATCCTTGCTGCGGGGACACCGAGACGACCGTTCGCCCGTCGGCCAGCAGGATCGGTTGCCGAAGCTGAAGGTCCCAGTCGCGCAGTGTAAGCTTGCGTCCCTTAAAGGCTGCCACGTCGAATTTCGGTCCCTTGATGTAGTTTAGAATCGACTTAGGGTCGGCCGAGTTGGCCCGCGAGACGGCCTCGCCGATCATGCGCAACGCCGTCCATGCCTGCATGTCGAGCGCCGTCATCCGCCGCGAAAATTTGGTCATGAACCGGCTTTGCAGCTGAAGCGCGCCCCATTGGTCGAACGACGCGTCCCAACTCGTTGGCTCCAATCCAGCCGAACCCGCGACCGGCCGCGGGTCTGCGGTCCGGTACGGAAGGTATTCTGCAAACACCTGGCTCTCGTCGGCTGCGACCAGCACATCATAATCCGGCGCCGATTGGGTAAAGAGCGGGATCTGACTCTGTATCTGCACAAGCCCGCTGTCGGTGCGCCGCGCTCCGCCGGTGTCCTGGAATGTGCGTTCCTGCACGATCTTGGCGCCGAAGCGCACCGCCGAACGGCGCAACGCATCGGCAAACAGCTTGTCGGGCGCGTGGGACCCGACAACGAGGAGCCACCGCGTCCAATGTTTCCACACAAGATATTGAGCGAGCCCGTCGGCCAGCATGGCGCGGCTCGGCGCAGTGTGGATCACGTTGGCTCGGCAATCCTGCTGGCGAAGCCGATCATCGATGGCACTGGAATTGAAAAAAACAAGACCGCGCTGGCGCCCGGCGTCTGCGACCTTAAGCAGCGCGCCGGCCGGCAGGTCGGTGACGATGAGTGAAACGCCGCCGTCGGCGAGCTTCTGCGCCGCAGCGACCGGATCACCCTGGCCCTTCAAGAGACTCTGACGAAGCGAAAACGACTGGTTCAGAAATTTGCCGGTCGTGTTGTTGTCGTCGATGGCGAGTTGCGCTCCCGCGATGCCGTCGTTTGCCGGCGGCATTTCAAGGAGCGAGATCGTCTCCGCCTTGTCGGCAGTGCCGAGATAACCGATCTTGACATTGAGCGTGTCGGCCGCCGGCAGCGCTGACGTCGTGACGAGCAGAAATGCGGCGACACACAAGGCTCGGATCACGCCTCATCCTCCTCCGTTTCGCCCCTTCTAAGTTACTGTTATAATGGGTATATCATTTCTTTGACATCGCGTCTCACCGGCCTAGAACCAAGTTCACAGCGGGCTTCGCGGCCGGCACGGGCAGATACGGCGATATATAAATATGAGTGGCCTTCGGAAGATCGCACTCGCACTGCAGCTCGTGCTGATCGCATCCGGCGCCTGCGCGGCCGAACCGAAGATCGCAGTGTTCGACTTTGAGCTGGTCGATACAAGTCTCGAAGGCGCGACATACGGTCCGCGCGCCGATCAACAGGTGTGCCTGACACGGCTCGCAGATCAATTGCGTGACCGTTTGGCAAAATCCGGGCGGGTCGACGTGGTCGATATCGCTCCTGTCGAGGCGCAAGCGAAAGCCGAGACTTTGCGCACCTGCGACGGTTGCGATGCCCGCTTGGCCCGCGAAATCGGAGCACAGTTCTCCGTGATCGGCTGGGTACAGAAGGTTTCAAATCTCATCCTCAATATGAATATCGTCGTGCGCGACGCGTCCTCGGGCCGCGTCGTCTCGGTCAAAAGCGTGGATATGCGCGGCAACACCGACGAGAGCTGGTTGCGCGCGCTGGATTGGCTCGTGCGCTACAATCTTCTGGCGCCCTCCGGCGAGGGAGTGTTTTGATGACGCTCATGCTTGCCAGCATTACCGGAGCGGAAGAGGCGGACATTGCGGTTCGTCACGGCGCCGATATTGTCGACGTGAAAGACGTTCATGCCGGCTTCGGTCCTGTCGACGCCGCCCTGGTGTGCGCGACCGCCGAAGCTGTGGGGCGGCGTCGGCCGGTCAGCGCCGTGACCGGCTCGCCCGACATGGCACCCGACGTGGTCACGCGCGAGGTCTCGGCGATTGCCGCGGCCGGAGCAGATTACGTCAAAGTCGGTTTGTTTCCCGCCGCAAACCGAACGGCGTGTATCCGCGCGCTATCGCCGCTTGCCGGTCGCGTGCGGCTTATCGGCGTGATGTTCGCCGATCACGGACGCGATGAAAATCTCATCAAGACGATGGCGCAGAGCGGCTTTGCCGGCGTGATGATCGACACCTTCAATAAGAGTGCCGGCCGCCTGTTCGATCACATGGACATCGCCGCGATCAGCCATTTTGTCGACGCTGCGCGCGACCGGGGTCTCATGGCCGGGCTGGCGGGGTCGCTGGAGGCGCCGGATATCCCGCGCCTGCTGCTGTCGGCCCCCGACGTGCTCGGTTTTCGCCGAGCGCTTTGCAGCAACGAAGATCGAACGTCGGGATTGAGCGCCATCGCCGTCGACATGGTGCGCGCGCTGATCCCGATGGATTCGCGACGGATCGATGCCGGCGCGATGCCCTCGCCCAAAATCGATTATCGGCTGCTGGCGGCGCGCGGCTATTCGTGCGATCCGCATCAGGAGGACGCCGAGACTGACCGCATCTTCGTGCGCGACTTCGTGCTGCCGATCAGGATCGGCGCTTATGCCCATGAGCGCGAGAATCCGCAGAAAGTGCGCTTTGACGTTGACGTCAATGTGTTGCGGCTCAAGCACGCGGCGCAGGACATCCGCGATGTGTTCTCATACGATTTGATCACCGATGCGATCCGCATGATCGTGGCGGAAGAGCATATTGCGCTGGCCGAGATGCTTGCAGAGCGGATCGCCGCGGTGCTGCTCGCGCACCGGCGGGTGGCGAGCGTAACGGTGAGGATCGAGAAGCTCGAAATCGGACCGGGCGGTGTCGGTGTCGAGATTGTCCGGCGCTGGCCCAAGGAAGTCGCGAAAGTGCATCACCTTTACCCAGCCGCAAGCGCGGAGACAGATCCGAAAGTCGCCTCCTGAATGCACACAACCGAGCGACCGGTGATCGTCAAGCTCGGCGGCAGCTTCGCTTTCTCTCCGCATTTACGGGACTGGATAGAAGCGCTGGCGGGCTGCTCAGGCCGCGCCATCATCGTCCCGGGCGGCGGCCCGTTTGCCGATGCCGTGCGTTCGGCCCAATTGCAGATCGGCTTCGACGATAGAGCCGCCCACCACATGGCGCTGCTGGCGATGGAGCAATATGGCCGCGCGCTCGCGGGCACCAATGGTGCGCTCTCGCCGGCGGATTCGGTCGAGGCGATCCACAACACTCTTAGTACCGGACGCATTCCGGTGTGGATGCCCGTCCGTATGGCGCTCGATGCAGCCGATATCGCCGTATCCTGGGACGTGACCTCGGACAGTCTCGCGGCATGGCTGGGCGCCCGCATCGGCGGCGAGCGCCTGTTTCTGGTCAAGCATGCCGACTCGCTCAGCCAACCGGCAAGCGTCGAGGACCTCGCCGCCTGCGGGATTCTCGACGGGGCGTTCCCGGGCTATCTCAGGAAGAGTTCGCTACGCGCCTTTATTCTTGGCCCTGCCGACTATGCCGTGGCGAGCGCCGCCATCCAGGCCGGCACGCCGGCCGGCGTCGCCATCGAGTAGTGTTGGCGCGGCGGCCATGCGCTAGGATACGGCTATGGCCAAGGTCAAGACGGCGCGCTGGGGTTGGGCCCTGACGGGCTCGGGGCATTTCTTCAAGGAATGCCTGCGCATGGCTGGCCAACTGGGCGAGATCGATTTGTTCGTCAGCAAGGCTGCGAGCGAAGTCATGCGCATGTATCGGCAGGAGTTCAAGCTGCCGAAGACTGCGCGCGTGTTTCGCGACACCACGGCCAGCGCCGCGCCTGTCGGCCTGTTCTATTACGGCGTCTATCACACACTCATCGTGGCGCCGGCGACATCCAACACGGTCGCCAAGTGCGTGTTCGGAATTTCGGATACGCTGGTCACAAACGTGTTCGCACAGGCGGGAAAGTGCCGAGTCCCGGCCATCGTGTTCGCGTGCGATACCGCGCCCGAACTCGAAACCGAGGCGCCCAAAGGAATAGTCAAGGTCTATCCGCGCGAGATTGATCTGAAGAACACCGAACGTCTGAAGTCATTCGAGAGCACCGAGGTTGTTGAATCGCTCGAACAGCTCGAAACCGCGCTGGATCGGCGACGGCGTGAACTGCATGGGTGATCGCATCCTTTTCCTTACCGGCCATCTGGCTCGATCGCGGCTGGAAAAGATACTCGGCGAAACTCCCAACCTCGCGTTCGCATGGTCGGTGTTCGATATCGGCGTAAAGGTCGCGGCCCTCATGACGGAGGCGATCATCGCGCATCGCTTGCCTCGGCCGATCGACGCAGGCCAAGTCATGGTGCCCGGCCGCTGCCGCGCGGATCTTGCAAGCTTAAGCCGCGAATTCGGCGTGCCCTTCGTTCGCGGCCCTGACGAACTAAAAGACTTGCCGGCCTATTTCGGCAAACGCGGTCGCGGCGCCGATCTGTCGCGGCACGATATGCGTATCTTCGCCGAAATCGTCGACGCCTCCGCGATCGGCATCGACGCCATTGTCGAGCGCGCCGCGGCGATGCGGACGGCGGGTGCCGACGTGATTGATCTCGGCTGTCTGCCGGATACGCCGTTTCCGCACCTCGAAGACGCAGTCGGCGCCTTGCGGGCGACCGGCCACGTCGTCAGCGTCGATTCGGCCGACAGCGACGAGTTGCGCCGAGGGGCCAAGGCGGGGGCGCGTTTTCTCCTCAGCCTGACGGAAGATACGCTCGACGTGGCGAGTGAAACCGGCGCAGTGCCCGTTCTTATTGCCGCGACACACGGCGACTTGCCGTCGCTCCTGCGGGCGGCGGAAGCGGCCGACAGGAAGGGAATTTCTGCGATCCTCGACCCGATCCTCGACCCGATCCATTTCGGCTTCATGGATTCGCTCGCACGCTACGCCGAGCTGCGGCGCAGACTGCCGAAAGCGGAAATTTTGATGGGCACGGGGAATCTGACAGAGCTGACAGATGCGGATACGGACGGCATGACGGTTGCACTGCTGGGTATCTGTTCGGAGCTTTTCATCCGCAATCTGCTCGTCGTCCAGGTCAGTCCTCACACACGGCGCACGCTCCAGGAACATGACGCTGCGCGCCGCATCATGTTTGCCGCGCGCGAGGATGCAAGCACGCCCAAAGATTACGGCAACGCACTGCTCGCGCTGCATGACCGCAAGCCGTTTCCCAATACACCGCGTGAAATCGCGGAAATGGCAGCCGAAGTGCGCGACGCCAACTTTCGTATCGAAACCGCCGACGATGGCATCCATATCTACAATCGCGACCGCCACCACGTTGAGCAGGGTGCAATGTCGCTGTTTGCCAAACTTGGCGTCGAAACAGACGGTCCGCACGCGTTTTATCTCGGGACCGAATTAATGAAGGCCGAGATCGCCTGGCGGCTTGGCAAACGCTACGCGCAGGATGCCTCGCTCGACTGGGGCTGCGCGGTCGACCGCCCGAGTGAAGATCTCACGCGCCTCACCGAGAGCGGTCACACCCTGCGCGGCGCGAAGAGCTGAGCCCGATGCCGTTGATCCGAGAAACCATTGTTTCGACGGTGGACCGTTCGGGAAGAGTGCATTTTGCGCCACTGGGCCTTATCGCGGAAGGCGACGGCTGGATCATCGCGCCATTCCATCCTTCGGCCACGCTCGAAAATCTGCGCGAGACGCCATTCGCAGCTGCGAACTTTACCGACGACGTTCGCGTCTTCGCCGGTTGCCTGACCGGGCGCGGTGAATGGCCATCGAAGGCGTGCGAGGAAATTCCCGTGCCGCGTCTGGCGCAGGCGCTTGCGCATTCTGAACTTACGGTGACGCATATCGGTCAGGACGAGCAACGGCCGCGCTTCCATTGCCGGGTCTTGCGCACCGTATCGCACGCCCCGTTCAAGGGCTTCAACCGCGCTCAGGCGGCGGTCATCGAAGCGGCGATTTTGGTGAGCCGGTTGCAGCTATTGCCGCGCGAGAAGATCGAGCGCGAAATGCACTACCTGGAAATTGCCATCGGCAAGACGGCTTCCGCTCACGAATTGGAAGCGTGGAATTGGCTGGTGGACGCCGTGACAGCGTCTTATGCTGGCGGAGACACACAAAATCCCGCGGACAGCCCGTAGGACTGTCCGCCGAGGTTCATCGTTCCGAGTTTTGCAGACTTGCGCCGAACTCAGAGTTCGGACGGCAGGTAGCCGTTGATCTCATTACCAGCGCAGACTTCAACGAGAACGGGCGTTGTCCAAGCCATGACATTTCTCCGTCTTGCGGCATTCTTTTGTAAGCGCAGCAAGAGATATTATGACGGAAAACCGTTCAATCGCAAGGTCCGTTGCGCGGCTTTTAGCGCAAGTCGGCCGGCTGTCGCGATCACCCACTGGCGTAGGTCGTCGCCGATGTGGGCAGTCTCAGGCCGCTCAACCGATTGAAAATGCCGAAAATGGCGGCGAAAATAGGACTATAATGCTCCGCGTTACCAAGTGAGCGGCAACGCTCCTGGGGCACCAGCCACTTGGGGGAGGACGAACATCACAGCGCACTCCGCGTCGGCGATTGCAGCCCTGCCGGTAGCCGACCCGCGACGCGGCCTGCTGCCGGCGCTGTGGCATGCGCGTTCGGTCCGTTTCCAGCTGCTGCTGGTTTTCGTTCTCATTGACTTGGTGGCGATACTCGTCGCCGGCAGCGTCACTATCGTGCGGGCGCGGTCGCAAACCCGCATCGAGATGGCTTCGTCCATGCGGCTTGCCGAACTCCTGGTCGGCGATGCCGTCAAGTTTTTCCATCGCCAAGTCTCGGCCGAACAGTTCCTGGCCGCGTTGCCGGACCAATTGCGTCCGATGCGCCACGTCCGGATTGCGGTGAAGGATGCCGCGGGCATTGTGCTGGCGGCGCCACCCTCCGCTCGTCCGATTGCCGAACGTGACCCGGCGCCGGCCTGGTTCACGGCGCTGGTCGCGCCTGTGATCAAACGCGATGTCGTGCCCGTGGTCGTCGATGGGCGGGCCGTCGGGCAAGTCGAGATCATCGGCGAGCCGGCCGATGAGATCGCCGAAGTTTGGGAGAATCTGGTCGCGATCGGAACGGTCGCCGCCGTGCTCAACATCGCGATGATCGGCATTCTCTATGTCTTGTTCGGCCGGGTGCTCAATCCGCTTGCCGTACTCGCGTCCGGTTTGTCAGATCTAGAGCATCGCAGCTATGACGTGCGCCTGCCGCAGTTGCGTGCGCGCGAGCTCGCCGAAATCGCCCGCCAATTCAACGCCCTGGCCAGCACGCTGGAAACAACGAACCTGGAGAATCAGTGGCTCAATCACCGGCTGATTACGGCGCAGGACGACGAGCGACGGCGTACCGCCCTTGAGCTGCACGACGAAGTCGGGCCGTGCCTGTTTGGGCTGAAGGCTTATGCGGCGTCGATCGCCGGCGCCACCGCTACGCTTTCAAATGAAACCCGACTGCGTCTATCCGAATGCTCGCGCGAAATTCTCGCCATCACCGAACATCTTCAGTCGATCAATCGCAGCATGCTCGACCGGCTGAGGCCCATGGCGCTTGGCCACGTGCCGCTCAACGAAATGCTCGGCCAACTCATTCGCGAGCGGTCGCGGCAGCACCCGCAGATTGCATTTGATTTTGCCGCCGATGCGCTCGCCCGCAGCTACGGGGATTCGATTGATCTGACCGTGTACCGCTGCATCCAAGAAAGTCTGACCAACGTCATTCGTCACGCCGAGGCAAAGCACGTCGCCGTCGATATCCGGCATGACAACGCCGCCGGGCTGCTCGAACTCACCGTGCGGGATGACGGGCACGGCATGCCCGCGGGCGCTCCAACCGGATTTGGCATCAGCGGCATGCGCGAACGCGTCGCGGCCCTGGGCGGCGATCACCGAATCGCAAGCAACCCCGGGCAAGGCGCCTGCGTGAAGGTCGTTATTCCGTTGGTTCAGCCGCCCGGTGGCGGCGCGGCGGACGCCGAGTGGCGGCACGGAGCGTCCGCATGACCCGTGTGCTTGTCGTCGACGATCATCCGATCGTGCTGCAGGGCTGTCGGCGAATGCTCCAGGACGCCGGGATCAATAACGTGTTCGAGGCCCGCGATCCGGAAACGGGCTACCGGCTCTACTGCAGTCACAACCCCGAAGTCGTCGTCGTCGATCTCGGCATGCAGGATAAAGGCCTCAGCGGTCTGGAGCTGATCCGCCGTATCCGCGGGCACGACGCGCATGTGCGCATCCTGGTCTTCAGCATGCACAGCGATCCGGTCATCGTTGCTCGCGCCTTGCAGGCCGGCGCCACCGGTTACGTGGTCAAGGACACTTCAGCGGAGAAATTCATCGAGGCCTTCCAGAGCGTACGGACCGGAACACCCTACCTGAGCGGCGAACTTGCCATGCAGGTTGCACTGGCCAATACGCCAGCGCGGCAGAATCCGCTCGCCGAATTGACGCCGCGCGAACTGCAGGCCCTGTCGCTCTTGGCCGAGGGCAAGCCTTACGGTCGCATCGCCGAGGAGCTGAACGTCAGTTACAAGACCGTCGTTAATTTGAGCGCACAGCTCAAGCAGAAGCTCGACGCCCGCAATCTGCCGGAACTCATCCGCACCGCGGTGCAGTTGGTTTCGGCCAGCTGAACCGTCGCTGCTCGAGGCGCCGCATTGCCGATACCCGGGCCATTGCCAAATGTTCCCGGTTCGATTTAGCAAAAGCTTTCGTGACAACGCCGCTGGTGGGTCCCAAAATTGAAGCCGGCCTGAGATGGGGCGGCCATGTGTCGGGTAGTCGGTGTAGCAGTCGCAGGGGTGGCGTTTCGACGAATGGCGGCGTGGTGCGCCATCGCCGCGATGCTGGTGCCCGCCGCCGCGCTGGCGCAGGCCAATGGCAGTTCGTCGGCCGCAGGATCGGGCAGCGTCGCGCTTCCTGAAATTCAGGTGATCGGCACCACTCCGGTGCCGCCGCCGCGTCGTGCAGTTCGGCGCCCTGCGCCTACTGCAGCGCGCGCGGCAACGGCGCCGGCTGCGGCGCCTGTCGCCGCACGGGCCGCCCCGGCAGTGGCCGAGCCCGGTGCCGTGGACCGCGACAAAATCCCGTCGAACGTCCAGACGCTTTCCGCTGCGGATTTCGACAAGGGGACCGCGCCCGATCTGCTGAGCGCGTTGTCGCGCAGCGTACCGGGCATCTCGCTCGGCGATCAGACCGGCAACGAATTCCAGCGCGACCTCAATTATCGCGGCTTTATCGCCTCCCCCGTCGTCGGCACGCCGCAAGGTCTTGCGGTTTATCAGAACGGCGTACGCATCAACGAGGTGTTCGGCGATACCGTCAATTGGGACTTCATCCCGGAAACCGCGATCAACGGCATGACGCTGGTGCCAAGTAATCCGGTCTACGGGCTCAACGCCATCGGCGGTGCGCTGTCGTTCGAGATGAAAAACGGCTTCACCTACCACGGCGTCGAGGACACAACCTCCGGCGGTTCGTTCGGACGCATCGGCACGTCGATCCAGGCGGGCGGTCAGAACGGCAATGTGTCCGGCTATATCGCCGCCGACGCCATCGACGATGCCGGCTGGCGGCAGGATTCGCCCTCGCAGTTACGCCGGCTCTATGCCGACGCTGGCATCCGCGGCGGCGACAATACTGAATTTCACCTCACGCTGACCGAAGCCGACAATCATTTCGGCGCCGCCGCGGCGACGCCGGTAGAAATGCTCAGCCAGGACTGGTCGAGCGTCTACACCATTCCGCAAACCACGCATGATCAGCTCACATTCCTCACCGGGAGCGCGAGCTGGAAGCCGAGCGACACGCTGACCTATCAGGCGGTCGCTTACTACAGGCACTTCCAGCAGGCCCATGTCGACGGCAATGGGACCGATGCGCAGAATACCGGGTGCGCCGACCCGACTGTGCTGTGCTTTCCCAACCTCGATGGCAGCCTGTCCAATCTGGTCACGACGGGTGGACAGACCGTGCCGGCAACTGGCGCGCTCGCCGCGCCGTCGATCCTCGGCGAAATCGATCGCACTTGGACCAATACCAACAGCTTCGGCGGCTCGGCCCAGGTCGCGTCATCGGCCGATCTGTTCGGTCACGGCAACAACTTTGTGCTCGGCTTGAGCGTCGATCGCGGTCTAGTGCAATTCTCCACGACCAGCGAACTCGGAACGGTCAATGCCAATACGTTCCCATTTGTGGTTGGTTCCGGCCTCTTCATCGACCAGCCGTCCGGCGATGTGGCGCCAGTCGGATTGGGTGCGCAGACGCTCTATACCGGCGTTTATACAACCGATACGTTTGATGTCACCAAACGGCTCGCGATCACCGCGGGCGGCCGCTTCAATGTTGCCCAGCTTACCTTGACGGACGAACTCGGCAGCGATCCGTTGCTTAACAGCAGCCACGAATACAGCCACTTCAATCCGATGGCAGGCGCTACCTACAAACTCACGCCCAACCTTACGCTCTATGGCGACTACGCGATTGCCAATCGGGCGCCGACTCCGCTGGAACTGGCCTGTGCCGATCCGATGCGGCCGTGCCTGATCGACAACGCACTAGTCGGCGACCCCGAGCTGCAGCAGGTCGTTACCTACACGGGCGAAGCCGGTTTGCGCGGCCATTTCGATATCGCCCACGGCCAGCTTAACTGGACGCTCGGCGCCTATCGGGCGCTCAACACCAACGACATCATCAACGTTGCAAGCCCGATCCCCGGCCATGAATACTTTCAGAACGCCGGCAATACGTTGCGGCAAGGGATCGAGGCCAATGCCTCGTACAGATGGGACCGCTGGAACGTCTATGCCAATCTGACGACCGTCGACGCCACGTTCCGCAACTCGCTGACCTTGTCGTCGCCATTCAACCCGTTCGCCGACGCCAACGGCAACATTTTCGTCGTGCCCGGCGACCACCTCGCCGGCATTCCCGATTACCGGTTCAAGGCCGGTGCCGAGTATCAGATCACCGATCCGTGGAAATTCGGCGCCGACCTCAATGTCACCGGCAGCCAATATCTGGTCGGCGACGAGTCCAACCAGAATCCCAAAGTGCCGGCTTACTGGGTCGTGAACCTGCACTCATCGTACAAGCTGTCGCAACACGTCGAGATTTTCGGACTCGTGAAGAATCTATTTGATCAACACTATTACGTCTATGGCACGTTTTTCGACGTGACATCGTTTCCATACTTGAATTTGACAGACCCGCGCACCTTCGTTCCGGGAATGCCGCTTGCGGCTTATGTGGGCGTGCGCGGAACGCTGTAGCTTCCGCATCGGGTGTAACCCGCCCCATTTACTCCGGCCCGGTCATCGCCAGAAAGGCCTGCTCGACCGTGCTGACGCCGGCCTTAGCGACGAGTTCTGCTGGCGTCGTATCGGCCAGCACCTTGCCGCGATGCAACACGATCACGCGATCGGCGCCAGCCACCTCGTCGCAAAGATGCGTCGACCACAGCACCGCGACCGAACGTTCCGTGCGCATGCTCAACAGCAGTTTTAGCAGATCCCTGCGGCTCGCCGGATCGAGGCCGACCGTGGCCTCGTCCATCAGCAGCACGCGCGGATCGTGCAGCAACGCACGGGCAAGTTCGACCCGGCGCCGATTTCCGCCGCTCAACTGCGAGGCTTTGTCACGGGCCCGCTCGGTGAGGCCCAGCCGGGCCAGTTCGGCGGCGATGCGTTGCTTCGCCATGGCGCGGGGGATTCCGTGCAAGCCGGCGTGAAATAGAAGGTTGCCGGTCACGGTCAATTCCAGATCCAACGTCGGTTGCTGAAATACGATGCCCAGCATGGCCAGCGCCGGAACCGGATCGCGCAGCATATTTTGGCCCATGATTTCGATACGGCCGGCATCCGGCACGAACAGTCCGGACAGCAATTGGAACAGCGTCGTCTTGCCGGCGCCATTGGGACCGAGAAGCGCGATGAATTCGCCTGGCGCCGCGCTGAAGCTCACGCCATCGACGGCGCGGATCGCCCCATAGGTCTTGACGACATTATCGAGAAGGAGCGCCGGTGCGCCTGGTTGGATGGTCATTGAGTTTCGGCTCGGTTGGCTTGCCCGCCGACGAGATTAAGCCGTAGGCTGACGACAGCGTCCATGCGGACCAATGCCCCAAAACCGAAAGACCGTCCATGCCGCTGATCCACGTCCTGCGCGCGCTGCGCGCCGTCACCACGCGCGAGGTCCTCAAATTCGTGCAGCAGCGCGGACGGCTTCTTTCAGCCCTGGTGCGTCCGTTGATGTGGCTCGCCGTGTTCGCCGCCGGTTTCTACAACGTGTTCGGCGTGTCGATCATTCCGCCGTACAAGGTCTACATCACCTACCAAGTCTATATCGTCCCCGGCCTGTTAGGCATCATTCTTCTCTTCCATGGCATGCAGTCCTCGCTGTCTATGGTCTATGACCGCGAGATGGGCGTGATGCGGCTCTTGCTGACGGCGCCGCTGCCGCGCTGGGTCCTGTTGGCGTGCAAGCTCGCCGCCGGCACCTCGCTGTCGGTTCTCACCTGCTATGTATTTCTCGCGGTCTGCATCGCGTTCGACGTGACCTTCGATCCAATCGCTTGGCTCGAAGTGTTGCCGGCACTGATCATTTCCGGCTTGATGCTCGGAGCCTTGTGGTTGTTCCTGTCGGTTTACATCCGTCAGGTCGAGAATTTCGCCGGCGCCATGAATTTCGTGATGTTTCCGATGTTCTTTTTCTCGTCGGCGCTTTATCCGCTGTGGAAGCTGCAGCAGAGCGGCTCGGTGTGGGTCTACTACGTTGCGCTCGGCAACCCATTCACCTACGCGGTCGAACTGATTCGGTTTGCGCTTTACGGTCAATTCGAGCTGGTTTCAGCCTGCGTCGTGACCGGAGCGACGGTGCTGTTCTTTCTGCTTGCCGTGATCGGCTATAACCCGCAGCGCGGCATGATCCGCCGCGCCGCCCAGGCGCAGCCGACATGAGGAGAGAGGCGGCATCATCGTTGCGCTGCGGCGCTCTTGAGTCGGTCGCGGACGATGGCGATTTCGGTTGCTGAACGGGCGCTGCGTGGATGTTCGACCGGAACCTCGGAGAGCACGCGGGCCGGCGACGCTGACAACAGGATCACCCGATCCGCAAGGCCGACAGCCTCGTCGATGCTATGCGTGACCAACAACGTCGTGGTCGGTCGACGCGACACCAATTCAATCAGTTCTCCCCGCAGTCTTTCGACCAGCGCGGCATCAAGCGAGACGAACGGCTCGTCGAGGACAAGCAGGTCTGGCTCGATCGCGAACGCCCGCGCAAGAGCGACGCGGCGCGCAAGACCAAGCGATAATTCACCCGGATAATGACGGCGATGCTCGGCGAGGCCGAGCGTCGTGAAAAGCACGGCCAACGCAGCTTCACTCACATGTGGCGCGATAAGCCGGACGTTCTCCTCGACCGTGCGCCAAGGCAGTAGCCGGGGCTCCTGAAAGACCATGCCGAGTCTGCCATGCGCAGGCAGCGCGACGCTGCCGTCAAAATCGCGATCCAAACCGACAACGATGCGCAAAAGCGTCGTTTTGCCGCAACCGGAAGGGCCGACCAGGGCGGCGACTTCACCACGCGCCAAACTGAACGCTATCTCGCCGAGCACATGCAGGCGGCTGCCCGATGCGGTGCGATACGACTTTTGCCTGATGTGAAGCTCAAGCCGGCTTGAGCCGCCAGCGGGAGACATGTCGTTCAAGTGGTTGCACCAAAAAACCTTCGATCGCGAGCATGACGCCGACGAAGGACAAAGCATAGGCCAGGATGCGCGTAACGTCGAATAACTGAAAAGCAACCCCGATCTCAAAGCCGACCCCATTGGGCCGGCCAAGCAACTCGACGATCAGCACGATCTTCCACACCAGCGACAGTCCGGAACGGGCCGCCGCAGCCAAGTAGGGGGCAAGCTGCGGCAGCATGACGTGCCGCAGCCGAACCCAACCGCCCATGCGAAACACCGTAGCCATTTCGTCGAGGGTCGGGTCGAGCGCGCGCGCCCCCTCGCGCACCGTGACGATGGCGATCGGCAGTTTGTTGAGCGCAACGGCAATAATTGCGGCGGTTTCCGTGAGCCCGGCCCAGATATAGGCGAGCACGATGATCACCAGGGCGGGCAGGTTGAGAAGCACCACCAGCCATGGGTCGGCAAGCCGGTTGGTGGTCTGGCTGCGGCCCATTGCAATCCCCATGCATGTGCCGAGCGCCATGGCGATCGTGAACGACACCAGGACGCGCAGTAGCGTGACGCCCAGGTTGAAGCCGAGCGCGCCAGTGCGCGCTTCATGGATGATCGAAACGACAACGGCCTGCGGAGCCGGCAACAGCCGCGGGCCGAGCAGATGCGAACCCGCGATCCAGGCTGCAAGCAGCAACGCGATCGAACCAAGGCGCAGGGCGAAATTCATTCGCTCGATCCCGGACTGTAGAACGTGCCGGGAGCAAGCTCATGCGCCGGACCGACAAGATCGGCGCCGCCAATGTGGGCCAATACGCGATAGAGCGCCCGCGCGTCGGTGACTTCATCGGCGAGCGGACGGCCAGGGATGCCCTCGATGTAGCGCCGGCGGTAGATCCCCAGTGCGGCGTCGCTGTGTACGCCGATGCGGGGCGCAAGCTGCTCCCATTCGGCCGGCGAATCGGCGAGGATTTTCTTTGCTTGACCGGTTACGCCAAAGAAGCGCTCGAGCGTAGCCCGGTTGCGTTCGGCCCAGCGCTCATGGAACGCGTAACCCACCATGGCGACCGGCCCGGCCGCGCCCAGTTGTTTCATCACGTCTGCCATGGCGATGGCGCGGTGCATTCCGTCTGCCTCAAGGCCCGCACAGAAATTCCAAAACGTCAGTGTCGCGTCAGTCTTGCCCTGCAGCGCCATGGCCGACAGCAGCGGCGGCGCCCCGTAGGAAATGTCGGCATCTGTCTTGAGATCGGCGCCAGATCGACGCGCCAAGGCCTGCAGCAGCAACCAGCTCTTATCGAGCGGGCCGCCGGCCACACCGAGCTTTCTGCCTTTAAGGTCGGCAATGCCTCGGATCGGCGAATTCTGAGGCACCATCACGCCGCCGAGCGTGCTTGAATAGGGGTAAAATACCAGATCGTCGCCAAGCGCACGTTCGCGCGCGACCCACAGCCAATCCGACAAAATGAGATCGGCCGACCCGCCCCGCAGCGCGATTTGTCCGGCTTGAGTGCTGGCGAGCTCGGTCGTTTCGAGATTCAAATTGGCCTTGCGATCGAGGCCATGCTCGCGGGCGACCTGAAGCTCCCAGGCGAACGTGCCGGTCTTCTGCGCCGCGATGCGGATGCGATCGGCCGCGACCGCGCCGGAAGCGGCCAGCGTCAGCACGGTAATCAACAGGATGCGCAGGCCGAGCACCGAGCGCGCAGCCACGCGGCCATTAGGTCTCATGGCTAAGTGTCCGGCGAATAGCACGGGGCGACCGAAGACCAAACCTCAATGCCGCCGATGGACGGCATACGCGACGCATCACTTTCCTCCCTCGGGCAGTCGTCCACCACGCTGCCCCGTGCATACCGAGCAGCATTACTGCGGAAATCTGGCACAAGTGTGCGGGACGGAAAAGCCGAGCGGGGGCATAGGGGACCTCCAATCCGCGTGCTTGCCACGGCGCGCCGGCTGAATAACAATCGATGAAACGGCTGCCGGCAAGGTGGCCGACAACACGGGGAGGACGCGACATGATGCGATCGATGATCATCGCCGCTGCGCTGAGTGCGGCATTGCCGCTGGCGGCGCTTGCGCAATCATCCGATGATCTGAAAAACGCCGAGAAGAATCCCGAGAATGTGCTGATCTACGGCATGGGTTACTCGGCGAACCGCTATAGCCCACTCACGCAGATCACTAAGGAGAACGTCGGCAAACTTGTCCCCACATGGTCGTATTCGTTGGGCGATCTGAACGGCGGGGAAGCTTTTCCGATCATCGACAACGGCGTCATCTATATCACGACCCATGACAGCACTGCCGCCGTCGATGCCCTCACCGGAAAGCAAATCTGGCGGGTCAAACATGAATATCCGCCGGCGACCCTGCGCGTTGTGTGTTGCGGCATCGTCAATCGCGGCGCCGCCATCTACGACGGCATGATCATCCGCGGACTCATGGACGACCGGATTGTCGCACTCGATGCCAAGACCGGCAAGCAGGTCTGGGAGGCGAAATCGCCCGATCCGGCGACGCCGGCCAACGGCTACGCGATGACCGGCGCGCCGCTTATCGTCAAAGGCATCGTCATCGTCGGCGTGGCCGGGGCCGAATTCAGCAACCGCGGCTTCATCGAAGCCTACGATGCCAAGACCGGCAAGCATTTGTGGCGCGACTACACGATCCCCGCCAAGGGCGAGCCCGGCGCGGAGACCTGGCAAGGCGATTCCTACCTGACCGGCGGCGGCAGCAGCTGGGTCACCGGCTCCTACGATCCGGATCTCGACTTGGTATTCTGGGGCGTCGGCAACCCGGCGCCGTGGAATCCGCGCGCGCGTGCCGGCGACAATCTGTTCACCAACAGCGTCTGGGCCATCCGCCCGGAAACCGGCGAGCGCGTCTGGTACTACCAAGCTTCGCCGCACGACCCATTCGACTACGACGCCGTGGGCACTCCGATCAACGCCACCGTCAATGTTGGCGGCGAGCCGAAGAAGGTGGTGATCCAGGCCAACCGCAACGGCTTCCTCTACGTGCTCGATGCCAAAACCGGAAAACTGCTCGCCGCCAATCCGTTCGGCAAAGTCAACTGGGCGAGCGCCATCGACATGAAGACCGGACGACCGGTTTATACCGATGTCTACAAGGGCGCCGTCACCGGCGAAAAAGTTACTGTGTGGCCCTCGGTTTCCGGCGTCACCAATTGGCAGAGCTTTTCCTACAGCTCGCGTACCAAACTGGCCTACATCAATATCATCAATGTCGGCATGACCTACCAGGCGCCAGAGCCGCCGAAGCTCAAGCCCGGTGCGCCATCCGGCGTGCCGACTGTGAAGCGGAGCGTCGTGACCGAAGATCCTAATGTGCGCGGCTATCTCGAGGCGATCGATCCGCTGACCGGAAAGGTAAAGTGGAAGACGCCATACCGAAGCCCGAATTTCTCATCGACCATGGTGACCGCGAGCGATCTCGTGTTCACGGGGGTCATGACGGGTGAGTTCCAGGCGCTCGACGCCGATACCGGCAAAATTCTTTGGAGCTTCCAGACGCCGTCAGGCATCGTCGGTCAACCGGTGACGTGGGAAAAAGACGGCAAACAATACGTCACTGTGCTGAGCGGGTTGGGCGGCGTCTATGCGCAGCATGGCGGCGATCCCAATCTCCAGGACCTGCCCACCGGCATGACGCTGTGGACGTTCGCGCTGTTCAACAAGTAAGGCTCGAGCCTCCTCGCTCGATCATGCAACGCGAGAGGCCGCCGGTTGCGGCCTCTTTCATTCCAGGAGCATCGATGTCGCGGCCAACGATTCGCCAACTCTGGCGCCTGGGCGCGCTTCTGCGCACGACGTTTGCACTGGCTGCCGTCTTATCAGGTGCAGCGACCGGCTATGCACGCGCCGCCGCCGACGATGACCAGGCTAAAATCGCGGCCGGCGAGCAGGTCTACAACACCTATTGTGCAACCTGCCACGGCGACGATCTGGTCAACGGCGGTCAAACCTTCGACCTGCGCCGCTTAGGGGCCGATGAACGGCCCCGGTTCGAGCATTCGGTGCTCAATGGCAAGAACCAGATGCCGCCGTGGAAGGGAGTGCTCAACGAGGAGCAGCTCGACCAGCTCTGGCATTACATTCGCGCGCACGCCTACCAAAAATAGGCAGCACCGATCGTTCGGTCCCAGCACCGTCGCGTCACGCTACCTTGAGCGTTCGAATACCCGATACGCATACGGCGTGTCGTTCCGCGCGGCCGCAAGGGCGACCACTTGGTCGTGCAGCGGTGAGAGATGACAGACCGGATCGGCGTCTCGCGCATCTCCGGTGATGGCGAGCGCCTGACACCGGCAGCCGCCGAAATCGACCTCCCGGCGCGCGCAGCTACGGCACGGCTCTTTCATCCAATCGGTGCCGCGGAAGGCGTTGAATGACGGGGAGATTGTCCAGATGTCGGCGAGCGAATGGTCGCGCACCGACCAGAACTCCAGGTCCGGAATGGTTTCCGCCGCGTGACATGGCAGCACCTTGCCGGTCGGCGTCACATTGAGCGAACGCTGGCCCCAACCGCCGACGCATGGTTTCGGAAAGCGCGCGTAGTAATCCGGCGTGACTGCGTCGATCACGATCTTGGCGTGATGGCGCTGGCGCAATTCGTCGACGGTCTTAACGGCAAACGCCGTCTGTTCGGCAGTTGGCATCAACGCCGCGCGATTGCGCAAGGCCCAACCGTAATACTGGACATGCGCTATCTCGACTCGGCTGGCGCCAAGCGCGATCGCGAGGTCGACCATGGCGACCATGCGCTCGACATTGGCGCGGTGCACCACGACGTTCACGGTCAACGGAATTTTCAGCCGCACTACTGCCGCCGCCAGGTCCTTCTTGCGGGCAAATGCACCCCGATAGTTGGCGATGTGGTCAGCGGAGGCCGGTTCGCTGTCCTGGATCGAAATCTGCACGTGGTCGAGGCCGGCGTCGGCAAGCTCGTCAAGCCGAGCCGCGTTAATACCCACCGCCGATGTGATCAGATTCGTGTAAAGCCCGCTCGCATGCGCCGCCGCCGTGACCTGCACGAGGTCGCGCCGCGCGCCGGGCTCACCGCCCGACAGATGAACATGCAGCACGCCGAGCGCCGCCGCCTCGCCAAACACGCGCGTCCAGGTCTCCGTGTCGAGTTCGTTGTCACGGCCATCGAGAACCAGCGGGTTGGAGCAATAGGGACAGCCGAGCGGGCAGCGATGCGTCAATTCGGCGAGCATACTGATCGGCCGCGGCAAAGCCGGCGCCGCCGCCTCTCTCGCCTCCGGCAATTCATCGTTTCGAGCTTGGCCCGAATCTGTTGTCATTCGACGAAGAGTTCCAGCAGCTTCTTGTCGGCAAGCCCCTGCAGGAGCGCGCTGACGTCGGCCAGGATGCGCTCGCGCGGCGCCGAATAGGTGCTGGCGAGATCATCGACGACGGAGCCGACCGTAGCGTCGCCGGTGCAGCGTTTGAGTATCTCAGCAGCGATGGCGTCAGCCTTGAACAGACGCTCGGGCGCCAACAAAACCCATCCGCCATGAGCTTCATTATGCACCAACCGCACACCGCGCGGCAGTCGCGGCCGCGCGTCGAGAGGAATCACGGGCGTCGCATCGCTCACCTTGGCTCCTTTTCCTGTGGCACGAAGGCGCCGGGCGGAATGTGTCCGGGTGCCACGTAAGCATGATACAGCGCGTCCAGCATCGCCCAGAGTACATCGCATTTGAATTCCAACGCGGCGAGCACGCTGCGCTGGGCTTCGGCCGTGACGGCATTCGCCTTCACATAATCAAGGGCGAAGCGCGAATCGCGCTCCGCCTGCGGCGGCCGCTGCGAAAAGTAGGCCAGCGTCTCAGAATTTACGAAGTCGTAGTGCTTGAGCATACCCTCGATGCGCTCACTGATGATCTGCGGCGAGAACAGCTCGGTCAGCGACGACGCGATGGCTTCGAGCAGCGTCTTATCGCGGACGAAATGCACATAGGCGTCAACGGCATATCGCGTCGCCGGCAGCAGCCCGCGGCATGAAGCGACGTAATCGCGGTCAAGCTGCAGGCCGTCGGTGAGTTTGAGCCAGCGGGCGATGCCGCCTTCGCCCTGTGTTTCGCCGTCGTGATCGAGCAGACGACCGCGCCACTCGCGGCGGATATCCGAATCCGCGCAACGTGCGATCAAACTCGCGTCCTTCAGCGGGATCATAGCCTGATAGTAATAGCGGTTGAGCGCCCAGGCCTGCACCTGACCCTTCGTGCATGTTCCGCCGTGCAGCATCTTGTGGAACGGGTGCAGCCGATGATACCGCGCGGCGCCGATCTCGCGCAGCAGCGATTCAAGCTGATCGGGAGACACGGCGTTCACAACACGATCTCCATACCGTCCTCGGCGATCTCGAACCCGGCCGCTTCAACTTGGCGCCGCTGCGGCGAACCATCAATCAGGATCGGGTTCGTATTGTTGATGTGGGTCAAGATCCGCCGCGCCTTCAGTCCGCCGAGTTGTTGCAAAGTCCCGTTCGCCCCATCGATCGGCATGTGCCCCATGCGCCGGCCAGTCTTAATTCCGGTGCCGCTGACGATCATCTCGTCATCATGGAAGAGCGTGCCATCGAACAGCACGGCATCGGCGCGGCCGAGACGCTTCAGCAAACTCTCGGTCATCGCGGCCGCGCCCGGCACATAAACAAGGCGCGTCCCGCCGCTTCTGATCTCCACTCCCACATTGACGCCAGTATCTGCCGCCGGCTCGGGCTCGCCCTTTTCCAGATAGAGCGCGACCTTGCCGGGGACCGAGAACACTTCGGCCTCGAGCCCGTTTGGCAGCGCAAAGCGCTGCGCCAGCGTAACCGCCTGACGATCCACGATATCGGCGGCCAGCACGCCGAAGATCGGATTGTTGGCCACCGCCGCCAATGTGTCGCCGGTGCCGTAGAGTGTCAATTTGCCACGCTCACGCAGCGTCAGCAGGCCGCCGACCTGATCGACCTCAGCGCCGGTAAGGATCACGCCCGCGATCGGGCTGCCGCGCGGCGTCGTATGCGGCTGCAGCGCTGGAACCGCCTGAATCTGCGCCCGCAAATCCGGCGAGGCGTTCAGCAACACCCAGCTCTGCCTGTCAGCCGAAACCGCGAGGCTTGCCTGCGTGCGAGGCTTGACACGCGGATCCCTCTTCCAAGCCAGCCGGCATACCGCGCAGCGGCAATTCCACTGCGGAAACCCGCCGCCCGCCGCGGCACCGAGAACAATGGCGGTCAGGCGATCCATTCGCGGGCCACGGTTTACCTCCTACACGGTCATCGCTCTCGGGCTTTCAAAGCTCAGTCTCAGCCCTCATTCCCAGCGAGCGCCACAGTCAACAGCTTCAATATTGCGGGCACAAGGGGGGCGTTTTCTAGCCGCCGCCCCCTCTTCGTCTTTGAACAAACCAGATGCCAAGGCCAATCGCGATGCCGATGCCTATGCCCAGTCCGTAACTGTGGAACGCGACGCCGAACACGATGCCCAGTGCGAGCCCGATGCCGATGCACTTTGACTTGCCCAGATCGGCTCTCCACTGCGGCGCCACGCACCGCGCGCGGTTTGCGTGCCATGAACCAGACCACGCTCGCAAGGTTGTCCCCAACAGCGAGGCTCGATCGCGACCGGAAGAAACACCGCCCATGATCCGCAAATTGTCGACCGGCAAATACCGCCTCTACTCGCGAAAAATAAATCAGAAGACCGGCAGGCGCCGCAATCTCGGCACCTTCGGCTCCCGCGCCGCGGCCGAAAAGCACGAGCGCGCGGTGCAGTATTTCAAACGGCATTGAATGGCTCGCACATGGCTCCGAGGCGCACATAACTCCGAGGCGCAAGAAATGCGTCGCGAGAACCCGAATGCATTTTCTTCCGCTTCCGCGGCGCTCCGTGGCATAGTGAAGGGGCGGCTGGACGAAGGCCTCGGGCCGGCCGAGCGTGCGAGGCTGAAAGAGGACACTGCGATGCCGAGCTATACCGCCATCGTCACCCTGCTCGCGATTGCGTTCTATTTCTTTCTCGCGACCCGCGTTGCCGCGGCGCATGGCAAATTCAACGTCAAACTGCCGGCAATGACCGGCAATCCCGATTTCGAGCGCGTCTTCCGCGTCCACGCGAATATGCTCGAATGGATGCCGACCTTTCTCGTCCCACTCTGGCTCTGCGCAATTTTTCTCAGCGATACCGCTGCGGCCGCCATCGGCCTGGTCTGGATTGTCGGCCGGATCATGTATTTTGCCGGTTACAGCAAGGCTGTCGAGAAGCGGCTGCCTGGCTTCTTTGTCCAGTCCGCCGCATGCTTTCTGCTCTTTATTGGCGCGGCGGCCGGCATCGCGATGCACCTCGCGGGCCATTGAGCCTGGACAGATGGCGGTAGACTAAAGCGCAATGACACAACAACGCGAGGTCGATCTCCTGGTGGCGGGCGCCGGGCCGGCTGGAATGACGGCCGCTTTGGTGGCAAGCCTGCAAGGCCTCACTGTCCTCATCTGCGAGAAATCGGGTCAGGCCGGCGGCACCGGATCGACCTCGGCCGGCACGCTGTGGATTCCCGGCAACCATCAAAGCCGTAACGCCGGCTTCGACGACAGCGCGGCAAAGGCCGAAGAATATCTCGACGCGCTGATCGGCAACGCTTCGGGTCGCGAATTGCGCACGGCGTTCCTGAAAACCGGGCCGGCCGCAATCGATTACCTTGAGCGCAACAGCGCGCTGAAATTCGTGCCGTGCGGGCGGCATCCCGACTATCGCAGCAACATGAAGGGGGCCGCGGTCGCGGGCCGCGCCATCATTCCAGAGCCGTTCGACGGGCGTCTGCTCGGCGCGGACTTCGCGCGACTGCGGCCGCCGATCCCCGAATACATGCTGTTCGGCGGTATGATGATCGCCAAGGCTGACATCCCGCCGCTGGTTGGCCGATTCAAATCTCTTGGCAATTTCGCCCACGCGGCGCGACTCATGGCGCGTTATCTGACCGATCGGCTGCGCCACCCGCGCGGCACGCGCCTGACGATGGGCAACGCGCTGACCGCGCGACTGTTTTACAGCCTGAAGACGCGCGGCATCGAAACTCTGTTCGACACGCCGATCGCTTCGGTCGATTACACCGACGGGCGCATCGCCGGCGCGACGATCAGCACGGCGAGCGGCGAACTTTGTATCAAAGCCCGAAAGGGCGTCGTGCTGGCAACCGGCGGCTACGGCCACAACGCGCGCTATCGCGCCGCCTTCATGGCGCGGCCCACTCCGGCGCTTTCGATGGCGAGCGAGTTCAATACGGGCGACGGCATTGCGCTCGGGGAAAAGCTCGGCGCCCGCATCGCGCCGCAGGAGCATCGCCGCAGCGGGCTGTGGACGCCGGCGTCGGTCACGCCGCGCGCGGATGGCAGCAAGGGCCTCTACCCGCACCTCCTGCTCGACCGCGCCAAGCCGGGCCTGATCGCGGTGAACGCACGCGGCGAACGCTTCGTCAACGAAGCCGTGTCGTATCACGATTTTGTCGAAGGCATGTTCGACGCCAACGCCAATTCACCGTCGATCCCGTGTTATCTGATCTGCGACGCGGCATTCATCAAGAAGTACGGGCTTGGCCTCGTCTATCCGGGCGCCGGCAACCTGCGGCACCTGCTGCGAGCCGGATACCTCAAGCGCGGCGATACGCTGGACAGCCTCGCCGCCCAGTTCGGCATCGACGCGTCGGGCCTGCGCCGGACGGTTGCGCGCCACAACGGCTTCGCACAGACCGGCATCGACGAAGACTTCGGCAAAGGCGAGACCGAGCTGAACCGCTTCAACGGCGACGACGCGCACCAGCCGAACCCGTGTATCGGCCCCCTCGCCGTCCCGCCGTATTACGGCCTCGAAATCTGGGCCGCTGACATCGCGGTCTCGACCGGCCTGTCGACGGATGCGGACGCACGCGTGCTCGGCAATGACGGCCGGGCCATCCCCGGCCTTTACGCCTGCGGCAACGACATGGCCTCGATGATGCGCGGATCCTATCCCGGACCGGGCACCACGCTGGGTCCCGGAATGGTATTTGCCTATCGGGCGGCAATGCACGCTGCTGGGCGGCAACCGCTGGAGGAGCCGGTCGTCGTCGGCGCGCTTTCGGTGCGCGGCTAAAGATGATTGGACGCAGTGAGCAGGTTTGCGGCGCTTGAGGGTGCCGATGTGGTCTGAAAATTTTGCCGCTGGCGGTAATGCCGATGCCGAGATTGTTGCTCGACGTCGGCGGATTGAACGATGGACAGTCTCGCGCTTTGGCGATTTTCTTCGGCCATGCCAACGAGACCGCCATGGTGATGCGCAACGGCAATACCGGACAATTCGAGGTCTACGACATCGCCAACAATGCCAGCACGTTTGCGGGACCGGTGGGCTAGGTCGGGCTGGAATGGACGATCGCGGGCTTTGGCGATTTCTCCGGCAATGCCAATGAGACCGACATGCTGATGCGCAATTCGAATCGCCGCAACTCTTTAAATTCTGCCCAATCCGATGCGTGGCGCGATCGAATTTAAAATTCCTCACCAAACGCGCCACGGCAGCGGCAGGTGGGTCTGAAATGTGGACCCGAAGTATAGTCGCAGCTCGATCGCACCCAGTTCGAAGTGGATGTGCTGGCAAAGCTTTGTCTGCCACTGCTGTTGTTTCAAAGTGCCCTGCTCATGGCCTCGGCGATGCGCGGATCCAATCCCGGACCGGGCGCAACGGCTGGGACCTGGAATAGTGTTCGCCTACCGGGCGGCGATGCACGCCACCGAGAAGATGCGGCTGGAGGAGCCGATCACCGGCAGCTGCGAATCCGGCGCTTTTTCGCCTGCACCATGGCGCCGCCGACACAATGAAAATGCCCACGGAATCGTGAAGGGGGTGCCCCGATCATTCACCTTTCCCGCCGCATTTCATTCACCATTTCGCCAGTGCGTAGATTTATGGACTTGAATTGAACCATTCGGCTGGCCGAGGCTTCTAACGGAAGGGGGCGCACCTCTGGATTCTCGGCAATTACCGATCCCCATCGGTTCCCCATCGCAGGTGTAAAAAACAATGCGTCCGCAACACATGTTCTATGCCACGCTCTGCGCGGCCGCCCTGGCGCTGCCTTGCGCGTCTGCGGCTTCCGCCAACATCGTCATTTCCATCAATCAGAACACCCAGCACATGCTGGTCACGGTCGACGGCGTCACGCGCTACGACTGGCCGGTGTCCACC
Organism: Xanthobacteraceae bacterium; assembly: GCA_049300295.1. GTDB lineage: Bacteria > Pseudomonadota > Alphaproteobacteria > Rhizobiales > Xanthobacteraceae > BOG-931. The sequence goes on from JBAQJL010000168.1 coordinate 220,768, forward strand.
GGGCGCGCCGGCCACGGAACGCCGGACGGCGTATTCAAGGTCAACCGCATGGATGCCGCGCACCATTCCAAGGAATACGACAACGCGTTCATGCCGGATTCGATGTTCTTCGACCTCAACGGCCACGCCATTCACGGCTTCAACGACGTTCCGCACCTTGGCATGGCCGTGTCGCACGGCTGCGTACGGCTGGCGCCGGCCAACGCGGCGGTGCTGTTCAGCCTGGTGAAACAGGCAGGCATGGCCAACACCACGGTGCAGATCAGCGGCCGCATTCCGGCTCGCTATCCGATGGTGGCGCGGCAGCAGATGCCGAGCGAGGAGGCCTCCGCCCAACCGCCGACGCAGATCGCACCGCAGGATTACGCGGCGGCGCCAGGCTACGGACAGCCGGCCTACGGACAGCCGGCTTACGGACAGCCGGCTTACAGTCAGCCACAGCAGTATGCCCAGCCGGCCTACAATCAGCCCCAACCGGGTTATGCCCAATCTGGGCAGGCATTCCCGCCGCAACCGGCGCCCTATGGCCAGCCGGCCTACAGCCAGCCTTACGGCGGCGGACAGGCCTACAACCAACCGCCGAGCTACGGCCAGAATTATGGCGGCAGCTACGGCGGGCCGGTGTACCGGCAGTACTGAGCGCGCCGATTTGCTGTCATGCCCCGCGAAAGCGGGGCATCCAGTATTCTCAAATCCAGAGTTTGAAGTTCGCCGGCCACGATTACTGGATCGCCCGCCTTCGCGGGCGATAACACCTCACATCGGCCTCTGAAATTTGAGGACGAAATTGTCGACCGGCACGACCGGCTTATAGCTGACGAAATCGTGCGTATCCTTGGGGTCACGCCAGAAATCGCCCTCGGCGACGACCTTGAATCCGGCCGCTTCGACTTCCTTGCGCAGCGTCGCCTCTTCGATGCGATGCAGCGTCTTGACCACCGAGGTGCCCTGCCCCGGCAACGCCGAATGATCGGCGATCACCAGAGTGCCGCCGGGCTTGAGGCCTGCGAACATCTTGCGGTCCATCTCGGCGCGGTCGACCTTCATGTAGGCCGTGTCGTGGTAGAAGAACAAAAAGGTGATCAGATCGAGATTTTGCACGCCGGGTGGGATCGGATCGTCGAACGGCCGGCTGTCGGCCACCGCGTCCTTCATCGCCGGTGTTTTCAACCGCGCGTCGAACGCCGTCTTCATCTTCTCGCTCGCGTCGGGCGGGTTCTGGCCATAGACCATGCCGCTCGGCGCGACGGCCCGCGCCATCAATTCGGTCGAGTAGCCACCGCCGGCCGCCATATCGAGCACTTTCATGCCCGGACGCACGCCGGAAAATACGAGGAGCGGCACCGGGTCGCGGCGCTGATCGGCTTTCAGATCGGCAGGGCTGCGGTCCGGCGTATTGAGCAGCGCCTTGTAGTCGGGCGCCGACTGCGCCCTGGCTGCGGTGATGGCGAGGCTGGCGGCGAGACCCGCCAGAAGGGTAAAGCCGAATACTGACGGTATTCGTCCCGGCATTGCGTTCATGGATCGATGACTCCCCGACTTTGATGACTGCGCCATGCTAGCCGGAAAGGGCACAGCTGCGGTTGACAAAGCTGTGAAAAGGTCCGGCAAATATTGTGGAAAGGCTTGGGAATAAAAGGTACGCGCCACATCGATGCGCGCTTTGCGCTGCCGCCTGTGAACAGCCTGCACAAGTCGAGATTGCACATAAACACAATGATTTCCAAGCCGCCTCCCGGCGCCCAAACGTCAATAGCCACGCTTGAATGCGATGAACAAGGCGCCAAGACATTCGCCGGCCTGTTCGCCGAGTGCTGTGCGGACGAGGACGCAGCCGTTAGTCTTGTGGATAACGGCCGCGGACTTTGGACCGTCGCGATCCATTTTCGCGATCCGCCCGATCAGCGCGCAGTGCGCGCGCTGGCGACAGCCGCGGTCGGCGATGCCGCCGCCAAGGCGCTCACCTTTGGGCACGTCGCGGCCAAGGATTGGGTGCGCGAAAGCCTTGCCGGCTTGCCGCCCGTGCGGGCCGGACGCTTCGTCGTGCATGGCGCGCACGATCGCGCCCGAGTCGCGCCCAGCCGCATCGGCATCGAGATCGAAGCGGCGCTCGCCTTCGGCACCGGCCATCACGGCACCACGCGCGGTTGTCTGCTGGCGTTGGATGCGATGTGTAAGCGGCTGCGCAAGAAGGAGCTGAATATTCTCGACCTCGGCACCGGGTCCGGCGTGCTCGCCATAGCCGCGAGGCGCGCGTTGCGGCAGCGCGTGCTGGCGACCGACATCGACCCCGAAGCAGTGCGCGTCGCGCGCGCCAACGCCCGGCTCAACCGCGCCGGCGATCTCGTGCGGATAGTGCGCGCCGACGGCGTCGACCGTCACGTCATCAGGGCCCGCGCGCCGTTCGATCTGATCTTCGCCAACATTCTGCTCGGACCGCTGCAACGCTTCGCCGCGCCGCTGACCAGGCTGATGGCGCCCGGTGCGCGTATCGTGCTTTCCGGCCTGCTCGCCGCGCAAGCCAATGCGGCAGTCGCCGCCTATTACGCGCTGGCGCTGGAGCGGCGCATCACGCTCGAGGGCTGGACCACGCTGGTGTTTGCGCGCCGCGGCTCATAGATTGCCCACAATGTTCGAAGCGCGCTTTCAAT
>JBAQJL010000169.1:0-1956 GCA_049300295.1 Xanthobacteraceae bacterium
GTCTTGAAGGTGCGCGAGCCAATGCTCATGGTGCCGCGGCCGTAGTCGACCCGGATGGTGCCACAGCCGGAGACGCAGGGCTTGCCCATGCCGCGCGCCACCACGGCGGCGTGCGAGGTCATACCGCCACGCGTGGTCAAAATGCCTTCGGCGGCGTGCATGCCATGGATGTCTTCAGGGCTGGTCTCGATCCGGACCAGGATGACTTTACGTCCATCGGCCTGGAGCTTGGCGGCTTCATCCGACGAGAACACGATCTCGCCGGCCGCGGCGCCCGGGGACGCCGGCAGGCCGGTGGCGATCACGTCGCGCCGCGCGGCGGGATCGATGGTCGGATGCAGCAACTGGTCGAGCGAGGCGGGGTCTATCCGCGACACCGCGTCCTTTTTCGAGATCAGGCCTTCATTGGCGAGTTCGACCGCGATGCGCAGCGCGGCTTTCGCGGTGCGCTTGCCGCCGCGGGTTTGCAGCATCCACAATTTGCCCTGCTCGACCGTGAACTCCATGTCCTGCATGTCGCGGTAGTGCTTTTCCAAAAGCGTATAGATCCGCGTCAGTTCCTTGAACGCCTCGGGCATCGCGATTTCCATCGAGGCCTTGTCGGAGCCGGATTCCTTGCGCGCCAGTTCGGTGATGTCCTGCGGCGTGCGGATCCCCGCCACCACGTCCTCGCCCTGCGCGTTGATCAGGAACTCGCCGTACAGCTTGCTCTCGCCGGTCGACGGATTGCGCGTGAACGCCACGCCGGTCGCCGAGGTCTCGCCCATATTGCCGAACACCATCGCCTGCACGTTGACCGCGGTGCCCCACGATTCCGGGATGTCGTGCAGCCGCCGGTAGGTCACCGCGCGCGCGTTCATCCAGGATGAAAACACCGCGCCGATCGCGCCCCACAACTGGTCGTGCGGATCCTGCGGAAAGTCCTTGCCGGTCTCGCGCGCCACCGCGTCCTTGTAGCGGCCAACCAGATCGACCCAGTCGTCGCCGGTCAGGTCGGTATCGAGCGTATAACCCTGGCTGTCCTTGAAGGTGTCGAGAATGTCCTCGAAATGATGATGCTCGAAGCCGAGCACGACATCGGAATACATGGTGATGAAGCGGCGATAGCTGTCATAGGCAAAGCGGCGGTCGCCGGACATTTCGGCCAGCGCTTCCACCGTCTTGTCGTTGAGGCCGAGATTGAGCACGGTATCCATCATGCCCGGCATCGAGGCGCGGCCGCCGGAGCGCACCGAAACCAAAAGCGGGTTTTTCGGATCGCCAAAATTCTTGCCGGCGATCTTGCCGACATGCTCCAGCGCCTTCTCGACCTGGGCCTTCAGCGCCGCCGGATAGGATTTGTCGTGCGCGTAAAAATAGGTGCAGACCGAGGTCGGGATCGTGAAGCCGGGAGGCACCGGCAGGCCGAGATTGGCCATCTCGGCGAGATTGGCGCCCTTGCCGCCCAACAGATCGCGCAGGCTGGCTTGGCCTTCGGCCTTGCCGTCGCCGAAGGTGAACACCCATTTCCCCGACGGGGGCGCTGCGGCCGCCTTGGCCGCGGGTTTTGCGGCGGCTTTCGGCGCGGGCTTTACCGCGCTCTTGACGGCACTTTTGGCCGGGCTCTTCTTCAGCGCCTTGCGGGCCGAGGCCGGCGGCGCGGCCTTGGCTCGGGCCGGTGCTGAGGCCTTTGATTTAACTGCGGTTTTCTTCGTCTTCGCTACGGCTTTGGCCATGACTTGCAAACAATCCGCGAGAGGAGATGGGGTGGCCGCCTTACACCACTTTGGTGGGTTCCGCGCAAGGCGCGAAACCCCGGCCTTTGCCGCTACATATGAAACGCCCGGAGAAAGCCGAGGCCATGCAGGCCGATCAGGATCAGGTAGATCGCGACAATGAAGTTCAGAAACCGCGGCATGATCAGGATCAAGACCCCTGCCAGCAGCGCCACGATGGCAGGAATTTGCACAGCGGTAA
>JBAQJL010000170.1:0-14338 GCA_049300295.1 Xanthobacteraceae bacterium
GGCCTCGATGGCGCGGGTCATGCCGCCGATGTCCTCGACCTCGGCGATATGGCCCCACGTCTTGGCGGCCAGATCGTGCGTGAGCCGTTCGACATAGAACGAGCCGCCCCATGGATCGATGATGCGCGTCGTGCCGCTCTCGCGCGCCAGCACGAGTTGGGTGTTGCGGGCGATGCGGGCGGAGAAATCGGTCGGCAAAGCCAGCGCCTCGTCGAGCGCATTGGTGTGCAGCGATTGGGTGGCGCCTTGGGTCGCCGCCATGGCCTCGATGGCGGTGCGCGCGACGTTGTTGAAGACGTCCTGCGCGGCGAGCGACCAGCCGGACGTCTGGCAATGGGTGCGCAGCGACAGCGAGCGCGGATCCTGCGGATTGAACTCCTTCATCAGCTTCGCCCACAACACGCGCGCGGCGCGAAGCTTCGCCACTTCCATGAAGAAATTCATGCCGATGCCGAAGAAGAACGACAGCCGCGGCGCGAAGCGGTCGACATCGAGCCCGGCCTTGAGACCTGCGCGGACATATTCGACGCCGTCGGCGAGCGTATAGGCGAGTTCAAGATCGGCGGTCGCACCGGCTTCCTGCATGTGGTAACCGGAGATCGAGATCGAGTTGAATTTCGGCATGTGCGCCGAGGTGTAGGCGAAAATGTCTGAAATGATGCGCAGCGACGGTTGCGGCGGATAGATGTAGGTGTTGCGCACCATGAATTCTTTGAGGATGTCGTTCTGGATGGTGCCGGAGAGTTTTTCCGGCGGAACGCCCTGTTCCTCGGCCGCCACGATATAGAGCGCCATCACCGGCAGCACGGCGCCGTTCATCGTCATCGACACCGACATACGGTCGAGGGGGATGCCGGAGAACAGCGTGCGCATGTCGTAGATCGAGTCGATGGCGACACCCGCCATGCCGACATCGCCGGCAACGCGCGGGTGATCCGAGTCATAGCCGCGGTGGGTGGCGAGATCGAAGGCGATGGAGAGGCCCTTCTGGCCGGCTGCCAGATTGCGCCGGTAGAACGCATTGGAATCTTCGGCCGTGGAGAACCCGGCATACTGGCGGATGGTCCACGGCTGGGTGACATACATGGTGGGGTAGGGGCCGCGCAGAAACGGCGCGATGCCCGGATAGGTGTCGAGACCGTCGAGGCCCGAGAGGTCGTCCGCCCCGTAGAGGGGCTTTACGGCGATGCCTTCCGGCGTCAGCCAGGGTGCGCCTGGAGCAGGGAGGGCGGCCGGCGCTTCAGCAAAATCGACTTTGGCAAAGTCCGGGATGCGGCTCATCAGTCTGCTACCGTCGAGTGCCGCGCGGGTCCCGGCGACGCGACACGGTGAGGGGTCAAATTCCAGCCGCCATGATATCACGTTTCGCGCGCTGAGGCGCCAGGCCGATGCCGCTCAATTAACCTGAAGCCCGAGCCGCAATATCAAGGGCTTTACCTGTAAATAATTACGCTCCAGGAACGCCGCCAGTTGTTCGGGTGTATCCGATTGAGCCTCGAAACCGCGGATGTGGAGCGCCTTTTGGTACGCGGCATCGGCCGCGACCTTGGCCATGTCGTCGTGCACTTTCTTGATGATCGCCGGCGGCGTGCCGGCCGGCGCCTCGATGGCGAACCAAAGGCTGTAGTCCATTTTCGGCATGCCTTCCTCGGTGAAGGTCGGCACGTTCGGCAGACTGTCGACGCGTTTCGGCGCAGTAACCGCGAGGCCGCGTACGGTGTCGGCTTTGACGAATGGCACGGCGGTCGAGATGCCGACCATGAGCATGGCGACGTCGCCGGAGATCAGCGCGGCGATGCACTGCTGCGAGGAGCCCGGGTAGGGCACGTGCGTCAGCTTGAGCCCGGCCATGTCCAGGAACAATTCGGCCGCAAGATGCGGCGCGCTGCCGACGCCGATCGAAGCAAAATTGTATTTGCCGGGATTCTGTTTGGCGAGTGCAATGAAGTCTTTCAGATTGCTCGCCGGCAGTTTGGGGCTCGCCAGCAGGATTTGATAGCCCACGGCCATCATTGAGATCGGCGCAAAATCGCGCTTCCAGTCATAGCGCAGGTGCCGGTGCAGCGTCGCCGCAATGGTTAGCGGGCCGTCGGTCGCGAGGTAAAGCGTGTATCCGTCGGCCGCCGATTTTGCCGCAGCCTCCGTGCCAATCAGTCCGCCGGCGCCGCCCTTGTTCTCGATGACAACCTGCTGGCCCCAAAGCTTCGACAGTTGATTGCCAAGAAGCCGCGCCAATAGATCGCCGCTGCCGCCCGGTGCGTAAGGCACGATGAGTTGCACCGGCCGCGACGGGTAGTCATCGGCCGAGGCGTAGGTGAATGGCGCGACGGATGCAGCGGCGCTTAAGCCGCCGATCGCAAAGCCACGGCGTGTGATAGCCATGTTGCTCCTCCCGGCGAATTATTTGCTTAAACGATTGCGGCGGCGGGCGCCGCTACGCTGCCGCGCAAAGTCTCCATCAGGCGGCCGTTGCCAGGCAGCGGATCGTTGATTCCGAGCACGCGAAACGCCTCCCAGTGATCGGCATGCGCGCCGCTGACCACCGGGACGCCACATTCGGCTTCGATCAGCGGTGCCGCGTCGGCCGCGGCCCATTGATTGCACGGGATGTAGATGCAGTCGGCCTTGGAGGCGCGGCTCAGAACGCGCTTGGCGACAGCCGCGATGTGCGCGGGCGTCACGTCCTGCAGCCGCTTGAACACCACGTCTTCGGTGTGTTCGGCGGCGATGCGGAAGCCGCTCGCCTTGAGAAACGTCAGCGCCGACTGGTGCAGCTCCTGCGGATAGGGCGAAACCACCACGACATCGGCGATGTTAAGGTGTGCAAGCGCGCGTATCGCCGAGCGGATGCTGGTCGATGCCGGCAGGCCACCGCTCGCGTCGCCGATAATCTTGACGATCTCTTCCTCAAAGCCCTTGCCGCGCAAGGTGACCACCGGCATGCCGCAATGCATGATGTAGTCGACCTCGCGCGAGGCGAGATATTTTGACAGCGTGACCAGCGGATCGATCACCGCCTGCTTGAAATTCTCGTTATTCCAATGCTCGACATTGGAAGTGATAGCGCAGATCGACACGCCATCCGGCGCCATCCTGTAAAAGTCGTGGCACGCGGTTTCCATTACGGTCGGGCTCAGTACACCGATACGCTTGCGCCAGCCCAAAGCTTGATCCGGTCTGCTCATTAAAGGCCTTTCTGAACATCGCTCGCACGCGGCAGTCTGCTGGCTTTGCGGCCAGCTGGCAATGAGGCCATGCGCCGCTTCCTCGCGCTGGTGATCTACGCCCATTTTTTCTCTCACGCAGATGATCGGGTGGTCTGCGGTACCGGTGGCCAAGCTAGGTTCGTGGTTTCTGCTGCTGCTCATCAGCTACGCGCTCGTTGCCATCGTCAATCGCCCGCAGGATATCGGCGAATACGCCGCGAGTGACGAGAGTTAGCGGCTGCCGAGCAAACCGTGCGCGGCTTGCAATAGCAAAAGCGCGTCGCAGCCTTGATAGATAAAGGATTGCTCGCCAAGGCTCGGCAGAGCCCCTTCGAGTGCACTTGGCCGGCCGGCGAGATAAATGTGCCGCGCGCCTGCGGTCCTCAGCACCGCCGCCGCCGTCGCGCCGTCGCTTTCGTAGGTTTGGTCGGACGCGCACAGGCATGCAAGCCTTGCACCGGAGGCAGCAAATGCAGTGTCCAGCGCCGACGCGGCGGTCTGGCCGCCAACCGCCTCGATGCCGCCTGCCGCGAAGAAATTCGTGGCAAAGGCCGCACGGGGAGTGAACTCAGCCTCCGTGCCGAGACAGGCGAGAAAGACTTTGGGCGGGGCGCCGGACGTCGTCAGGATTTCGTCCGAGGCGTCGCGCAAAGCTTCGAATGGTTCGGCAAGGCGGATCGGCAACAATGGCGGAAAGGAGATGGAAGCCGGCCGCGTTGGCGCGGATGGACGTGGGGGCATTCGTTCCAGCACTGCGACCGGCATTTCGTTGAGCACTGGAAAGATGCTGACACCGGTAAGCACATCCGTGCCGGACGCGATTGCAGCTTGGCGCTTGACGCGCACCGCGGCCACTTTGCTCTGGATCATTCCACTTTCGAGAGCTGCCGCGCAGCCGCCAGCCGTTTCGATCTCTCGAAACAGCGTCCAGGCGGCGCCGCAAAGCTGGTCGGTCAAATCTTCCACAGCGCCCGAGCCCGCGGCCGCATCGGCGACTTTAGCGAGGTTGGATTCATCGCGCAGAATGAGCTGAATGTTGCGTGCGTTGCGGCGCGCAAACTCATCGGGCAGACCGAGCGCGGCAGTGAATGGCACGACGCTGATGGCATCGGCGCTGCCGACGGCCGCGGCAAACACCGCGATGGTTGCGCGCAGGATATTCACGTGCGGATCGCGTTGCGCCATCATCCGCCACGCCGTTTCGGCGGTGACGAAGGCCGGTACGGGCGAAAGACCGCAGGCGGTCTCGATGCGCGCCCATAATCTTCGCAAGGCGCGAAATTTTGCGATGGTGAGGAATTGATCTGCGTCAGCGGCGAGGCGAAAGAAGATCAGGCTCTGTGCCTGTTCGAGCGGCAGCCCTGCGGCCTCGAGCGCGCGCATATAGGAAAGCCCGACCGCCAGCACGAACGCCAGTTCCTGCGCCTCTGACCCTCCCGCATTGTGGATGACCCGACCGTCGGCGACAGCGAGCTTTTGCAATCCGTCGCGTGCAAGCGCGGCGAGCCGCCGCCCAAAATGCGGCGCCTCGTCCGTCCAGTGTCGCGAGCCGCCGCCGGCGAGCGCCATTGCGCCCAGTGGATCGTGACCGATGCGGAGCGCTTTGCAGCGACGGAAAAGTGTGAGGTCCTTCGCGATGGCCCCATCGATGGCGGCTTCGGCGTCGCGCGAAATATCGAGCTCGATGGCGGCGCCGGCAAGATCGATATCTCGCAGCACGCGCGCCAATGTCTGCTCGTTGGATGGCAGGCCGAAACCGTGATCGCCAATGGCTCCGGCGAAGACCAGGCAGAGGCCCGTTGCGCCATTGTCCAATTCAAGCCGCGCCGTGGCATTGGCGAGCTCGAGATCGGGCTGATCGATGCGGGCTAAAACGTGCCACGGCTCGCCGCCGGTCCGGGCACCGATGGGTTGTACCCCGGTCCGGCCCTGCGGCAGCGGGTCGATCCGCAGTCCATCGTAGGTCGTGCCGCCGAGCCGTTCCAACGGCGCGCCTTTGAGCACGCCGTCGACCAGCTTTCGCCAGGCGTCGCGCGTTGCGGCAGGAAAATCTGCGGTGAACGCCAGAGGTTTTTCAAGCTCAGCCATTGTAACAAAATGCCACGCTTGGCTCGGGCGGCCAACCGCCGTTGCTTTTCAATTGCCGTGCCGCCTTTAGCCAGAAGGCGCGTCGATTTTCTCGACGCCGCCCGCATCCACACTGGCGAGGGCATCGCGCACGCGGATACCGCCGATCAAGCGATCCGGGGCGATCTCGGCCAGCGGTACGAGGACAAACGCACGCTCCAAGAGATGCGGGTGCGGCAGCGTCAGGTCAGGATCGCGTAGGTTGATGTCGTCATACGCGAGGATATCGATGTCGATCGGGCGCGGGCCCCAGCGGCGTTCCCCGGCTCGGTCGCGGCCAAGTGTGCGCTCGCAGTCGAGTGCACGAGTAAGAAGCGCATGCGGCGACAGCGTCGTCGTTACAGCAATCACCGCGTTGAGGAAGGCCGGCTGATCGGTGACGCCCCAAGGCTGCGTGCGGTAGTCGGACGAGCGTGCCCTCAGCACCACGGTGGTATCGCCACACAGCATCGCGATGGCGCGGTCGAAGGTCGCGTGCACGTCGCCGAGGTTGCCGCCAAGCGCGAGAAACGCCTTAGCCATGGTCGTGCGCCTCGCAGCTCAGCGCTCGGCGCGATCGTTGCGCGCGCGCTCGATCGTCACGCCCACATCGTCGAAGGTCGCAGCGACGGGCGCGTGCGGCTTGTGCACGGTGACGGCAACCGCGCTCACTTGCGAAAAATTCGCGAGCACCGCGTCCGCAACAGCGCCGGCTGCGGCCTCGACCAGCCGGTAGCGTCGCGCCCGGAACGCTTCGCTCGCCGTCTTGACCACCGTGTCGTACGAGACGGTGTGCTTGAGCATGTCGGTGCGCGAGGCCTCGGCCAGATCGACGCTTAGCTTCAGATCGAGCCGGAACGTCTGGCCGACTTTAGCCTCATGCTGCATGACGCCGTGGTAGGCGTGAAGCACCAAGCCCTTGATGAAGACGGAATCGCTCACCGCGCCCGCCTGATTGTTGTGGCCACGGCCAGCGCTTGCACGGTCGGCGCGACATCGTGCGCGCGCACGATAGTGGCGCCGTGTTCGACGGCAAGCAGATGCGCGGCGAGTGAACCGCCAAGCCGCTGCATCGGCTCGGACGCCGTGATCGTGTTGATGAAGCGTTTGCGCGAAGCGCCGACCAGAAGCGGCAGACCGAAGGCCGAGAACGTGTGAAGCCGCGCGATGCAGATGATGCTTTGCTCCGCCGTCTTGCCGAAGCCGATACCTGGATCGAGGACAATACGGTGCCGATGGATGCCCGCGCTCCAGGCAATCTCAAGCGAACGGGAGAAGAACTCGGTGACGTCCTTGATGATATCGATCGCTGGATCGGCGGCGTCGCGGTTATGCATAATAACGACCGAAGCGCCATGTTCGGCCACAACGCGCGCCATGTCGGGGTCGCGTTGCAGGCCCCATACGTCATTGACGATGGCGGCGCCCGCCTCCAGTGCCCAGACCGCCACCTTGGCTTTGATCGTGTCGATCGACACCGGCACCCCCACCGCCAGCACGGGCCGCAGCACCGGATCGAGCCGTTGCCGCTCCTCATCGATGGAGACCGGCGTCGCGCCGCCGTAGGGCCGTGTCGACTCAGCGCCGATATCGAGAATGTCGGCCCCTTCGTCCGCGAGGCGTTTGGCCTGCGCTATCGCGGCTTTCGGAGCGAGGAACTGGCCGCCATCGGAAAAAGAGTCCGGAGTGACATTGACCACGCCCATGACGAGCGGGCGCGCCTTCGCCAGAAGGCGCGTCAATACCTCGCCGCCATGCGGCGCGGACGGCGCCGCACTGATGCGGTTTGTCAGATCGTTCGCCGTGCTTTCGGCCATGGCCTGCCCGCAGGTTGCGGTGCTGCGCAGCATTTGGGCGCTGGTGGCGCCGAGTCAAGCGGCAACGCTGCGGTGCGGTAGGGGCGGTTGCGCCGCTCAATAGCGAATGATCGGCTGCAGTTTTTTGGCGTTTTCGATCCAGCGCTCGACCGTTTTGGCCTTTGGCAGCAAGCGGACCATCTTGCCGTTATTCGCTTGCCCCATCCGCTTGACCAGATTCTCGGGATTGCGGACCTTCAGGTCGCTCACCGTCTTCACGCCGGCGGCGCGCAACAGTTCGGCATATTCGAAACCGACGCCCTTGACCCGCATGCGATCGGCGGCGGTGGCCCAATCGAGTACCGCTTTGCTGTCTGTCCCGATCTTCTCGGCGATACGCAGCCGCTGTTTCGGCGTCTTGGCGGCGCGGAGTAGACCGATGGTCGTGCGGATGCCCTCCTTTTTCAGGATTTCGGCAGCATCCTGCTCGATGCCTCGAATTTCGGTGATGGGATACGCCATCAAAACTTGCCCCTTAGGCGCAAGGCCGTGTGGTCGCGACAACGCCGCTCAGATGCGAGATGGCGCGACCGCTCCGCACTGCCCAGCCAAACATCGGAATTGATCTTGCCGGATTCGCCTTGGTCCCCCGACCGAGGAATATGGCAAAGAATCAGCCGCAGCCGTCCGGTCCCCACCGGCATTGGCCACGCGCCTTCCGCTGTTCGGTATCATAGTTCCCCTGCCTCTCCCGCACTGCCGGCGGGTTTTCGCCATAGTGGATATATTCGAATGTCCGCGGCTGGACTCTGTCAAGCTGGAGGTGCGAGAGAGTCGCAGCTTCACGTCGAAACGCGGCCGAGCGTTGCAAACTTGCAACGCCGATCGGGCGCGCGGCAGCCGTGGATATGATAATTTCCGGCCATTCTCAGTTCGCAACGGTGATCCGATGACCAAATCCGACGTTTTGCCCGCCGTCCTTGACCGCATTGATCGCGATCTTCAAGCCAGCCTCGACCGGCTGTTTGCGCTGTTGAGCATCCAATCGATATCGACCGACCCGGCTTATGCACCGCACTGCCGTGCAGCCGCCGAGCATGTGGCGGCCGATTTGCGCAGCCTCGGCTTTGAGACGAGCGTCCGCCCGACCGACGGCCATCCGGTCGTGGTCGGCAAGGCCACAGGCAACGGTAACGCCAACGGCGGCGCGCCGCGCGTTCTGTTTTACGGACATTATGATGTGCAGCCGGTCGATCCACTCGATCTGTGGCAGACGCCGCCGTTCGAGCCGCGCATCGAAACGCTCGACGGCGGCCGCAAAATCATCGTGGCGCGTGGTGCCTGCGACGACAAAGGCCAGGCGATGACCTTTGTCGAGGCGTGCCGCGCCTTTAAGGCGGTCACCGGCTCGATTCCGCTCGACATCACCATGCTGATCGAGGGCGAGGAGGAATGCGGCTCCAAGCACTTGTTCGATTTCGTGCGCGACAATGCCGCCGAACTGCGCCGCGACCTGGCGCTGGTGTGCGACACGGGCATGTGGGACTCGGTGACGCCATCGATCACCACGTCGCTGCGCGGACTGGTCTACGAGGAGGTGCGGCTCACCTGCGCCGACCGCGATCTGCATTCCGGCCTGTTCGGAGGTGCGGCGCGCAACCCGATCCACGTGCTGGCAGATGTTATTTCCGCGATGCACAAAACGGACGGCTCGGTCGCTATCCCGGGCTTCTACGAAGGTGTCCGCGAGCTTCCGGCCGACATCAAGGCCGATCTGGCCGGGCTCGGGCTGACGCCGGAGAAATTTCTCGCCCCGATCGGGCTGAAGATTCCGGCCGGCGAGCAGGGCCGCATGCTGATTGAGCAAGTCTCGACGCGCCCGACCGCGGAGGTCAACGGAATCATCGGCGGCTATACGGGCGAGGGGGCCAAAACCGTCATTCCTGGCAAGGCGATGGCGAAAGTGTCGTTCCGCCTGGTCGGCGCCCAGGACCCGGAAGGGATTCGAAAAAAATTCCGCGAGTTCGTCACCGCGCGGCTGCCGGGCGATTGCAAGGTCGAGTTCGGCAATTTTTCCAGCGCGCCGGCGTTTGACGTGGCGTTCGACAATCCGGCGCTCACCAAGGCGCGGACTGCGCTGGCCGAGGAGTGGGGCAAGAAGGCGGTCACCGTCGGCGCCGGCGGTTCGATCCCGATCGTCGGAGATTTCAAGACCGTGCTCGGCATGGACACACTGATGGTCGGCTTCGCGCTCGACGACGACCGCGTGCATTCGCCCAACGAGAAATTCGATCTCAAATGCTTCCATAAGGGCATCCGCAGCTGGGCACGGATACTGGCGGCGCTGGCCGCGTAGCGGCTAACCCACTCTACAAACAAAAAAATCAAAAAACCCGGTCGCCCATGACGACGTAGCGGCGCAGCAGTCTGCGCTCCTTGTCGGAAAAATCCGTGCGCGCATGCAAGGTGCAACGATTGTCCCAGAGCACGAGATCGCCGGGGCGCCAGTGGTGCGCGTAGATGAACTGATCCTGTTCGATATGGTCGAACAGTTTCTTGAGCAGCGTGCCGCCTTCGTCGTCGTCCATGCCCTCGACGGTAAAGGTCATCAGGCGGTTGACGTAGAGCGCCTTGCGCTTGGTGTCGGGATGGGTGCGCACGATCGGCTGCACGTAATGCGGATGCGCCGTGAAATCGACCTTGGAGCCGTTTACGGCGCGCGTCGTCGAATCGTAGAGATAGGCGTTGAGCGCCTTCTTGCCGTCGACGCGCGCCTTCAGCTCCGCGGGCAACGCATCGTAGGCCTCGTACATATTGAGGAACAATGTATCGCCGCCGGACGACGGCACTTCCAATGCATAGAGAAAAGTACCAGTTGCCGGTTTCTCGATGTAGCACTGATCGGAGTGAAAATGCATTTCGCCGTCCGGCAGCGAACCAATCAGCTTGCCGTTCTCGCGGATGTTCGACACCAGCATGGTGAGTTGCGGATATTTGGTGTGGCCGGCCTCGTTAATCTTATCCGCCGGCCGGGTGCGCTTTTGCAAGGTGCCGAACCGCTCCGCAAACCGGATCTGATCGTCCTCGGACAGAGACTGGCCGCGGAACAGAATAATGAGGTGCTCGTGCCAGACACCAAGAATTTCAGCGAATGTCGCATCCGAGATATCCTCGCGCAGATCGATGCCCGCAATTTCGCCGCCGAGCGCGCGCGATAATGGCCTCACTGTCAGAGTCATGAGCGTTCCCCCTTATGGCCTGGTTGCCGCACGACCAACACCGAGCAATTGGCGTAGCGAACGACGTGACCGGCATTCGAGCCGAGAAAATAGGTGCGCAAACCAGCCCGATGCGAACTCATCACGATCAGGTCAGCATGCATTGCGATGGCCTCGTCGAGAATTTCGCGGTCGACGCTGCCGTGCCGCACGACGCTCGAGATGCGCGCTGCCGGCAGTCCGCTCTCGTTGGCGACGATCGCGATAGCCTCTTGTGCCGTAGCGCGCTGCTGCGCGTCGAAGTCGGGTGGTACGTACTCGGCCAGCATTGCCGGCGTGACCGGCAGCACGTTGATGAGACGGACGACGGCATTGCTCTCCTTCGCCATCATCACCGCGCTGGCAATCGCGGGCTTGGCGAGTTCGGCATCGGCGAGATCAATCGGCACCAAGATGCGGTGATACAAGGCGCTCATTGGCGGTCACTCCGTCGTCGCGGCTATCAGGCGCGGGCTGACGAAGCGCTCCAGCCGGCCGGAATGTGGGTGTATGAGCGCCCAGTCATCGAGCGCCAGATCGATAACGACGAGCCCCGTCGTCGGCAGCTTTTCGTTGAGGCGCTCGCGCGCGGCCACGTCGCCCGCTGCAATCAGTGCGACGGCGAGATCATGGAAGCCGGGATTATGCCCCGTGAGCAACAGTGAGCGCGCCCGGCCGGTCTCGCCGACGAGCGCCAGCAGGTTTTCGGCGGTGGCATTGTAGATGCGCTCTTCGTCCACCGCTTTCGGTGGCTTGGCGAAATAATCGGCAGCGAGCATCCAGGTTTCCCGGGCGCGGGTGGCGGGTGATACCAGCGCGAGGTCGGGGACGAGACCGTGTTGCGCCATATAGGCGCCGATCGCCCGCGCGTCGGTGTGGCCGCGCTTGGTGAGCTTACGGTCGCGATCGCGGTCGCCGGGCACGGCGCGCTCGGTCTTGGCATGGCGCAGCAGCATCAGACGGCGCATTGCGGCAATGTCGCTTTCTTCCCGAGACAAGTCTAGCATGTCGCCTTCTCGACGGCGCGGACTCGCATAGTGATGGTTCAACCTGGAAGCGCTGCTTACCCGCAGAGCTGGTATGCCGCGACCAAAATCGCAGCGCCGGAGCGGCCGCCCCTTGGCGCCGATCTCGACGTCGACGTGTGCGTGATCGGTGGTGGCCTCGCAGGACTGACCGCGGCGCGGGAAATCGCGCGCAGCGGCTGGTCGGTGGCGCTGCTGGAAGCGGGGCGTCTGGCCGGCGGTGCATCGGGCCTCAACACCGGCTTCGTGCTGCCTGGATTCGCTGCTGAACCCGCCCGGTTGATTGATCGCGTCGGCTTCGATCAGACGCGAACGCTGTGGTCGCTGGCACAGACCGGGCTCGACTACGTGCAAAACACGATCGCTGCCGAAGGCGCTGCCGGCATCGATCCACAGCCGGGTTGGCTCTACGTCGCCAAGTCCGACAACGCCGAGGAGATGCTGCACTACGGCGAGCTGCTCGGCCGATTGGGCTGCGACGTCGAATATTGGCCGGCCGAGCGCGTGCGCGCATTCCTTCACAGCGAGCGCTATTTTCAGGCCATTCATTTTCTGCGCGCGTTTAGCATTCATCCGCTCAATTACGCGCTCGCGCTCGCCGCTGCGGCCGAACGCGATGGCGCGCGCATTTTCGAAAATACGCCGGCGCTGTCGATCGATCCGGCTGGCGTGCGCAAACGTATCGTCACGCCGCACGCGCGGCTGCGTGCCGATCAAGTTGTGCTTGCCGGCAATGTCGAACTGCGCGGACTGATGCCGCGGCTTGCCGCAACACTCATTCCGATGACGACCTATGTCATCACGACACAACCGATCGGAGCGCGGCTCGGCGAGGCAGTCGCGTACCGCGGCGCGGTGAGCGACACCGATCTCGCCGACAATCACTACCGCATCGTCGGCGGCGACCGGCTGATGTGGTCGGGTCGCGTCACGGTCTGGCAGCGCGATGCGCAGCATTATGTGCGCGCGCTCACCGGCGATATCGAAAAGACCTTTCCGCAGCTCGGTCCGGTCGCGGCTGAATTCGCCTGGGCTGGGACGCTGGGCAACACTATGCATCGCATGCCGCAGATCGGCGAACTCGGGCCCGGCGTGTGGCTTTTGAGCGGGTTCGGCGGTCACGGCCTCAACACTACCGCGCTTGCCGGCAATCTGATTGCGCGCGCGGTGGTGGATGGCGATCAAACGTGGCGCCAATTCACGCTGTTCGAACTGGTGTGGGCCGGCGGCGTGCTGGGCCGCGCGGCGGCGCAAATGCGCGTCTGGCTCAAGCGCCTCGCAGAGACGGCAGCCGAACGCCGCGCCCGCGGACCGCAACGCAACCGCCGCGTGGCGCGCGCCGGCGCGGCAGAGCAGGGGCAGTCGATCGTGCTGCCGCAGTCCGCCGAGGCCATGCAGGCTGCGTCGCCCGAAGTGATGGTCGATGCGACAGGCGACGATCCGCGCCACTCCGCCGGCTAATTTGGTGCAGTTCATCGGCCCGATCGCCGCCAGCCGGGTGGAATGTCTTCCCGCTTGATGGCCCCCACGACGGGTCGGCAATGGTATTCGGCATCAGTTCGCGCGCTGCGCGCTCGGGCGCCGCGATGTTGCGCGGCGTCGCTTGGAGAAACAACTGCCGCGCCGCGAATTGGCGGTCGCGCGGCACGCGAGCAATACAAGATGACAGACATCGGATTGGCTCGCCTTCGCAGGCGCGCTGTCTGCGGCACTGCTTGACGCGGCAATTTTCCCAGAAGCGGAAAAGTGTGCAATAGCGGCGCGCCACGCGCATCTTCTCGGCATCGAATCGCACGCGAAATTCCTGGTGCGTGAGATTGGTTTCAAGGGATGAAGCTTTACTGTTCCTTGTGCTCATCGAAGTCCTTTCGTGGATCCGCGCGGTGAACACCTCGCCCCTCCCAGGGCGCGCAAGACGAGCGCTCTTATTCTCGCGGCGCGTTTTTTGTTCGCGGCGCGAATTCAAGAAATTCCGCCGGCTGCAGCTATCCCTTTGAAATGGCGAAAGTCTTTTTACGGTCTTTGTTTGATTCGCTGGCGAGGAAATGTGACACGCTTGCCATGATTCGTATTTTTCTCGCTAAGATCCTGAGAATTCAGGAATTTTCGAAATGTGACGGCGAGATTGGCGCGCATGAGCGCGGCGGAATACCGAGAAGGGATGGACAAAATTCCGATGCCGCTCCGCTTACGCGCCTTACACGCGCGCCTTACACGTTTTTTCTAACAACCCGGTGCGAGCCGGCATGTCGGTGATCGGGGCAGCGGACATATCGCTTACAGCGCAATGCGACAGCATCAACCCGCAGCAGACGTCGGGGCTTCCTGATTGGAACGATCGCAGGCGCGAGCACTTGGTGGGCAAAGGAGTCATTCATGGCAACCGAACCCAAGAGACAAGAGCCGGATATTCCACCACAAAAGCCGGATATCCAGCCGGAACCAAGGCCCGAGGAAATTCCCCAGGATAAGGATTTCCCAGAGAAAGAGGCCCCGCCTATGCAGCTTTAGGGAGTTGCCTCGACAAAGGGACTTGTCTCACCAACATGTCTGGCTGCTTCCACCATGGGCGCATTGTTGGCTTAGGCGAATGCTGCTCCGCGCCAAATTAGGAATGGACCAATGCTTTCCCGCGCCTTTGCAGGTTCTTTGTCCTCCCGGCGCTATTCGCGCACGAATGTCTCGCTGCATCCCGTCGCTGTGGGTGTTGCGGCCGCGGCTGCAGCGCTAACGGTTTCCGCACTGGTCAATCGCGTAATTGCGAAGAACGCCGAGCGGAACAACCCGCCCGTGGGGAAATTCGTCGAAGTTGGCGGTGTCCGCCTGCACTACATCGAGCGGGGCCAGGGAGAGCCGCTGGTTTTGCTGCATGGTAATGGCAGCATGATTCAGGATTTTTCTTCCAGTGGCCTGTTAGACAAAGCAGCCCGCAAATACAGGGTCATCGT
>JBAQJL010000171.1:0-6604 GCA_049300295.1 Xanthobacteraceae bacterium
ATCAAGAGCGCACAAGAGCGGGTCGCAAGCTTCCTCCTGGAGATGTCCGAACGCGTTGCGGGAAGCAATTCGATCGAACTCCCCATGCCTCGCCAGGACATTGCCGATTATCTCGGTCTGACAATCGAGACCATTTCCCGGACGCTAACGTCGCTCGAAACCTGTGCTGCGATCGAAGTTCCGACATCCCGACGCATTGTGTTGCGAAACAGGTCGGCATTGAACCGGCTGAACGGCTGATCGGCTCCTCAGCAAGCAACAATCCGACAAACCATACCCCGAAGCTTGAGGAAAAGTCATGCAAGTGAAAGATGTGATGACTCAAAAGGTGATTTCCGCCCACGAGGACGACTCCGTCGTCGACGCAGCGCGCCTCATGCTCCAGAACCGGATCAGCGGGCTGCCTGTGCTCGACAAGAAGGGGTCGCTTGTCGGGATCGTAACCGAAGGCGATTTCCTGCGGCGGAGGGAGCTTGGAACGCAACGGCGCCGGCCGAGATGGCTCGAATTCGTCATCGGGCCTGGGCGTTTGGCCGACGAGTATGTTCACACGGCGGGACGGAAGGTCGGCGAGATTATGACGTTGAATCCGCAATTCGTGACGGAAAATGAGGAGTTGGTAGCGGTCGTCGAAAAGATGGAGCGGTATCACATCAAGCGGCTGCCCGTCATGCGAGATGGCCGAGTGATTGGCATTGTCAGCCGCGCCAATCTCATGCACGCATTGGCGAGTTTCGCTCGTGACGGCGAAGCGCCCGCTGGCTCCGATACCCCTGGTCCGGACTGGGCGATCCGTGGCGAAATTCTCGCAGCTCTCGGCCAACAGCGCTGGGCGCCGGACATCAACGTCGTGGTCAGGAATGGCGTTGTGGACCTCTGGGGCGTGATCACCGACGAACGCGAACGCCAGGCTCTCGTCGTAGCAGCCGAGAACATCGCCGGAGTCAAACAGGTGCACGATCACCTCGTTTGGGTCGAGCCCATGTCCGGGATGGCATTTCCCTCCGCCGAGGACGAACCAAAGGAGCGCTCCGCCTCAACTTAAGGGCCGCGTCCTTTAAGTCCCAGTCGTGCAGTTGTCGCGCCTTGACAGCAGTTGTCGCGTCGTGACGGCAATGTATCACTGAAAAATTACTTCCCATACGGCGTGATGACGATGCCATTGCCCGCTCACTCGGCCAGTACGGTTCCATGCGATGCTCGGCGAAATCAGCGTCTGTCTCGAACGGACGGACGCAGTAGCGACGCTCATTGGCCGGTCCAGACCCAATCCCTAATCTCGGGGATGTCGTCCAGATGCTCGCGGATGTAGGTTTCATGCTGGGCCAGCAGCGCATTGCATCGCTCGACCAGGGCGACGCCATCCCGCAGCAGCCCGGGCACGTAGCGCACCACGTCGAGCGCAAGATGCAGCCGGCTCATCTTGTTCAGCACCACCATGTCGAACGGCGTCGTCGTTGTGCCCTCCTCAATATAGCCGCGCACATGGAAGCGGTCGTGCGCGACACGGCCATGTAGCAAATCGTGTACGACGCCAGGATAGCCATGGAAGGCGAAGACGACCGGCGTTGTCGCGGTGAAGATGCTGACGAATTGCTCGTCGCTCATCCCGTGCGGATGCCGATCCGGCGGGCAGAGGCGCATCAGATCGACCACGTTGGTCACGCGGAACTTCACGTCCGGCGCGTAGCGGCGCAGCATCGAGGCCGCGGCAATGATCTCCTGCGTCGGGATGTCGCCGGCGCAGGCCAGGATCACGTCCGGCCTATCCGGCTCGTTGCTGTACTGAGGCCACACGCTCGCACCACGCGCACAGTGCTCCTTTGCCTCCTGCATCGTCAACCATTGCAATTGCGGCTGCTTGTCGATGACGATCAAGTTCAGATAGTTCACGCTGCGGAAACAGTGATCGGCGATGGAAAGTAGGCAATTGGCGTCCGGCGGCAGATAGACGCGCGCGACGATCGGCTTGCGGTGGACCATGGTGTCGATGAAGCCCGGCCCCTGATGGCTGAACCCGTTATGATCGTTGCGCCAGCAGGTGGAGGTCAACAGATAGTTGAGCGAGGGCACATCCGCGCGCCATGAAATCCGACGCGCATGCTCGATCCACTTGGCGTGCTGCATCGCCATGGAATCGATGATCATGGCGAAAGCTTCGTAGGTCGCGAATAAGCCGTGCCGCCCGGTCAGCGTGTAGCCCTCGAGCCAGCCATGACAGCAATGCTCGCTCAGCACCTCCATGACGCGCCCGTCATGCGAGATATGGTCGTCTCCGGGCAGGATTTTGCTCATCAGGCAGCGATCGGAGACGTCGAACACTGCACCAAGCCGGTTGGAGTTCGTCTCATCCGGGCAGAACAGGCGGAAGCTGCGCGGATTGGCCTCGTAGACCGCGCGCAAATACTGGGCGAAGATTGCCGTCGAGCCGACGCGCTCGCGCGCTCGCTCGGCGAACGTTACGGCGTAATCCGTGCAATTCGGCAGCAAAAGCGGCACGCGCAACAGACCGCCATTGGCGTGCGGATTGAGGCCCATCCGGCGCATGCCATCTGGTGCAAGCTTGGCGTATTCGCTGCGGAATTCGCCCCTTTCGTCGAACAGTTCTTCCGGCTTATAGCTGCGCATCCAGTCTTCCAGAATGCGCAGATGCTTGGGATTGGTCTTCACCTCCGCGACTGGCACCTGATGGGCGCGGAAGGTACCTTCGACCGGAACCCCGTCTACGACCTTTGGGCCTGTCCAGCCCTTCGGCGTACGCAGCACGATCATGGGCCAGAGTGGTCGTTCCGTGTCGACATGCTGGCGGGCGGCCTTTTGAATGGCGCGGATTTTGAGCACCGCGTCTTCCAGCACGCGGGCCAATTGCTGGTGCACCTTCGCGGGCTCGGCGCCCTCCACGAAATGCGGCTCGTAACTCTGGCCGCGGAAGAAATTTGTGACATCGGCACTGCTATGCCGGCCCCAAACTGTCGGGCCCGAAATCTTGTAACCGTTGAGATGCAGGATCGGCAGCACCGCGCCGTCACGCGACGGATTGATGAAATCGATGCTCTTCCAGCTGCCCGCGAGCGGACCCGTCTCCGATTCGCCATCGCCGACCACGGCGGCGACGAGCAGATCGGGATTGTCCATCACTGCGCCGAACGCGTGCACCAGTACATAGCCGAGCTCGCCGCCCTCATGGATCGAGCCCGGCGTCGGCACACTGACATGGCTAGGCACGCCGCCCGGTGTCGAGAATTGCCGGAACAGCTTGAGCATGCCGGCTGCACCGCGCGTTATCTCAGGAAAACGTTCCGTGTAGCTACCCTCCAGCCACACGTTCGCGATCAAGGCCGGACCGCCATGACCGGGACCCGCCATGTAGATGGCGTCCAGATCGTATTTCCGGATCAGCCGATTGACGTGCACGTAGATCAGGTTGAGCCCGGGCGAGGTGCCCCAATGGCCAAGCAGCCGCGGTTTAATGTGGTCGGCGCGGAGCTTTTCGCGCAGCAACGGGTTCGCCATCAGGTAGATCTGTCCGACAGTGAGATAATTCGCGGCACGCCACCAGGCATCTATCCTGCGCAGTTCATCAGCGCTCAGGGGCTCGGGCCGGTCCGGCATCTCGCCAGACTCCGCGTCTTTATACGTGGTGTTCACGCGTTTCTATCGCTCCTTGACACTGCTGCAGAGACCGGCCGCGGTCGGGCCGGACGAATACCTGTGCGGTTCAAAAACCGGCGGACATCAGCCCCGCCATTGTCGGCGACAATACGCTCTTTTCCATGACCTGCTCTTCTCCGGGAATATCCCGAAATCCTTCTCGCCGAAACCGGCGATGACACGATCTCGTTCCGCCATTGTGCGCCCGAATGGATGCAGACTGCGCATGTTGCGCTGGTGAATTTATCCCCTACCCACTACAGCGCTAGCGCTACAGCCGCAGTCTCACGTCGCAGATATATGGCTCATCCCGATTTGTACTGATTTCAAATCCAAGCTCCCTGCACATATCCAGCATGGCCATGTTGTCACGCAACACTTGGCCTTCGATGCGGCAAAAGCCTTTTGCCCGAGCGTACTCGATTATCATCTGCATAAGCTGCCATCCAAGACCGTGATTCTTCAGATCTGAGCGGACCAGGATAGCGTATTCTCCGGCATCCGTGCGTGAAGTCGTGTGCAGGCGCGCGACTCCTAGCATCTCGTCCGTCGCCTGATCGATGGCGATGAAAGCCATGGCCTGCGCGTAATCAATCCGCACGAAGCGGGCAATGAAATCATGGCCGAAGTCCTTCACCGGACCGAAAAAACGTCGACGCAAATCCTCCGGTGTTTCTGCCGCAAAGAAACGACCATAAAGCCGTTCGTCTTCCGGCCGGATCGGGCGAACGAAGATTGCCCGGCCGTCCGGCAGTTCGAGATGTCGTTCCCATTCTTTCGGATAGGCAGCCATGCGCCAGACCAAGCGATCCTATTTATCAGCAATGCTTCAGTGCTTTTCAACTCAGTGCTTTGATGTAGGTCAAAGCCAATTGGCTGATCCCCTCCAGGATAATCGTCAACAGCAGTCTGTTCGACTGCTGTGATGCTTGAATTATCGGCTTCGGTCAAAGCTGCATCTCGCGTGACAGTCTTATTATGCCCGTTTGACTCAAATCAAAGCTGCCCCTGACAAGTGATGATTTAATTTGCTTGGTTTAGACACGGAGGTATCTGCCATGGTCAATAGAGAACGACTTGAAACGTTTCGTGTCGGCATTATCGCTGGCACCGCGGGCGGCTTGGCCGAAATCGCTTGGGTGACGCTCTATGCGGGCATGACCGGTGGAAATCCCGTCCTGCTCGCTCGCGGAGTCACCACGGCAGCGGGACTAAGCGCGCTATTACCTGCCATGTCCCCGGTGATGCTCGGAATCGGCGTGCATATGGTGCTCGCGGTGACGCTCGGCATTGTCCTGACTTTCGCCTGGCAAGCACTGTCCACGAGAAGAGCCGGTTTGACGAATGCCTATCCGTTCATGCTTGCGGCGCTCGCCGGCGTGTGGGCAACCAATTTCTTCGTGGTGCTGCCGGTTGTCAGCCCGGCTTTCATCCACATGGTGCCCCACGCGATTAGCCTCACATCGAAGCTCTTGTTCGGCGTAGCCGCGGCTGAAGTCGTCCGCAATCAGGCGCAGTTCGCTGCACCTCCTACCGCGCTTGCCCGCTCCAAGTCTCGACTCGGCAAAACGTCTTGGAATTGACCTGGATCAATGCCGCTTGCGGCGCTGGATGCAAACCTTCGCATTGTCTTTGAACATCGGGAGCGTGCCATGAAGGAATCTGGTCTCGACCGTGGCGTCATTTTCGTCCTGCGCATCTTGATGGGCTGGACATTCCTCTACGCCGGCGTCTCGCAGATTTGGAATAATTTCGACACCGCTGGTTTCCTTAACCACGTCGTCACGTTCCACAATTTCTTTTCAGTGTTCGCGCAGCCAGCGGTCCTGCCGGTCACCGACTTTCTGGTGAAGTGGGGCCATCTATTGATCGGCCTATCGCTGATCTCGGGCCTTCTCGTGCGCGTCAGCGGACCGTTCGGCATCCTGCTGATGATCACCTATTATTTCGCGCACATGAAGTTTCCCTACATTGAGGAGAATGTGAATTTCTTGGTCGACTACCACCTCGTCTACGCTACTGTGATCGTCTACCTGATCGCGCACCGCGCCGGTCATATTTGGGGCCTCGACGGCCTGCTTGAGCGCACGCACATCGTCGATGAATATCCCATGCTTCGTCCGCTGCTCGGCTGACCTGCAGACTGACCCCGCACCCGCCGCCTGGGCGGTGCAACGGCTGCCGAGATCGTGTTCTTTATCCCTTGGTGCCGAAGGCGCGCGCGGCGGAATCAACAGCGTGACTCGCCGGCGCCGCTGTTGTCCTTTTTAAAAAACGAGTTCCCTACTGAGTATTTTTAATATGCGTATTCTTCTATTGAGTGAGCGGAAGATGTTGCCGGTCAGGAACGGCAACGGTTTCCGGTCCAGACCGGAAATATTTTCCGGTCAAGACCGGTGGGCGTCGCTCCCCTTCTTGGGCTTGATCGTCAGGTGCAGTCGGTAGAGGTTGGTCTTGCCCAAGCCCCGCTGCTTGATCTCCAGCAGCTCCGCCGCCTCAAGCTCCTTGAGGTACGTGCGGACGCTGCAGTCCGTTGCTCCCATATCTTCCGCCAGCTTCACTTGGCCGGGAAAACAGGCGTCGTCCTGCCATGCGTATTTAAGGAGCATCGCGTAGGCGAGCTTTGCGCCGACTGAAATGTTCGGGTTCGTCAGGATGAAGTTCGGGACCTGCGTGAAGCCATGGCGTGTGGCGAGGTCGGCACCGATGATCTCAATGTTGCGCTCTCTCGCTTTGAGGATGTCGCCGATGTGGCGTTCTTGCGGGTACTCCATCAAGATCATTATACGTGGCGCGCAAATCACTATCCCCTGCTTATCCCCGTTTATGCTGTGCGCGTCCGCGGCGCGCTGACGTGTGCGAGGTTTGTAAAGGTGTCGCGACTGGTCGCGGCTCGGCGCGCCGGAGGCGTTTGAACTCATATGATCGTTAGGATTTGACTCGGGCAGTCAGC
>JBAQJL010000172.1:0-2361 GCA_049300295.1 Xanthobacteraceae bacterium
CCAAGATTGCTTCCCTGCGGTCCGCCGATGGGCACCTTTCAGCATGCAACGGAGCGAAACTTGTCCGATCAGAAATTCACCGGCCGCCGCGAAGATGTTCGCCTGGTGACCGGCCACGGCCGCTACACCGCCGACGTCAACATGGACAAACAGACGGCGGCCTTTTTCCTGCGCAGCGATCGCGCCCACGCCAAGATCCGCAGCATCGAGACCGCGAAGGCCCGCGCCGCCCCGGGTGTGATCGATATCGTCACCGGCGCCGACATGGCGGCCGCGGGCTGGAAAGGGCTGCCCGCGATGGCGTTCTTCAAGGGTGTCGGCGGCTCATCGCTCAACGTGCCGCCGCGTTTGGGGCTCGCCCACGAACGCGTCCGCTTCGTCGGCGAGCCGGTCGCGGTGATCGTCGCCGAGACCGAGCATATGGCACAGGATGCGGCCGAACTGATCGAGGTGGACTACGAGGACCTGCCGGTGCTGGTCGAAACCGCCGATGCCAGCACCGAGGACTCGGTGCGCATTCATGACGACGTAGCTGGCAACCTGGCGTTCGAATACGAGTACGGCAATCGCGAGGCCGCCGACGCGGCCATGGCGGCGGCGGCTCATGTGGTGCGCGTCAAGGTACGGGCGCAGCGCATCGCCGGCAATCCGATGGAGCCGAAATCCGCTGTCGCCTCCTATGATGCAACGAGCGACGCGTTCGAGCTCGCCGTGCCGACGCAGGGCATCAGCGACATCAAAAACACGCTGGCGGCGATCACCGGGTTGCCGGCGGAACGCTTTCGCATCCGCTCTTCCGATGTCGGCGGCGGCTTCGGCATCAGAAACGAAGTCTATCCGGAATTTCTTGCACTCTTGTTGGCGGCGAAACGCAGCGGACGCGCGGTGAAGTGGACCGGCACGCGCGGCGAAACGCTGTCGGGAGATCATCACGCGCGCGCCGCGGACCTCTCCGGCGAACTCGGCCTCGATCGCGACGGCCACTTCGTCGCGCTGCGGGTCCAATGGCTGGTCAATCTCGGCGCGTTCTGCAGCAATGCCGGCCCGCTCATCAACACCGTCGCGGCGCCGACCAGTTCGGCGATCAGTCTATATAACGTCGCCGCGGTTCACGGCCGGCACAAGCTGATCTTCACCAACACGACGCCGACCACCGCTTATCGCGGCGCCGGGCGACCGAATGTCGCCTATCTGTGGGAACGCCTGGTCGAAGAAGCTGCGATCGTCACCGGCATCGATGCCATCGAGCTGCGCCGCCGCAACGTGCTGCGCAAAGACATGTTCCCGATGAAGACACCGACCAATTCCAATTACGACAGCGCCGACCCGGCGCGCCTGCTCAAGACCGCGTTGCAGGCGGCCGACTGGAAGGGCTTCGGCAAGCGGCAGCGTGAATCAAAGCGCCGCGGCAAGCTGCGCGGCATCGGACTCGCGCTGTTTCTTGAACCGTCGGGCGGCATGGGCAAGGAGCAGGTCGAAATCCGCATTGAATCCGGCGGAAAGCTGGCGATGTATTCCAACGCCGGTCCGTCGGGCCAGGGCCACGAGACGGTATTTCCAGCAATCGTCGCCGACGTGCTTGGCATTCCGGCCGACAAGATCGAGCTGCGCTACAACGACGCCGCGACGCCGAAAATGCTCGGCACCGGTTCGTTCGGCTCGCGCTCGCTGATCAGCCACGGCGCGGCGCTGCAGACGGCCGCCAAGGAGATCGTCGAGAAGGGCAAGAAGCTCGCGGCGAGCGAGCTCGAAGTCGCGCCGGGCGACGTCGTGTTCGAGACCGGCACCTATAAGGTCGCCGGCACCGATCTCGCGATCGGGCTGCAGACGCTGCTCGAGCGCAAGGGCAGCGAACTCGACACCAACACGACGATCGATCTCGCCAGCGCGTTTCCTTCGGGCGCGCACATCGCCGAAGTCGAGATCGATCCCGATACGGGCGAACTCGCCGTGCTCAACTACATCGCCGCCGACGATTGCGGCACGATCTATAACCACAAGCTGGTCGAGGGCCAGCTGCATGGCGGCCTGATGCAAGGTCTCGGTCAGGTCGTTGGCGAGCATATCGCCTACGATCACGACACCGGCCAGCTTCTCTCCGGCAGCTTCATGGATTATTTCATGCCGCGCGCCGCCCACTTGCCGCCGATCACGCTGATCGACTGCGCGGTGCCCTCGCCCGCCAACGTGCTCGGAGCGAAGGGCGCGGGCGAAGCCGGCGCCACAGGCTCAGTGCCGGCGCTCGCCAATGCGGTGATGAACGCGCTCGCGGCCGTGGGAGTGCGGCAGTTGGAAATGCCGTATTCGCCCGATCGCATCTGGGGAGCGATCCACGATCAGGCGACGACGAAGGCGGCGGAG
>JBAQJL010000173.1:0-21761 GCA_049300295.1 Xanthobacteraceae bacterium
ATACCCATAGTCACCGCGCCAAATCTCCATCCACCACCGACCGCGGGTTCGTTCCTTGACGGCTTTCGGACGCCGGCCAAGCGCACGCCTACATCTCACTCACGGCCGGCATCCGAAACCCTGTACACGAGCTGCCGTGCGCAGGTGCGGAGCACTTAACAGCTACGCGGCGTGAACTCGGGGCGACGACATTACGCGCTGCCGGCTCGCCGCGCGTCAATGCGCGCTGGATCGTCGAACTGCAGCTCGCACCTGCAGCGCTCATTGTTCCAATAACGGAACTCACAAAAGCCCGCGTCCACGTCAGGGATTATCTTCGGAAATCGTGGACGAGCACCATCGTAGATGATAACAGCAGCGAAGCACGCGACGGTTAGGGGCGGTATCCATCCTGGCAGGGGAGAGTGCAATGATCCGCGGAGTTTCACCAGCTCTGCTTATTGTGGCTTGTGTTACGGTACCCGGAATAGCGCAGGCGCAAGAGGTGACCTTAAAGGACGCTATCCAATGCAAGGACTTCAAGCATAATTCCGATGGCAGCTGGTCTGCGAAGGATGTTTCGCTGAATTACGGGCCACCCGGCAAGCAACAGCAGGTGAATTTGTTCGGTACGACGACGATCCGGCAGGGGAAAATCGTTTCCGGCGGAGTCGACCTGTGGGCTGTCCTGAACGAGAAATGCGGAACCGGCAAGTAATTTGGCAGTGTAAAGTAATTTGGCAATGTAAATGTCGGTTACTTTGATTGTGGTGGCCCGGGGCACGGCTTTCCATTGCAGCAATTTTCGTAACACCAGTCGGTGTGAGTGAACTTCCAAATTCCGGCCCCGGCCGCTATGACCACGACAAGAGCGATCACGGCCCATATTGCGATCTTCATGTTTACCTCCAACTCCACCAAAAGAGCTTCATCGAGCCGTCTCTCAAGACCTCTAGCACATCCACAATATCACCGATCTCCCAAAGCCGCCCGGTCACTTTCGTGGCCATTGCGGGGGTGATTTTCAGTGTGTTGTGGATGCGGACGAAATTATAGACATCGCGAATAAACGGCTGCTGAATGATCAATTTGCACTGCAAAAATCTTACGTTCCCCATGTCCGCGTCGGGTCAAATGCCGAAGTCGTGGCCGGCGGCTCTCTTGTCCGCTGTGTCCCCGAAAGCAACGCTCAAACCGTGCGCAGTAGGGTAGCGGCTCGGACGATTCCGCAATGCGTCCGCGCCGGCCCGGCGAACCTCAGAGCGACGCGCGCTCGAGGCCGCGCTCGGCCATCAGTTCGGCGATGCGCTTGCGGGCGTAGAACACCCGCGTCTTCACCGTGCTCGCCGGCACGCCGATGATTTCGGCGACTTCCTCGATTGACTGTTCGTGGTAGTAGACCAGATCGACCACCTGCCGGTGCGCGATCGACAACTGCTTCAGACATTGCTGCAGCAGCGCGCTGCGCTCCGTCTTCTGCACGGCGACCTCGGGATCGTCCGCCGTATCTTCGATCATTTCGCTGGCTTCATCATCGAGCTCGTCGTGCCGACGGCGCCGCATCGCCGCCAGCGCCTTGAAGCGCGCGATAGCCAGAATCCAGGTCGATACCTGCGAACGCGCCTCGAACCGGCCGGCGTTGCGCCAGACTTCGAGGAAAACCTCGTTCAGCAGATCCTCGGCGGTCGCTTCGTTGCCGACAATGCGCGTCAGGAAACGAAACACGCGCACATTATGCCGGGCAAACAGTACCCGCATCGCGTCCTTGTCGCCGTCGGCGACCAGTTGGAGCAGTACTTCGTCGGACGTGGCTTTGGCGGACGACGCCCGGCCAAAATCCGCTATAGCCGCGACCCTGTTGGTTTGCATGACGACACCCTTTTCCCCTTTAACCAAACCTTAAGAGGGGGGGCGCCGCGCCTCTATTCTACGTTAGGAAACAATTAATATCGAAAGGAATGGTGAGCCTATACGTCGGTATAGTCTGAAAGCCGGCGCGCGCTTCCGTCCCGCAACCGGCGGCACAGCCATTGATGGCGTAGCGGCCTAGCTGCGGCTACTGCCGGGTCGAATTGGCGTTGAGCGCTCTGTCAAGGCAGGCAATGAGGCTTTCGTCGTTGAACGGCTTGCGCAGAAAACCGAACGCGCCGGCGTCCATGACCCGGTCGCGCACCCGATCCTCGTAATAGGCCGTGACGAAAATGATCGGAATTTGGTAGCCGTCGGCAATCAGGCGGTCCTGCAGGTCGGTGCCGCTCATCCCCGGCATATGCAGATCGGTAATCAGGCAAGACGAGTCGGTCAGGCGCTCTGACTTCAGGTACTCCTCGGCGGAGGCGAATGCTTGTGCATCGTAACCGAGAGAGCGGATGAGGCTTTGTGTGGCCTCGCGTACGGACGGGTCGTCGTCGATGATGGAGATCACGAGGGATTTTGCCAATTCCAAATTTCCTGATGTCGTAATGGATACGGCACAGAGGCGGTCAGCACCACTGTACTTGCGCAAGCTTTGAGTATCGATAGGGGATACGGAACTATACTTCTGTATAGTAGCGCGGCGGTCAGGGCGGAGCGCGACGCACCCCCAGAGCGTCCGCCATGCGCACAAGATCGGCGAGCGACCGCGCATTCATTTTGCGCATCACACTGCCGCGATGAACCTTGACGGTAATTTCGCTGACACCGAGCTGGCCGGCGATCTGCTTGTTCATCAGCCCGGTGGTGACCAGGCCCATGATCTCCTGCTCGCGCGCGGTGAGTGTATCGAAACTCGCTTTAAGCTTGGCGGTTTCGCTCGCGTTTTTGCGGCGGCCGCGGTCGCGCTCGAGCCCGGTCTGCACGGCATCCAGCATGTCCTGATCGCGAAACGGCTTGGGCAGGAATTCCACGGCTCCCGCTTTCATGGCCCGCACAGTCATTGGGATATCGCCATGCCCGGTCATGAATACGATCGGAATATCGATCTTCGCCCGCGTCAGCTCGGCCTGGAAATCGAGTCCGCTCAGGCCCGGCAACCTGACATCGAGCACCAGGCAGGTCGGTCCCTCGGGCAGTTTGATCTGCAGAAATTCCGGGGCGGTGGCGAGCGCCTTCACCTGCAGTCCGACCGACCGGAACAGGCTTGAGAGCGCCTCGCGCAGGTCAGCATCGTCGTCGATGACGAAGACCGTCGGCTCTAGTTCTGCCGGCACGCTCACGGGTTCGAATCCGATGCCAAGTGGCCCGGCAGCACGATGCGGAAGATAGACCCGCGCGGTTCGGCCGGCACTGCTGAAAGCTGTCCGGCATGCCGATCGATGATCATCCGCGACAGCGCCAAACCGAGGCCCATGCCCTGTGCCTTCGTGGTAACGAAAGCGTCGAATATGCTCTCGAGTTGAACAGGATCGATCCCCGGCCCGGAATCCTGGACAACAACGAAAATGCGATTGCTGCCGTGCGGTCCGGTGCGAAGCTGCAGCGCCCGGCGGTTGCCCTCATCGGCCTGCATCGCTTCGATCGCGTTGCGGATCAGGTTGATCAGCACTTCCTGCAACTGGCCGCGATGGCCGGTCACCTGCGGCAGATCCGACGCCAGGTCGTGTGCTGTTTCGACGCCATGTTCGTCCAGCTCGCGCTGCAAGCTGCTCAACACGCCGCGAACCAGATCGTTCATATCGATCCGCTCGTAGCCGCGGTCGACCTTGCCGAACAACGCACGGATATTGTCGAACACTTGGCTGGCGCGGTGGCTATCGTTGACAATCCGGTTCAACGCCAGACGCACTTCACCGCTATTGGGCGGAGTGTGCCCGAGAAAGCGCAACGCCGCACCGCCATTCGACGCGATGCTCGCCAGCGGCTGGCGCACCTCGTGCGAAATCGACGCGACCATCGCCTCAAGGTTCATCAGCTTGTTGTTGCGTTCGCGCTCAAGCTCTTCGACCGAGCGGATGAGTTCATCCGTGCGCCAGCGCAACTCGGTGAGCAGGCGGGTATTTTCAATGGCGACGACGGCCTGGGCGGCAAAATTTTGTGCAAGCGCAATCTGCTGCTCGGTGAACGGTCGAACGGTGGAGCGCATCAGCACGATAATCCCGACCGGGCGGCCCTCGCGCAGCAGCGGCACGCCGAGCACCGTGCGGTAGCCAAGCCTTTGCTGCACCTCGCGCAGCGTATAGCCCGGATCGGCGAGCACGTCGGCGACCTGGACTGGTCTACCTTCGCGCGCCGTTCGCGCCATCACGCTGCCGTCCCCCGGTTCGAATGCCACGCCGCCGGCCACTTCCTTGTGGTCTTTCGGCCCGCCGTAGATCGAGTAGGCGCTGAAATACGACCGCTCCGGATGGATCGCAGCGAGGTCGGCGCCGCACTGCCGCGCGACGATTTCAATCAGGGTGTCGAGCACCGCCTGCAGATCGTAGGTCGAGCGGCTGACGATTTTGAGCACGTCGGCGGCTGCCGCCTGCTGCCGCAGTGTATCCTGCAACTGGTGCAGCAAGCGCGCATTGTCGATGGCGACAACGGCCTGAGCGGCGAAATTCTGTACGATCTTGATCTGCTTGCCGGTGAAAGGCCGCACGATCCGGCGGCCAACCGTGAACGAACCAACCAGTTCGTTGTCCTTCAACAGCGGCACCGCCAAAGTGGTGCGTATGCCGCCCAGATCGACGGCCGCGACGGTCGATGGATTGCCCGAAAGATACGCCGGATCGTTGGCCAGATCGGCGATGTGAATCGGACCCTTGCGGGCCAGCAAGCGGCCGGTCGCGGAATTTTCCTCGGGGCGGTACGGCAAACTTTTGCGCACCGTTATAAAGGCCTCGGGCATGTTGTGCGTTGCCGCGAGATGCAGTGCATTGTCGTCCCAGCGATTGATGAGGCCGTTATCCGCATCGCAGAGCCGGATGGCACTCTCCAGAATGCTGGCGAACACCGGCTGCATATCGCCGGACGAATTGCTGATGAGCTGCAGGACTTGCGCGGTCGCGCGCTGCTGTTCGGCGATGTCTCTGCGCTCACGCTTGAGCCGAGCAAGCTCGACGTCGCGGCGCGAACTGGACACGCGGCGGCTGTGCGCGGGCTTGACGGAAGCAGCAGGGCGGCGTCGCGCGGCAACCGACTTGCCGCGCACCGGCTTTCCCGGTCCGCTGCCTGCTTTTGCGCGCCGGCTCATGGCCCCCGCCTGGGGATCAGGATCATCGCCTAAGGCCCCAAAACAGCATAGCCCAAGCGCGACGGCGCGCCTATGCCGAAGCGCGAATGGCACGTCTGAAACCCCGGAGTGGATGTCCCGGGTCATCAACGGGCACGCCGGCCCACCGAAATCGGGGCGACTTTCGGTCCCCTTGCAATTGCCCTGGAAAATCGGTGACTTGGGGCGATGGATGCAATGGTCGAGCGCCCCGCCACGCGGGCACGGGTCCGCGTCAAGCTTCGTGACGCATTCAGCGTGTGGGGGCAGGTTTCCATCGCGGGTGTCGGCGGGGCGGCCCTGCAACTTGCCACCATGCACCGGCTTTTGGTGCAAGGAAAACGCTGGATTTCCGAGGACCGCTTCTTTCACGCGCTCAGCTATTGCATCGCGCTGCCCGGCCCGGAGACGCAGCAACTTTCGATCTATGTCGGGTGGCTGAAAGATCGCACGCTCGGCGGCATCATTGCGGGGGGACTATTTGTCCTGCCCGGCGTGGTCTGCATGTTCGCGTTGACATTCGGCTACGTGAGCGGCGGGGACTCGCCTTTCGGACATGCCATTTCGCTCGGCATCAGGCCCGCCATCCTTGCCGTCATGGCGCAGGGCATCCTGCGCTTCGGCCGGCACGTCCTGCACAGTCCGTCGATGGCAATACTGGCCGTGGCGGCGTTTATCGCCGCCTTTATCAAAGTCCCCTTCCCTATCGTCATGGCGACCGCAGGCCTGATCGGAGCCTGTGCCGCCTTGACTGGCTTGCGAGGGCTGGCGCGCCCCGTCCCGGTTTCGAAATTCGACACGGAGTTCAGCGATTTACCCGAACACGCCCAGCCCAATCGCAAGCGCTTCATCGTCTCGCTGACGTTCTGGCTGGTGCTGTGGCTCACGCCGCCGATCGCGCTGCTCGCGATCTTCGGTATGCACAACATCTTCACGCAGATTTCACTGCTGTTCGGCAAAGTCGCCCTGATGGCGGTCGGCGGCGATTACGCGGTCGTCGCTTACGCTACCGAACAGGTCGTCACTTCCCACCACTGGCTCACGTCGCGCGAGGTTCAGGAAGGCATCGCGATGGGCGAGATGGTGCCGGGCACGATCATGATCGTTACCCAGTTCCTCGGCTCGGTCGCAGCGTTCCGCGATCCCGGTCAATTGCCACCGCTCGTCGCCGGCCTGTTCGGCGGTCTACTGGCGACGTGGATGACGATGTGCCCGTGTTTCCTCTGGATCATGCTGATCGCGCCGTTTCTCGAAGGCTTGCGCCACAACGCCTTCCTCAACAGTACGATGCAGGCGGTCACCGCCGCTGCCGTCGGCATGATCCTCAATCTCTCGGTCTGGTTCGGACTGCGCACCTTGTTCGGGCACATCGAGCGCTTTCATTTCAGCTATTTCCGGTTTGATTTTCCTGTTTTCACCACCGTCGATCTCTGGGCGCTGGCGCTGTTTCTATGCGCTGCGCTGGCCGTGTTCCGCTTCAAGATCGGTACCGCCGCGACGTTGATCGGATCGTCGGCAGTCGGTGTCGCGCTGTACATGCTCGGTCTCGCCGTCTGATGGTGCCGTCGCCACGCTCAACGCAGCCCAGCGCCGACTATTGAGCCGCAACCATTGACAAGGCCGCCGCGCCGGCCATCCTGACCGCCGCAACGGAGACCCTCATGCAGCAGCACAGCAACGTCAAAGCGGGCATCGCGTACGACGACTTACGCGAGTGGCTCACGGCCGCCGAGGCGCTCGGCGAGGTTCGCAAAATCGAGGGTGCGAGCTGGCAGGAGGATATCGGTCTCGCCGCCGAGGCGATCCTGCGTGAAGAGAACAGCCCGTGCGTGGTGTTCGATAACGTTCCGGGCAGCCCAAAAGGCTTTCGCGTGCTGCTGAACATGTTCGCCGGCACCCGCCGCAACATGACGCTCGGCTTCCCGGATCATCTCAGCAAGTGGGAACTGAGCGACGCCTATCGCGAAGCCTATCTGGTCGATCCGAAGATCATTCCACACGAGATTGTGGACGACGGACCGGTACTCGAAAACGTGCTCACCGGCGACGACATCGACGTCACCAAATTCCCCTCGCCGGTCTGGCACGAGAAGGACGGCGGCCGCTATATCGGCACCGGCACCTACAGCATCACCCGTGACCCTGAAGAGAATTGGCTCAACGCCGGCGCCTATCGGGCGATGGTTCACGACAAAAAATCGGTCGGTTTCGTCACGGCGCGCGGCCACCACGGCTATATCCATCGCGAGAAATACTGGGCGCGCGGCGAGGCAATGCCGGTCGCAATGGTGCTCGGCGGCGATCCGCTGGCGTTCTTCTACGGCGGCGTCGAAGCGCCTTACGGCACCTTTGAACTCGACATCGTGGGCGGTATGCGCGGTCGGCCGACCAAGATGGTGCGCGGCCAAGTGACCGGCCTGCCGTTTCCCGCCAACGCCGAAATCGTGCTCGAGGGCTATGTGACACCGGACCGGCGTCAGGACGAAGGACCGTTCGGCGAATGGACCGGGCACTATGCGGGTGGCGTACGCCCGATCCCGGTGCTCGACATCAAGGCGATCTATCACCGCAACGATCCGATCCTGGTCGGTGTGCCGCCGATGGGCGGCGGCCCGGACGAAATGGCGCGCTATCGCGCGGTGATGCGCTCGGCCATGATCAAACAGAACATGAGCAATGCGGGTGTACCTGCCGTGCAGCAGGTGTGGTGTCACGAGGTCGGCGCTGCGCGGATATTCCACGCAATCTCGATCACGCAGCGCTATCCCGGCCATGCCGTGCAAGCCCTGCACATCGGTGCGCAGTGCGGCGCCTCAGCCTACGCGTCCAAATACGTCGTGGTGGTCGATGACGACATCGACGTCACCAACCTCGAACAGACACTATGGGCGTTGCTCAGCCGCACCGACCCCAAGGAGTCGATCCAGTTCATTACCGGCTCGTGGGATTCGAGCGCCGACCCGGCACTGCCGCCGGAGCGCCGCGCCGCCGGCAATTTCACCCACTCGGTGGCGCTCATCAATGCCTGCAAGCCATTTCACTGGCGCGACAAATTTCCACCGAGCAATGCGCCGAGCGCGGAAGTCGTACGCAAGGCGAAGGAAAAATTCGGCTGGCTGCTCAATGGAAAGAAATCGTAGGGGCGGGTCTCGTGCCCGCCCAGATGAGGGCGCCCACAAGGGGCGCTCCTACGCTGGGACACAAACAAAATGAAACTCGCGATTCCTGACAAAATCTCGCCATCTTATTTCATCGCCGAAGCCGCGGTCGAACTCGGCTTTTTCAAAGCCGAAGGGCTCGATGTCTCGCTCGAACTGGTTTACCCGGTCGACAAGGCCTACGAGGCGATGCGCGACGGCACGATCGATTTCGTCGGCGGCGCCGCGCACGCGGTGCTGTCGGCATTTCCCGACTTCAAAGGCGCGAAGCTGATCGCCGCGCAGTCGCAGGGCATGTATTGGTTCCTGGTGATGCGCGCCGATCTCGGCGCCAAGCGCGGCGATTTGAGCGTCGTCAAAGGCCGCACGATCGGCGCGGCGCCTTGGGTCAATACCGGGCTGCGCGGGCTGTTGAGCGCTGCCGGAATCGATCTCGATCGCGACAAGGTCACGATCGCGCCGGTGCCGGGACTTCTCGGCTCGGTTCCGAATTTCGGCGTGATGGCGGCGCGCGCCGTGCAGGACGGCAAGCTCGACGGCTTCTGGGCCAACGGCATGGGCGCGGAAGTCGCGGTGCGCGAAGGCTTCGGTACGGTGATTGCCGACGTGCGCCGAGGCGACGGACCGAAGGCCTGCTTCAATTATACCGAGCCGACGATCGCCACGACCGACGCGCTGATCGCGCGCTCGCCGGACACGGTTGCGGCGGCGGTGCGCGCCATCGTCAAGACTCAGGCCGCGCTCAAGAAGGACGTGTCGGGCGCCGGCGAAGTCGGCAAACGATTATTCCCGGCCGACGAAGCCGCATTGATCGTCGAACTGATCCGCCGCGATCTGCCGTTCTACGACGCGACGATCTCGCGCGAATTCGTGGCTGGCATGACGGCGTTGCTCCGCTCGCAAAATATTTTGAAAAACGACGTTGTCTATGAGCAGATCGTCGCCACGCAGTTCGCGTCGCTGTGGTGAAAGCAGAACCTCCGTGCGTGGAATCAGGCGACCCTAATAGCACGCTTGGCCGATGTACATTCCCGCAGGCGTAGCCGCTTGGCATAATCCTCCTGCAGCAATGCTAGTATTAGGATATGGCCCCATCCTTCCGGCAGGCGTGCAGCAAAAGTGAGGAAAAGGGTCCGCCGCTGGAGTCCCCATTACGGGTACCTGCGTGACGCCCGGTATATTGCCAAACGGAGTAACACAAAAGCACGGACCGCCGGCCATACCAGGAACGTTCATTGCGCACGACCCGGAGGGGGTCGCGCACATTTGCTGAGCCATGCCCCCAGCAGGGACAGCAACGACAAAAACAGACACGAACGCGCAAAAAATCTTCACGGCCGCCTCCCGTCGACTGATGCATCAGCCACGCTTTCGGGCCCGGGTTGAAGCCGCTTCACTTCGTTCTCGGCAAAAGCCCCATTGATTGTTGAGGGATTACTTGCGACCAACGTCAGGGAAACCAAGTTCCCCGTTTGCGTAATCTGATAAGTATCGAGGTTGTTGCCCGAATATTTAATCTCAATTGGAACGCCAATCACTCCGACACCCGCCGTCGCATTGGCTCCGCCGGTAACAGTGTTGGTCGTTAGCGTCTTAAAGTAATAAAACTCAAACTTGTCGCCCATTCTAAATGGCCGATCTTGAGCAACGATAAAATATTCATCCGCGAGCGGATTTGCGCCGGCAATAGTAGGCCTCGGGACGATCTTAGAAAAATACTGCGATAAAATCGATTCGTCAGAATGCAAGCCGACGATCGCAATCTGATAAACGCTTGGACCCTCCATTTGCACATATATCCACCAACCAATCGATAGCAATGCGAGGGAAATGCCGAC
Source organism: Xanthobacteraceae bacterium (assembly GCA_049300295.1). Taxonomy (GTDB): domain Bacteria; phylum Pseudomonadota; class Alphaproteobacteria; order Rhizobiales; family Xanthobacteraceae; genus BOG-931. Next base: position 10,149 of record JBAQJL010000173.1, read on the forward strand.
CCAAACGCTCGTGACGAAATAAGATCTGTATGTTCTCTTTTCCTCTTCCGATGCTTGTGGCTGTCTTGTGTTGCTTTCTCGATAGTAATTGTGTGCGGTGCGAGTAACAACGAAGATAAAAAGCATTGCGAATAGGAAAGGCCCATACTGCGCTGCCAAGCGCGTAATCGTCTCCAGTATGGACATGTTTACTTGCATCGCCGCCCCCGATTTCGCGCGTTCATCTTGAAGGCAACTTAGACACCTTCACATTTGGAACTGCCGCGATGTGCGTCACAAGCCACGCAGATGTTCTGCCAATTACGAGCTTAGCCTTTACGCCTAGTAGCGATGGGCAATTCTAATTTGCTTTCGTAAGTTCCATTAAGGCAACCATTGGTTGCGATGTCAAGCTATTCGGCAGGACTTGCTTGGTTGCCATTTGTCGGTGGTACACTTGGTTTGCTGGGCGCGACGACGCCGTGACACCCGAAGTGTCGCTGCTAGGGCCACAGCGCTAAGGGGAGAGTTGGGAGGACCTCAAGGACGTCAGCGGATGGTCGGTTGCGGCAGCCGCAGCGGGGCCGCAACGGCGCGGCTGGCTAGCAAAGCAGCCCGCGCCGGCATCAGGGCGGCGATTAGTTCATCCTCGCTGAACGGCTTGGACAATGTGGCCGCAGCCTTCGCGCGCGTTTCCAAACGGCCGGAATCGCCGGAGGTCACGATGACGCGAACGCCCCGATCGTTGAGCCGCACGATCAGCTCATCGGCGCGCTCGCCCCCACGCAAATGCAGATCGATCACGGCTGCGTCGGGAAGTCCCGCGGCAATCAGCCGATCGGCGTCCGCAGCCGTCGCGACCGGGCCGGCGACTTCAGCCCCGCAGGAGCGCAGCAGGCTTGCGACCGCAATGGCCAGATCCACCGAATCCTCGACGACCAGGATGTGCAGACCGGTGAGGTCGGCGCATCCCGGCTCGGGAACGGCGCGAAAGTCGCGCGCTAGCGGTCGCTTTTCCGTGGCACCCCCCTGCCGGCAAAAAACTGCCGGACTTATGCCTTCATTTGGCCACACCGCACCATACACCCATCTCGCGCGTCTTGATGTGTCACAAATATCACACTCAAGAAAAATTTTGGAGGTACTCGCGCCCCAGATAATAGCCCGATGGGCGGCCGCCTTTTTTCGCCGGGATCTTTGGCCGTCTAATCCTGTCGAGGCGTTAACCATGAGGCTGGGTCGCGTTCGTCACGCGACAACCCAGGTATCGCGGCGTAGTTTTCGTGCGATCCGACAATGAAGGCGGGCGACAATGGCTGAACAATCTGCTCCGAGCGGCCCCGATCTGACCCAGGGCGTCGCATTGGCCCATCTGACCGTTGGACACCTCCTTGGACACGTCGGCGACGACGAGGTGCTGCTGGTCCTGAACGGCACGGACGTGCTCGCGATCGGCGCCCGTTGCACCCATTATCATGGGCCGCTCGCCGACGGCCTCGTTGTCGACGGCACGGTGCGGTGCCCGTGGCACCATGCCTGCTTCGATCTGCGCAGCGGCGAGGCACTCCGCGCGCCGGCCTTGAGTCCGGTCGATTGCTGGAAGGTCGAGCGGCGCGACGGACGCATCTTCGTACGCGAGAAACTCCCGCAACCAAACCCGCGGCGTGCTGCCATCGCGGATGCCCCGCACCGCATCGTGATCGTTGGCGGCGGCGCGGCCGGCTTTGCGGCGGCCGAGATGCTGCGACGGCGCGACTATGACGGTGGCATTGTTATGCTGAGCCAGGATGCGGCGCCGCCGGTCGATCGGCCGAACCTGTCCAAGGATTACCTGGCCGGCAGTGCGCCCGAAGAGTGGGTGCCGCTGCGGCCCGACGATTTTTATCCCGACAACAAAATCGAGCTGCATCTTGGCACCGAGGTCGCCGGCATCACGGTGAAGACGGGCGTTGTCGCGACAACGGACGGCAAGACATTCGCCTACGATCGGCTGCTGCTGGCGACCGGCGCCGAGCCGGTTCGGCTCCCGATCCCCGGGGCGGAGCTACCGCACGTCCATACACTGCGTACGCTCGCCGACAGCCGCGCCATCATCGATATCGCCAAGTCGGCACGCCGGGCCGTCGTGATTGGCGCGAGCTTCATCGGACTGGAGGCCGCCGCGGCGCTGCGCACGCGCGGCATCGAGGTTCATGTCGTGGCGCCTGAAGCCCGCCTGATGGAGCGCGTGCTTGGCGCGCAGATGGGCGATTTCGTGCGCGCGCTGCACGAAGAGCACGGCGTTGTCTTTCACCTGCAAGACACGGTGACGGCGATCGATGGCAGACGCGCAGCGCTCAAAAGCGGCGGCACGCTCGACGCCGACCTCATCGTCGTCGGGGTTGGCGTGCGGCCGCGTCTCGTGCTCGCCGAAAAGGCCGGGCTTGTCATGGATCGCGGCGTGACCGTCAACGAATACCTGGAGACCAGCGCGGCCGGCATCTATGCGGCCGGCGACATTGCGCGCTGGCCCGATCCGCATTCCGGCCAGAACATACGCGTCGAGCATTGGGTGGTGGCGGAGCGCCAGGGCCAGACCGCGGCCCTCAACATGCTCGGGCTCCAGGAGCGCTTCGACGCCGTACCGTTCTTCTGGAGCCAGCACTATGACGTGCCGATCAATTATGTCGGGCACGCCGAGCAGTGGGACGAGATCGTCATCGACGGCGATATCAAAGCCAAGGACTGCCTGCTGCGCTACCGGAAAGGCGGCCGCACGCTCGCGGTTGCTTCCATCTTCCGCGATGTCGAGAGTCTGAAAGCTGAACTCGCGATGGAGCAAGGCATCGCGGCGTGATGCCGCCGCTTAAAATGCCCCGGCGGAGAAATTCAGCCGTTGGGTCACATCAGTAGGCTGCTTGGCGATCGGGTAGGCGTAATTGACCTGCAGCGGGCCAAACGGCGAATTCCAGATCAGCGCGGTACCGATCGAGGCCCGCATCGCCTGTGAGTTCGCGATCTGCTGCGACGGCGACAGCGAAGCGAGGCTCGAAGCGCCGGCTCCGGTCGCCCACAGGCTGCCGACGTCGGAGAACAGCGCCACCTTCAGGTTCGCATCCGCCGGAACGCCCGGCACCGGCGCTTCAAGCTCCGCCGAAGAGGTCCAGTAAATGTTGCCGCCGACATTATCCATGGCGGTCCCGGGCGTGATATCGCGCGGCCCGAAACCGTTCGGCGCAAAGCCGCGGACAAGCTGCGGGCCGCCGAAGAAATTGTCGAGCAGCGGCAGTTGCTGCCCGCCATACGGCGTCACGTAGCCGCCTTGCGCCCGCACCATGCCGACAAGGTCGCCGACGATCGGGTGATAGTAGCTCACATCTTCTGTGGTCTTGGCGAATCTCGCGGCGCCGCCGAGGCCGGCCATTTCATTGCTGGTCACCAGACGCAATCCGCTGGTCGGGTTCTTGGCATCGTCGAGCGTCGAATAAGTCACGGTCGGGCCGATCGACGACACCCAGATCGGCCCGGCGGCCGCCGCCTGCTGGATCGGCACCGACGACACCCCTTCGGCCGGATCGAGCGACACTGACTGATTGTAGATCGAGTAAGTCCAGGTCACGCCCAGCTGTTCGGTCAGAGGCGTGCCGAGTGATAGCTTCGCCCCATAGACGGTGCTGTTGAAGGACTGATTGACGTTGCCGATGGTCTCATTGCCGAACAGCTCCACGCCCGCCGGCATGCGTTGGCCGAGGAAATACGGATCGGTAAGGCCGACGTCGAAGCCCTCGGCATATTGACCCCAGGTCACCGAGATTTTGCCGTTGTAGCCCGTGCCCAGGAGATTGTGATCGCCGACAGTGACGCTGGCCATCAAGCCGGTCGATGTGGAATAGCCGCCGGAGATGAAGAAGTTTCCGGTGTCCTGTTCCTGCACGTTGACATCGAGCACGACGCGGTCCGGCGCCGAGCCGCGCTCGGTCTCGATCTTGACCGTCTTAAAATAGCCGAGCGCCTTGAGCCGCCGCTCGGCGCGATCGACCAGCGCCTTGTTGTAGGCGTCGCCCTCGCTGAAATCGAACTCTCGGCGAATGACGTCGTCCTGCGTCTTGGTGTTGCCATGAAGCTGGATGCGCTCGACGTAGAGTCGTTTGCCTTGCGCGATCGTGTAAACGAGGTCGATAATCCCGGTCCCGCCGGCCTTGGGCGGCTCACGCGTGGTACGCGGCTCGGCGGCGGCGAACGGCTGGCCTTCCCGCGCCAGCGCCATGGTCAGGTCGTCGGTGGTTTTGTTGATCGAATCGGCGTCGAAGACGCCGCCGGATTGCGTGCGCAAATAAGAACGCAACGATGCGGCATCGACCGTCCTGAGTTGGGTGTCGATCGCGACCTTACCGAAACGGTACAGCGGACCTTCATCGAGCGTGTAGGTGACCACGATGCCTTTAAGACCGGCGTCGTAGCTCGCGGACGAGTGCACACCCACGTCGGCGTAACCATGATCGAGATAGAAGCTGCGCAGCAGGCCGCAGTCGTTGTCGATCTTGTCGGCGTTATAGATGTCGTTATCGAGCAGGAAGCTCAGAACGTTGGTCTTGCCGGTCTTGATCACCCCGGTGAGCTTGTAGGCGGGGAACGCACGATTGCCGGCGAACGCGATTTTTCGCACCGCAAGCTTGTCGCCTTCCTTGATCTGGAACACCAGATTGATGCGCTCGCCCGTGTCGCGCGCGATCTTGAAGCGGGGCGGTCGTTTCGCTTTTGGCGACGCGTTCGGGACCAACGAGGCCGCCTTGGCGCCCACCTTGGCGCCCCCCTTGGCGTCGATCGTCTGGGGCGTGATCTGCACCTGAAAGTAGCCGTGCTGCCGGTAGACCTCGATCAAGCGCTCAACATCAGCCTGCACGAGAAAGCGCGATAACGGCCCGCCTTCCTTCGATTGCAGGCCTTTCTTCAGCTCGGCATCCTTGACCTTCTTGTTGCCCTCGAACGCGAGCCGGACGATCGTCGGATTTTCTGCGACCGTAACCAGGACGCCATCGCCCTGCCGGACGATCTTCACGTCGGCGAACAGACCGGTCGCGTAGAGCGCCTTGAGTGCCGAATCGAGCGCCGCGGCGTCGAGCGGCTTTGCCGGCATGACGTGAAAAAACGAGCGGATCATGCCCGCGTCGACATGCCGGTTGCCCGAAACCGCGATGCGCGAATCCGGGGGCTCATCGGCGCGGGCAACGTCGCCGGCCACCACCGCACAAGCCAAAAGCCATACAAGGAAGGCAGCGCGCGCCGACCGGCGAAACATGACCCCATCCCGCCACAATTCAAACGACCGTATGAATTCACCCGGTCTTCGGGGCGGATCCGTGACGATTTATGTCGGATTGCAGGGTATTGTTGGGGCGCCCGCCTTAAAGATTGACGCGGGTCTGCGGCATTTCGCCGAAGATCTCACACGACGGATGCATTCGCCCGTGGCCCGCACGCGTCGCCGCCGGCGTCACGCGCCGGTGTTGCGAAACAGCGCCCTGAACACCAGCCGGATCCACTGACTGGCCGGGTCGTTGTGAAATCGCGCGTGCCAGTACTGAAAGATGTCGATCTTCGGCAGCCTGACCGGCGGCGTGATGATCTGCAGGTCTAGATCTTTGGCCAGGGCGGTCGCCACCGACAGCGGCAATGTGGCGACCGTATCGGTTTGTTTCGCCAGCACCGCCGCGCCGGTAAAGATCGGGATGCGGCAGACGATGTTGTCGCGCGGCACTGCCGCTTCCAGCGCGCGCTGCATGATCTCGTGGGCGTGGCCGCTGCCGGCGATCGAAACCATCACATGCTTCTCGGCGGCGAATTCGCGCAGCGTCGGCTCGCGCGACAGCCGCGGGTGGCCGCGCCGCGCCACGCTCACGTAGCGCTCCACCCAGAGCGGCTGGCGGCGGATGGTTTTTGGCAGCGACGGATACGATCCCATCGCGAAATCGAGCTTGCCGGATTCGAGCGAGCGTTCGAGGTGCGCCGCGTCGGCTTGCGAGACGTTGAGCCGCACGCCCGGCGCCTCGCCCAGCAGTTTTTCGACCAGCGGCGGCAGCAGTTTCAGCAGGCCAGCGTCGACCACGCAAAAATTGAATGTCCGCTGCGAGGCTGCCGGATTAAACGCGCTGTGTTCGGTGCGCAGCGACGCGGCGCGCTCCAGAATGGCGCGCACCGGCGCTTGCAGTTGCAGCGCCTTCGGGGTCGGCTCCATGCGCAGCGCGACGCGAACGAACAGCGGGTCGTCGAAATAGCGGCGCAGTTGCGCCAGCGTCTTGCTCAACGCCGGCTGCGTCACGTCGAGCGCACGCGCAGCCCGCGTCAGGCTGTGTTCGCGCAGCAGCACGTCAAAGACCCGCAACTGCCGCAGGTCGGGATCGCCACTATGAGCGTTGGGAATAGTCTGCATATCGTTTGGTTTATAGTTTAGCGCCGATGCCGGGAGTAGGCTAGCTGTCGTGAGATAGCGAGCGAAAAGGCCCGGGCCTACCGGGCAAACCGCTTCGAGGGAGGACCGGCATGCTGCGCACCGGCCAGCAATACCTCAACGCATTGAACGACGGCCGCGCCGTCTGGGTCGGCAATCAGAAGATCGATAACGTCGCGACCCATCCGGCGACGCGCGACTATGCGGCCCGCACCGCCGAATTCTTCGATCTGCACAATCGCCCCGACTTGCAGGACATTCTCACTTTCGTCGACGAGAGCGGTGCGCGGCGCTCGATGGCGTGGTTCCAGCACCGCAGCAAGGAGCAACTCGTCCGCAAGCGGCGCTATCTCGAATTCATCATGAAGCAATTCGTCGCGGCGTCGTGCCCGCGCACGCCCGACTCGCAGAACTACATGCTGGTGACCTATATCGACGACCCCGAGCCGTGGGAGCAGGCCGCGATCGGCGCCGGCGGCCGCGGGCTCGCCGACAACATCCGCAATTTCTGGCGCTACGCGATGGACAACGATCTGGTCGTCGCGCCGCATTTCGTCGATCCGCAGGCCGACCGTTCCGACCCGGGCGCGCACGCGGTCTCGCCGGCTTTGCGCATCGTCGCAACCAACGACGAGGGCATCGTCGTCAACGGCGTCAAGGCGATCGGCACTGCGACGCCATTCGCGGATTTCCTGCACCTTGGCGTGTTCTTCCGGCCCGGCGCCAAAGGTGATCAGATCATCTATGGCGTCTGCCCGGCGAACCTGCCCGGCATCACCATCGTGTGTCGCGAAAGCCTGGTGCAGCGCGATCCGATCGAGCATCCGCTGGCGTCGCAGGGCGACGAGCTCGACGCCACCGTGCTGTTCGACAATGTGCTAATTCCCTGGAAATACATCTTCCACATCGGCAACCCGGACCACGCCAAGCTCTATCCGCAGCGCGTGTTCGACTGGGGTCATTATTATGCGCTGGTGCGCCAGGCCGTGCGTGCGGAGCTTTTGGCCGGACTCGCCATCCTGATGTGCGAACACCTCGGCACCACCAAGATCGAGGCCGTGCAGTCGCGGCTTGCCAGGATCATCGCCTTTCAGCAGACCACCTATGCGCACGTGGTCGCCGCCGAGGACCAGGGCTTCTTCACGCCCGGCGGCCTCTACAAGCCCGACATTCAGTTGTTCAACTGGGGCCGCGTCTATTTCCTGCAGAACTACGGCGCCATGGTGAACGAGCTGATCGACCTGTGCGGCCGCAGTGCCATCATGTTCCCGACCGAACAGCAATGGCGCGAGCCGTCGATGCATTCCTGGTTCGAGCAACTGAACAAAGGCGCGACCGGCGAACCGTACGACCGGCTGAAGATCGCCCGCGTCATCCGCGATCTCTATCTCACCGACTGGGGCAGCCGCCTCGCGATGTTCGAGAATTTCAACGGCACGCCGCTGCAGACCCTGCTGTCGCTGACCATGAAACGGGCCGAATTCACCGGCGCGGGGCCGTTCGCGGCATTCGCGCGCCGCGTGTGCGGCATTGAGGCCCAGGATACAATGACGGAGTATCAGGCGACCGTCGATTATGCGAAAGCTCAAGATGCCGGACGCAGGCCGGCGACGAATAGCGCGGCGGCGGAATGACGCCGCTGACAGGAAAGGCACGACAGATGGCGAAGCAGAGGATCAGCTACATCCCGCTGGAAAAGATGAACGCGCGGATGCGCGCCGAGATGGAGCGCTGCCAGCGCGAAGGCACGCCGCGCCCGGAAAGCTCGGCGATCCGCGCCCACGTGCCGGCCTGTTTCTGGTTCTTCGCCGAATCCTGGCACAACATCTTCCGAACCGGCGTGCTCGATCACGCCATCAAGGAGCTGTGCCGTCTCTATGTGTCGCGCTCGGTCGCCTGCGAATATTGCGGCAATCAGCGCTCGGTGAAGGCGACAACGAGTGGCGCCCTGATCGAAGACCAGGTCCTCGATCTGCTCAATTTTGAGAAATCGACCAAATACAACGAGCGGCAGAAGGCGGCGCTGGCCTACGCCGAGGCCATCGTCTGGCATCTCAACACCGACGACGCGTTCTGGGAGCGCATGCATCAACAGTTCAACGAACCGGAGCTGGTCGAACTCGGCTGCATGATCGGGCTCACGATGGGCCAGCAAAGCTGGCTGCGGCTTCTCAACATCGAGCACCATCAGGTCATGGCCGGCACGTCAGCCTCGATGGCGCCCGGCTACGAGGACGCCGAGCGCCTCAAGGAATCCAAATCACGGCAAGACTATTGGGCGAAAGCCAAGGCGAAATCGGAGAGCGCCGCCTGATCTTCAGGCGGCTTGGCGCGATGGCCGGCGCGCGACCGGCCCGCGCGGGGAGGAAGTGATATGTATGCTGGCGACACATCCTGGCTCGAGACGGCCGGACGCCTGTTGATGGTCGCGTTCTTTCTGGCGGTCGGGCTGCGCAATCTGCAGCGGCAGCACATCGACGATCACGTCAAACGCCTGACCAATTTCATGGCGCCCTTCCCTGTCCTGACGTTCTGGACCGGCCAAGGCATGGAGCTCGTCGGCTGCGCGCTGGTGCTGTTGAACTGGCATGCCGCAATCGGCGTGCTGCTGCTTCTGGTGTTCACCATCGTCGCCTCGGCACTGCTGCTGCGCTTCTGGGAGGTCCAAGGACCGATGCGTACCGGCATGCAGAACGGCATGCTCGCCAATGTGGGCGTCGTCGGCGGCCTGGTGCTGCTGTTGCAGCACGTGCGCTAATCCGCATCGCAAAGCGGGCGAAACAAAAGGGAGGACGGCCATGACCCGTGCAATGGATCGCCGCGGATTCCTCGTCGGCAGCGGAGCGGCGGCGGCGCTGCCGGCGTTGCCGAAACCGGCGTTGGCGCAGCCGAAGCCCTTCAAGATCGGACTGATGACGGTGAAAACCGGCGGCCTTGCCGCCGGCGGCGTGCATCTCGAGGAAGGCATCACCTGCTTCCTGAAAGACAGGAACTACACGGTGGCCGGCCGCGAGATCGAGCTGATCGTCGCCGATACCGCGGGTGTGCCGGCGACCGCCAAGACCAAGGCGGTGGAACTGGTCGAACGCGACAAGGTCGACCTCATCATGGGGCCGCTGGCCGCGTTCGAATGGCTCGCCATCGAGGAGTATCTCGGTCAGCACAAGATGCCCACCATGGGCTTCGGCGGCGCCGAAGATCTGACGCAGCGCCATCGCAACACCTACCAGGTGCGCACTTCGGACTCCTCGGCGCAATGCCTCTATCCGCTCGCCGACTATGCGGCCAAGGAGATGAAGCTCAAGGCCGCCATCACCGCCGGCGACGATTTTGCCTTCGGCTACGAGCAGGTCGGTGGTTTCCAGCGCGCGTTCGAGGACGATGGCGGCAAGATCGTCAAGAAGCTGTGGTCGCCATTCAACACGCCGGATTACGTGCCCTATCTGGCGCAGATCGATCCGAAGCAAGCCGACGTGATCGTGCTAGTCTATGCGGGCGCCAACCCGATCAAATTTGTCAAACAGTATCGCAATCAGGCGATCGACCTGCCGCTGCTCGGCGGTTCGACCGTCGCCGACGACAGCATCATGCGCAATTTCGGCGACGAGGCGATCGGTCTGATCAATTCGATCCCCTACACGCTCGATCTCGACACCGACGCGAACCATCGCTTCATCGCCTCGATGCAGAAATACTACGGCGCCAACGTGCCGATCGGCTTCTATGCGGCGGCGCTGTACGTCGACGGCCAGATTCTGGAAGCGGCGCTGAAGGCGACCGGCGGCGACACCGAGCCCGACAAGCTGACCGCGGCCATCAAGGCGGTGTCGCTGACCGACACGCCGCGCGGCCCGGTCAAGTTCGACGATTACGGCAATCTGACTTTCACGGTCTATATCCGCAAGGTCGAGAAGCGCGCCGGCAAACTCGTCAACGTCACGGTGAAATCCTATCCGGACGTGAGCCAGTTCTGGCACTACGATCCAAAACAATTCCTCGCCCAGCCGGTATTTTCGCGCGACTACCCGCCGCTGAAACCTTAAGCCGCGCCGGAACCAAAAAACAACGCCGCCAAGGAGGCCGGATGATCAAAACCCCAATCTGCGATCTGTTGAAGATCGAGCACCCCGTGGCGCTGGGCGGCATGGGGTCGGCAACGACGCCCGAACTGGTTTCGGCGGTGTCCAACGCCGGCGGCCTTGGCGCACTCGGCAGCTATCAACTCAAGCCCGAGCAGGTCGTCGAAAGCACCGCCAGCATCCGGCGGCAGACCAACAAACCCTTCGGGCTCAACTTTCTGCTGTTCGCGACGCGCGAGGACAGCATCGCGGCTGCGCTCGAACTGCGGCCGCCGGTCATTCAGTTTGCCTGGGCGAGACCCGAGCAGGATCTGCGCTCGTATTTCGACCGCTCGCACAAGGCGGGCGCGCTGGTCACCTACATGGCCAGCACCGTGCCAGAAGCCAAACGCGCGGCGGATGCGGGCGCCGACGTTATTATCGCGCAGGGTACCGAGGGCGGCGGCCATGTCGGCTGGATGGCCAGCATGCCGTTTCTCCCCATGGTGGTCGACGCGGTGGCGCCGATCCCGGTGCTGGCGGCCGGCGGCTACGCGGACGGCCGCGGTCTCGTCGCCGCGCTGGCGCTCGGCGCCGACGGCATCCTGCTCGGCACCCGCTTTCTCGCCACGGTCGAATCGCCGCTGCATCCGAATTTCAAGCAGGCGATCGTCGACAGCGACGGCCACGACACGCAGCTTTCGGAAATACCCGACATCGCCTCCGGCCTGGTCTGGCCGGGCGCGATGATCAGATCGCGGCGCAACCGCTTCATCGAGCGCTGGGCCGGCCGCGAATGGGCGCTGCGCCGCGACCGCATCGAGGCGGCCGAAAAGCTCGCCGCCGCGCGCCGCACCGGCGATGTCGACGAAGGTCCGTTGTCGATGGGCCAGGACGCCGGCCTCATCCACGACATTCCGACGGCCGGCGAGGTCGTCACCCGTATCGTCAAAGAGGCAGAGGACATCTTGGCGAAGCTGCCGCGCGTGGTGGTGCAGAATTGAGCTGACTCAAGTCCTCATCCTGAGAGCTTGTGAAGCTTTTCGGGTATTGGCGATTTTGTCATGGGCCAAGGCCTTTGTGGTGATGAGCATGCGGCGCTGGCGAGGGTGTGGGCGGCGCGGGATTGAAATTGATCGGCGGCGTTTT
>JBAQJL010000174.1:0-9263 GCA_049300295.1 Xanthobacteraceae bacterium
AGTGGCTTGCCGAAATGTTCGACGAACGCAGCCTGCATCTTTTTTGTCATAGTTTTGTTCCTGCGTTTGGTTTGTCTTTGAATAAGTCCTCACGCGCGTCACGATTCGTCACGCTGCGGCTTTTGCCCCCAAACCGCGCACGGCTTCGATCATCATCGTCAACACAGCCGTGGCGTCGCCGTAGACCATGTTGCAGTTGTCAGCGTAGAAAAGAGCATTGACGATATCCGCGTAGCCTTTGCCTTGACCGCGCTTGACGACATAAACCTGCTTTGCCTGGTCGGCGTTGAGGATGGGCATGCCGAAGATCGGGGAGGATTTGTCAGTGCGCGCCGCAGGGTTCACCACGTCATTTGCGCCGATGACGAGGGCCACATCGGTAGTTTTGAACTCCTCGTTGATGTCATCGAGCTGGAAGATGAGGTCATAAGGCACGCCGGCCTCGGCGAGCAGAACATCCATCTGGCCTGGCATGCGACCGGCGACTGGATGAATTGCGAATTTGACCGAGACATCCGCAGCTAGCAGCAGCTTTACGAATTCATAGAGCTTCTGCTGTCCCTGCGCGGCAGCGAGGCCATAGCCCGGGATGATGATGACGCTTTTCGCGTAACGCATGAATATGCCGGCATCGGCCGCCGCAGTCGGCTTCAAACTGCCTTTGATGTGGCCAACCTTGTGCTTGGGCGCGCCGCCAAAATTTGTGAACAGAACGTTTGCGACCGAGCGGTTCATGGCCTGTGCCATGAGAAGTGTCAGCAGCGTGCCTGCGGCGCCGACAACCATGCCGGCTATCATCAATGCCGGATTGCCCAGCACAAACCCTCCAAGGCCAACAGCAAGTCCAGTGGCGGCGTTGTAGATCGAGATTACCACCGGCATATCCGCGCCGCCGATCGGCAGCGTCATCAGGATGCCGTAGATCAGGGCGCAGCCGAAGAACAGATAGATCAGTTGCGGCGTCGGCAGCAGCTGATTGGACGCACCTTGCGCCACATAGATGATATAGCCCGCGACGGCGAGTGTACCGAGCAATACGAGGATATTGAAATACTGCTGCCCCCGTACGCGCAGCGGCTTCTTGATGACGCCTTGAAGCTTCGCCCACGCGATCAACGAGCCCGACAGGGAAATCGCGCCGATCAGCGCGCCCAAAAGCGTTACCACAAGCTGGGTTGTTCCCGCCGCCTTATTGCCGAACAACTCGACCGCGGCGATCGCACCGGCGGCACCGCCACCCATGCCATTATAGATCGCGACCATTTGCGGCATGGCCGTCATCGCAACTTTCCTGCCGGCCCACCAAGCGACGCCGCCGCCTACGATGAGCGCGACGACACCGAGGGCGACGTTCACCAACAGATGCGGCTTGGCAGCGGCGCTGACATCGAAGACGTAGAGAAAGCTGGCCAGGACGGCGACCAGCATGCCGAGGCCGGCCATGAAGATCCCCGAAGGGGCTGTCACCGGCGACGACATACGCTTGAGGCCATACATGAACAGGAACGCCGCCGCGAGATCGGTAACGCCAATGATAAGTTGTGCGATGCTTGTCATTGTCATGTCAGTTCCTCACACCGCCTTTGGGCGGTGGGCTTTCTTATGGCTAGATTTGCGATGTTTTCCCGCATGTCCGCTTGTCTGGAACATCGCTAGCATCCGATCGGTTACGGCATAGCCGCCGGCGGCATTACCCGCGCCGAGCAGTACGGCGAAAAACCCGATCGCCTGCTCCTGCATCGTGCTCGCGTTGAGCAGCGCGAACATCCCGCCCACCACCACGATGCCATGCACGAAATTGGAGCCGGACATCAGCGGTGTGTGCAGGATCGCCGGCACATGGCCAATGATGACCCAGCCGGCAAAGGCGGCGAGCATGAAGATGTACAGTGCCACGAAACCGGTGATTTGGATTGAAAAGTCCATCGTGCTGTCCTCGTTCGGCTCAAGCCGCTTTCACGGTTGTTTTGGCTCCGGTTTTATCGGCCTTGTTGCTGGGATAAGCCTCATGCTCGCTCTTATCGCTGTGCATCTTGCCGTCATGGGTCAGAACGGTTTTGGCGAGCACTTCATCGTCCCAATTCAGCGTGATGATGTTGTCCTTCATCGTCAGAGCGAGCAGAGCTGCGATATTCTTCGCGTACAACTCGCTGGCGTCCTGCGCGAGCAGCGACGGCACGTTGAGCGGCGCGACGATCGTCACCTGGCCGACGCGTGCGGTCTCGCCCGGTTGCGTGTCTTCGCAATTGCCGCCGCCTTCGGCTGACAGATCGATGATCACGGCGCCAGCTTTCATGCCGGCGACCTGCGACTTGCTGATGAGCTCGGGTGAGGGCCGCCCAGGAATGGCGGCCGTGGTGATGATCAGGTCCGACTCCTGGATATGTTTGGTCACGACGGCGTCGATCTTGGTTTTCTCCGCAGCGGTGAGCTCGCGGGCATAGCCGCCCTTGCCGCGGGCATCCACGCCGGTCTCGACGAATGTGGCGCCCAGCGAGGCAACCTGTTCCGCCGTTTCAGGGCGTACGTCATAGCCCTCGACGACGGCGCCAAGACGGTGCGCGGTGGCAACAGCCTCGAGGCCCGCGACACCGAGGCCCATCACCAGCACCTTGGCAGGTCCTATGGCGCCCGCCGCCGACGTGATCTTCGGCAGCACGCGGGCCAAATGGGTCGCACCGAGTTGCACCGCGTAATAGCCGGCCAAGGCCGATTGACTGGAAAGCGCGTCCATTGCCTGGGCCCGCGTGATCCGCGGAATGCGCTCCATGGCGAAGCAGGTGATCTTTCTGTCCAAAAGGCGCTGTACTACCGCCGGTTCCTTGTTCGCATAGATAAAGCAGATAAGAATCGCGCTTTCTTTCATCGCGTCGATCACATCCAACGCAGGTGGCTGCACGGCGAGGACCACGTCGGCATCTTTGACCAGAGCGTGGCGATCGCCGGTGAATGTGACGTCCTTGAACGCGGCATCGACCAGGCTGGCAGCGTCTCCAGCGCCCGATTGCATGTGCAGCTTGGCGCCCAGCTTGGTCAGCTTGCCGACGACGGACGGCACCAGCGCCACGCGCCGTTCGTGGGGATGTGTTTCCTTCAGAACGGCGACGTTGACGTACATGAGGCGCTCCAATTGTTGTGCCGGCTCCTGGCTGCGTTAGCCGATTGGATGGACTTGTGTAGAGCGACGCAGCGATGAGGAATTTCAGCTGAACAAAACTCCTTACCGCATGTTCGCAGCCCGACTTGCCTCACTGCGGCGCTTCCGCTGCAACGTAGCGGACCAGCTTATGGTTGACGAACTCCTGGATACCCATGTCGCCGAGCTCGCGCCCGTATCCGGAGTCCTTGATCCCGCCGAACGGCAGCTCGGCGTCGGACCAGGAGATATTGTTGATGAACATCATTCCTGTTTCGACGCGGCTGGCAACGTGCCTGCCACGGGCAATATCCTTGGTGAAGACGGAGCCGCCCAATCCGAAATCGGAGTTATTGGCGAGTGCGATCGCCTGGTCTTCGTCCTTGACCCGAAAGAACAGCGCGACCGGACCGAAGAATTCCTCTCTGAAGGCGGGATTGCTCGGCTTTATGTCGGTCAGGATGGTCGGCGCCATATACGATCCCGGACGATTGATACGTTTGCCGCCCATGATCACCTTTGCCCCGTGCGAGACCGCACCATCGACCTGTTTCAACAGATCAACGAGGGCCTGTTCTGAGGACAAAGGACCCAACGTCGTCTTCTCGTCCAAGGGATCGCCCGGCTTGAGAGCCGCAAGCGCCGCCTGAAACTTCTCCAGGAATTTGTCGGCTAGCTTGTCGACGACGATGAATCGCTTCGCGGCACAGCAGGTCTGCCCCGTATTGTACATCCGTCCCCACACAGCCCACTTGATGGTGTATTCGAGATCGGCGTCTTCGAGAACAATGAAAGCGTCGCTGCCGCCTAGCTCCATCGAGGATGGCTTGAGGTTCTTGCCGGCTCGTGCCGCGATGCTTCTTCCGGCCGCAACGCTGCCCGTCAGCGCCACACCTTTGATCCGAGGGTCGTCGACGACGCGGTCCGACTGATCGTGCGAAATCAAAAGATTGGTATACAAACCGGCGGGCGCACCCGCCTCGATCAAAAGCTTCTCGAAGGCGATCGCGCATTGCGGCACGATACCCGCGTGTTTCACCAGCACAACGTTGCCCGCCATCAAATGCGGGCCGGCGACCCGGGCAAGCTGGTAGTAGGGAAAGTTCCAGGGCTCCACACAGAAGACCACGCCGATCGGGCTGCTCTCCATGTGGCCTTCGCCGAGACTCGGATGCAGCTTCACCGGCGCCAGGAAGCGCTCGGCGTTCTTGGCATAATAGGCAAGGATGTTCGAGCTGAATTCAACCTCGCCGCGGGCTTCACCGATCCGCTTGCCCATTTCGAGCGTCATCGTGTGGGCAAACTCGTCAGCCTTCGCATGCAAAATCGCTGCTGCCTTGGCCACGATGACCGCCCGCTCGGCATAGGTCTTTTTTCGCCAAGTCTCGAAACAAGTCGCGGCGGCGACGATCTTGGTCTCAAGTTCTTTGTCGGTAAGCTCATCGAACTTTTTCAGGAGCTTTCCGGTGGCGGGGTTGAGGCTTTGGTAGGACATGGCTTCGTTCTCTTTCAGTGTTGTCTTGTAAGCGCGGATGATATCCGCCGCTGTGATCGCTAAGCCTCGATGATCACCTTGAGCGCTTTCGTTTTGGCCGCGTTCCCGAAGGTGTCGTAGGCATCGAGGATGTTGTCGAGCTTGAAGCGATGGGTAATCAGTCGCTTGGGATCGATCTTGTGAGATGCGACGGTCTTGAACAGCATCGCTATCGTGGCGGTGTCGACCAGCCGTGTGGTGATGGAAATGTTGCGGTCCCACAGGCGCTCCAGATGGAGCGCCACTTTTTGTCCATGTACCCCGATGTTGGCGATAGTGCCGCCCGGCGCGATAATCTTTTCACACATCTCGAAAGTAGCCGGAATGCCCACCGCCTCAATGGCGGTATCGACACCGCGATTACCGGTCATCTTCATGACCGTCTCCACGGCTTTGCCGTCGGCGCTGTTGACGCTTGAGGTAGCGCCGAAGCGTTTCGCCATTTCAAGGCGATTGTCGTCGAGATCGATCATGATGATCTCGGCCGGCGAGAAAAATTGCGCGGTGAGCAACGCCGCCAATCCGACCGGCCCCGAGCCGACGATCGCTATGACGCTTCCTGGCTGAACTTTGCCATTGAGCACGCCACACTCGAACCCTGTCGGCAGGATGTCGCTGAGCATCACCAGCGCCTCTTCATCCGCTCCTTCGGGAATGGGATAGAGGCTGGTGTCAGCGTAGGGAGCGCGAACGAACTCAGCTTGTGTGCCGTCGATAGTGTTGCCCAGGATCCAGCCGCCGGTGGTGCAGTGCGAGTACATCTGCTTGCGGCAATAGACGCATTTGCCGCAGGCGCTCACGCAGGAAATGAGAACGCGATCTCCCGGCTTGAATGCCGTGACGGCTGGCCCGACCTTGTCGACGGTGCCGACGCCCTCATGGCCCAGAATGCGGCCGGGCTGGCAAGTCGGAACGTCGCCTTTGAGGATGTGCAGGTCGGTTCCACAGATCGTCGTCTTTGCGATTTTGACAATCGCGTCCGTGGGCGCCGTGATTTCCGGCTTTAAATGATCTTCCAGAGCTTTCTTGCCGGGGCCTCGGTAGACGAAGGCTTTCATCGTGGCTGCTCTTGCGTCTAGGGCCCGGGTTGTTGGTTTTTCAATCGTCGTAAGAGTCATGATCTTTCACCTTTCGGGCGAGATGGGTGCAGGCGGTCTCCACATTCGGAAATTCAATTTCGCGCTGGGGAACCGTGGTCGTGTTGTTTGAAAATTCGACTTTGAACTTTGGTACGTCGAATGGGCAACGCGGACGGTGGCAATTAGGTTGCTTTAGCCCAAAACTTTGAAAGTTGATTGAGATTACGAGTGAGCGATTTTGAACAGAATAAGTGACCTTGAACGGCTTAATCTGCCAACAGCTTGGGTTGATTCCCCATGAGGCGGAGCTGACGACAAATGCATGCGCGTGCTTGACCCCAAATGACCGATTAGAGAAGCGGTCACGGGTACCGTAATTTACATTACAGAGAAGTTACGCTGGACTAGCTCGCAATTGCAGCTTTCAGGCAGGGCGACGGTGGAGGTGACCTCTCCAGCAGGATTGTGTTTCTGCTGACGAGGACGAACCCCGTCATCAGAGGGTGCGCCCGGCAACTCGCCGAGAAGCTCCACATGCCGCTCGAAAAGGTACGAAGGACTTTGAAGATCGCCAAGGAACCGCTCTCGCTCGAAACACCGATCGGTGAGGAGGGGGATTCCAACCTTGGCGACTTAATCGAGGACACAAACGCTATCCTGCCAAAATCGACGCCGCGATCCAGTCGAACCTGCGCGAGACCACGACGCGCGTACTGGGGTCACTGACGGCACGCGAGGAGCGCGTCGTACGCATGCGTTTCGGCCTCGGCATGAACAGCGACCACACGCTGGAGGAGGTCGGTACGCAGTTCTCAGTGACGCGCGAGCGAATTCGGCAGATCGAGGCCAAGGCGCTGCGGAAGCTCAAGCACTCGAGCCGAGCGAGGGGAGCTCAGGAGCTTCCTTGAATAGTTAAACTGCCACCCAGGGCAACGTACCCGCAAATGCGACGGTCATGGGAGGTGTTCAACGAAGAGAATCTATTCACCCGCGGGAGGGAATTTTTTTCGCAAGCGAATTTTAGCCGCGTGTACGTAGCGTTAGGCCGAGTTTTTCAGTCGTCATCGTCAAAACTTCCATGACGGCCCCGTCAGACAAGACTCAAATACGTAATTGACTCTGATGGCACCCATTGATGATTACTGATTTGCGGGCGCCGGAGACCGAACGCCGAGTCATTCGACGTGAGGACGAAGTGATTGCGGCAGTGTGGCGGTCTACGTCCATAGAGGAAGCCTGCAGCCGCCAAATGCTCGGCAGCGACGCCGCGATCGTAGCAGCCCGTCGCACTGAAATTCGACGGCGGCTCATCGGTTTCTCATTAATCTCGCGAACAGAAAGATGAACAGAGCCGCGGCGAACGGATAAACCAGGTTAAGCGCGGTCGTCGCCAACATCCATTCGCCGCCCACGCCAAAGAAGAATGGCGCGAGTTCGAACGGCATGATCAAGCCAAAACTCGCGCCGATGCCCCCAGCGGCCGCGACCATATGGCGCTTAGGCTGCGTTCCGCTGTCCCTCAAACGCCTTACAAGAAGCACGCAGACAAACGTCACGATGACGAATGCCGCTTCCGTCAGATACATCAAGTGGATCGGCCAGCCGGGAGGCCTGTTCAAACTGCCGAGATAAGCGAACAGAAAAGTCATCTTCCCGCTCCGCAGGAGGGCAAGGGGCTGTGGCGATGATATTAGCCCGGCCATGTTAAAAAGTAGTCCAACGGCGACGTTGACGGATGCCTATGTCGCCAAGTTTGGGCCGGAGCCTCTATTTCCGATTTGGGGTCAGGAACGACCGAATCGCGTTGGTCCAGCGACTTCCGCGTAACCCCTGATAGCGACCAAACCGCTGCGCCGCACCAAGTTACGCGATGTGCCAAGGGCCGACATCAAGGCTTTGCCAGAAGGCAACGGAATGTTGCGCTCACCCGATAGCTCCCGTCCTTTTGTCTGAATGGTGCGAGAGCCTTGCGATGCGCATCGGTCACGGCCGCTTCGCTTGTGTTGTCTATAGCCCTTGCCGCAACCCCGGAAGAGTTCAAAGCCCTGATCCCAGTTTCCTCGTCAGCGTAGATGAAGGGACTGTCGACGTCGAAAGTCTTGATCGGTGACAATTTTGCGTCTGTCGCAAATTTGCGCAGGGCCGTCTCATCTGACAAGGCGAATGGGCCCGGCGCGCCTGGGGGTGGCGGCGGCATGAGGGGACGCAGGGCGGTGACCAGCGAAGCGGCTTCCATCTTAGCCGGGTCACCCCACGTCATAATGACGAGTTTGCCATCGGATTTTGCGACCCGGCGTGCTTCACCCAGGGCAATAATCGGATTGCCGGCGTATTGAAATGAGTTGAACCCGGTGACGACATCGAAGCGCCATCGGAATAAGGAAGCGCCTCCAGGTCGCCCGCTCGGAAGTCGCCGTTCGGCACACGCGACCGGGCAATCTCCAGCAGCATGGATGACGCATCGATACCCGTAACCACCGCACCGCGCTCGGCCGCTATTTGTGCGGCCATTCCCGCGCCGCAGCCGGCGTCCAAATAACGTGTCGCCTTCGAAACAACGCATCTCTTCAGAACAGCCTCGTACACTGGTCTGCAGCAAGCTTCCTGAAGGTTGGCCCAGTCTTTCGCCCGCGCTCCCCACAGGCGGCTATTGACCGTAGATGTTTGCGGCTTCAAGTCCGACGGCATGGTAATCTCCCTTGGAATTGAGATCATTTAGAGCACAGAACGAACCGACTTTGGCTAGTGGATTTTTCGCCTTTAAAGCCGGCCATGTCCCCTGGGGGCAAATTCTGCTGCGCGAAGAAACGTGAGATCGGGGACGAGATCCTTGATAATCTCCATGTTCGCCAGCGGATAGATCGTCGCCGGCGTGGCTAAATCAGAAATGAACCGCGTGCAGGCGAGCCAATTCACGCCGTCTATGTTCATCGATCAGGAACCGCAGACACCCTCACGGCATGAGCGCCGGAAGGTAAGTGTCGAATCCACCTTATTCTTAATCCAGAAGAGGGCATCAAGGACCACTGGTCCGCAATCATCGAGATCGACTTAGAACGTATCAAGACGCGGGCTGTCGCCAGAATCCGGGTCGGAACGATATATCTCGAAGGTCTGGACGCGCGTTGCGCGAGCCGGGGCTGGCCATGTCTTACCGCAGTCGATGCGCGATTCCGGACTCACACCGAAATTCCTCGGGATAGGAAACCGCTTGAGCAGCGTTGCGCGTGGGACTTGGTCTGAGGATTCAATGATCATGGTGCGCCTCTGCGGTTTCTCGATCACTATATTCTTTACCATGGACCCACCGCCGTTAGGATGCAGACCTTGAGTAGCTCCTAGCCGGCCGCCCCCTTCCTCATGTTTAGGATTCTGTCCATGCCTGACGAAAAATCCGACGCCTTAGGCTCTTCGCAACAGCGTCAAAGCGCGCTTTCGCGGTGGGACAACGAAGGCGGCGCAGGACCCTACGGCTCTCAAAAATACGGCGTCGAACTGAACGAGATTCCGCCGC
>JBAQJL010000175.1:0-8888 GCA_049300295.1 Xanthobacteraceae bacterium
CCGCCAAGGCCGATCGAAGCCGCGGGCGCGCTCGCCGACACGGAAGCCTATTGGCGCGAGTGGTCGGCGAAATGCAGGCCCGCCGGCCGCTGGTCGGATGCGGTGCGGCGCTCGGTGATCACCCTCAAGGCGCTCACCTACCGCCCGACCGGCGGCATCGTCGCGGCGCCGACGACATCGCTGCCGGAACGGCTCGGCGGCGAGCGCAACTGGGATTATCGCTTCTGCTGGCTGCGTGACGCCACGCTCACGCTGCTCGGCGCCATGCACGCCGGCTACCTCGAGGAGGCGCAGGCGTGGCGCGAATGGTTGTTGCGGGCGGTGGCCGGCAGTCCGGATCAGCTGCAGATCATGTACGGCATCGGCGGCGAGCGGCGGCTCACCGAATGGGAAGTACCGTGGCTGCCGGGTTACGCGCAGTCGAAGCCGGTGCGCATCGGCAATGCTGCGCATACGCAGCTTCAGCTCGATGTGTTCGGCGAACTTGCGGACGTGCATTATCAGGCGCGGCGCGGCGGCGTTGCCGGCGACGATTCCGGATGGACGCTCGAACTCGCGTTTCTCGATCACCTCAAGACGATCTGGAAGAAGCCGGACCACGGCATCTGGGAAATGCGCGGGCCGGCGCAGCACTTCACTTATTCGAAGGTCATGGCGTGGGTCGCCTACGATCGCGCCATCAAGAGCGCCGAGTCGTTCGGTCTCGAGGGGCCGCTCGACGAATGGCGTAAGCTGCGCGACCAGATTTTCCAGGACGTATGCGAGCGCGGCTTCAACAAAGAGCTCGGCATTTTTACCCAGGCTTACGGCTCGAAGCTGCTCGACGCCAATCTGCTACTCGTGCCTTGCGTTGGATTTTTGCCGGTGACGGATCCGCGCATCGAGCAGACCGTCGCGGCGATCGAACGCGACCTCTTCCGCGACGGTTTTGTCATGCGCTACAACACCCATGCGGGCGGCGATGCGTTGCCGCCCGGCGAAGGCGCTTTCCTTGCCTGCAGCTTCTGGCTGGTCGACGTTTATATCTTGCAAGACCGCTTCGACGATGCCGAGCGCCTGTTCCGGCGGCTGGTGGGCCTGTGCAACGATGTCGGCCTGCTCAGCGAGGAATACGACATGGGATCAAAACGGCTGGTCGGCAATTTTCCGCAAGCTTTTTCTCATCTCGCCCTGGTCAACAGCGCGTACAATCTGACGCGGAAGCGAAAGCCCTTGCACCAGCGGGCGCGCGACGAGCATGCACCCCCAGAGGAACACGCGGCCTCGCCGAAGGCCGCCGTCGCCGAGGATTGATGGCGCCGGTTCGGCCGTCAGGCTAGATTGGCGAAATGCTCGGGAGACAGCCTATAAAACGGCTTTTGATGCTCGCCGCCGCTGCGGCGATTGTCGCCACGCCGGCGCTGGCAGCGGACGGCACCGTCGTCATCGGCATGACTTTCTCCCAGACTGGGCCGCTCAATGTTGATTCACAGACGCAGCAGCACGGCGCGGAGTTGTGGCGCGATGAGGTCAATGCGGCCGGCGGCATCAAGGCCGGCGGCAAGACCTATGAGGTGAAATTCATCAGCTACGATGACCAATCCCGGAGTGAACTCGTAAAGGCGCTCTACACGCGTTTGATCGTCCAGGACAAGGTGCAATTTCTGTTTGGGCCCTATTCCTCGGCCATGACTGCGCCAGCGGTCGCCACCTGCGAGCAGTATGGAAAAATCATGGTGAATACCGGCGGCTCCGACACGGCGCCATACGCGCACGGAACCAAATATCAATTTCAGCTTCCCGCGCCGGCCGAGCGCTATCTCGCCAGCGCGGTCCTGGCGCTGGCGACCAAGAATCCTCATGCCAAAATTGCGATCGCCTACGCGGACGATCCGTTTTCGCGACTGGTCGTGGGAACGGTCGCGCGAGAAGCGGACATGACCGGACTGAAGGTCGTCATGGATGAACCCTACGCCGCATCGACGACCGATTTCGTGCCGGTCGTCGACAAGATCGTTGCGTCGGGCGCCGACGCGTTTCTGGGCGGGGGTCATTACGCGGACGGCGCCGCGCTCGCGCGCCAACTCTACGCAGCGAGAGCCGATCTGAAATGGGTGTCGATTCTGGTGGCGCCGGCCGATGTGAAATTCGCGGCGCTCGGGCCGGCCGCTTTGGGCATCACGGTGCCCTCACAATGGGAACCGCAGGAGTCGTTTACGCCGCAATTTGGACCGACCAGCGGGCAGTTCGTCGAGAGATATCAGGCCAAGTATCACGCCGCACCCGACTACCATGCGGCGTCGGGCTACGCGGGCGGTCTGGTCCTGCAACATGCCATCGAACAGGCCGGGTCAGCCGATCCGCAAAACGTGTTGGCTAAGCTCAACACGCTCGATTCCATCATCTTCTTCGGCCACATCAGATTTTCGAGTGACCCGGTGCGCCACGGCGTTCAGATCGCTCACGACATGGTTCTGGCCCAGTGGCAAATGGTCAATAGAGAGGTCGGCCGCCAAGTCGTTTGGCCGACAGCGGCACAATCGGCCGACTTGCTCTATCCCATCCCGCCGGCGCGCTGATGGGCCCGTGTTTGGCTCAGACACATAGCGGCGGATTGACGCATTTGCGGCCAACCCGCGTTCAGGGCCGAAGGCTTGACCGATTTGAATATTTGCCCGCATTGCAGACCCGGATCAGATGGCTTTCAGGCCGGAATTGTGGGATGTTTCTTTTGATCTGAAGGGTTAATCGAGCCGCGTGATACTTGCTGGGGGGCGAGTCATCGTGGCAAAACTGCGCTCGGCGGTGAACGATCATCGCGACGCCAAACGGGCGCGGGATCATCAGCCGCCTCGTTCGGCCGTTACCGTCATCGCGGTCGAACTGCGGGGCGTACAGGGAGGAAAATATGAAACGGCTCTTCTTACTGGCCGCCGCCGCGGCATTTATCGCCACCCCGGCGTTCGCCGAGGATACAATCACCGTCGGGTTCACCGACTCGCAGACCGGACCGCTGAACGTCGATTCGCTCGGCCAGCAGCACGGTTACGAGTTCTGGCGCGACGAGGTGAACGCCAAGGGCGGCATCAAAGCCGGCGGCAAGACCTATAAGGTCAAGTTCGTCAGCTATGACGATCAGTCCGTTGGCGGCCGGGTGCAGCAGCTCTACACGCGCCTCATCAACCAGGATAAGGCGAATTTCCTGTTCAGCCCGTACTCGTCGGGACTGACGGCGCCGGCCGCAGTCATTTCCGAGCAGTACAGCAGGATCATGATCGACTCGGGCGGTGCCGAAGAGAAACCATTCGAGCAGGGCAACAAATACCTGTTCATGGTGATCACGTCGGCCAGCCATTATCTCTCGGGCGCCGTCGCGGCACTGAAGGCGAAGGACCCGAGTGCCAAGATCGCGATGGTCTATTCGGACGATCCGTTCTCGAAGGCCGTGCTTGCCGCCGCCGCGCAGCAAGCCAAGGCGGCCGGGCTTCAGATCGTGATGAACGAGTCCTACTCGCCGTCGACCACCGATTTCGGTCCGATCGTCAACAAGATCGTGTCGTCGAATGCCGACGCGGTTCTGGGCGGCGGCCATTATTCGGATGGCGCCACGCTCGCGCGGCAGATGCATGACCAGAAAGCAAACATGAAGTGGATTTCGCTTCTGGTCGCGCCCGCTGACGACAAGTTCGGCGATCTCGGCGCTTCCGCGCTCGGCGTGAGCGTGCCGTCGCAGTGGGAGTTGCAGGTCAACTACAAGCCGCAGTTCGGTCCAACAACCGCAGAATTCGCCAAGGCGTTCCAGGATAAATTCCACGCCAAGGCGGACTATCACGCGGCGTCCGGCTATACGAGCGGCGTGGTGCTGCAGCACGCCATCGAGCAGGCTGGCTCGATCGACCCGGAGAAGGTGACTGCCGCGCTCAACGGCATGGATATCACGACGTTCTTCGGACACATCAAGTTTATGACCGACCCGGGTCATCATGGGCTGCAGGCCGCGCACGAGATGGTACTAGCGCAGTGGCAAATGGTGAACGGCAAACTCGGCCGCCAGGTGGTTTGGCCGCAAGCCGCGAAGTCGGCCGATCTGCTTTTTCCGATCCCGGCCGCCATGCAGTGAGCATGATCCTCACGGTCATGCCCGAACAAAATATGTAGTCAACCAGAGGACCGGCCGCGCCGCTGCCGGTCCTCATTTTGTGTGAACCTGAATGCTCGGCATTCTCGCTTCGGTCATCGACGGTGTGCTGGTGGGGCTGGTCTACGGTCTCGCCGCCATGGGCCTGACGCTGATCTGGGGCGTCATGGACGTCATCAACCTGACCCACGGCGCCATGATCGTCGCCGGCATGTTCGCGCTCTTTCTGCTCACGAGCGTGCTCGGCCTCAATCCCTACGTCGCCATGGTGCCGGTTCTGATCGGCGGCTTTTTCGTCGGCGTGATGCTGTACTGGATCGCGATCCACCGCATGGTCGGCCGGCCGCCACTGATGAGCCTGCTGTCGACGTTCTCGGTCAACCTGGTGCTGATCGGCGTCGGCACCGCGGTATGGGGCACCGCCTTGTTCAACGTCGATGTGTCGCTGCCGGGCTTCACCATGGGCCGCTACACGTTTCCCGGCGCCCATATCCTCGCTGCGGTGCTGGCAGCGGTGATTGCAACTGCGCTTTATCTGTTCCTGCAACACACCCGGCTGGGCAAATCGATTCGCGCGGTGGCCAATAACCGGGAGGCAGCCGAACTGGTCGGCATTCCGACCACGCGCGTGCTCGCAATCTCGGTCGGACTCGGTGTCGCTCTGGCCGGTGTGTCGGGCGTTCTGATCGCCACGCTGTTTCCATTCACGGTGCTGTCGGGCGATGGCTATCAGCTCAAAGGCTTCGTCGTCACGGTGCTCGGCGGCTTCGGCAATCCGATCGGCGCACTGATGGGCGGCATCGCGCTCGGGCTGCTCGAAGGCGCGGTCACGCCGTTCGTGCCGGTGAGCTGGACTCTGGTGATCGAGTTCGTGTTGTTCGTCCTGGTGCTGATTGCGTTTCCGGCCGGCATCTTCCGTTCGCGCCGCGGAGCGCTCTGATGCTGTCGATGCCGCGCCGTCCGTTCTTCTGGATTATTACGCTGGCGGTGGTGGCGTTCGCGCTGGCGCCGGTCTATGGCAACGATGTGTCGCTGCGCGAGAGCCTGCTGCTCGACGCGCTCTACATCACGCTTGCCAGCAATCTCAATCTGATGCTCGGCTATGCGGGCTACGTGAACTTCGGCAGCATCGTCTTCTTCGGGCTGGGCGGATACATCTGCGTCTGGCTGGTGAATTCGTACAAATGGACGCTGGCGCCGAGCCTCGTCGTCGCCGGCGTGTGCGTCAGCGGTTTGGCGCTGATATTCGGCTTCGGAATCTTAAGGCTGCGTGGCGCTTTCTTCGCGCTGTCCACCATCGGGGTCATCGAGGCGGTGCAGGCCTTCGCCGAAAACTTTACGCCGTGGGGCGGGGCGTCCGGCATTTATCTGCCGGCCTCGATCTTCACGCCGCTTGGCGGTCCGGCGCACGCGCTCTGGATCATCTATTTTATCATGGTCGGCGTCATGGGCGCCTCGCTCTACCTGAGCTACGCCATCAAGACGTCAAAATTCGGCCTGGGCCTGCTCGCTATCGGTCAGAACGAGGACGCGGCCGCGATTCTCGGCGTGCCGACTTCTCGCTACAAGGCGGTGGTTTACAGCGTCTCCGCCTTTCTGCCCGCCATCGCCGGCGGGCTTTATTTTTTCAAAAGCGCTTTCATCCAGCCATCCGATGCTTTCGATCTGTCGCTGTCGACCGAAGCGCTGGTCGTCGGCATGCTGGGCGGCCAAGGCACCGTCACCGGCGTCGCTATCGGCGCCTTTCTGTATGAGGAGCTGCGCGGCTATCTGCTCACGTCCTCGACATTCGCCAATTTCCAGCTGGTAGTTTCCGGCGCTCTCCTTTTGCTCATCGTGCTGTTCTTTCCGGGCGGCCTGATGGGCTGGATTTACAGCCGCTTCCCGCGCACCCAGAAGGTCCTGGAATGACGGCGCTGCTCAAGGTCGATCGAGTCAGCAAGCGCTTCGGCGGCCTGCAGGCGGTCAAGGATCTGACCTTCGAAGTTCGCGACGGTGAAATCCTCGGCCTGATCGGGCCGAACGGCGCCGGCAAGTCGACGCTGTTCAATCTGGTCAACGGTGTGTTCGCCCCGGACACCGGAAAAATCACCTTCGCGGGCGTCGATATCACCGGCGCCAAGCCCTATCTGGTCGCTCGCTCAGGGCTCGCCCGCACCCATCAGATCGTGCAGCCGCTCACCAATATGACGGTGCTCGACAACTGCACGGTCGGCGCCTGTTTCGGCCGCGAGAATCTGCCGCTGCATCGCGCCCGCGAGGCGGCGCGCGAGGCGATCGCCGTCGTCGGTCTCGACGACCGTGCCAACATGCTGGCCCTGCACCTGACGATTGCGGGCAAGAAGCGTCTTGAACTGGCGCGCGCGCTCGCCGCGCGGCCCCGGCTTCTAATGCTCGACGAAGTGCTGGCCGGCCTCAATCCGACCGAGGTCGACTACATGATCGGCGTGATACGCCAAATTCGCGAGCGCGGCGTCACCATTCTGATGATCGAGCATCTGATGCAGGCGATTATGAGTCTTTCAGATCGCATCGTTGTGCTCAATTTCGGCCAGAAGCTCGCCGAGGGCACGCCTGCCGAAGTGGCCCAGCATCCGCAAGTCATCGAGGCCTATCTGGGCAATCCCAAGCTCGCCGCCGAACTGCAGGGAAGCGGCGAGCATGTCTGACACGATCCTCAAGGTCGAGGCGCTCGAAGCCGGTTACGGCGAAGTCCAGGTGCTGTGGGGCGTTTCGCTCGCCGTAACGCGCGGCCACCTCACCGCGATCGTCGGCGCCAACGGCGCCGGCAAGACCACGACCTTGCGCGCGGTGGCCGGCACCATTGCGCCGTGGCGCGGACGCGTGCTGTTCGAGGGCGAGGATGTCACGCGGCTGTCGACTCATGAAAAAGCCGAGCGCGGCTTTGCGCTGGTGCCGGAAGGCCGCCAATTGTTCACCACCATGACGGTCGCCGAAAATCTCGAGCTCGGCGCCTACCCCAAGCGCGCAGCGCAGGGCCGTGCTGAGCGTCTCGACCAGGTGTTTACGCTGTTCCCGCGGCTTGCCGAACGGCAACGGCAGTTCGCCGGCACGCTGTCGGGCGGTGAACAGCAGATGGTGGCGATCGCCCGCGGGCTGATGTCCAATCCCGACATTCTCATCATCGACGAAATGTCGCTCGGGCTCGCGCCCGTGCTCGTCTATCAGCTGTTTCACACGCTGAAGAAACTCAAGGAGGCCGGACTCACGATCCTGCTGGTGGAGCAGAACGTGCATCTGGCGCTGGCAGTCGCCGACTACGCTTATGTCATCGCCGAAGGCAAACTGTTCACCGAAGGCGAGCCAAAAAAGCTCTCCGCCATGCCGGAAATCCGCAAGGCGTATCTGGGGCTGTGATCCTGTCCGATTATTGTGCGGCGTCGGGGAGGTCGGAAAACCGAATCGCTAAAAATGCACGCCGGTAATTGCTTTGCGGCCGAGGATCAGCCGGAGCCATGTCGGCGAACGGGGCACAAGCGCACATCGGCTGACCCACAAAAGATGACGCCAATGACCCGTCGCAGACATGGACGGTGCAGGCTGTTGCAGTGCACTGGGTTCGTCGCCGCCGCGCGCGAGTTGAAGGACAAGGGAACCTTCGGCTACGTCGACACGGCACTACCGTCGGCCAAGCTCGCCGGATTCATGCGGGGTAATGCCCGACGGCACAGTGGCGGAAACGTAGGAAGTAAGCCATTTGTGATCGGAGCAAGTGAGTACGTACGCAGCTCAATAGAGGCTATCGTCGTCTCGTTTATTTCCGATGATGATCTCTGGGACGAAGCTTTCTGGCCAGACCATCCCGAGCTGGGTATCCCGGCGATGAGGACCGAGGCGGCGCCCTGAGTAAACGCCGATCAGTTTTGTCGCAGGGCGGCTGTTGTCGGATGTGTAATTGGAATTGACCATGTGGTTCGTCCAGCTGCGTCGAATGACTGGAGAGCCCGACATTCCGGGAAGCGACGCGGTATCTACCAGTAGGTGTTGGGGACCGGCGCGGACGATGTCGGGTTCGGCGGCGATGCTGCCTCGCTTCCATACCGGAAAGCCGGGTGGCTCGGGACCGAACGGATAGCCAAGGATAAATACCTCCATGCTCACGCGGATGATGAGGCCCTGAGCCGATAGCAGATTCAATGGGTAGAGCTTCGGGGTGACTTCGTTGCCGGTGTAGGGCAAGGGAATGGCGACGACATCGATGCTGGCGCCCTGAATCGGATGGATGAGCCAACGGGGCGTGTCGTCTTGGTCCCGGATACTGATATCGACCTCGCTTTTGCCGAACATGCCGATCTGGAAATTGAAGTAAGCGTGTATTCGGTCGGGACGGCCGCCGTGCGATTTGAGATATTTCTTCGTTATCGCGTCTCTGCCGCTTACGACGTGCCAATTCGTAATAAGGAAATACCGGCCATCGGCGTGCTTCCAGACAAACGAGGTCGCATAGCCGAGTTGCGTCTGTTTAAAGAAGAGTTCAATCGGTACGGTCGTGAGAGAGTATTGATCGACTTCCATCGATTATCCCCAGTGACTGAAGGTGCCGGAGTTATCCCCTGGTAGTCTTCGGGGATGCATTACGGCATGTACAATACAGCTAGCTGGATTGTTGAGGTGAGTGTTTGCGAGAGCTATCGCCGAATCTTGGTGACGGACGGGGTCAGGCGGCAGCGGTTTGAGCGTGCAATCTGACGATCTCGATTCCGTCCTTGAACTTTACACCCATGATGATCTTGGACAACTGGTTGTATCC
>JBAQJL010000176.1:0-6852 GCA_049300295.1 Xanthobacteraceae bacterium
CTTGGCCAGCGGTCAAGTGCGACCGCATTCAACAGGCCGGACATATGGGTGCAAGCGATCCGATCCAAACAACGCGCGCGTCGACCTTGCGACCAGGGGGCTGTCCACATATGGATTGCTTCGTCGCCCTTCGGGCTCCTCGCAATGACGAGGCTTCACATATCCTTGCGCGGATCGTAGGACTTGTCGGCCTTCCACGTCTTCATCAGCGTGTCGAGGTCGGCGTCGCTCTTTTCGGGCAGCGCAATCCGCACGGTGGCGAGCAGGTCGCCCTTGCCGGACTTGGCGGGAAAGCCTTTGCCACGCAGCCGGAAGGTACGCCCGCTGTTGGTCCATGCCGGAATCGTCAGCTCGACATGGCCCTCGAGCGTCGGCACGCGCACCTTGCCGCCCAGCGCCGCCTCGTAGAGCGTGATCGGCAGATCGAGTTTCAGGTCGGTGCCGTCGAGCGCAAACAGTTGATGCGGCGCGACCATGACGGTGATCATCACGTCGCCCGCGCCGGCTTGGCCGGGCATGCCCTGGCCGCGCACGCGCACGTGCTGACCGGTGGTGATGCCGGCGGGGATTTTCACGTCGATGTCCTTGCCGGTCGGCAGCCGCAGCCGCCGCGTCACGCCCTTGGCGGCTTCCGGCAGCGTAATCGTTGCTTCGGCGCGCACATCGGCGCCGGTGCCGAAATCCTCGGCCTCGAAATGCGCCGTGCGTCCGCCTCCGCCACCCATGCCGGCGGCGCCGCCGAACGCCTGGCGCAAGATGTCCTCGAAGCCGCCGGCTCCGGCGCCCGCTGCGCCGCCTGCGCCCGCACCCCTTCCGCGCCGCGTGCGGGTGAAACCCTCGGGGCCGAAATCAAAGTTCTCGAAATTAGCGTCGCCGCCGGCGCCGCCGCCGCGGAAACCGGCACCCGGCTGGGCGCCGGCGCCGAATCCTTCAAAGCCCTGAAATTTCGGCTTGCCCTCGGCGTCGATCTCACCGCGGTCGAAGGCCTTGCGCTTTTCCGCGTCGCCGATGATCTCGTGCGCGGCGTTGAGCTCGGAAAAGCGCGATGCCGCCTTGGGATCGTTCTTGTTGGCGTCGGGATGCAGTTTCTTGGCGAGCCGCCGGTAGGCGCTCTTGATCTCGGCTGCATTCGCTTTGCGATCGACGCCCAAGACGTCATAGGGATCGCGCATCCCCGCGGTCTCCAAATTCATGTCTGGGCCAGCCCCGCCGCCCACTTAACCCACGCTAAGCAGTTATATGTGGGCGTGCGGCTGCTGAGTCGCAATGTGCCGAGGGTGCGCGCGGGCGTTCAGCCCGAGCTGATCGGCCTGAGGTTCTTGACCTGCCACTCGCCGCGGGCGCCACGGCAGGCCGAGCCCTGCAGCCAAGCCTGCGCGCCGCCGTTAACGTAGCTCGCAAGGAAATTGCGGCAGGACAGGCCGCCTTCGCTGTAGGCGGCGGCGAGGGGGGTGATGTTGCCGCCGACACCAGTCTGGGGATTGCGCCACGGCACGCTATTGTTCTTGCCATCCCGTCCCAGCGCGTCGGCCGCGGCGGCCCTTGCATAGACGAGATCGGACTCGGAAACCTTGGCGGTTGTCCGGCCGGACTTCGGGGCCGCAGTCGAGCCGGTCAGTTCCGCTTCCGGTTTGGAGAACGCCGATTCGAGCTGATAGGAGCAGCCGGCCGACGCGAGCGCGGCAGCAAGCGCGGCCGCCGTCGCCACATGGCACGGCCGTCCGCATAGGCGGCGCACTGCGCTTCCACTATATGAAGACCGGCGGCCCTCCCGCCGGTCGGCCCACACACCCAACGCGAGACCCCAAGGCGAATGACTGACGCGGCCCCCATTGAGCACCAGAGTCGGTTAACGGGTGGTGACTTTACCGAGGCCGCTGAGCCGTTCCGGCTGTTTGCGGAATGGTTCGCGGAAGCGCGGCGCGCCGAGCCAGTCAACCCGGACGCCATGGCGCTGGCGACCGTCGATGCCGACGGCCTGCCCAATGTGCGCATGGTGCTGCTCAAGGGCTTCGATGAGCGCGGTTTTGTGTTCTACACCAACCTCGGCAGCGTGAAGGCGCACGAGCTTGACGGCGCACCGAAGGCGGCGCTGACGTTTTACTGGAAAACGCTGCAGCGCCAGGTGCGGGCCCGCGGCACGGTGGAACCCGTAACAGCCGAAGAGGCCGACGCCTATTTCGCCACCCGCTCGCGCATGGCGCAGATCGGCGCCTGGGCGTCGAAGCAGTCGACAGCGCTTGAAAGCCGCATGGCCTTCGAGAAGGCGATCGCCCGCTACACCGCGAAATTCGGCATCGGCACGGTGCCGCGGCCGGACTTCTGGTCGGGTTACCGCGTGACGCCAGTCGAGATCGAGTTCTGGCAGGAGCGGCTCTACCGCCTGCACGACCGGATCGCGTTCCGGCGCGCGGGTCCGGCGGCGCGGTGGACCAAGACGCGGCTTTATCCGTGAAAGCCGTCACTGCGAGGAGCGGCAGCGACGAAGCAATCCAGGGCAGCCTCGCAGCTTTCGCACGCCGCCCCGGATTGCTTCGCTTCGCTCGCAATGACGGGTAGTATGGGAATATGCCTAACACCAACCAGCCGCGCCGTACGCTCTTGCTCACCGGGGCGAGCCGCGGCATCGGCCACGCCACGGTAAAGCGGTTTTCCGCTGCCGGCTGGCGCGTCATCACCTGTTCGCGGCATCCGTTCCCGGAGAATTGTCCATGGGAGGCGGGACCGGAGGACCACATCCAGGTCGATCTGTCCGACCCCGACAACACCGAGCAGGCGATCGCCGAGACCAAAAGCCGCCTGCACGGCGAACTGCACGCGCTGGTCAATAACGCGGCGATCTCGCCCAAGGCGCCCGCCGGCAAGCGGCTCGGTTCGATCGAGACATCGCGCGACGATTGGCATCATATCTTTCAGGTGAACTTTTTTGCCCCGATCATGCTGGCGCGCGGCCTGCTTGACGAACTGCAGGCTGCCAAGGGGTCGGTGGTCAACGTCACGTCGATCGCCGGCTCGCGCGTACATCCGTTCGCCGGCGCGGCCTATGCCACTTCAAAAGCGGCGCTCGCTGCGCTGACCCGCGAGATGGCGTCCGACTTCGGCGCGCGCGGCGTCCGCGTCAATGCCATTGCACCGGGCGAAATCGACACCGCGATGCTGTCGCCCGGCACGGAAAAGATTGTCGAGAACATTCCGATGCACCGTCTCGGTACGCCCGACGAAGTGGCGAAGATCATCTACGTGCTCTGCACCGACACCTCATCCTACGTGAACGGCGCCGAGATCCATATCAACGGCGGCCAGCACGTGTGATCATTGGCCATCATCCTGAGGTGTACGCCGAAGGCGTTCCTCGAAGGATGCAGCTGTGGCGCTGCGGCCGTCACCCTTCGAGGGCCGCTTCGCGGCCACCGTCAGGGTGACGGGAACAAGCTAATCGTAATGAGTGCTGACTACAGGCGATTCAAGAAATGCAGCACTCGGTTAAGCCAGTCGAACGCCTGTGGATATTTTGAAATCAATTGCGAAAGCGCAGGAAAGGTGCCTGCCGCAGCGGCGACACCGACGCCCGTGCCGATGACGATACGACGAAGCCATTTGAACGCCTTCGCACCATCAATCGGTCCTTGCTTTTTCGCAGCATTTTTGAATCCCTTGCCGAAACCCCTCGCGTAATCCGACGCTGACGAGATGGCAACCTCGGCAATCGGCTTCAATGTATTGTTGACGCTTTCGATGAGATCGGCGGCCAATAGCTCATTGCCCTCTGCGATTGCAGCACCAGGATACTCCTCAGCGTTCGTCGACAACGTCCGACCCAATTGCTCCAGAGTATCGGGAAGCAGCGGATCAACAAATTCCCGCGCCTCGTCCGAGCGCAGTGCATTGGCCGCTTGCTGCGCGAGCGGAATCGCCGACGCTACTTGCTGAGCATTCAGCGTCTCCTTCGCCGCATTCCGCTTGAATTCGCGCCATAGTCGCGATTGCCGCAAGGTTCTTTCGAACTGCAGCACCAGGGCATGGAACCGTGCGGCGAGAAAATCTGGCCATTCCTGATCGACGGTCGTCGCGTATCCAGCAAAGATCTGTTCGACGTGACCTAAGCTGAACAATTCATCCTGGATCGGCGCTGAGACGGGAATTCGTTCTGCCAAATTCTGTATAAAGCTAACGAAACGCTTGTCGACGTTCGCCTCGCCGCTGATATCGCTGGCGAAGTCGCGTAGCCCGTTTCGCAGGCTCGATAATGCGGCCACGAACTTTTTGCCAGTTAGGTCTGTCTTGGTGGGCTTTCGCGAAATCGTCAGACGCCCATCTCTCCAAATCGGCTCGACCGCCGCGCGACGCGGTGAAGGGACATCGGGCGGACTGTTCCTTTTCAATTCGTCCTTAAAGGCCGAATCAAAAATTTCTTGTTCCTGATGATCTCGCTCCTCGATCAGCCGCATGATCTCCAAGTTTGCCGCCTCGGGACCCTGTTGCCAGACCGTATGCGCGATCATCACTCGTGCCATTTCGACCGCTTCAATGGACGGTCGGCCGTCACGTCGCGCCTCGTACCAATCGGTCCATGCCTCCCAATTCCCATCTAACGCGAGCAGCGCGCCCTTGAGGCGGACCCAGCTTTCGCTCGACCGGTCCGGCTCGCCGTTCAGCCATAGCGGCAGGGCGGCAAGTGCTGCGGAGCTCGTTCCACGTTCGATCACCTCAGCGTCGGCTGAGGCCGCGGCATAGATGGCGTAACCGGCCAGTGCGGCAGCTTCGCGGACCGCGTCGGCAGCAGCAGATGAAGCAGAGGCCGCCGGGCCGAATACGGTGGCCGCGGCAGAAGCAACAGGGAGAAGGGGCGCGGCGGCGGCATACGCCGAGGCACGCAAATCATTGCCGCGGGCTGGATAGTTGGCAGCTGCCCAGGACGCAGCCATGCCACGCATTGTCGGCAACACGACGTCGCGCGCCGCATCGGCAGCGCTGCCGCGCGAGTCTCGCAGCCCCGCCAGCGTCGGCGCCGCGCGCAAAGCCGCCCGTGCAGCGATAACGACCGCCACCTGCCGGGGCTTACCCGTGAGCCAATGCTCAACGTCTTCGCGCTTTGAAAATTCCACCATACGCTCGATCCGGCCCCCGCGGCTTCGTCGCTGCGCGAACGCGCGAGGCGGCGATTTCCGCTCGACGATTATTCCGGATACAAACAGGGGTTGTCCAGCGCGACGCGTCGCGGTTGGCATTTCATCGCGCAGCTTCCTACGTGAATGCTGCCGAGTATGAAGCCCACAAGGGAGAGACCGCAATGATCCGCAAAGCGAAGGCAGTCTGGCGCGGTACCGGCCGTGCCGGCAACGGCGAGCTGTCGAGCGATTCCGGCGTGCTCGCCGGTACGCCTTATTCGTTCCGCACCCGCTTCGAGAATGAGAAGGGCACGAACCCCGAGGAGCTGATCGCGGCGGCGCATGCCGGCTGCTTCACCATGGCGCTGGCATTCGGGCTGCAAGCGGCGGGCTTCACGCCGGACGAGCTTGCGACCGAAGCCGCGGTCACGTTGGAGCCGGAAGGGCAGGGGTTTCGCATCAGCCGCTCGGCATTGACGCTGCGCGCCAAGGTGCCCAATCTTGACTCGGCCAAGTTCGCCGAGTTGGCCGGCGCCGCCGAGAAGAACTGCCCGGTGTCGAAGGTGCTCAAGGCCGAGATTACGCTCGATGCGAAACTCGTCTGATTGAATTTTGGGAGCATGCCGATGCTTGAACTCTATCACAACAATATTTCGGTCTGCGCGCAGAAGGTCCGCATTGTGCTTGCGGAAAAGAAGGTGCCGTGGACCGAGCACCATCTGAGCCTCGCGCGCGGCGAGCAGCTCACGCCCGAATTCAAGGCGCTCAACCCACGCGGCGTGGTGCCGGTGTTGGTGCATGACGGCGCCGTCATCGTCGAGTCGAGCGTGATCTGCGCCTATCTCGACGATGTGTTTCCCGATCCTCCTCTGACGCCGAAGGATCCGGTGCAGCGCGCCGCCATGCGGCTGTGGTGCAAGCTGCCGGACGATATCCTGCACACCGCGTGCGCCACCATTAGCTTCGCCATCTCGTTCGGCCAGCAGCTCAAAAAGCAGGTCGGAGCGGGACTTGAGGAGCGGCTAATGAAGATGCCCGATCCGGCGCGCCGCGAACGCCAGCGTGCGCTGATCGAAAAGGGTATCGAGACGCCGTTCTTCCGCGACCACATCAAGGTGTTCGAGAAGACCGCGGCCGAGATGGAGGCTCAACTCGCCAAAACCCGATGGCTTGCGTCCGACGCCTACAGCTTGGCCGATGCCGAAATCACGCCCTACATCGAGCGCGCCGCCCGGCTGGGGCTTGCTGGGCTGTGGGAGTCGCGGCCGCGGCTTGCCGACTGGTTCGCCCGCATCAAGGCGCGCCCGAGTTTTAAGGCAATTTCGGATTACCCGCCGAGCGACTACGACGACACCGGCCGGGACGGGCTGAGACATTGGCCGCGGATCAAGGAGCTGATCGCGGCGTGAGCGGCGGGCATTGCAAATTTGATCGTCATGGCCGGACTTGTTCCGGCCATCCACGTCTTTGGCCCCAATGCCGCCAAGACGTGGATGCCCGCGACAAGCGCGGGCATGACGAAGAAGTCGGTGCTTCAAACAACCCGGCTATCGAGAATGCGGTCGCTGGCGCCGATGCGCGTTGAGGCATTCGCCGCAAGCTCCACACGCGCCGCCGCGAGGTCAGCGGCCGTGCGCACCGATTGCTCGTCCAGCATCCACTGATAGGAGAACGTGTAGACGAAGGCGCAGCGCGCGTAGCGCATTTGCGAGTAGCGCATCAGCCGCGTTTCGAGCGGCGCGTC
>JBAQJL010000177.1:0-3005 GCA_049300295.1 Xanthobacteraceae bacterium
TGGTGCCGCACGTCATCGAGCGGCTGTCGCGGCGCTATCCGCAGATTTTAATCCACGCCGTCGTGGCCGATACGACGACGCTGGAATTTCGCGAATTGCGCGAACGCCGCGTCGACATTTTGTTGGCGCGTGTGCCGGAGGCCATCGTCGACGAGGACATCGATCTCGACATCTTTCACCAGGACGCGCACTTCGTCGTCGCCGGCGCGCAAAGCCCTTGGGCGCGCCGCCGCAACGTCACTTTGGCGCAGTTAGTGGACGAGCCTTGGGTGTTTCCGTACGCCCAGGTGGTGCGCGGACTTGTCGCGGCAGCGTTCCGCGCCCACGGTCTGCCGATGCCACGGGAACGGGTCACCTCGGGCACGCTGCATCTGCAAAGACATTTGCTGGCAACAGGGCGCTTTCTGACAATCACGTCTAGCTCCGTCCTGCAATACAACGCCGAGCAATGGGCGGTGAAAGCGCTGCCGATCGACTTGCGGATAAGGCCGCGGCCGCACGCAATTTTGCGGCTGAAGAAACGCACCCTCAGTCCGGTGGTCCAACTTTTCATCGACGAACTGCAAGCCGTAGCCGGCACCGCGCATAAGTCGGTGCGGAAAGCTGCGACGCGCTCGTCCTAGTCGCTCACGTCGCTGCCAGCACCGAACGACACCATCCCCAGCATGAATGGGGTGCGAGGTCTGTTATTGGCCCGGGTGGATATTAGCTGTCCGGATTACCCTGCCCCACTTGTCTATTTCGGCGGCGATGAATTTTTCAAAATCGGCAGGCGAACTGGTCACCACGATGGAGCCGAACTTAAGGAGCTTCGCTTTGAGAGCGGGGTCGGCGAGGGCTGCGTTGGCTTCGCGATTGAGACTATCGATAATCTCGGCCGGCGTGTGCTTCGGTGCGGCAATGCCGTAAAAGGCGGTCGCGTCGTAGCCTGGGACGAACTCGGCGACGGCCGGGACATCGGGCAGCATTTCCTGGCGGATTGTACTAGTGACCGCCAGCGCGCGAAGCCTGCCGTCTTTGACGTAACTGATGGACTGCGCGATGGCGCTGAAGGAGACGGTCACCCGGCCACCGAGCACATCGGGCATGAAATCACCGCGATAGGGTACGTGCAGCATCTCGATGCCGGCCATAATCTTGAATAGCTCGCCGGCAACGTGGTTCATGGTGCCGTTGCCGCCGGATGCAAAGGTGATCTTGCCCGGATTGGCTTTGGCGTAGGCGATGAATTCAGGCAACGACTTCGCGGGGAATGCTGGATTCACCACCATCACGAAGGCGGTGCGAGAGATGCTGGCGACCGGCGCGATGTCGCGGACGAAATTGAAATTCAGATTCGGGTAGAGGCTGACATTGGTAACGGCCGGCGCGCCAATCAGGAGCAGTGTGTAGCCGTCGGCGGGCGCGCGAGCGACCACCTCGGTCGCGATATTGGTGCTGGCGCCCGGGCGGTTCTCGATGACGATCTGCTGGCCGAGCCGCTGCGCGAGCGCTTGGCCGACGATGCGCGCGACGATGTCGGTCGCTGTGCCGGCTGGAAACCCGACGACGACGTGTACCGGTCGGATCGGATAATCGAGCGCCGCTGCGATGCGCGGGAACGTTGGGAGTGCCGCAGCGCTCGCTGCCAGATGCAGAAATCGACGGCGGGGAAATTGCATGACGAGCCTCCGAAATAACGTGATGAGATTGAATGTTCACTCCGCTTTGATATTGGCCGCACGGATGACTTTGCCCCACTTTTCGGTCTCATCAGCGATGAGCTTGCCAAACTCCGCAGGCGAGCCGGCGAGTATGATGCTACCGAAGTCGGCGAGGCGTGCCTTGAGCGCTGGATCAGCGAGACCCGCATTGATCGTGTTGTTTAGCTTATCGACGATTTCGATAGGTGTGCGCTTGGGTGCTCCGACCCCAAGCCACCCGCCCGCCAAATAGCCCGGCACGAAGTCACCAATCGGAGCGACATCAGGCAAGACACCCAAGCGTGTAGCAGTCGTCACTCCTAAGGCTCGCAGCTTACCGGCCCTGATGAACCCGAGTGATGGAGGAAGGATATCGAACATGACCTGGACCTGCCCGCCGACCAGATCATTCAGCGCCGCGGGGTCGCCGCGATAATGCACTGGCGTCAGATCGACACCGGTCATCGTCATAAACAGCTCGCCGGAAATATGCTGTACGGACCCAATACCGTCTGTGGCCATGCTGATCTTGCCCGGATTGGCCTTGGCGTAGGCGATGAATTCGGAAACGGTCTTGGCGGGGACCGATGGATTGACCGCCATGACCTGGGGTGTGCGTACAAGGCTCGCCACCGGCGCGATATCGTGGATGAAATTGAAATTGAGTTTGTCGTAGAGAGTGGCGTTGAGCGCATAAGCCGCAACGACCAGAAGCAGCGTGTAGCCGTCGGGCGGCGCATGCACCACCGCGTCAGCGCCAACGTTGCCGCCGGCGCCTGGCCGGTTCTCAACAATGAACGGTTGGCCAAGACGCTCTGATAGCCATTGACCTATTAGCCGTGCGGTAATGTCGCTTCCACTTCCGGCGCCAAAGCCAACGATCAAGTGTACAGGATGCGAGGGATAAGTATCCGCCCTTGAGATGCGCGTCACAACCGGGATCGAGGCTGCGCCCGCTGCGAGATGCAGAAATTTTCGGCGGGGAAGTTTCATAATGGCTCCGTTCGAGTAGTGAGACGACCGCACTCGAAAGTTGCGCAGGCGGATCCGCTTATGCGTTGCTGAATTCTGGCAGCTCGCTCAGTTTACTAGTTTGATATTCGCGAACTTGATGACCTTGGCCCATTTCTCGGCGTCATTGGCCATGAGCGTTCCGAAGTCGGCGGGCGAACCGGTAAACATCATGCCCCCTAGAGCAGCAAAGCGCGCGTTCATCTCGGGATCAGTACTGCCAGCATTGATCGCCTTGTTCAGGACCTCAATGATCTCAGGAGGCGTATTCCTGGGCGCACCGATGCCATACCACCCGCTTGCCTCATAGCC
>JBAQJL010000178.1:0-63689 GCA_049300295.1 Xanthobacteraceae bacterium
GGACAACGCTCCGCGTTGCCCACAAGACCCACAGCCGCAACAGTAGCAGCAGCAACGCTGAACAAAACCAGAAATGTGTTACCCATGTCCCCGGTCAGAAGTGTCACCCATGTTGCCGGTTGCTCAGAGCGCGCGCCGCGAGAACGGGGGCGCTGGCCGCCTTGCCGGCCCGGGCCGCGTCCTTTACCTATAGGGCAACAAACGATTTGCTTCCGGAACCCAAGGAGGAAGCGCCGTGAACATTGAAGCCCGGCAGATCGACCGCAGCGCCAAAACCAAGCTGCAGATCATCGACTGCGACATTCATCCAAAGAGTTCGCTGGAAGATTTGCGGCCGTATCTGAGCAACCGCTGGTGGGATTACGCGGTGACCTATGGCGCGCGCTCGCACCACGGCTACGTCAAGGGCTTTCCCTATCCGAAGGGCCAGCCGCTGGCGTCGCGGCGCGACGCGTGGCCGCCGGACGGCGGATTGCCGGCCAGCAATTACGAGTTCATGCGCGCGCAGCACCTCGATCTCTATGGCATCGAGTATGGCGTGATGAATCCGCTGTCGCCGTCGGGGCAGGGCGAGCAGAACGACGAGTTCTCCGCGGCGCTGGCGTTCGCCGCCAATGAGTTCCAGATCAATCATTGGAACGCGCTCGATGCGCGGCTCAAGGCTTCGCTGATCGTGCCGTACGAAGATCCGGACGCTTCGCGCAAAGAAATCCGCCGCCGCGCGGGCGACCGCCGCTTCGCCCACGTGCTGATGCTCACCCGCACCGCGGACCTGATGGGCCGCCGCCGCTACTGGCCGATCTACGAGGCGGCCTGCGAGGCGGGCCTGCCGGTCGGCGTGCATGTGTTCGGCTATAGCGGGCGCGCGGTCAGCAATACCGGCTGGCCGTCGTTCTATGTCGAAGAGATGACCGAGCACGCCTCTGCCTGCCAAGCGCAGGTGACGAGCCTGATCATGGAAGGCGTGTTCGAGCATTTTCCGCAGCTGAAATTCGTCTTCATCGAGGGCGGCTTTGGCTGGATGCCGAGCCTCGGCTACCGCCTCGACCGCGGCTGGCAGCGCGACAAGAGCGCACTGCCGCACGTCAAGCGGCCGCCGTCGCAGTATCTGCGCGAGCATTTCTGGGTCACCACCCAGCCGATGGAGGAGCCCGAGAAGCCGGAGCACCTCGCCCAGATCATGGAAGCGATCGGCTACGACCGCATCCTGTTCTCGTCGGATTATCCGCACTGGGATTTCGACGACCCGTTCGTCGCCCTGCCGCAGAGCCTCGGCGAAGAGCGCCGGCGGCAGATTTATGCGGCCAACGCGCGGGCGCTTTACGGCTTCGACTGATCTCGTAGCGTCGCCATTCGAGGCTCGCTTCGCTCGCACCTCCCGAGTGACGGGGACCAAGCGTGAGCCTACATATAGCGGAGCGACCTGCGGATATTCCCCAGGGCTTGGGCTGTTCTCGGGCCGGCCGGCTGGCGTCCGCGCGGGCGGGGGTGTATCACGCGGTCATTGGCTGGCAGGTTTCAGGAGCGAGGAATGGCGGTTTCCCAAAGCGCAAAAGCCGTGGATGAGGGCTTCTTTTCCGAAGCGCTGGCCGACGCCGATCCGGAAATCGCCGACGCCATCCGGTTGGAACTCGGCCGCCAGCGCGACGACATCGAGCTGATCGCCTCGGAGAATATCGTCAGCCGCGCCGTGCTTGAGGCGCAAGGCTCGGTGCTGACCAACAAATACGCCGAAGGGCTGCCGGGGCGGCGCTATTACGGCGGCTGCCAATTCGTCGACATGGCCGAGCGGCTGGCGATCGAGCGGGTGACAAAACTGTTCGGCTGCGGCTTCGCCAATGTGCAGCCGCATTCCGGCGCTTCGGCCAACGCCGAGGTGTTCATGGCGCTGATGCAGCCCGGCGACACGTTCATGGGCCTCAATCTCGCCGCCGGCGGACACTTGACCCACGGCTCGCCGGTGAATCTCTCCGGCCGCTGGTTCAAGGTCGTGCCGTACGGCGTGCGCAGCGACGATCATCTCATCGACATCGAGGAGGTCGAACGGCTCGCCAAGGAGCATCGGCCGAAAGTCATCGTTGCCGGCGGCTCGGCCTATCCGCGCATCATCGATTTCCGCCGCTTCCGCGAAATCGCCGATGCGGTGGGTGCTTACCTTATGGTTGACATGGCGCATTTCGCCGGCTTGGTTGCCGGCGGTGCCCATCCGAGCCCGTTCCCCCCCGCCCACGTGGTGACCACCACCACCCATAAGACGCTGCGCGGTCCGCGCGGCGGCGCCATCCTGACCAACGACGAGGGATTGGCGAAAAAGCTCAATTCGGCGGTGTTCCCAGGTATGCAGGGCGGCCCGCTGATGCATGTCATCGCCGCCAAGGCGGTGGCGTTCGGCGAGGCGTTGCGGCCTTCCTTCAGACTTTACGCGAAGAACGTGGTCGAGAATGCCAAGGCACTTGCCGAAACGCTCAAGGCGCGCGGCCTCGATATCGTCTCCGGCGGCACCGATACGCACCTGATGCTGGTCGATCTGCGCAAGAAGCGGCTCACCGGCAAGGTGGCGGAGATCGCGCTCGGCCGCGCCCGTATCACCTGCAACAAGAACGGCATTCCGTTCGATCCGGAAAAGCCGACGGTCACGTCAGGTGTGCGGCTCGGGACGCCGGCCGGCACCACCCGCGGCTTCGGCATCGCCGAGTTCAGGCAGATTGGCGACCTGATTTCCGAACTGCTTGATGCGCTTTCGGAAAAGGGCGCCGAGGAGGACGCCGCCGCGGAGGCAAGCGTGCGCGGAAAAGTCGAGCGCCTCGTGGCCCGTTTTCCGATCTACGAAGGCTGACGCTGAGAGCGTTCTGGGGGTGAGGGGATGCGCTGTCCGAGCTGTGGAAGCCTCGATACCCAGGTGAAAGACTCGCGGCCGGCGGAAGATTCTTCGGTCATCCGCCGCCGTCGTTTCTGCCTCGCCTGCAATTTCCGCTTCACCACCTTCGAGCGGGTGCAGCTGCGCGAGCTTACGGTCCTCAAGCGCAACGGCCGCCGCGCGCCGTTCGATCGCGACAAGCTGTTGCGCTCAGTGCAGATCGCGCTGCGCAAGCGTTCGGTCGATCCCGAGCGCATCGACCAGATGGTGTCGAAGATCGTGCGCGAACTGGAAAGCCTGGGCGAGAGCGATGTCTCGTCCGAGACCATCGGCGAGACGGTCATGGCGTACCTGCGCGAACTCGATGACGTCGCCTATGTGCGCTTTGCCTCGGTCTATCGCAATTTCCGCGAGGCCAAGGATTTCGAAACTGCGTTGGCGGAGTTGACCGGTGAAGAGGCCGCCGAGATCGCGCGCAAGTGAGCGCGGCGGTGGGCGGCGCTAACACTCCTTCAAACGACGATAGCCGCTTCATGGCGCTGGCGCTGGCGCTCGGCCGGCGCGGGCTCGGCCGCACGTGGCCCAATCCGGCGGTCGGCGCGGTGATCGTCAAGGACGGCGTTGTCGTAGGCCGCGGCTGGACGCAGTCTGGCGGCCGACCACACGCCGAGACCGAGGCGCTGCGGCGCGCGGGCGACGCGGCGCGCGGCGCGACGCTTTATGTCACCCTCGAGCCGTGCTCGCATTTCGGGAAGACCCCGCCTTGCGCCGACGCGATCGTTGCCGCCGGTGTGGCGCGCGTCGTCTCGGCGATCGAGGATCCCAATCCCGAGGTCGCGGGCAAAGGCCACGCGCGGCTGCGCGCCGTGGGCATCGCGGTCGATGTCGGCATCGGCGCCGAGGCGGCGCGCCGTGACCATGCCGGCCATATCCGTCGCATGCGCGACGGCCGGCCTCACGTCATGCTCAAGCTCGCCATCTCGGCGGATGGCAAAGCCGCAGCGGCAGGGCGCAAACCGATCGCGATTACGGGCGACGCCGCGCGCGAGCGGGTGCATGTGATGCGAGCGCAAAGCGACGCCATCATGGTCGGGATCGGCACCGCGTTGGCAGACGATCCGCTGCTGACCTGCCGTCTGCCGGTCGCGGCCAAAACCTCGCCGGTACGCGTTGTGCTCGACAGCAGCTTGCGGTCGCCGCTTGGCAGCCGCCTGGTAAACAGTGCGCGCGAGGTACCACTTTGGGTGATCGGCGCCGCCGATGCGCCGAAGGCTCGGGAAGACGCGCTGCGCGCCCAAGGCGTCGAAGTCTTGCGCGTGGAAGTCTTGCGCAATGCCTGCAGCGGCGGACAGCTCGAACTCTCTGCGGTGCTCAAGCTGCTCGCGGAACGCGGTATCACCCGGCTGATGGTCGAAGGCGGCCCGACGCTTGCGTCCGCGCTGTTGGCGGCCGATCTTGTCGACGAGGCGCAAGTGTTCCATTCGCAGCAAATTGTCGGTGCCGACGGGTTTGACGCCCTTGGTGCTGCCGCCGCGGCGGCGCTGGCTCGCCAGCTCAGAGCGGCAGGCAGCGAAGCCGTGGGCCCCGATCGGCTCGATTTCTACCAACGCGGATAACTGATGTTTACCGGAATTGTCAGCGACTTAGGTGAACTGCTTGACGTGGAAGAGAA
The DNA here is from genome assembly GCA_049300295.1 of Xanthobacteraceae bacterium. Lineage (GTDB taxonomy): Bacteria > Pseudomonadota > Alphaproteobacteria > Rhizobiales > Xanthobacteraceae > BOG-931. The sequence goes on from JBAQJL010000178.1 coordinate 4,530, forward strand.
GGCTGAAGGCTTGCGCCGGCTAGGCATCGCCTGCAATTACGACCCCGACAGCATCGATATCGGCGCCTCGATTGCGTGTTCCGGCATCTGCCTGACCGTGATCGAACGCAGTATTACGGGAAATCGGCCGTCCTTTGCGGTCGACGCCGCGGCCGAGACATTGCGCATGACCACCGCGGAAAGCTGGCGGCGCGGCACGCTGCTCAACCTTGAGCGATCACTTCGGCTTGGCGACGAACTCGGCGGACATCTGGTCAGCGGCCATGTCGACGGCGTCGCCGAATTGATCGCGCGAGACGATTTCGTCGACATGGCGGGACTCACGCTGCGCGTGCCGCCCGCACTGTCCCGCTTCATCGCCGCCAAGGGTTCGGTCGCGCTCGACGGAGTTTCGCTCACAGTCAACGAGGTCAAAGGCGACACGTTCTCGGTGCTGATCATCCCGCACACATTAAGAGTGACGACGCTGGGCGCACTCACGCCGGGAGCGCAGCTGAATCTCGAAGTCGACCAGATGGCGCGCTACGCGGGGCGGCTCCTGGAAGCGGCGCCGCGCCGATGAGCACGCGCTTGTTAACCTCTCTCTCGCTTGGTACGACGGCCGAGTAATTGGAGCGTAGCAATGGCCGGGCCGTGGCAAGCAAAGCGTGCAAAAGGCGAGGGCCAAGGCGCGCGGATTTTGATCGTCGAAGCGCGCTTCTACGACAAGATCGCCGATGCGCTCTTGGCCGGCGCAATGCGCGCGCTGGACGAAGCGCGGGCGAAGGTCGAGCGCATCAGCGTGCCGGGATCGCTTGAGATTCCGCCGGCGATCGCGATCGCGGCCGATGCAGCGCGGCGCAAACGGCGGCCCTACGACGGCGTCGTCGCGCTTGGCTGCGTGATCCGCGGCGAGACTATCCATTTCGAAATCGTCTCGCATCAATCGGCGCGCGGCCTGATGGAACTGTCGGTCGCGCGCGGGCTACCCATCGGCAACGGCATCATTACGGTGGAGAACGAGGCGCAGGCTTTCGCCCGCGCCCGCATGGAAGAGCAGGACAAGGGCGGCGATGCCGCGCGCGCGGCGCTTGCGCTCATCGGACTCAAGCGCCGCTTTGGGACGCGCTGACGATGTCCGGCACCGAGACAACAGAAGCGCGCAAGGCCAATAAGCGCGGCGCGGCACGGCTTGCTGCCGTTCAGGCGCTGTATCAGATGGATCTCGCCGGTACCGGATTGAACGAGATCGTGGCCGAATTCGAAAGCCACTGGCTCGGCGGCGAGGTCGAAGGCGCGCAATACATGCCGGCCGAGGCGGCATATTTTCGCGATATCGTCGGCGGCGTCGTGCGCGAGCAGAAGAGCCTCGATCCGCTGATCGACGCGACGCTCGTTCGCGGTTGGCCGCTCAAGCGTATCGAGATGGTTTTGCGCGCGGCGTTGCGCGCCGGCGCTTATGAGCTGGCGCACCGGCCCGACGTCCCGGCCCGTGTCGTGACGGCGGAATACGTCGACATCGCCGCCGCTTTTGTCGACGACGAGGAAACCGCCATGGTCAACGCCGTGCTCGATCAGATCGCCCACCAATTGCGCGCCGCCGAATACTCCGGCGGTGGCTGAGCGGGAGCGCGCCATGCCTGAGCGCGGTGCGCCCGCCCGGGACGATATTTCAGCCGAGGAGCGACTGATCGCCCGCTGCTTTCGGCCACTGGCGACGCATCCCGGTGCACTGGGCCTTGCCGACGATGCCGCCGTGCTTACGCCGCCGCCCGGCTGCGATCTCGTGCTCACGACCGACGGTGTCATTGCCGGGGTGCATTTTTTTCCCGACGATCCGCCGGAAACGATCGGCCGCAAGGCGCTGCGCATGAACCTTTCCGACCTTGCCGCCAAGGCTGCGCAACCGGCCGGATTTCTCCTTTCGATTGCGCTGCCGGCCGGCATCGACGAGGCATGGCTCGCGGCATTCGCGGCGGGATTGGGCGACGACGCGGAGCGCTATCAGTGTCCGCTGCTTGGCGGCGATACCGACCGCACGACGGGACCGATCTCGGTTTCTATCGCCGCCTTCGGCACCGTGCCGCAGGGGAAAATCGTACGCCGCTCGACCGCTAAGCCCGGCGATCGCATCGTCGTTACCGGCACGATCGGCGACGCCGCGCTGGGCGTCTTGCTGCGGCGGGATCGCGACATGGCAAAGCGTTTGCGCCTGTCCGACGCGGCCAGCGCGCATCTGCAGGACCGCTATCTCAAGCCGCAGCCGCGCAACGCGCTCGCGGGCGCGGTGCTGCAATACGCGTCGGCTGCGATGGACGTGTCCGACGGCTTGGCCGGCGATTTGGCAAAGCTCTGCCGAGCCTCGCATGTTGCTGCGGAAGTTGATGCAGCGCGGGTGCCGCTTTCGGACGCGGCACGTGCCGTGCTCGCCACCGAGCCGTCGCTCCTCGAAACGGCTCTGACCGGCGGCGATGATTATGAGGTCCTGCTGACGCTGCCGTCCGAGCGGCTCAAGGCGTTCTGCGCGGCGGCAACCGAAGCCGGCGTCGCTGCGACCGAAATCGGCCACGTTGTTGCCGGGCAGGGCGCCTACTTCGTCCGCGATGGCAAGCCTCTGCGTTTCGCGCGGCCGTCCTTCAGCCATTTCTAGTTCGTCGTTGCTCCGATGGGCGGACGACGCATGGCTTGAGGGATGGCTTGTGATCAGCCGTTCTCTGGCCGCTGGGCGCGGCGGGGCTATAATGAGCGACCCGGAGGAACGCCATGCACGATACGACGGCTATCGCCAAGCCGCTGCCGCCCACGCCCGAACCCAAGCCGCGTGCCGGCAAGAACGTTAATCCGCGCTATGCCGCGCTGTACCGGAAGTTTCCGACCATCGACTATTTGCGCCGGCGCGCGCGCACGCGGTTGCCGTATTTTGCCTTTGAATATTGCGACGGCGGCTCCGGCAAGGATGATGCCGGCATCAAGCGCAATTGGGCGGCGCTCGATGCCGTGGAACTGGTGCCGCGCTACGGCGTGATGCCGTCGCTGCCGACATGCGAGGTCGAATTGTTCGGCCGCCGTTACGCGGCACCGATCGGCGTCGCCCCGATGGGCGGCCCGGCTGTGGTGTGGCCGGGCGCTGACATCTATCTGGCGCGCGCCGCGCAGCGCGCGCGTGTGCCCTACACGCTCGGCACCGTCGGCTGCGCCACGATCGAGAAGATCGCCGAGGTTGCGCCGGACGTATTCTGGTTCCAACTCTACAGGGCCGCCCGCAACGATCACGCCATCGGCTTCGATCTGGTCCGCCGCGCGCAAGCCGCGGGTTGTCACGCGCTGGTGCTGACGCTCGACGTTCCGGTGCGCACGACCCGCGCGCGCGAAGTGGTGGTCGGTCTCAGTGGCGCCTTCAATGTCGACTTGAGCAAGATCGTCCAGATGGCGATGGCGCCAGCCTGGAGCATGGCGCTGCGCAAGAACGGCATTCCGCGCTTTTCCAATCTTCGCGCCTATGCGGGCGACGTATCGATCAACGAGATGGTGGCATTCGCGCGCCGTGAAATGGGCGGCGCTTTCACATGGGAGGAAGTCGCCCAATATCGCGACCGCTGGAAAGGGCCGCTGATTGTCAAAGGCATTCTGCATCCGCAGGACGCCGAGAAGGCGGTCGCGCTCGGCGTTGACGGCATGTTCGTGTCGAACCACGGCGGCCGCCAGATCGATGCCTTGCCGGCACCGATCGACGCGCTGCCGGCGATCGTGCAGCAGGTCGGCAAGCGCGCAACGGTGATGCTGGATTCAGGCATCCGCAGCGGCACCGATGTGGTGCGCGCCTACGCGCTTGGCGCTGCCGCGGCGTTCGCCGGCAAGGCGTTCCTGTGGGGTCTCGGCGCGCTCGGCGAGGAAGGACCTGGGCACGTCATCGATCTGCTGATCGATGAGACGCAAGCCGCGTTCGGTCAACTCGGCGCGCATACTCCCGAGGAATCGCGCTCGGTCGTTGTTCGCCATGGCGGCGCGCTCAAGTTCTCGTAGCGTCTCTTACGCAACGACAGGCGACGCGGGCGCGGTCATCTTTTTGATCCGGCGGCCGCGCCGAAACGGCTTATATTGCTCCCATGCAATGGACCGACGAAGGCATCGTGCTTGGCGTCAAGCGGCACGGCGAGACCAGCGTCATTCTGGAATTGATGACGGCCGAACGCGGCCGCCATCTCGGTCTGGTGCGCGGCGGTGCCGGTACACGGCTGCGCGGCGTATTGCAGCCGGGCAATTCGCTGCGCGCCACTTGGCGGGCGCGGCTTGACGATCATCTCGGCCATTATGCGGTGGAAGGCCTTAATCTGCGCGCGGCGGGTTTTCTGGCCGCGGCCTATGCGGTGCACGGCGTTACGCACCTTGCGGCGTTGTGCCGGCTGCTCGCCGAGCGGGAACCGCATCCGCGGATTTTTGCTGCGCTCGAGGACATTCTCGACGCAATCGACGCGCCGTTTGATGTTGCGGTCGCGATCGCGCGCTTCGAGCTCGCTTTTCTGGCCGAGCTTGGCTTCGGTCTCGATCTGTCCTCTTGCGCGGCAACCGGGGTAACCGCCGATCTGATCTATGTGTCGCCGCGCTCGGCGCGCGCGGTATCACGCGCGGCCGGCGAAGAGTATCGTGAAAGGTTGTTACGGCTTCCCGCGTTCCTGCGCGACGACAGCGCGATGGCAGAAGCGCCCGGCCTCGCCGACGCATTTGCGCTTACCGGATTTTTTCTCGATCGCCACGCTTTCTCGCCGCGCGGATTGGCGATGCCGTCCGAGCGCGCGCGCTTTCTCACCGCGGTGATGCGGCAATTGGCGAGCAGTTCCGAGCAGGCCACTCCGAGCGAGGCGGGGTAGTCAGTAAGGCCGGTATGGCCAGCAGGCGCATTGGCCGTAGCCGAGTGGGCCTGGCCGGCACGCATAGTAATAGCCGGTCGGGCAGGCGGGCCGATAATTGTACCCCGATGGGCCCCAGCGCCAGTGACGATGGCGTGGACCGTAATGGATGTGTCCGCAGCCATACGGACCGCAAAATACGCCGGCCTTGTGGACCAGAGTCGACGGCGCGGCCGCCGGTGCGGCGAGCATCGCAGTCGCACTGCGCACCGCCAATGGCGCAAGCAGCGTCGTGACGATAGCGGCGGCCGTAACAGCGTGCCTTAGCATTCTCGTGTCTCCACCGATGTGCGCGCCGCTTCAAGGATGATGGTGGTGCCCCCAATGATGCCAGTGCGCTGGATGCCACTTTCGCGCCCAGACGTCGGCCGGCACGACATGCGGCTCCGGGCTGCCCCAGATCGTCGGTTGCAGGACCTCCCAGGGGTCGTCCCAGATCGGCCGATGATCCCAGCGCCAATAACGGCGCTGTCGCCAACCATGCTTCACATAATGGGCGGGCGTTACCAGTGCGTTATAGCCGCCTGCGGCAGGCAGCGCGGCCGGCGCCATGGCGGCAGCGGGATGTGACCAGGCGCCAATCACCAGCGCGGCGGCAACGACGATGGCGGCGATCGCGGTCTTCGGCATGATTATCCCCCAAACCCTCTAAGCCTCGCGGCTGGCACAAGGCGATTTTAGCGCATTGCGCCGCCGTATTCACGTCACGATCTCAGCGCCGAAAGTGCATGGATTTCACGTTGTTCGGGCAGCTTTCGTCCCTTGTTCGGGGCCCGCAACCGCGCTAGCCCGGGCACACTATGGCGACCAAAGTGATTCCCCCGAAAGACCCTGGCGACGTCCAGGACATCGCGCTGCGCGAGGCGCTCGAAGAGCGCTATCTCGCCTACGCGCTGTCCACCATCATGCACCGGGCGCTGCCGGACGCGCGGGACGGACTGAAGCCGGTGCATCGGCGCATCCTTTACGGCATGCGGCTGCTGCGCCTCGATCCCGGCTCGGCGTTCAAGAAATCCGCCAAGATCGTCGGCGACGTGATGGGCAATTTCCATCCGCATGGCGACCAGGCGATCTACGACGCGCTGGTGCGGCTGGCGCAGGATTTTGCCTCGCGCTATCCGCTGGTCGACGGCCAAGGGAATTTCGGCAATGTGGACGGCGATAACGCCGCCGCCTACCGCTATACCGAAGCGCGGCTCACCGAGGCCGCTCGCCTGCTGCTCGACGGCATCGACGAAGATGCCGTCGATTTCCGGCCGAGCTACGACGGCGTGATGCAGGAGCCGGCGGTCCTGCCGGCGGCATTCCCCAATCTGCTCGCCAACGGCGCGCAGGGCATCGCGGTTGGCATGGCCACCGCTATTCCGCCGCACAACATTGCCGAACTGTGCGACGCGGCGCTTTATCTGATCGAGCAACCCAATGCGCGTACCCGCACGTTGCTCAAATACGTGCCGGGTCCGGATTTTCCGACCGGCGGCCTCATCGTCGATCCGCCAGAGGCGATCGCCGAGGCCTACACCACCGGGCGCGGCTCGTTCCGGCTGCGCGCGTGCTGGAAGACCGAGGATACCGGGCGCGGCACCTACCAGATCGTGGTGACTGAAATTCCCTGGCAGGTGCAGAAAATGCGCCTGGTCGAGCAGATTGCCGGGATGATCAACGAGCGCAAGCTTCCGCTTGTGGCAGACATGCGCGATGAGTCCGCCGAAGACGTGCGGCTTGTGTTCGAGCCGCGTTCGCGCAGCGTCGATCCGGCGTTGATGATGGAGAGTTTGTTCAAGCTCAGCGAGCTGGAAAGCCGCCTGCAGCTCAACATGAACGTGCTCGTTGGCGGCCGCATTCCGCGCGTCGTCGGGCTTGCCGAAGCGTTGACCGAATGGCTGACGCACCGCCGCGACGTCCTGCTGCGCCGCTCGCGTTACCGGCTCGCCCAGATCGAGCATCGGCTGGAGATGCTGGGCGGCTATCTGATCGCCTATCTCAACCTCGACAAGGTCATCAAGATCATCCGCACCGAGGACGAGCCGAAACCGGTGCTGATGAAGACGTTCAAATTGTCGGACGTGCAAGCCGATGCCATCCTCAACATGCGGCTGCGCAATTTGCGGCGCCTGGAAGAGATGGAAATCCGCGAGGAGGATAAAAAGCTTCGGGCCGAGAAGAAATCGATCGAAGGTTTGCTGCGCTCGGACAAGGATCAATGGAAGACCATCGCCGGCCAGATCCGCGAGGTGCGGGAAAAATTCGGGCCGAAGACGCCGCTTGGCAAACGCCGCACCGGCTTTGCGCAGGCGCCGGCACACGACGAGGCGGCGATCGAGGAGGCCTTGGTCGAGCGCGAGCCGGTTACGATTGTAGTGTCGGAAAAAGGCTGGATCCGCGCGTTGCGCGGTCAGGTCGCCGATCTGTCCAGCCTGTCGTTTAAGACCGACGACTCGCTCGACCACGCGTTCTTCGCCGAGACCACGTCAAAAATCCTGGTATTTGCCACCAACGGGCGCTTCTACACGATCGATGCTGCAAAGCTGCCGGGCGGCCGCGGCCATGGTGAGCCAATCCGGCTGTTCATCGAGCTTGAGCAGCAGGTCGAGGTCGTCGACGTGTTCCGCTATCAGGGCGGCCGCAAGCTGATCGTGGCGAGCAAACAGGGCAGGGGCTTTATCGTCGCGGAGGACGAGTGCCTCGCCAATACCCGCAAGGGCAAGCAGGTACTCAACGTCAAGTCGCCGGACGCCGCGCGCGCCCTGGCTACGGTCGATGGCGAATTGGTCGCTGCGATCGGCGACAACCGCAAGATGGTCGTATTCCCGATCGAGCAGGTGCCCGAAATGACGCGTGGCCGCGGCGTGCGGCTGCAACGGCACAAGGATGGCGGGCTGTCCGATATCAAGACCTTCGAAGTCGAAAAGGGCCTGACCTGGACCGACTCCGCCGGGCGTGTGTTCACGCTATCGCTGAAAGAACTTGCCGATTGGCGCGGCAACCGCGCCGATGCCGGACGTCTGGCGCCGAAGGGGTTTCCCAAGAACAACAAGTTCGGCGGCAAGATGGAAAACGGACCGGGCCGCTCCGCAAATGGCAAGGGCGCGGAAGATTAGCGAGACCGGCAGACGGATGCGCTCATCTCACAGACAGAGAAACACCTTCAGCGCGCCCCATAGCGCCTTCGGATCGAATTGTCCCTGATAGACCGGCGGCGGCGCGGGACCGCGTTTGAGCAGGGTACGGATCGCCTCCCACGCCGAGCGGACAGAGCACTCGATCGTGAAGGCTATTTCGCTCGGCATGTCGATGTACTGGCCGATGAGTCCGAGGTTGGTTGCCCCCTCCGGAACGGGGGGAGGCAGGTCGCCGCGGCTCCAAGGAAGCCAGACGTTGTTGACGTAGGGCAAGGTGCAAGGCACGCAAATCGACGACGCCATGATCGCATCGAACTGCTTATCGAAATGCAATTGCCTGAGCGTCTCCGTCAGGATCTCCGCGCCGGTACATCGATCCATGCGTTTCTTCACGAAATCGCCGTCGCGGTCGGGATAAAGGCCATAGCCCCACCAGATGTAGGTACCGGGCGGCTGGCCGATGATTTCCGGCTGGTGGAAGACGGACAGTGACAGCACCCAGCCTGAGTCCTTCAGCGTCACGAGGCCGCCGCGTCCCGCCTGGCTGCGGGTCAGTGCGGCCATTTGGTTGACGAAATCGCTTCCTGTGTCGGTCACGGTAAAAGTTACCCAGAGCGAGTCGGGTATCCGGGGCGGGCCGAAGAAAGTGTCAGGCTTGCCGAAATTCGTGCGCCCCTGCGCGAGGCGTTGCCACAGCGCCCAGGAGCGCCCAGTCGGCTGCAGGCGGGGCGCCGCAGTCATCGACCCCGCGGACATGTCGGCGGCTTGCGAGCCGGTGGTCACGAGCACGATATCCTCCGGCGCGAGCGCAACCGATGCCGCGGCGCCGCCTCGTTCATAGTCGAGCCGGTTGACGGTGATGGCGCCGGGTGTGGGCGCGAAGCCGATGTCCTTGACGAATGCGCCGGTGAGGAAGTTGACGCGTTGCGGGGTCAGCCACTTGACCAGCGGTTCTATAAAGTTTTGGTGCTGGTTCAGTGGCGTTCGCATCACGCCCGTCATGTCAGAGAGGTCGCCGAACAAATACAGGAAGCGGTCCATGTAGCGCCGAAACTCGATGACGCTGTGCTGCGGCAGCGACCCCATGATGGTCGACCACAGCAGCCAGAATTCGGTCGCGAAAAACTCCTTGGAAAAAAACTCCTCGATGCGCCGCCCGTCGAGCAGAGCTTCGGGCGTCAATACGACCCGCGCGAGACAAAGGCCGTCGCGCAGACTGAGCCCGAAGCGCGGACCGTGCACGATTTGACCGTTGCGATCGAAGATGTGTCCCTTGTCCTGGTACGGTTCCTTATCATTGAAGTCGAAGAAGTCCTCCGTGACGGAAATAGCGGGATTGCGTGCGGAGGGGATCGACTTCAGCAGATCGAAGGTGCAGCGGAATTCCTTGTCGAAAACCGAGCCCGGCAGGTTGTAGCCGCTCGCCGCATTGCCGCCGAGGAAGAAGCCGCCGCCTAGCAGCTCGTCGGCCTCATAGATCGTGATGTCCGCCCCGGACACCTCGGCGTTACGGATGAGGAGCGCGGCTGCTGCCAGTCCGCCAAATCCGCCACCGACGACATGCGCCTTCATCGGTCTCCTCCATTACTCCCGGTTTTGGAAGCCCTCCCGACGCGTGCCTGCCGGAGCAGGGCGCGGGCGCGAGCAAGAGGTGGTTCAGCCAAGCGTTTCCCTTCGCGGTCGTGTCTCAGGGCGTAACTTTACTGTAAATTGTGCTTTTCGAGAATAGTCGAAAAGCGCAGCGCAACGGTGACGATCGGGTGAAGCGCCGATTGAGCGCTCAAGCAGCGCGGAAGCTGGACAAGCCATCGCGACGCTGCCAAGAGGACATCCGAATTTCGAACACGATTTCGTGGAAGTCCTGGCGCTTCCAGTCCGCTTCCCGCGCAATGCAGCAAGGCCAGATTCGGCTCAGTGATGGATATTGCGACAGACGCCGATAACCCCTCTCAAACGATTCCCGCTTCGCCCTCAGAAGATCGCAGCGCAAACACGGGGCCACCGCCGCATCGGCCATTGGTGTTCGTGGCGGCGCTGTCGACAATCTTCATGGTCGCGATGGAAGGAACGATTGTCGCTACCGCCATGCCGACAATCGTCGGCGCGCTGGGCGGCATCGATCTTTTCACCTGGATTTTCGGCGCCTACCTGCTGACGCAAGCCGTCCTGATTCCGATTTACGGGCGCCTTTCCGACATCTATGGCCGAAAGCCAGTGCTGCTGTTCGGGATCGCGGTTTTTCTTGTGGGCTGCACATTGTGCGGATTCGCATGGAACATGATCTCGCTGATCGCGTTTCGCGTCGTGCAGGGCATCGGTGCGGGCGCGCTGATCCCGGTCTCACAAACCGTCGTCGCCGACATCTACACCGGCGAAGCCCGCGCCAGGATGCAAGGCTACATTTCCAGCACGTTCGGCAGCGCCGCCGTGATCGGACCGATGATCGGAGGCGTGATTGCGGTTCACGTGAGTTGGAAAGCGATTTTCTGGATCAACGTCCCGTTCGGCATCATCGCCGCTTCGCTGTTGACTATCGCGCTCAAGGAAGAGGTAAGAAAGCGGCGACATCAAATCGATTACATCGGTGCGGTGCTGATGGCATCGTCAACCACGATCCTGATGGTCGCACTGATCCACGCCGATACTTTCAGCATCACAACACTGGCTGCGGCGTTCTGTGGGTCCGCGGTGCTGATCGCTGCGCTGATCTTCTACGAGAGCCGGACACCAGAACCGATGATCCCGGTACGATTGTATCGCAACCGCCTGGTCGCTGGCGGCAACTGGGTCGGCGCCGCTAATGGCGCGATCTCCATGGCGATCGTCGGATTCCTGCCGGTGTACATGCGGGCGCTGATGGGCTCCAGCACGTTGCTGTCGGGCGTGGCGCTTGGAACCCTGTCGGTGTTCTGGCCGTTTGGCGGCTTCGTCGGCAGCCGCCTCGTGCTGCGCATGCCGTACCGTATGTCCTCGACCATCGGCGGCGTCATTCTCGTGACTGGAATTTCGCTGCTCGTCCTGCTCCACCCGGGGGCCAATCCGTTGCAGCCGATCATAGCGGTGGGAATCATGGGCCTGGGTATGGGCATTGCGAACATTTCGTTCGTGGTCGCCATCCAGGCCAACATCGGCCGGTCGCAGCGCGGCGCGGCGATGTCGAGCTTGTTCTTTTCCCGCATTATCGGGCAGTCATTCGGCAGCGCCGTGTTCGGCGGGATCTTCAATGCGGGACTGGCAGCCGGAAGTTCGGCAAACCGCAGCGCGTTCGTTCATCTGCTCCAAGAAGGCAATCAGCAGATAGCCAATATTCCGAGCGGCGTTCTGAACGCGCTGGCTCACACCCTACACAACATCTATCTCGTCAGCGGCCTGATCGCAGTCCTGGTGCTGGCGGCTGTTATTGCCTTCCCATCGGCCCTGAGGTTGCTCGAAGATCGCTGAGGCTTCCGATGTCGAGAGAGCGGCACGAATGGTGGGACGCCGTCGGCGCTGGCCTATTCGGCGGCCATCGCCTTGGCCGAGGCGGTTGCTTGCCGCTCCATCTGCCGCCGCACCCGCACGGCCTGTGAGGTCTCATCCAGCGCTACGTCGGCGGCCTGGACGAAAGCGCCCGCCGCCACATCGCGCGTAAGTTTGACCTGGCCCGCCAGCCCAATCGGCAGCGCGCCGAGCGCAAGGCTTCGCGCCGCGGGAACGAGCTTGGCGTAGACCGTGTAGCCGCCTTCGCCGTCGAGCATCTCACCTGATTTCAGATCGCGCTTGGCGACCGCCACGGCATCGCCGCGCCAGCCACGGCAGCTTCCGGTCGGCTCGCCGCGCAACGCAACGCTGGCGATCGAGATCGACAGTTCGAGGCCGATCAGATGAAACGGCTTGTACATCGCCGCATAGCGGCCACTCGGGTCGGCGGGCAGGCCATATTGTTTGAAACAGGCCGCGGCGTAGTCGTTCTGCGCTTTGAGCACGGTGTAGACGCCCCAGCGCAAGTCGCGGGGTACCGGTTCCCCATCGCGTTTGAGCGACGACACCACCTCGACCATGCCGTCACCGGCGAGCACGCCGCCAAGAGACTTCGGCCGCAGCATGGTAGCGAGTCCATCCGCCCCGCACGGTGGAAACACCAAACCGTCATGCGGCACATCGAGCGCGCAGGCATTGGCGACCGCCGCCATTTCGATCGCCGACTTGGTGCCGTCAAGAAACGAGTTGAACATCTGCGAGTTCATGCCGGCCTTGTGAGCTTCCTCGGCGGTCAGGCCGTAATGCTCCCAGACATGATCGGGCGTCACGGCGTGATAGGCCGGCAGATATTTGGTTCCTTTGCCGGCTGCGGCAACGGAAAAACCTGCGGCGCGCGCCCAGTCTACCATTTCGGCGATCAGCGCCGGCTGGTCGCCATAGGCCATGGAATAGATCACGCCCGCGGCGCGGGCCTTGTCGGCGAGCCACGCACCCGCGAGGGCGTCGGCCTCGACATTGACCATGACGATGGGCGTTTGGGCCTCGATCGCTTCAAGCGCGTGCGCGATGCCGGCTGCGGGATTGCCGGTCGCTTCGACCACAACGTCGACGTTGTCAGCGCGGCAAGTGTTGCGGCCGTCCGCCACGAAGCGCGTGCGTGCGATACGCGCAGAATCCCAGCCGACGGTGCGGCAGGCCGCCTTGGCGCGATCCGGATCGAGATCGGCGATAACTGCGACTTCGATCCCCTTGATATAGGGCACCTGCGCCAGAAACATTGAGCCGAATTTGCCGGCGCCGATCAACCCGACGCGCACCGGCTTGCCGCCCTCGGCGCGCTCAGCGAGCATCGCTTGCAGGTTCATGACATCGTCTCCGTCTCCTGCAGCAATTCCGGCGACGGCACGATGGTCGATTTGACCGCCTTCAACGCCATGAAACGCGAATCCGCTCCATCGGTTCGCTTATTCACGCGGCCGCGACACGGTGTGCGCGCGCGTGAGCGAGCAACGCGTCGTCGGCGACCGGGACGATCGGCGTGAAATCGCGATGCGCGATCCATTCCGGCCGGGTGAATTTGGTGATGTGGTTGGAGCAGGCGCACAGCGTCAGATAAACGATCTTGCGCGGGTAGGGCGTGATGTTGGGCGGCGAAGCGTGCACCAGATTGCCGTGGAACATCAGCACCGAGCCGGGTTTGCCGGTTGGCGCCACGATGCCGCCTTCCGCGGCAAGTCGCGTTACCGTCTCCTTGTCCAGCGTCCACAGCGGATAGGAGGTAGTGAGCGTATCGTGGCCGGCAGAGAGCACGCCCTGCTTATGGCTTTTGGGAATGAGCAAAAGCGGGCCGTTGATCGGCATCACCTCATCGAGAAACACGGCGATGTTCATGGCGCGCGGTTCCCGCATGCCATCGTCGCGCGCCCAGGTGCCGTAGTCCTGATGCCACTGCCAGACGTCGCCCTCGAACGCCGCCTTGGCATTGAGCTTGAACTGGTGCACGTAGACGTCCTCGCCGAACAACAGGCGAAGCGGCTTTACCAGCCGCGGGTGGCAGGCGAGCAAGCGGAATGTCTCGTTGAATGTGTGGGCGGCGAAAGCGGTGCGCGGCGCGCCGGTTTTCTCGCGCCAGACCTCCTTGCGATCGAGCTTGAGTATCGCCTCGGCATCGTCGCGCAACAGCGCGATTTCCTCTTCGGAAAAACAGTTCGGAAAGAACAGATAGCCCTGCTGGTCGAATTGCTGAAGCTCTTGCGGCGTTAGCTTCATGACACCACCCATTGTTGGTGTTTTAAGAATTATCGCCCTTTATCCGGTCTTTGCCCAGCCCTCCGGGAGCAACCGCTCCTGCGGCAGGAAGCGGCTTTTGTAGTCCATCTTGCCGGAGCCGCGGACCCAGTAGCCGAGATAGACGTAGGCGAGGCCAAGTTCGCGGGCGCGGGCGATGTGGTCGAGCACCATGAAGGTGCCGAGCGAGCGCGCCGCCTCATCCGGCTCGAAAAACGAATAGACCATCGACAGCCCGTCGCAGAGAACGTCGGTCAGCGCCACTGCAATCAGATCGCCCTGATGGGATCTGCCGGGGGCAGGGCGGCGGTATTCGACGATGCGCGTTTCGACGTGGCTGTCCTCGACCATCGTGGCGTAGTCCAGCACAGTCATGTCGGCCATGCCGCCGTCGCGGTGCCGCGAATCCAGATAGGCGCGGAAAACCGAGTATTGCTCGGATGTCGGCACCGCGGTCCGCATGTCCCTGATGATGTCGGTGTTGCGCCGTACGATCCGGCGCATGCTGCGGGTGGGGCGGAATTCGCGCGTCACCACGCGCACCGAGACGCACGAGCGGCAACCCTCGCAGGCTGGCCGGTAGGCGATCGACTGGCTGCGGCGGAAGCCGCCGTGGGTGAGGATGTTGTTCAGCTCGCCCGCGCGTTCGCCGACCAGGTGTGTAAAAACCTTGCGCTCCTCCTTGCCCGCGAGATACGGGCAGGGCGATGGCGCGGTCAGATAGAATTGCGGCGTATCGCGCGAATGCTGGGTCACGGGAGACGGTTTAGCGGTTACCGACGGCCGAGATTCGCCCCGGCACGCGCTAGCATCGCCCGGCAGGCGCGCGGCGTCAAAGGCAAATGCGGGCCGTCCCTAATGCCTTTCGCGGGCCTGCCTGTCAGCGTTCGGCAGCCGCCCGCTGGGTAACTGCCGCGATCGAAGGTGTTTTGACGTGCCACGCCAGCCCCAGGCGTTCCAGCGCGCGAATAAACCAGAAGCCAGGATCGAGCTCATGCCACCGCAGCCCGAAGGCCGCTGACGAGGGAAAGGCATGATGATTGTTGTGAAACGCCTCGCCCCAGCTCGGAACCCCCAGCCAGGCATTGTTACGGCTGTTGTCGCCGCGCACCGCAAACTTGCGGGTCCCGATCGTGTGGCACACGGAGTTGATGGCCGACATGGAGTGCTCGACCACGAACAGCCGGAAGATGCCGCCCCAGAGAAACGCGGACAACGCGCCCGACAGGCTTGCGGTCCATAGGCCGCCGATGAGGGTCGGCAGCACCAGACCGAGGATTACCCACCAATAGTAACGCCGATTGTAACGGGCGACGATCTTGTCGCTTACCAGGTCCGGAACGTAGTGGGTGACGTTCGGGTAATCGTGCCGGATCATCCAAGTCAGGTGGGCGTGGAGGAGGCCGCGCAGCCTGCCGCCGAGACCCGCGCCGTGCCGATTGGGCGAATGCAGATCGCCGTCGCGGTCGGACGTTTGATGATGTCGGCGATGCATTGCCGCCCACGAGATCATCGGTCCGCGTCCGGCCATCGAGCCCAGTACGAGTAATGTCAACGCAACCGGCCGGGTCGTTTCAAACGAGCGATGCGAGAAGTAGCGATGGAACCCGACAGTCAGCCCAAGCCCGGTTCCGAGCCAAAGAATGGCAAACAGCGACCAATCCAGTCCGGTCGGGCTTGGCGCAAATATCAGGATCGCCGGCGCGGCAATAAGCGGCAGGATGTCGAACAATACAAAATGTCGCAGTTGTAGTCGATGAAAGGTCGGACTTGAAAAAACCACCGCCGTCGCGCCGATCGAATTCAGGCGCGGCTGTGTTGCATCGATATCGGTCATGGCGTAACGAATGTTGCAATGGGCGCCGGGGGGTGCCCAGCGTCTTGATCAGTTTGCTCAATCAGTCTTGCTCAAAAATCGGTCGCGCGCCATAGTGGCGCGTCACCAAAACCGAAATATCCCGGTCTTCCTGTCAACCCCGTTCGCGTTCATGTCCGACGTTGGAAATGATCAAGCAGCACTTACGGCTTGGTGCGTGTCCTATGTGGCCGACATGCTGGAACTTGCCCCCAACGACGTCAAACCGAACGCCAAATTCAGCCGCATCGGCTTGGATTCGGCGATGTCGGTGCAATTGGCCGTAGCGCTGGAAGAGCGACTTGGCGTTGCGCTGACGCCCGACGTCATCGCCGATCATCCGACGATTTCGCGCCTCGTCGTTTATCTTTCGACGATTCGTTCCAATCCAGCGGCGTAGCGGCGGAAGCGCCGTGGTGCAGGCATACGACTCGCTCGTCGATGTTCTGGCTGAGCGCGCCGAACAGCAGCGGGACCAGGTAGCCTTCAGCTTCCTTGCTGCAAATGGCCGCCCGGCGCTGTCTTTGACCTACGAAGAGTTGCGTGCGAGGGCGCGCCATATCGCGCACACCCTGTACGCTCACGGCGCCTGCGCCGGTGACCGCGCGATTCTCGTGTTTCCGCCGGGGCTCGATTTCATTGCCGCATTCTTCGGTTGCCTCACAGCCGGGGTCATCGCCGTGCCGCTTGCACCGCCGCGTCGCGTTGCCGGGCGCGATGCAGCCGCGAACATCATCGCCGATTGCGATCCTCGCTTCGGCCTGACCACCGCGGCTTATGCAGCGGATTTGGCAGCACGCGGCGTCGGCAGCCTGATGGGCCGGGATCTGGCCTGGGTCTACGTCGACGAGGAACTGCAGCGTCCCGCAATCGAGCAGCCCGAAACGTGCCGTGCGTCCCGAAGCAATCTCGCTTTCTTGCAATACACCTCGGGTTCGACCTCGGCGCCGAAGGGCGTCATGGTCAGCCACGGCAATCTCCTTGAAAATCTGGACATGATCCGCCGCGCTCTGGGTCATTCGCGCAGTTCGAAGCACGTCTGCTGGATGCCGTTGCACCACGACATGGGCTTGATCCTCAACGTCCTTGAAGCGTTCTACCTCGGCGCGGGCTGTGTGCTCATGGCACCTGTCGCGTTCTTGCAGCGGCCGCTCACGTTGCTGAAGGCCATTGGCGAACTCGGCGCCGAAGTGGCTGGTGGACCGAATTTCGGTTTTGATCTCTGCGTTACGAGGTTCCGTCCGGAGGAGATGCGCGGCGTCGACTTGTCGGGCTGGCGCGTCGCCATCAACGGAGCTGAGCCGGTGCGCGCGCAGACGTTGCGCAAATTTGCTGCGAGGTTTGAGCCTTACGGCTTCAAGCCCTCCGCATTTAATCCTTGCTACGGCATGGCTGAGGCCACGCTTCTCATCTCAGGCGGCAAGCGCAGCGCCGGGGCCGCGATCCGCGCCGTCGACCGTGCGGGCTTGCAGGCTGGCCGGATTGCGACGGCGCGCCCGGATTCGGATGCGGTGACGATCGTCGGCTGCGGCAAGGCGTTGGAACGCGAACAGATCGCCATTGTCGATCCCAAAACCAGGCGCAGACTTGCGGCCGATTGCATCGGTGAAATTTGGGTGCGGGGCCCTCACGTGGCGGGCGGCTATTGGCGCAATGCTGTCGCATCGGACGAGACATTTGCCGGGCAGATCGACGGTGAAACGGGCGCCGCTTGGTTGCGGACCGGCGATCTCGGTTTTATGAATTCGGATGGTGAGTTGTTTGTCACCGGCCGCATCAAGGACCTCATCATCGTGCGCGGCGCGAACCATTACCCGCAGGATATCGAGCATACCGCGCAGGCGGCCGATCCATGCCTGCGTGCCGGTTATGGGGCGGCATTCGCGGCGCTCACCTCTTCTGGCGACGAGCGTGTGGTCATCGTACAGGAGGTGGAAAGGAGCCATCGCGCTCGCATCGATGTGACGGCAGTTGCCGAGCAGATTCGCGAAGCGGTGGTCGAGGAGCACGGTCTGGCAGTTCTTGACGTAGTGCTACTCGAACCGGGGACGATTCCGAAGACGACGAGCGGAAAAATTCGTCGACGCGTGGCGAAGCAGCTTTGGGAAACCGGAGAACTCGCGCGTGTGGCCGTAACCGAGCGGCGCCCGCTTTCGGCGAAAGCGTCGATTCAGCCGTAGCGTTCGATATACGCCCGCACGAATTCATCCCATTTC
Source organism: Xanthobacteraceae bacterium (assembly GCA_049300295.1). Taxonomy (GTDB): domain Bacteria; phylum Pseudomonadota; class Alphaproteobacteria; order Rhizobiales; family Xanthobacteraceae; genus BOG-931. The sequence continues at coordinate 22,357 of JBAQJL010000178.1, forward strand.
AGCTCGCGATCGCCACTGCGATACAACCGTTCCTCGCTGGCCCATTCAATCGACAAGCGACGCGCCGCGAATGGATGAACCGGCACCTGAATGGTGCGCAATTCGTCGAGAATTCCATCGGGCGGCGCCGTCTGATCGAGGTCGAGCGCCTTGAAGATGTAATTGAGCACGAGGGCGAGGACAGCGCCGCAAGGTCGGTTCACGGTGTAGAACAACTGGGTCTTGCGGAATCCGTCGAGGATGTGGCGCCCGATCTCAAACCCGAAACGTTCGTCGAGCATTTCGAGCCGCCGCGTCTCGAAATCGTGCACTCTTGCAGGGTCGACAATTCCCTTGAATTGACAGGCCTTGTACGCCTCAAAGCGCGCGTGCGAGTCTGGTTCTGCGCGGCGCAGCCGACCGAGCATGCCATCGTAATAGGTCACGGTATGAAGCGCAGAATCGTCTTGATTGCGTGCAACGGTATCGCGCAGGCCATTGAAATCATCAAAGGGCCACGGCGAGGCAAAGCGCAGAAAGGGAAACGCGATTGTCCGGCAGTGCGCCGATAGCGCAGCGCGCAGCGGATAGGTCTCCGCATCTTGAATGTCTTGCATCAGTATTACGTCGCAAGCACGAACTTCGGCGCGGGCGGCAGCCAGCCGATCCTCGGCGACATCGAAAAAATGATAAAAGCTGGTGATATCGGCGACCGGCGACGCTCTTGCGAAAGCGCGTTGGAGCAACTCGGCCTGACAATTTCCGACGAACCCGACCGACATGCCGCGGACTCGCCCCATGGCCTCAAACCCCATTGCAGTGGGCTTGAATGATCTTGGTCCAATCGGCCACGGATCGGAGCATATCGATCTCGCGGCTGTGGAGGCGGATGGCGAACCGCTCTTCCACCGCGAGAACGAGATGAACTTTTTTCGCGGAGTCAAATCCCGGAATATCGTGATCTCGATCGGTGGGACCAAGCTCCAGCAGCGGATTGTCGAGGATTTCGCGGAACAGGCCGGTTAAAGCGGCGGTTATTTCGGCTTCTGTCATTTTACAAGGCGCAGCCGTTATGCCGCGGCCATCCGTTCAGCGCGCCAGCCTGACAACGTCTTGTGGCAGATAGCCGACCAGACATCGAGTGCGCATTTGGTCATGTCGACATCGAAGCGGTCGATGTATGCGAGCGCCAGCGAGTCAGACCTAAACTCCACAGTGCCAATTTTTTGAGTGTCACGGGTCAGAGTAACGCACAGCAAGCGGTTCGGTCCGTAGCGGCCAAGCCGTTGCGCAAGTTCTCCCATTGTTGCGGGCGACGGTTGACGCGCCTTGTAGAGGAAGACTTTTTTGCCATCCTTGAGATCGTCGACGAACTTCCGCGCCAGGAGTTGCAGCCTGCGGATTTCGTGCGCTTTGATTTTTTCGACCGTGGAATTGGCTGTAAGCACATGGGTGTGGAACAGGAAATCGAAGGGCTGAACCCGCGTGCAGTATTCGTGTTCGCGGCCGACAATTTCAACCGTGTCTGCTGTAATCAACCGCTCCAGTCCCTTGTCTAAGGCCGCGACCAGGCTGTCCGCGTTGGTTTGCGAGAAGCGAAACAGTCCCAACGAATTAGAATCGAAATGGCGTTGGACATTGCCGAATTCGCAGTCCTCGCCGAGGCTTTGAAAGGCGTCGTAAATCGAACCCTGGGAACCGCGTGCGCAGCGCCCCCGCTGCATTCCATAGCGGATAAAGTGAAGCAAGGGTTCCCAGCCGGCGACGTCCACGTCATTGTAAAATGTGCGGTACCAGGACGCGTCAAAATAGGGACCTGGCGATAGCCCCGCTTTCCAGCCGAAATAGAAATAATGCTCCAGCGGATCGAGCCCGGACTCGACTGCGGCGGGGGCTTGGCCGAGGTACCAGGTCGCGTCGAACAATCCAGATTGCTCGATACACCGGCGATTGCGCACTGAAAGCCGCCGCCCAGCGATTTTCATTCCGAGCGTCTGCCCGAGGAATTTCAATCGCAGACGAGTGGGGCGCATAACAGCGCTTTCGAGTCCGGACGCCATCGACTGCTTGAACTTCACTAACCGCATAAGGTGGAACCCGAGATCTCGACGAAAATTAGCGCCGCATTCCAGTTTGTAAAGGCTGTTGGCTACGGGCTGTTGGCAACTGCCAAGTGCCACCGCGAGAGGTTCCACGTGACAGTGTCGTGGCGCAAATCGCAAGGGTAGGATGCTGGCGCGAGTGGGGCGTTCCGGCGCCCGGACGCAAAAAGGAAACGCAGCCATGGTGACGCTCGCCGATATCGAGCTGGCCCGCAAGACGATTGCCGGCCATGTGCTGCGCACGCCGCTCTTGCCGGCGCCACCGTTGTCGGCGCTCACCGGCACCGAGGTTTTTGTTAAATACGAGAATTTGCAGGTTACGAACTCGTTCAAGGAGCGCGGCGCTTGCGTCAAACTCGCCGCGCTGTCGGCCGACGAGCGCCGCCGCGGCGTCATTGCGATGTCGGCCGGCAATCACGCGCAGGCGGTCGCCTATCACGCGCGCCGTCTGGCCATCCCAGCCACCATCGTCATGCCGGTGACGACGCCATTCGTGAAGGTGAAGGCGACCGAAGCGCATGGTGCCACGGTGGTGCTCGATGGTGAAACGCTCGCCGACGCGCAGGTGCGCGCCGAGGCGATCGCGCGCCAAGGCAATCTCGTGTGGGTGCATCCTTACGACGACCCGGCGATCATCGCCGGGCAGGGGACGATTGCGCTGGAAATGCTCGAAGAGGTGCCGGACCTCAACGTCCTGATCGTGCCGATCGGCGGCGGCGGACTGATCGCCGGCTGCGCCATTGCGGCGCGCGCCAAGAACCCGGCCATTGAAATCGTCGGCGTCGAATGCGCGCTCTTTCCATCGATGTGGAACGCGACGCATCACGGTGAGCAAAGACCGTGTGGCGGTCCCACGCTCGCCGAAGGCATCGCGGTCGCTAACGCCGGCAAACTGACGGTGCCGGTGGTGCGCGAATTGGTGAGCGACATTATCCTCGTCGATGAGCCGCTGCTCGAGCGCGCGGTCAACGCCTACTTGACCTTGCAGAAGACGATGGCTGAAGGGGCGGGCGCCGCCGGTCTTGCCGCCATGCTGGCGCAGCCGGAGCGGTTTCATGGCCGCAAAGCCGGTCTGATCCTGTGTGGCGGCAATATCGATCCGCGCATTCTCGCCTCGATCATGGTGCGCGAACTGGAACGTGCCGACCGGATCGTGTCGTTTCGTCTGACCATTTCGGACAGCCCTGGAATCCTCGGGCGAATTGCGGGACGGCTCGGCGAATTCGGGGCCAATATTTTGAGCGTGGATCACCACCGCCTTTTTCTTGATGTGCCCGCCAAGGGCGCCAAGCTCGACGTCACCATGGAGACGCGCGGCCGGGCCCATGCCGAAGAGATCTTCAGCGCGTTGCGTGAGGAGGGTTACCACCCAGTGCTGATCGAGAGTGGTGCCGCGCTGGAATGACTATTTGTGAAAGCGTCGCTGCAACTCGCTCAGCGGGTCGAGGCTTACTCGTGAGCCGTATCGCCGGGGCTGTCGGGTGGCTGAGACGGCGCCGGTGAGTGGAAGACCTTCTTGAGCCAGTCGACAGCGGTCGGCGTCGATTCGGTTGTGCCACCGCCCGAGACTTCGGGCCGCGGTTCCGGCAACGGCACATTTCCCGCCATCGCGAAACTGGTAGGGCGTTTGCGCGGCAGCGGCACCGGCCCGGAGATCGGATCGCCCGGCGGCAATCCGTCTGCCGCGGGCGCCGGCGGCGCTGGCCACGCTGAGTCCTGCGGCCGAGCCGCGATCTGCGTGCCATTGTCCGGCGCCGCGCCGTCGGCGGGAGGCGCCGCGGCATCTGCCGAACTCGGGACCGTGGGCGTGGCATCGTCCTGTGACGCATTTGACGGCGCGCCAACGGAAGCCGTTTTGAAGGTCGGTGTGGCGCCCGTCGGGGTCGCGTCAGCAGGGGCAGGAACGTCGGCGTAGGCGGACACTTTCGGCTGCGTCGCCTGGGCGGTATTGGCGGACTGCGTCGGTGGCTGATCGGACGCGGCCACGACCGTGGTGTCTGCCGGTGCGCTTGACGGCGCGATGGCCATCGGCTGCAGCGCCGGTGGTCGCGGCGCGGAAACATGACTGCGCACGAAGGCGGTGGCGGTCCACATCACCACCGGGATAGCGGTCAGTACCGCCACCAGAATGATGATCCGCCGCAAGACCGGCAGGTACTGCCGGATATTGTCCTCATCGTCGCGCATTGTACGTCCGCCCTGTCGTTGCGTCGCAGGCGGGAATGGTTCGCATCCCTGGTACGCGATACTTTCCCTTAGGAGGAACTTTCGCCCGCGCTCGCGGGCGACGTGCTTGCAATTGCGCTTTATGCGCCACCCTTTTTCAGCTTCTCCGCCACCTGCTGCGCAAAATAAGTCAGAACACCATCGGCGCCGGCGCGCTTGAAGGCCACGAGGCTTTCCATCATGGCCTTATCGCCGTCCAGCCACCCATTCGCCGCGGCGGCAGCGATCATCGCATATTCGCCGGAGACTTGATAGGCGAATGTCGGCATCCCGAACGTCTGTTTGACGCGATACAAAATGTCCAGATAGGGCAGGCCGGGCTTGACCATCACCATGTCGGCGCCTTCGGCGATGTCGAGCTCGACCTCGCGCAGCGCCTCGTCGGAATTCGCCGGATCCATCTGATAGGTCCGCTTGTCCCCGGTAAGCGTCGTATTGGAACCGACAGCATCCCGGAACGGCCCATAAAAGACCGAGGCATATTTGGCCGCATAGGCCATAATCTGCACGTGGTCGAAGCCTGCGGCATCAAGACCAGAGCGGATGGCGCCGACACGCCCATCCATCATGTCTGACGGCGCAATCACGTCGCAGCCGGCATCGGCCTGGACAAGAGCTTGGCGCACCAGCACAGCGACGGTCTCATCATTGAGGATAATGCTGTCGCGCAGCAGCCCGTCATGACCGTGGCTCGTATAGGGATCGAGCGCCACGTCGCACAGCACACCGATCTCCGGCACCTCTCTTTTGATGGCGCGGACGGCGCGGCACACCAGGTTGTCGGGGTTGAACGCCTCGGACCCCTCGTCGTCGCGCAGCGCCGGATCGGTATAGGGAAACAGCGCCACGCACGGGATGGTCAGTTTGGCGGCGCGTTCGACCGCGCGCACGGCCTCGTCGACGGAGAGGCGCTCGACGCCCGGCATCGACGGTACCGGGGTGCGCAGCCGCGTCCCCTCGGTCACGAATAGCGGCCAGATCAGGTCGTCGGTGGTCAGAACGTGCTCGCGCACCATCCGGCGCGACCATTCGGCGCGGCGATTGCGGCGAGGACGTACCGCCAAGTCGAGCCGGTCGTCCGCGTTGGCCTGCCTGGTATCAAGCCGCTGCGGGCCGGGGAAGCCTGCGGCGGGCTTGGAGCGGCTATTGTCGAGCGGCCTGCCGAATTTAATCGCCATAGTTGATCGCCCACGTTTGTCACCATGGGCGCTCCCTTCTGCCGCCTCCTTTTAGCCCTTCGGGGCTTGAGCCGCCACTGGCCACAGCAGCGCGGTCCGCTGCCGCGGCCACGGAATGGCCACAGCCGTACCTCTTTTGGCAGACTGGAGAGACGTTGACCCGATCGGAGGGCGCCCTTATCCCTCGCCGGTCTCGGTGCGCTCGCATCAGCTACGGAACCCAGCATGGACGACCAATCGCGGCGACAGCCCGCCCGGCCGAGCGACCTGATCGAGCCGGTGCAGGCCAGCGCCGCCAAGGGGACGTGGACCGAGTATCTGGTGCTGTTCCTGCGCATCATGGCGGCGGTGTCGCTTGCCAAGGGCCTCTACCACTGGGGACAGGTGTGCGGCATCGGCGCCGCGCCCGATCAGACCTTCGAAATGCATTCGCTCGCCTGGCAGTCGGCGACCGTCTTCTTCGCCGTGATCGATCTTGTGGCGGCGGTCGGGCTATGGCTGGCCGCGGCCTGGGGCGCCGTGGTTTGGCTCACCTCGACCGTGTCGATGGCGGTGGTCGAGCTGTTTTTTCCTAAAGTTTACGGCAGCAACATGGTCATCGTGCTGACCGAAATGGGTTTGCTCGCGGCCTATCTGTTGCTCGCCGTTCTGTCGGCGCGCGAACGGCCGGCGTAACAGGGTTCAGGTACCAGCCATCAGGGATCAGGTTCTTCCCGATTCCTGATCCCTGATTGCTGATCCCTGGGCACGCAGTGCCGCCCTGATCCGCTGCGGCGTTGCCGGAATTTCATCGATCGAAACGCCGAACGGCGACAGCGCGTCGTTAACGGCATTGAGCACGGCGGCCGGCGCGCCGATAGCGCCGCCTTCTCCCAAACCCTTGGCGCCGGTAATCGAAGCGTCAGTCGGGGTCTCGATGTGATGCAGCTCGAACGGCGGGATTTCACGCGCGGTCGGCGGCATAAAGTCGGCGAGCGTCGCGGTCGCGATGTTGCCATCGCCGTCGTAGACGATTTCTTCGAACAGTGCATTACCGATGCCCTGAGCAACGCCGCCATGCACTTGGCCGTCGGCGATCAGCGGATTGATGATGCGCCCGGCGTCCTCGACCACCAAATAGTTTTGCAGCGTGACGCGGCCGGTCTCTGGGTCGAGTTCGACGAACGCCACATGGCAGGCGTTCGAAAACGTGCCGGATGGATCGTAGTCGGCGGCTTCGCGCAGTCCGGGACTGATCTCGCCCTTAAAACTGTGGGTCTGGTGATAGACGGCGCGCGCCAGCGTCGCGATCGGCACGGCGCGGTCGGTGCCGGAAACTCGGGCGGCGCCGGCCTCGAGCACGATGTCGTCCGCCGCCGCCTCGAGCACATGGCTTGCCGCTATCAAAAGCTTCTGGCGGATCTTGCGCGCCGCCAGCAATGACGCGCCGCCGGCAATGACCAGCGACCGGCTGGCGAACGTGCCCCAGCCATACGGCGTGCGATCGGTGTCGCCATGGACCACGCGGACCTCCTGCGGCGTCACGCCGATCTCGTCAGCGATGATCTGCGCCAAGGTCGTGCGCAGCCCCTGGCCGTGTGGGCTGGCACCGATGCGGGCCTCGACGCGGCCGGACGGATCCATTTCGAGCTCGACGCGCTCCCATCCCGGGGTGATCTCCATGCCGCGTGCCGCGAAGGCCGGGCTGCCGTAGCCGGTGCGTTCGGAAAACGTCGCGAAGCCGATGCCGCGATAAATGCCGCGGCGGCGCGCTTCGGTTTGCAGCGCGCGAAAGCCCGGCAGGTCAGCGATGGCGGCGGCTTGCTCCAGCGTCTGCAGATAACTTCCTTCGTCGATGACGAGGCCGGTGGCGGAGGTGTAGGGAAAGCGCGCGATCAAATTGCGTTTGCGAATCTCGACCGGGCTCAAGCCGAACGCGGCCGCCGCCTTGTCCATTAGCCGCTCGATTGCGGTGGTAATGACCGGGCGTGACACGCCACGATACGGCGCCATGGTGCAGGTATGGGTAGCGACGCCGCGCGCGACGCACGCATAGGCGCGCACGTCGTATGGGCCCGGCAGCTCGGCCGCGGCCATCAGCGGTTCGACGCCGCAGGTCGTGGGAAAGCACGAATAGGCGCCGATATTGGCCAGGATATCGCCCGAAAGGGCGATCAGTTTGCCCTGCGCATCGAACGCGCCTTCGAGCTGAATGCTCTGATCGCGGCTGTGAAAGGCAGCGATCAGATTTTCGCGCCGGTCTTCGCTCCATGCGACGCCGCCGGAAAACTTTCGTGCCAGCCAGACCAGCACGGCGTATTCGGCGGGCAGCGACATTTTCTGTCCGAAGCCGCCACCGACATCCGGCGCGACGACGCGCAAGTCGGACTCAGGCAAGCCGAGCAGGTCGGCCACGGCGGTGCGCAGCAGATGCGGCATCTGCGTGGCGCAGGTCAGCGTGATGCGCCCGGTCGTGGCATCGAACGCGGCATGCGCACCGCGCGCTTCGAGCGGCGTCGCATTCTGCCGCCGCGAGCGCAGCGCAATGTCGACCCGGCGATGCGCGCCCGCCATCGCCGCGGCGAAATCCGGCGTGGTGAAGCGGCTTTCAACGACGACGTTGTTCCGAAGCCCATCGTGCACCGGCGGCGCATCCGGCTGCAACGCGTCCTGGGCGTCGGTCACCGCCGGGAGTGCGTCGATCTCGACGCTCACGGCGTCGGCGAGGTCTTCCGCCTCGGCGGGCGAGGGTGCGATCACGGCGGCGATTGGTTCGCCGACAAAGCGCACCACGTCCGAAGCGAGCAGCGGCTGCTCGATCGGCCGATAGTTGAATTTGTGCAGCATCGGCCGGATCGGCCGCGTGCCTTGCAGATCGGCCGCGCTGAAAATCTGCGCGCCGTGCGGTGCGGTGATTGCGACGATGCGGCCCGAAGCGACAGGGCTGCGGACAAAGCGCACCCACTGCGCGGCCGGCAAATCGGCCGTGAACCGACCGCGCCCGGTCACCAGCGCCGGGTCCTCAAGCCGCCGTATGGCGCGGCCGACCCATTTTGTCCCTGAGCCTTTGGTGGAGGCTTCCATAACGCGGAAATCCGCTCAGTCGGGCTGAATGCGAAAGTCGCGCGGCAGGGGCGCAAACCACGCGTCGAATATTTTCTTTGCCTCACCGGACGCTTCCAGATCGAGCAGCGTCCGATCGGCAAAGTCGCGAAACTGCGGCTCGTCTTTTTTCAGCGCAAAGCCCGAAGTGCGCGGCAGTTGATAGTCGCCGATCAACGCAAAATCCGCCGTATGGCCGCTTTTCTGCGCGAACCACAGCACCAGCATCTTGTCGGCGAGAAAGGCATCGACGCGGCCGTCGGCGAGCGCCGCGAACGCGGCATCATAGGTGTCGAAAAACACGATCTGCATGGTCGGCACCGCGGCTTTGAGCTTGCCGTCGACGCTCGCCGAGCGAACCAGCGCGAGCTTGCGGCCGGCAAGCTGCGTAATGTGTTGGATGCCGCTTGCCTTGCGCACCAGGATCATGTGCGGCGAATCCAGATAGGCGTAGCTGAAATCGACATCGTTGGCGCGCTTCTTCGACCGCGTCATGCCGACGGCCACCAGATCGACGCGGTCCTGCTGCAGCGCGGAGATGCGATCTGCATTGATGATGGAGATTTTCGCCATGGCGACGCCGAGGCGCTTGGCGACTTGGCCGGCGAGGTCGACGTCGTAACCGACGATGCCGTTGGCGCCGTCGCGGTAGGAAAATGGCGGCGAAGTTTCAGTAACGCCGACAAGGAGCTTGCCGCGCGTTTTGATGGCATCGAGCGTGCCGGCCGAAGCTGTGGCGGCCAGTGCGATGGGCAGCAGCAGGCTTGCCATAAGCGATAGAACCAGCGTGGCGGCCGTTCGCGGCATCGCCCCCTCCGTTGTTGCGGCACGATCATAATGCACGGCCGGAAGGTTGGGAAAAGCGCGTCGCGCACCGTGCTAAGGTCGCACCCTGCGCAAGGCGGAGCGGGAGCGCATGGCAGTGCGGCGTACGGCATTGGTGACCGGAGCAACCTACGGGGTGGGTGCGGCGACCGCGCTGGCGTTGGCGCGCGGTGGTTTCGACCTCGCCATCACGGCGACAACGATAGATCACCTTGCTGCAACGATGCAGACGCTCGCCGGCGAAGCCGGGCGGGTGGTGCCGGTTGCGCTCGACTTGCGCGATCAGCCAAGTCTCCCGGCGAAGACCACCGAGATTGTCGCCGCACTCGGCGGCCTCGATCTCCTGGTCAACAATGCGGGCACTAATCTGCGCAAGGACGCGGTCGATGTCACCGCGGCCGAGTGGGACGCGCTGATGGACGTTAATCTGCGCGGCACGTTCTTTCTCACCCAACAGGTTGGCCGCGCCATGATTTCCGCCGGCCGGGGAGGGTGCATCATCAACATCGCTTCGACCTATGCGCTGGTCGGCGCGCCGGAGCGTTCGGTCTATGGCATCTCGAAGGCGGCTTTGGTCGGCATGACGCGCATGCTGGCGGTGGAATGGGCGGCAAGCAACATTCGCGTCAATGCCATCGCGCCCGGCCGTTTGGTCACGCCATCGCCGTCGCGCGCCGGCAAGGGAGCGGATCCGGCCTATATGGAAGCAATGCTCAAGCGCATTCCGCTGCGCCGGCAGGCGAGCGTCGAGGAAGTCGCCGCAACCGTCGCTTATCTCGCCAGCGATGCCGCGGCTTCAATGACCGGGCAGCTCATGGTGCTCGATGGCGGGCTGACGGTGGCATAGCCAATTGTGGCGGCTCACCGACATGATCGACCCTTAGCCCCAGATCCGGCGGCTGCGAGCGGGCGAGGTCCGCGGCGGTCGCTCGAAATCAGTTATGGAATTCACCAGCCACGCGGCTCTTGCGCGAGTGCCGGCAGCGCCTCGATTTGCGCCGCAAGCTTTTTCGCCGCCTCGGCAGTGAGCGGCAGCAGCGGCGGGCGCGGATCGCCGCAATCGCGGCCCATGGCGCGTGCCGCCGTTTTGAGCGCGGCGACGCCGCCGGCTTTGAGGATTTGGCGCAACGCCGCGGCGCCCTCCTGCAATGCGCGCGCCTCGGAGAAATTTTGCGCGCGGCACAGTTCGAACATGCGGCGAATGAGCGTCGGGGCTACGACCGCGAGCGGCGCGAACATCCCGCGCGCGCCGATGGCTGCCGCCGAGACCAGCAGCTCGTTGCCCGCCAACAGCGCAAAATCCGGCCGCACGCGCGCGACGTCGGTCAACAGCTCGATCATGAATTGCCAGTCAAGGCTCGAATCCACGACGCCACTGAAATTCGGCCGCTGCTCGATCAGTTTGACGGCGAGAGCGGCATTGATCTTGCTGCCGGCCATGTCTTCGGGCGCATTGAACACAAAAAATGGGATATCGACGGCCGCGCCGATCTGGACAAAATGCTGCAAAATCATCGCCGGCGGCGGCGTCCAGTAATAGGGCGTGGTGGCGATGACCGCGGTTGCGCCGGCATCCTGGGCGGCGCGCGCGAGCGCGGCCGCAATCTCGGTGCCGGCATCGCTGACGTGGGCGACGACCGGCGCGCGTTTGCCGGCGCAATCGACCGCAAATTTGATCAGGGCGCGACGTTCCTCATCGGTAAGGCTGACGGACTCGCCGACGTGCATGGGCACCGCCAGCGCCTGCGCGCCCTGACGTAAGTGAAATTCGATCATCCAGCCGTATTGTTCGAAGTCGATCTGCCGGTCGGCGGCGAACGGCGTCAGCGGCGTATGAACGAGACCCAGCTCGAGCGGCATTGTTTATTCCTGATCTTCATTGTCATTGCGAGGAGGCCCTAGGGGCCGACGAAGCAATCCAGGGCCGCTTGTGATGAGCGAGCTGCTCTGAATTGCTTCGCTGTTGCTCGCGATGACGAACGTTGCACTCACCAGCCGTGCGGCTCGGTGTCGATGATGCCGAGCTCTTCAAGCTGAGCGCGGATATAGGCTTGGCGCTCGGGCGTCGCGGTCGGCAGCGGCGCGCGCGTCGGGCCGACCGGACGGCCCATGATCACCATGCCGCCCTTGAGCGAAGAGGGATACTGATCCTTGAACAGGTGCCACAGCCGCGTCATCTTGAATTGCAGCTCGCGCGCCTTGGCCCATTCGCCTGCCACGCAGCTGTCGAACAGCTCGTTGCACAAATTCGGGCAGATCGAACCGGCCGCCGAATACGAGCCGACGCCGCCCAGCGGCACCGACGGCAGCAGGAACTCAACTCCGGTCACCATCGCAAAGTTCGGCCGCAGCGCCAGCACTGCGCGCGAAATCTCCAGGAATTTTTCGCTGTTGAAGCTTGCTTCCTTGACGCCGGCGAAGTTCGGCAATTTTTCGATCAGCCGCGCCATCAGATCGCCGGTAATTTCGACGCCGTTGAGATAGCTCGGCGAGTTGTACGACAGCACCGGCAGGTCGATCGAACCGCATAGCCGCATGAAATAAGCCTCGATCGCCTCCAATGTCGGCGCCCAGAAATACGGCGTGATTGCCAGAATGCCATCGGCGCCGATGTCCTGCGCGTGCCGCGCCAGCGCCATCGTGTCCTCGACCGCGAGTGCGCTGACATGGACGGTCACCGGTACGCGACCGGCCACGACCTTAACGGCGGCCTCGGCGAACAGCTTGCGCTCGGGGATGGTCAGGTTGAGCGACTCGCCCTTGTGGTGCGGCCAGGAGATCGCCGGCGCGCCGGAGCGGACGTGGAAGTCGAGCACCTTCTCGAAGGTCGGCAAGTCGAGCGAGAAATCGTCCTTGAGCGGCGTGACCGGGCTTTGCATGACGCCGCGGAATTTGTTCGGCATGGGCGCTGCAGCCGGCATCTTGCGCATTCCCTAGAATTGCGGCGGTTCGCCGAAATACGCCTGGCGAATGACCTCGGCAAGCTCGGCTTTCGTCACTGGCCGCGGATGGTCGACCTTGATCTTGCTGACAACGTCCACGGCCTTAGCGAGATCGTCCTCGCGCAGCCCAAGCCCCTTCAGTCCGGTCGGAAGACCGACACGCACATTGAGATCGTAAAGGCCGCGCGCGGCGTCCGGCACGGCGAGCGCGCGCTTGATGCGCATCATCGCCTCGGGTGCGGCGGCGGCATTAAAGCCGATGGCGTAGGGCGTGGCGACCGCGTGGGTGTGGGCGTGGTCGAGATCGAACCACTGCCGCACGCGCTGCGCGATAGCGTGCTCGAGCCCGACCTCGGCGCGGAAATTGGCCGCAAGCCACGCGCCGTAGGCGAGGTCGGTGCGCGCGGCGAGATCGCGCGGGGCCTGTACAACGCGTGGCAGGCTCGACCCGATGAGGCGAACGGCTTCCTCGGCCATGGTTTGCACCACCGGATTGGTGTCGGGTCCGTAAAGGCTTTCGACCGCATGCGCCATCGCGTTCATGCCGCTTGCCGCTGTCATGCGCACCGGCAGGTCGAGGGCGAGTTCAGGATCGTAGATCGCGGTCGCCGGCAGCGCGGCGCGGTCCTCACCGCTGACCTGCTTGTCGGCGATGCCAATGCGCCATCGCGGCGCCATCTCGGAGCCCGAATAGGTGGTCACGATGGCGATAAAGGGTAGCTTGGTGGCGACTGCGGCGGCCTTGGCGAGCCCGATCGGCGAACCGCCGCCGATCACTACGAAGCCGTCGGCCTCGTGCCGGGCGATATCGGCGACGACGCGCTCGAAAGCCTCGCGCGGCATGTTCGGGGCCGAGGCATCGCACAACCCGGCGCAGCGGTCGGCGACGGAGGCCGTGGCGCGGCGCGCGATGTCGGCACGCGAAGGTGAGCACAGCACGAGGAGGCGCGACATCTTATGAAAGTCGGCTTCAGTGCGCAGCGCGCCAACGGCGCCGGCCCCAAAGACAATGCGGATCGGGTCGGACCGGTAGGTGAAGCGCGAATTCATCGGGGCCGGGTTCGGCAATGATTGAGCACGTGGCAGGAGCGCCACTGCGGAGCGTGAAGGACGGCGCCTTCATTATTCCTTTTGCCGAAGGGAAGCGAGTACCGATTGCCGCGTGCAGCAGGCGCGCCGGCGTCAGACCCGCAGGCTGCTAAGCGTGCGGCCAGTGCCGGTCGTGGAACCAGTTGCGGTAACCGGTCATTTTGGCGTGCTGCGCTGAGGGTGCATGCCGCTTGCAGGTCGAGGCCTCATCGCTACCGGGCTTGGCGCCCCAGCGGAATTCAGCGCAATCGTTGGGATTGTACGCCATCTCCAGATCAGCCCCGCGATCGATCACGTCTTTGAGCGAAAGTGTCCATTGCGAGCCGTCGCTGCGGGCGTATGAAAACTTGTGTGTCGCAAGCTCCGAGGCGAGTTGGGCCTCCAACTCGCTCTTGACCTCGGCCGCGCTCTTGCCGGCCGGCATTGCGTAGTGCTCTGCGCGCCGTGCGACGTGATCGGGAAAGCCGCGCACCACATCGATGGCGATCAACAGCCGGAAATCGCGCGCCGGCGTCGAGTAATCTTCCCATGCGCCGGTCGTTTCGAAGATCGACGGACCGGATGGCATGGCAATTTCGCCACGCGCTTTCTCCAGATATTTTCGCCCGTTTTCGATTGAGGTGACTCGCGTCTTCACCTGCTCGTCGAGATTGGCAATCGCGTTCTCCATCGCGCGCGCAGGATCGACCGGCTCGGGCGACATCACGTCGTCCATGCGGTCGTAAAAATCCCGGGCGCTCATCTGCGATTCTTCCAGCGAAAAATCGCCGTATTGAGGATCCTTGGCGATTTCCGCATTGGTCAATCGCCGCAGGGCGCCGTTCTTTTCGCGAGCGATCGGCCGAAAGTGCTTGAAGCCGGAGGTGCCGAGTGAGGGCTCGTGCGCGAACAGGAAATTGCCCTGCCAGAAACGCTTGCGCGTGACCGTTCCGTCGGGCTCGGCGTCGACGGCGAGGAACACCCCCGGCCCGCCATTTGCCTGCGGCACGCGCTTGACCAGGATCAGCACGTGTCCATAGGGATCGGCGTAGACGGTGCCCGGCCGTAATGAACTCTGGGTCAGCGGAATTGTGTAGAAATCCGTTTTCTCGTCCGTTGCAGCCACGCGGACCGCTCCGGTCTGCACGACGTCGGCGACCTCGGGCAGATAGTGACGGAACGCGGCTGCGAGCCCCATATTCTTGAGCGCCAGATGCTTCGGCGCCGAATGCCTCGGGCTTGCCGGTGCGGCGGCGGGCGGCGACGACGCATCTCCCGGAGCAAATATCTGCTGGAACAAGCCGGGCGGCTTCGACGCGGCGGGGGTGGCCGGCGCGACGTTTTCTGCGGGAGGCTGTTCGGGCGCGGGCGCTGGACGCGTTATTTCGGGGTGTTCAGTAGTGAACCACTGATAGCATTTCGGCGGCGCGCCGCCGGAGCCGCGCGAGCAGTTCGAATAGCCAAACGGCAGGCCCATCTTGAACGAGAAATAGGCGCGGAGAAAATAGACGAAGTCGGCGCAGTCAGGACGAAGCCCCGTCAACACGTTGTCTTCGCCAAGACCCAGGTAGTTGAACAAAAGATTACGCGAGTTGTCGTGCAGCGGCCCGTCCCAGGTCTTCCACGACAGCTCCTGGTCGAGAGGCCCGTCAAACAGTTTTGCGATCCAAGCTGAAAACAGATTTTCCGTCGCGCGATTCCATGAGTTGCGCACCGGCCACAGGCTGCTTCCCGTTGCGCGCAGTCCCTCAGGCTTGCGCGCGCTGACGGCGATGTCGCGGGTCACGCTGGCACAGCCGGCCGTCTCATGGTCGAGCGCCAGCGTCGCGTGCCAAGTCCCGACGGCAGGTGAGGCAACTTCGGCATACCAGTAAGAGGGCGGCCCGCCCGGATTGGCGCGCGATTTTGCCGCCACGGTGCCGTCGGGCGCGATCAGCGACAGTTCGCCATCGATCGGCTTCTCGGATGCCAGCAACACGCGCAGCGGCGCACCCTTCCATGGCTCAAATGGCGCCGGCAGGATCGCGATCTGTAGCGCGTCCTCGCATTTCGCGGCGGAGGCTTGGGTTGGCGCCGCCTGGGCGTGCGCGGCCGGCGCCGCGCAGGCGGCGGCCATGAAGCCGCCGGCAGCCAGCAGCAAAGCCCCTGTGGCGGTGGAAAGTAGACGTCCCTGAAGCACGTGAAGGCCCTCGTTCCCCGTCTGAGCCGTAGTTTCCAAGTAATGCCAGAGCTTTGGCTGAATCAAGGCAACTGGGATAGTGCACTTTAAGGCCTCGCCGTCATCGCCGCCACTTCCTTGGCCTTCGCGGTGCAGGCCGAGAGCAGGAACCCCGTGTCTCGCCCGGTCGCGATGCGGATGCTGCGTAGGGCGGTCATCGCTTCACGCAGCTTTGCTCATTGCGCTGGCTCGTGCCCGATCAACAAAGAAGTTCATTTCAAGGCGCATGAGCTTTTCGTCTTCGGTGGCAAGTTCCTCGGGTTTCGTGAGTGAGGGGCGGTCACCTAGTCCAAAACGACCCTCTATCTCTCGCCGAAGTTGCCTGAGTCGAAATTCTTCGTAAGGGACGATGTTCGAGACCGCAGCGATACTGCGGCGTGCCGCGACGAAATCGCCGTCTGCCGCTTCGGCATGTGCCTTGATAAGCTTCAACGCCGCCCGTTCATCTTGATCGAATTCCGGTTGCACTGAAAGATCCTCGATCGTGCGCCGCGCCTCTTTAATTCGATTAAGCGAAATACGTAGTACCGCAAGGCTGGTTTTAAAGTAGCGGCGATGTTCGCGATATGGGCAGCTCGCGGCATAGTCCTCCAAATTCGTAGCAAGCCCGTCAGTCGCCCCAGCACGGAGTTCGATCATCGACAATATGTGGACGGCCACCCAATCCTCGGCCGATATTGGTTCTTGCACTGCTGACTGCAACGCCTTTCGAGCCTCGTCAAGTCGGCCGGCGTCAGCGAGAACAACGGCACGCCCGTTTCGCGCGAAGGCGTTTTGCGGAAAATCCTTGACGGTGCGGTCATAGGCGGCGAGCGCCTCGTCGAAGCGTTCCAGCGCGCGCAGCGTCTCGGCGCGCCCGGTCCGCGCAAAGGTATCGTGCGGAAAATCCTCGACGATGCGGTCATAGGCGGCGAGCGCCTCGTCGAAGCGTCCCAGCGCGCGCAGCGTCTCGGCGCGCGCAGTGTGAACTGTGACATCCTCGGACGCGCAATTGACCGCCATATCGTAAAGCGTAAAGGCGACCGAAGCATTTTCGCCTAATTGGGTCGCTAGATTCGTCAGAGACATCGCGAATTTCTGGGGGCCGCCCTCGGTAAATTGACGCTCAGCCAGTTTGGTAAGGTCGCCCCAAGCAGCTTCTGGATGGTGGGACTTAAATCGCATCGCGATCCATTCAATTTGCTTAAGCGCCGCTTCATACGCCTGCGCGTGGTCCACTCGATAGCGCTCGCGTTCCCACTTCGATCTATTTGAATTGTATTCCTCAAGAAGTTCGCCAATGCGCGACCGTAGTCGATCGGCACCTGTGGTGGTGGACAGGTCCGGTGAATCTTCTTCGACAAGCCGCCCAGAGACAGCGTCCGCGAACGGCTCTTTCGGCACGAGTCTGCGAACCAAGTACGTCGCTAAACGCCTGTCCCAATCAGCCGATTTTGCAAAAAAGACCCTTTTGAGCAGTTCGCTTGGCTCGTCATCGTGCATCGATGTTGCCAACAAGGCGATAAGCCCAGTGTCATATGCTTTTCTAATTTCAGCCGCTCGTTCGATAGAGGTGTAACCGTGTTGAAGCGCCCACGCGGTGATTTCATCCTCTAGGCGAATTAGCGAAGGTCCAATTATGATTTTATAGAGTCGCAGAACGGCCAACAATTCTTCAGAATGAGCGAGTCGACGCGCGCCTTCCAAGTCCCACTCTTGGCCATTTAATGGCCTTATAAAGCGCCGCTCAACAAACTGAGATACGCGATGGTCCGACAGAAGCCGATTACCGCGACGCATATTTCGGATTCGGAGCTGATCTTCGATCTCGGCATCCATCCCGATCAATAGTCCTTGCAAAGCTTGAAATCGGCGCGTCTCCAATTCGAGAAGCGAGGGCAGGTTCTCCTCCGTCAGTTCGCCATCTCTTAAAGGATCGATAGGCCGGACTTCCAGACCTTGCGAAAAGAAGAAGTTGATTTCATTCGCCGTCGGCAGGCGCCGTTGCTTGTCTTCGTAAAGCCATGTGACATTGTCGACAACTGCGAGCGCCTGCCCGAGCGGTCCGCATAGATGCGTCATGGTAATTCGTGCGTTCATGGATTTGTTGGATCAACCACCTTCACATTACGACGCTCGAGTTTTTGCCGGCCGAATGACCAATCGTCTTGTTCCTCTGCAGTCGTCATGGGGCGAGCCAAAATAATCGCTGCCAAAGTTTGCCACGACAGCTCGCCATAAATATGCACCTCCAGGTAACGGTCATTCTGCCTCATGGTGCCACTGGATAAAATAATATCTTGGGCACCTCGAAAAATAGCCGCCTTAGCCAGTTTGTGCGAGTCTGACTGATGAGGACAAGATTCGCAGAGGTGGGGCGATGGGACAGCTTGGATTTTTTGATGCGGACAAGCGGCTTGCGGCGATTTCTGCGAAGGGCGATCCGCTGGAGATGATTGATCGTGTGGTGCCGTTCGAGAGCTTCCGTCGCGAGATTGAAGCGGTGGTGTTGACGCCGGCGGAAGACAAGAAGAGCAGCGCTGGCCGCAAGCCGATCGACGTCATCGTGATGTTTCGGATGCTGGTGCTGCAATCGCTCTACAACCTTTCCGACGAGCAGGTCGAGTATCAAGTGAGCGACCGCATGTCGTTTACGCGGTTTCTGCGGCTTGGCATTGAGGATCGCGTACCCGACGGCACGACGCTGTGGCTGTTCCGTGAGACGTTGGGGAAGGCCGGGCTGATCGAGAGGCTGTTCAAGCGCTTTAGCCGGCATTTGGAGGCGCAGGGCTACATTGCACGTGGCGGCCAGATGGTTGATGCCACGATCGTGCCGGTTCCCAAGCAACGTAATAGCCGTGAAGAAAATGAGGCGGTGAAGGCCGGCAAGACACCAAAGGAATGGCAGAAGAACCCCGCGAAAAACCGGCAGAAAGACAAGGATGCGCGCTGGACCAAGAAGCACGGTAAGAGTTTCTACGGCTACAAGAACCATGTGAATGCGGATGCCAAGCACAAGCTGATCCGTCACTACGAGGTGACCGACGCCAGCGTGCATGACAGCCGGAAGTTCTGCGGGCTTCTGAACAAGGCCAACACGTCTGCGGACGTATACGCGGACAGCGCTTATCGCTCGGCCGCGACCGAGGCGAAGCTCAAGATGCGCGGCTTGCGCAGTCGCATTCATCAGCGTGCGAGTCGCAATCATGCGCTATCGAAAGCACAGGAGAACGCCAACCACCAGAAGAGCAAGGTTCGGGCTCGCGTCGAGCACGTGTTCGGTGCTCAGCAAACATCACCGGGTGGTCGGATTGTACGGACGATCGGTATCGTGCGGGCGAAAGCCAAGATCGGCCTGCAGAACCTCGCCTACAACATCCGCCGGCTTGTGACGCTGGAGCGGATGGCTGCGGCATAACGGAGAAGTCCCGCTGAACAGCCCTGAACAGGGTACCTGCCGGAAAAAGCGCAGAACGCATCCGCGCCAAATCAACAGCGAAAATGATCGTCGCGCCGCAAGGGTGGTCGAGCCAACGACAAAATCGTCATTGTTCGAGGTACCCAATAAGGATTCTTTGTCGCAATTCGCACCCAAAAGGAAATGAACGATCTCAACCAGGCTGGTCTTACCGGCGCTGTTTCGCGTTTGTTTCTCCGTCGAAACAGGACTTGTATCTGCCAGCAGGACATTGAGGCCAGCGCGAAATTGCACTGACTTGAATGTGGGTATCGAGCTTTCGACGGAGAGGATCATCGCTTTGCCTTCACCGTCACCACGCCGTCGGTGTAGTCGATCGCTGCGATGGCGTAGAGAAAGCTCACGGCGAGTATGAACCAGTCAAAGGTGATTGGCGCGGCTTTTGCGGAGCGCGCAAGTCTCGTCCGCTCCCACAGCTCGGAAACTGTGTGCGGCTCGCCGAGCTGGGCGAGCAGCTCGGCACCGATGCCGACGAGCGCGCGATCATGTCGGAGATGTTTCGCCGGTAGGATCATGCACCGGCTGCCTTTCGTTGTTCAGGCGGTGTCTCGAAGATGTCGCAGCTCTCGAACAGATGCGCGAGCAACGCCTGAGCGGCGACCTGCCGTTCGGGCATCACGGCACCGACTCCGGTGACTCCTTCGTAAAGATTGGACATGATAGCGCCTGATTCAAGACGCTGCGACTTGAGGTATTGGTAGCGGTCGCGAAATTTCTGGGCGATGCGTTCTCCGATCATTGGGTCGGGGCGCCGATCGAGGTATTCCTGAACGAAGTGCGCATTTTGCCAGCCTCCAGCGATCATAAACCGCCAGTGGCTCGGTAACTGATTGAAGTCGAGCTTGTTCACAGGGACGGGCCGGATGGTGTTTACGTCGATCGGCGTCTCATCCGCGGCGCTGATAACAGCCGCGATCAGATCGCTCAGCTCTTTCGCCTGGAAGTTTTGGGCATCGCGTGCCGTGGCGACCATGCCTAACAGCGGCTCGATTTCGCCTTCATCGAGCGAAAACACCAGTTCTTCAAAGCCCTCCATGCCGATGAAGGCGCACGGGCATTTCGGGTTGATTGCTTGAATTACTTCCAGCTTCAAGATTGCCTCGGCTGGGAGACCGTCCACGAGATTGTGAACCATCGCCCATGCCTTCATTACACTGGCGAACTCGTTCGCCGCCTTCGCGTAATCGTCACCCATTTTGCCGACTAAATAGGAGACCTTGCTGCCATCGCCGTTGAGAGCGCCATAGCAGGCAAAGACTCTCCCGGTCGACTGAAGATAGCCGTCACAGCCTTTATCGCCGAGGGTTCCGAACGGCCGTACCCGGATGAAATCCGAGGTGTGCACCTTTTCCATGACTTTCGAGAAGAAATCTTGAAATTCTTCTCCGCTGCATTTCCGCAGTTTCAACTCAAGCGCAATGCGCCACCAATATCGTTGCTCCGAGGTCATTCGTACTGCCGCGACTCGATGTGATCTTTGCCATTATAATATGATGGTGCGGGCGGCCGGATTCGAACCGGCACGGGGTTTCCCCCAACGGATTTTCGTACCAGCTACGGCTTGCGCCGCCTCGTCCGCGCGTCCGCAGGGACGAGTTTGTGGTCTGGACTATCCCTTCACCGTAGCGCATTCACGCCTTAGGTGCTGCCCGTCTAGTCTCTACACCTTCGCGCCGACCGTCCGGCCGGGGCGCTTGGCTCGGGATTGCCACCTCGCGGAGGTTTCCCCGAATTTGAGCAGTTCTGCATCTTCGGTTTCCCGAGGAGCACTCAATCGCTTAAGTCCGTTGCGTCTACCGTTCCGCCACGCCCGCACTTGCCCGCAATCCTAGCGGCGCAAGGTGCGACCGCCAAGACAAAGGTCACCATGCGGCCCTATGCAGACCTATTTTCGAGTCCAGTACTGCGGACTACTCATACACCCGTCAGTTGCTGCTCCGCTTTGACGGCGAGGCAGGGTCGGGGCGCACACCGGCCCAAGGATCGGTCGGGCCTTTCTTCTCCTGAATCTTCGGCAGCGCTGCCCGATACGCGTCATCGATCGCCTTCTGCTTGGCTCGCTCCGCCGGGGTCAGCTCCTTTGGGCCCTTGTTGAGCGGAAAGCTCGGCGACGGCATCTGCGCGACGGCGGGCGCCGTCAGCAGCGCGGCTGCCACGCCAGCCAGGATCAACCGCCGTAAAAGCATGTTCATTCCTTGAAGATGTGGCTCCATAGCTCGTCCCAGTCGGTGCCCGAAATGTCGGTGACGCGGCCGTCGTTCTCGTAGAACTTGTTGGGGATCTGGAACATCGCCAGCATGAGGCCGCCCTCGGGCGTCCAGGCGACGTGGCGGCTGCCGGCCTCGCGCCAGACGAACTCGCCGGGGCCGACACTCAGACCGTGCGCCGGGCCTTCCTTGTCGCACAGCTTGCCTTCCAGCACGTAGGTCTGCTCGATCTTGACGTGCTCGTGGTCGGGCAGCACGGCGCCCGGAGCAAAGCGCATCAACGCGGTGACGAGCCCGCTCTCCTTGTCGAACAACAGGCCTTTGACTTCGCAGCCGGCGAAGCGCGTCTTCTTCCACTCCATCGTGGCGGGGCGCACGACGTGCGAATGCGTGTCGAGCGTGTCGTGCCGGGCGTTTGCGGTGACGGCGTCCATACTGACCCTCCTTGGTCCAGGGGTATTTGTTGCCCCCATCATACCTGATCGCACGCCAATCGGGACAAGGAAAAAGCCAACAAAAGCGGCAAAGCCGCGGCGTGAATAGCCGGCCGCTACAGCCCGGCTTCCCGGATCGGCGGCTGGAAGGCTAGTCCGGTATCCCAGGGAAAGTAGATCCAGGTGTCCTGCGACACTTCCGTGATGAAGGTGTCGACCATGGGACGCCCCATGGGCTTGGCATAAACCGTGGCGAGATGGGCGCGCGGCAGCAGCGCGCGCACGATCTTGGCGGTCTGGCCGGTGTCGACGAGATCGTCGACGATGAGCACGCTGGCGCCCTCCCCGCCGCCAGCGGCGACGACTTCGCTCGCAATGTTCTTGAGCACGCGCAACTCACCTTGCTGGGTGTGCGCATAGCTTGCCACGCACACCGTCTCGATCACCCTGATGCCGAGTTCGCGCGCCACGATTGCCGCCGGAACGAGACCGCCCCGGGTTATGCAGACCACCGCTTCGAACGGCCCGACGCCATTGAGCCGCCAGGCGAGTGCGCGGGAATCACGATGGAACTGGTCCCAGGAGACGGGAAAGATTTTTTGCGGCGCGGCCGGCACTGCGTCCTTCTGCGCCGGCACGCCGTCTGCGTTCGCCTCACTGGTCCGACTAGGCTCCGGCATTGGCATGTGCGTCCTTGTCGCGCGGCCGGTCGCGGCCGCTACCTCTTGCCGGCCGCAATTTCCGCTTTGACCCGCGCCAGCATCGCCTCGACGGCCGCCTTGGCCGCGGCAAGCTTTGCAACGTCCCGCGAGCGCACCACCACGTGGGTGTTGCCGCCGATCTTCTCGTCCATGAACGGATAGGAACCGATCACCACGTCTGGATGCTCTTTGGCGACGGCGCCGAGTTCGGTGCCGATGTCGCCTTCCCTGCAGTCTGCGCGCACCGATTCCGACAGCATGCGGACCCCGGTCTTGAGCTTCGGCGTTACGAATTCAAGCATCGTCTGCATGATATGCGGGACGCCGGCCATGACGATGACATTGCCGATCCAGAAACCGGGAGCCGCGGAGATCTTGTTGAGCACCAATTCGGCGCCGGCGGGAATGCGCGTCATCCGCATGCGCGCCTCGTTCATCACGCCGCCGGTCTCCCTCACCCGTGTGGTCATGATCTCCACCGCGCGCGGGTCGTGACCGATGGCAACGCCGAACGCCTTTGCGACGCAGTCGGCGGTGATGTCATCATGGGTCGGCCCGATGCCGCCGGTGGTGAACACATAAGTGTAGCGCGCGCGCAACGCGTTGAGGGCGGTAACAACCTCCGGCTCTTCGTCGGGGACGACGCGCACCTCCTTGAGGTCGATGCCGATGTTGGTGAGATACTCGGCGATGTAACCGATGTTCTTGTCCTTTGTGCGCCCGGACAAAATCTCATCGCCGATCACGAGCAGCGCGGCCGTCACGACACCACCGGCACCCTCGGCCACTGTCTCGGCCACTGTCTCGGCCATTGGGCAAAGTCTCCATCCTTATCGCTTCCTGTAGCGCGGCGGCGATGGCGGCTCAAGCACGGGCCCCGTTCCGGGCCGCAGCGCCATCGCGGGCGCGGTGCGACCCGCTAACGAAGCACCATGGCGGCCCTTGACCGGGACAATATAATATCTATCGTTTGATAGATATTTGACAAGACGATTCGGAGCCCGGTTATGCCCAGGGCCAGGGCGATCGCCGACGACGGTAGGCGCCGGCGTCCGGCTGACGGCGGTTACGCGCGCGGCGACGAGACGCGGGCACGGATCATTTCCGCCGCGCTCGACGTATTCGGCACGCACGGCTTCGGCGGCGCGTCGACGCGGATGCTCGCCGAAAGCGCCGGCGTGACGTTGCCGGCGCTACACTATTATTTCGACAGCAAGGAAGGCGTCTATCTCGCCTGCGCCGAGCATATCGCCGAACAACTCGATGGGCGCTTCCGAAGGCTGACCCACGATGTAGCCAACGCGCTCGCGGGCGCGCCGCCGCCGCGCGCCCGCTTGCTTGACATGCTGCTGACGCTCGTTGACGGCTTCGCCGATTTCTTCCTTGGTGGGCACGACCTAGAGAAGTGGGTGATGTTCATCATTCGCGAGCAGGCGCAGCCAACCAAGGCGTTTGACATTATTTTCGGACGGGTGATGCAGCCGACTTTCAACACCCTCGCAACCCTCGTCGGACGGCTGCTGGAGCGCCCGGCCTCCGACATGGAGGTCCGCATCCGGACCTTCACGCTGATCGGCCAACTCGTGTTTTTCCGCACTGCGCGCGAGGCGGCGCTGCGGCTGACCGGCTGGCGGGATTTCGACGGTGAGCGACTTAAGCTCGTCAAGCGCGGGCTGCGCGCACAAATTGCGGCCGCCTTCGCGCCGGAGCAAAAATTATCGCGGCGGAGAAAATCGTGAGACGCCGGATCACGATCATTGTCGTTGCCCTGCTGATTGCCGCGGCCGCGGCTGGCGGCGCCTATTGGTACACGCGCCCGACGCAGCAGGCGCACCAACTCGTGCTTTACGGCAATGTCGATCTGCGTCAGGTCGACTTGGCCTTCAACGGCAATGAGCGGATCGCCTCAGTGCTCGTCCAGGAAGGCGCCGTCGTCCACAAGGGCGACGTGCTGGCCCGGCTCGACACCAGCCGGCTGCAGCCGCAGTTCGAAGCCGCCGAGGCGCAGACCGCGGCGCAAAAAGCGGCCGTGCGGCGGCTGCACAACGGTAGCCGGCCCGAAGAGATCGCGCAGGCCCGCGCCAACGTCACTTCCGCCAAGGCCGATGCCGAAAACGCCCACGTCATCTATGCCCGCGCCAAAGGCCTCCTGGCAAAGGCCAGTGCGACCCAGCAGGATGTCGACAACGCGAAGGCCGCAATGGACGTGGCGGATGCCAAGGTCGAGGTCAACCAAAAGGCGCTAGACCTCGCCATCGCCGGACCGCGCGCCGAAGATATCGCGCAAGCCGAGGCACAGCTCCGCGGCAACGAAGCGCAACTGGCGCTGGTACGACAACAACTGGCGGACGCGGAGCTGAAAGCCCCGATCGACGGCATCGTTCGCTCGCGGCTGATGGAGCCGGGCGACATGGCTTCACCGCAGCGCCCGGTATTCTCGCTCGCCGTCATGGATCCGAAATGGGTCCGCGCCTACGTTTCGGAGCCGAGCCTCGGCCATGTCCATCCCGGCATGACGGCGTCCGTTACGGTGGACGCGTTCCCTAAGCGCAGTTTCCCGGGATGGGTCGGCTTCATCTCGCCAGTTGCTGAGTTCACGCCAAAGACGGTGCAGACCGAGGAGCTGCGATCGAGCCTCGTCTACGAGGTGCGGGTGTTTGTCAAAGACCCGAACGAGGATTTGCGCCTCGGCATGCCTGCAACCGTCGCTTTGCCGTTGACGCAGAGCGCGGCACCGCCATCAGGCACCGCAACGGACGGACGGCCGTGAGCTCGCAGCAGCACGGCGGTCAGGCGGTGCTCGGCCGCAATCTGCGCAAACAATTTCGCCGCGAGAGCGGCGACATCGTCGTCGCGCTCGACGACGTGTCGATCGAAGTCCAGCACGGCACGCTTGCTGGGTTAGTCGGCCCCGATGGTGCCGGCAAGACCACGCTGATCCGGCTCATCGCCGGCTTGATGCGGCCTGAAGCCGGGACGCTAACGGTGGACGGCATCGACGTGACGCGGGAGCCGCAGCAGGTTCAAGATCGCATCGCCTATATGCCACAGCGGTTCGGACTCTACGAAGACCTGACCGTCCAGGAAAATCTCGACCTCTATGCCAGTCTGCACGGCATTACAGCGCAGGACCGCAGCCAGCGTTATCCCGAGCTGTTGCAGATGACCGACTTGACGCGGTTTACGCAGCGGCTCGCCGGTAACCTTTCCGGCGGCATGAAGCAGAAGCTTGGACTTGCCTGCACGCTGATCGGCTCGCCGGACGTGCTCCTGCTGGACGAGCCGACGGTCGGAGTCGATCCGCTGTCGCGGCGCGAATTGTGGGACATCATCGCGCGACTGGTGCGCGAGCAAAGCCTCACCGTGCTCATGAGCACGTCCTATCTTGATGAAGCCGCACGCTGCGACCGGGTCTTTGTGCTGCGCGAGGGCAAGCTGCTCGCGAGCGGGCCACCGGAAGGCGTCACCGCTGTCGCCGAAGGCCACAGCTTCGAGGCCGAACCGCCCGCGGGCGAGCCGGCGCGAAACCTGCAGTCGCAGCTGCTTGACGATCCCGCGATTATTGACGCCGTTCCGGAAGCCGGACGCGTCCACTTCGTCGGCGCCAGCGCGGAGCCGGATCGCTTGCTGAGCGGATTGCACGTCGTTGCCGTGCCCGCGCGTTTCGAAGATGGCTTCATGACGCTGCTGCGGCGACAAAGCAGCGACAGATCCCGGACGTCCGGTTTGCCGGCTGCCCCGACGACGACCGCAGCCGCGACCGACGAGAACGTGATCGAGGTGCGCGACCTGGTCCGCAAATTCGGTAGTTTCACGGCGGTCGATCACATCAGCTTCAAAGTCCGTCGCGGCGAGATCTACGGCCTGCTCGGCCCGAACGGCGCGGGCAAGACCACGACATTTCGGATGTTGTGCGGGCTTCTGTCGGCGACCTCCGGGACGCTGCGCGTCGCCGGCTTCGATCTGCGCCTGGCGCGCGCGTGCGCGCGCCAGCAAGTCGGCTATGTGGCGCAGAAATTCTCGCTCTACGGGCAGCTCTCGGTGGCCGAAAATCTCGATTTTTTCGCCAGCGCCTATGGGCTTCGCGGCTCCCGCAAGCGCGAGCGCATCGCCTGGGCACTCGCCCAGTTCGAACTTGAGCCGCTGATGCGGCTTGCGAGCGGCCAGTTGCCCGGCGGCTACAAACAACGCCTGGCGATGGCGACCGCGTTGCTGCACGCGCCGCAAATCTTGTTCCTCGATGAGCCCACGAGCGGCGCCGATCCGTTGGCGCGACGCGAGTTCTGGCAGCGCATCACCGAGCTCGCGCAACAAAAGGTCACCATTATCGTCACCACGCATTTCATGGAAGAGGCCGAATATTGCGACCGGATCGCGATCCTCGACGGCGGCCGCATGCTGGCGGAGGGCACGCCGGCGAGCGTGCGGCAACAGGCATCGCGCGAGGCGCATCGGGCGACGATGGAAGACGCCTTTATCGGCATCGTCGAGCAGGCTCGCGAGCACAGACCACAAGTGGCGCCATGACCGGGCGCATAATAAGAAAAATGTCTTCCCAGGGCACCGCAGCGGCGCGGTTGCGCCGGCTCGCCGCGCTGGTCCGCAAGGAAAGCTATCAGCTGTTTCGCGATCCGAGCGCGATCGCGATCGGCGTCGTGATGCCGGCGCTCTTGATCTTCCTATTCGGCTTCGCGCTGTCGCTCGATGTGAAAAACGTTCCGGTCGCGGTCGTGCTCGAGGCGCCCTCGCCGACCGTAACGGAGCTCGCCGCGGGCTTCGCGCTCTCGCCCTATTTCGAGACGCGAGAGACAACGTCGATGGCGCGGGCACAGGAGCTTCTGCTGCAGCAAAAGGTCGATGGCATCATTCGGCTGCGTTCGGATTTTGCCCGCCAGCTCAACAGCGGCAGCGGGCAAATCCAACTCGTGGTCTATGGAACCGACGCCAATCGTGCCCGTATCATCGAGGTTTACGCCCAGGGCGCCATTGGCCAATACTGGGCGCGACGCGCCGCCGAAGGGCATCCGTCACCTGGCGGCGCATCGGTCGTGATGCAAAGCAGGCTGTGGTTCAACGAGGCCAACGACAGCCATTATTTCCTGGTGCCCGGTCTCATCGTCCTGATCATGACATTGATTGGCGCGTTCCTGACGACGCTGGTGATGGCGCGCGAATGGGAGCGCGGCACTTTGGAGGCACTGTTTGTGACTCCGGTGCGCTCCAGCGAAATTGTCCTGTCCAAGATGATCCCCTATTTTGCGCTCGGCATGGTCGGGCTCGCGCTGTGCATCTTTGCCGCCAAATTCGTGTTCGACGTGCCATTCCGTGGTTCGGTGTTGATCCTGACCGGCGTTTCCACGCTTTATCTGTTGGTGGCCTTGGCGATCGGCTTGTCGATTTCGTCGATCACCAAGAGCCAGTTCGTCGCCAGCATGGCGACCATGATCATCACCTTCCTGCCAGCCGTGTTTCTGTCCGGATTTTTGTTTGACCTGCATAGCATGCCGACCGTGATCCGCGCCATCAGCTACGCGTTGCCGGCGCGGTACTATGTGAGCCTCCTGCAGACGCTGTTCCTGGCCGGCAATATCTGGGGAGTTGTGCTGCCCAATGCGGCGGTGCTGGCGGTCATGGCTGGCGCGCTGATGGCCCTGGCGCGCGTGGTCACGGCGAAGCGGCTGGTGTGAGGCGGACCATGGCAGATGCGATCCTGCGGATTCTGGCGCTCATCCATAAGGAGCTGCTGACGATCCTGAAAGAACCGCGCAGCCGGGTCAGCCTGTTCCTGCCGCCCATCCTGCAATGCCTGATCTTCGGCTATGCGGCGACCTACGATCTGAGCAACGTCCCCTACGCGGTGCTGGATCAGGACCGCAGCGCGGCGTCCCACGAGCTGCTGGCGTCGCTCGACGGATCGGGCGTGTTTCACCGTGTGGCACAGCTTCACAATCAAAACGACATCGCGCCGGTGATCGACCAGGAGACCGCGCTGCTTGTCGTTGTCATCGGACAAAATTTCCAGCGCCGCTTGGCAGCCGAATTGCCCGCCGACATCCAGATCATCGCTGACGGCCGTAATTCCAACACGGCGGGGACGGCGCTCGGCTATGTCGGGGCGATTGTCGACAGCTTCAATGCCAATTGGGCGGCCAATCACGGCGCGCCGTCGCCGCCGCTGCAAGTCACCACGCGCGCCTGGTACAACGCCAATCTGGAGACGCGCTGGTATATGGTGCCGGCGCTGATCGGCACGCTGACGTTCCTGCAAACGCTGCTGCTGACCGCAATGTCGGTCGCGCGCGAACGCGAACAGGGCACCTTCGATCAGCTCTTGGTGACGCCGTTTCGCCCGTTCGAGATCATGGTCGGGAAGGCAGTGCCTTCGGTGCTGATCGGCCTTATTCAGGCGACGTTGATCCTCTTGGTGGCGCAGCTTTGGTTCCAGATTCCATTCGCCGGCTCGTATGTCACGCTCTACGCCGGCCTGCTGTTGTTCCTGCTTGCCGCCGTCGGCATGGGGCTGATACTGTCGGCCGTCGTCGCCACCATGCAGCAGGCGATGCTTTACACTTTCGTCATCATGCTGCCGTTTGCGCTACTCTCAGGGCTGACGACGCCGCTGAGCAACATGCCAGACATATTTCAGGACTTCACCTATTTGAATCCTCTGCGTTATGCGATCGATATTGCGCACCGGGTTTATCTGGAAGGCGCCGGTCTCGGTCAGCTCGTGCCGGACCTGTGGCCGATGGCGATCATCGCCACCGTAACGCTGTCGTCGGCGTCCTGGCTGTTCCGCGGCGGACTCGAGTAAAGGATCAACGCTGTCGTCGGCGTCCTGGCTGTTCCGCGGCGGACTCGAGTAAAGGATCATGGGCCGGCAAGCGGCATGCGCCGCCCGGATAGTCACGCCGCCTAAAAGATGAGCAATAATAGGCCCCGCGGCCGCTGCCCGCCCCCTCGCCTTGCCCGCCCAATATGGCGCGAAGCTTGCTACGGACGGGGTGGGCGGCAGCGCAGTCTGGCCGCGCCGGGGCGTGCTGATGTTTGATGAGATGCGGGGCATCGGGGACGGCGGCGGCGCGGTGCGCCCGGCCTATGCGGCGCTTTCCGACTGGCTTGGGCAGATCAAACCGGACGTGCTCGGCTTCCGCCAACGCGAAGCCGAACTGCTGTTCCGCCGCATCGGCATTACCTTTGCGGTCCACGGCGACCCCGAGGCGCAGGAGCGCCTCATCCCGTTCGACGTCATTCCGCGCATTCTTTCGGCGGCGGAATGGGAGACGCTGCGCCGCGGGCTCGAGCAGCGCGTCAAGGCGATCAACGCCTATATCAAGGATGTCTACCACCGCCGGGAAATCCTTCGCGCCGGCATCATTCCCGAAGACCTGGTGTTTCAGAATCCGGTGTTTCGCCCGGAGATGAACGGCCTGAAGGTGCCGCACGACATTTATGTCCACATCGCCGGCATCGATATCGTGCGCGTCGATGCGGACGACTTCTATGTGCTCGAAGACAATGCTCGCACGCCGTCCGGCGTGTCCTACATGCTTGAAAACCGCGAGATCATGCTGCGGCTGTTTCCCGAGCTTTTCTCGCGCTATCGCATCGCACCGGTCGAAAACTACCCGGACGAATTGCTGCAGACGCTGAAATCGGTGGCGCCGCCGACTGCTTCGTCCGATCCGATCGTGGTCCTGCTGACGCCGGGCGTGCATAATTCCGCCTATTACGAGCACTCGTTTCTGGCCGACAAGCTCGGTGTCGAACTGGTCGAGGGGCGCGACCTCATCACCAGAGACGAAACCGTCTACATGCGCACGACGGAGGGTCTCAAGCGCGTCGACGTCATCTATCGCCGTCTCGACGACGACTTCCTCGACCCGCTCGTGTTCCGGCCCGACAGCTCGCTCGGCGTGCCCGGCCTGATGTCGGCCTATCAGGCCGGCAATGTTACGCTCGCCAACGCAGTTGGCACTGGCATCGCCGACGACAAGGCGGTTTACAGCTACATGCCCGAGATCGTGAAATTCTATCTCGGTGAAGAACCGCTTTTGAAAAACGTACCGACTTGGCGCTGCCGCGAGGCCGAGCACCTGTCCTACGTGCTCGAACATATCGACGAACTCGTGGTAAAAGAGGTGCATGGCTCTGGTGGTTACGGCATGCTGATCGGGCCGAAGGCGGACAAGCCGACAATTGCGGGCTTTCGCGCCAAGCTGAAATCCAATCCGAAGAATTTCATCGCGCAGCCGACTTTGGCGCTGTCGACCTGCCCGACCTGCGTCGACGAAGGTATCGCGCCGCGCCACGTCGACCTGCGGCCATTCGTGCTCTCTGGCCGCGACCGCACCCGTATCGTGCCCGGCGGCCTGACGCGCGTGGCCCTGCAAAAAGGCTCGCTCGTCGTCAACTCGAGCCAGGGCGGCGGCACCAAGGACACTTGGGTTTTGGATAGCTGATTAGGTTTTGGATAGCTGATTGGATTCTGGATCGCTGATGCTGTCGCGCACCGCCGATAATCTTTACTGGCTCGCCCGCTACGTCGAGCGCGCCGAATATCTGGCGCGCATCCTCGACACCACGTTGCGGCTGAGCACGTTGCCGCTCGCCTATGTGGGCGCGAGCAACGAATGGGAATCCGCGGTCGCAACGGCCGGCTGCACCAGCGCGTTCTTTGCCACCCATGACGAGGCCAACGAGGAGACTGTCACCGACTTTCTCGCGTTCTCGTCGAGCAATCCCTCCTCGATCCGCAACTGCTTCGAGGGCGCGCGTAATAATGCGCGCGCGGTACGCACCGCGTTGACCATCGAAATGTGGGACACAATCAATGGCGCGTGGCTCGAACTGCGAAAATGGGGCAACGGGCCGCCGTCGCGCGAGGAATTCGCCCGCTTTCTGCGCTGGGTGCAGGAATCCTCGTTGCGTTTCGACGGCAGCGCTTATCGCACCATGCTGCGCAATGATGCCTACTGGTTCTCCAGGCTCGGCGTCCACCTCGAGCGCGCCGACAACACCGCGCGT
Source organism: Xanthobacteraceae bacterium (assembly GCA_049300295.1). Lineage (GTDB taxonomy): Bacteria > Pseudomonadota > Alphaproteobacteria > Rhizobiales > Xanthobacteraceae > BOG-931. Next base: position 53,802 of record JBAQJL010000178.1, read on the forward strand.
ATCCTCGACGTTAAATTTCATCTGCTGCTGCCCGTCTACGAACAGGTTGGCGGTCCGCTCGATTATTTCCAATGGTCGTCGATCCTGCGCTCGGTGTCGGCATTGACTGCCTACCACTGGGTCTATCGCGAAAACGTCAAGCCGTGGCTCGTGGCCGACCTCCTCATCCTCAAAGACGAGATGCCGCGGTCGCTGGCGAGTTGTTACGAGAACCTGGTGCAAAATCTCGATCGCATCGCCGGCGCCTATGGCCGCCAGGGTCCCGCGCAGCGCCAAGCCCGCGCGGTGCGGGCGCGGCTCGAAAACAGCAAGATTGAAGAGATCTTCCTGAACGGCCTGCACGAGTTCATCGGCGGCTTCATCGAAGATAATAACCGTCTCGGAACCGCAGTCGCGCAGCAGTATTTGATGTAGCGAAAACCCATGCCGTATGGCGGACGATGCGAGACGCCGCCATCCGCGTGGCCTATTGTTGTCGGAAATCCATCGCCCCTGATCTGAATGCGTCTGCACATCGCCCACTCGACTGTCTATCACTACGACCCGCCCGCCTCGGGCGCGATCCAGTTGCTGCGGCTGACGCCGCGCAATCACGACGGCCAATACGTCGTTCGCTGGCGCATCGACGTTAGCCCGGACGCCCGGTTGTCGATGCGCGAGGATGCGTTCGGCAACATGACGCACGTGTTCAGCGCTACCGGGCCGTTTAGCCAGCTGAGCGTCGCGGTCGACGGCGAAGTCGAAACGCACAGCTCCGATGGCGTGGTCCGGGGCACGGTGGAACGGTTTCCGCCGAGCCTATTTTTGCGCGAGACGGAGCTGACGCGGGCCGACGCGGCGATCGCGAATTTCTCCGAGGAGGTCGGCATTGCGGGCGGTGGCGCCGCACTTCCCAGCCTGCACGCGTTGCTGCAGCGGTTGCACGGCGAGATCGCGTACGATCTCACGCTGACCGATACGCCGATGAGTGCCGCCGATGCGTTTGCAGGCAAGCGCGGCGTCTGCCGCGACCTGACGCATATCTTCATCGCCGCGGCGCATTGTCTTGCCATCCCGGCGCGCTACGTCGCGGGCTATTTGCAGCTCGCCGACGGCACGATCGATCAGGAGGCGGGCCATGCCTGGGCGGAGGCGTTTGTGCCCGACCTCGGTTGGGTCGGCTTCGATCCGGCCAACGCTGTCTGTCAGACGGATGCTTATGTGCGTGTCGCCATCGGCCTCGATTCGCTTGGCGCGGCGCCGATGCGCGGCACCCGCTACGGAATTGGTTCGGAAAGCCTCGAAGTCGCGATCAAGGTCGGCCAGTAGCCGGCGTTGCCGCGACTCGCACGCTGCCGCTATAAGAAGGCTTGCAAGGCTGACGGAGCAGACGGTGCGATGACCTATTGCGGCGGAATTCTCGTGCGCGAAGGCCTCGTGATGTTCGCGGATACGCGCACCAACGCGGGCGTCGACAACATTTCGACATTCCGCAAACTGCACGTCTTCACCGACCCGAAGAAGCGCATCATGGCGGTCGCATCGTCGGGCAACCTGTCGATCAGCCAGTCGGTGCTCAGCATCCTGAGCGAAGGCTACGATAACCCCGTGACCGGCGAGCGCGAGACGCTGATGAACGCGCCGACCATGTTCCAGGCGGCGCAGCGGGTCGGCACCGTCATCCGCAGCATTCACACGGCCGAGGGCAAGGCGCTGGAAGCCTCCGACGTTACCTTCGATGTCTCGTTTCTGCTGGGCGGCCAGATCATGGGCGAGCGCATGCGGCTGTTCATGATCTACTCGGCAGGCAATTTCATCGAGTGCACGACCGACACGCCCTATCTCCAGATCGGCGAGCACAAATACGGCAAGCCGGTGCTCGATCGCGCGGTGGGTTTCGAGATGGATTTGTACGACGCCCTCAAGGTCGGACTCGTCTCCATCGACTCCACGCTGCGCTCGAATCTGAGCGTGGGCATGCCGATCGACCTCGTGATCGTGCGCCGCGATAGCTGCGAGGCCGAGCTGATCTACCGGATCGAGCCGGGGGAGCCGTATTTCACCGATCTGCGCGAACGCTGGTCGGCGGCGTTGCGCGCGGCCCATATCGGCATCCCGCGGCCGCCATACGGCCGGCGCGCCTGAGCGCGAATTGGCGCCAAGCGGCCGCCAGTCTTTACCCGAAATTAAGCCTGCAACCGAATTGAATAGCCTTAAACGAGGCGCACGCCCTCTGGTTCCCGTTGCAAACAGGCTCGCGTCTAATTTGCAAGCGATTTGCAACGTTTCCTCCTTATGTTCGCAACAAGTCGTAATGAAGGATAGAAGCGTGCCGCCTGCTCTGCAGCAGCGCATTGCCGGGGAGAGCAAAGGCTCGCGTCAGTCGCGGTGGGACCGCGCCCGCGTCAGCCTCGTCCTGCCTATCGGTGTTATCGTCGCCGTCGCGATCGTTTGCGTGGTCGTTGCGGTTTTGACTTCGGCGCAGCGCGCCGACGATGTCTCGTTCAATCGCGAACAGCGGTTGATCCGGCAGGCGATCACCGACAAGGGCATACGAGTGCTCCGCCAGCTCGACAGCGTCGCCGGCACGCCGCGCGCGGCGCTGACTATACGCGCCAAGTACCAACCGGACTGGGTCGCGCGTCACCTCGGCACTTGGCTCCAAACCTACTTCAAACATGATGTCGTGCTCGTCGTCGGTGGCGACGATCAAGTTAAATTCGTCAGCTCTGACGCCGAACCCGACGCGGCCGCCGCCGCCGTGAACACCGATCTTGCGACCGGGCTTGATCTGCTGCGTGGCCGCTTGAACGCGCTGCCGGGCCGAACGCTCGATGTGATCGGCGGTCAAAATCCGCTGCGGCCGGGGCGGACGACAGCTCTCATCCAAAATTTCCTCGGACGGCCAGCGATTGTCGCGGCAGTCGCGGTCGGCAGCGACGCCGACCTGCGCGACGGCAACGCGCAGGCGCCGGTTGTCTTTTCCGTGAAATATATCGACGAAACCATGCTGCGCGAGATCGGCAGCGACTTGCAGCTTCAGGATCTGCACCGCATCGGTACACCGCCAGCCGCCGGCGACTACGTCACCGAAATCGCCGACGCTCGCGGCGATTCGATTGCGCGATTCGCCTGGAAGCCGTCGACGCCCGGCCGCGAGGTGGTGCTGAGCGTCGCGCCGTTCATTGCCGTGGCGCTCGCCGGCTTCGCGCTGCTGGTCGGATTGGTGATGCGCTACATGCGCGGCACGGCCGAGGCGTTGGCCGACGGCGAAGCGCAATTGCGCCATCTTGCGATGCACGACCCGGTCTGCGGCCTGCCCAACCGCATCTATTTCGGCGAGCGTCTGGAAAGCGTCATCGGCGAAGTCCGGGCCGGCGGTCCGTCGGCCGCGGTGTTCTACATCGACCTCGATCACTTCAAGGACGTCAACGACACGCTCGGCCATCCGATCGGCGACGCGCTTATTCTCAACGTAACCCAGCGGCTGAGCCGCATCCTGCGCGGCAACGATCTCGTCGCCCGGCTTGGCGGCGATGAATTCGCCATCATCACGATCTGCGCATCCGATTCCTATTCGCTGCAGGCGATCGCCGGGCGCATCATCGCCGCGGTCTGCGCACCGTACCTGATCAGCGGACACAATATCATCATCGGCGCCTCGATCGGCATCGCGGTGATCGACCGCCGCTCGCGCGACTCCGCCGATATTCTGCGCTACGCCGACATGGCGCTGTACCGCGCCAAGAACGAAGGCCGCAATCGCGCCTGCATCTACGACGCCGCGATGGATGCCGACCTGTCCAATCGCAAGCTGCTCGAAGGCGATCTGCACCAGGCGATTCAGAACGACGGGTTGCGATCTTTTTATCAGCCGATGGTCAACGCCAGCGGCGACAAATTGATCGGCGTCGAGGCACTGGCACGCTGGACCCATCCGAAACTCGGCGAGATTCCGCCGTCGGAGTTCATTCCGATCGCCGAGCATTCCGGGCTGATCATCGAGCTTGGAGAATGGATGCTGCGGCGCGCGTGTCTCGACGGCAGCGCCTGGCCGGGTCTGATGGTTGCGGTGAACGTGTCGCCACTGCAATTCCGCCGCTCCGACTTCGTCGACGTGGTCGAGCGCATCCTCAAGGAGACCCATTTCGACGCCAGCCGGCTGGAGCTGGAACTGACCGAGAGCACGCTGCTGGGAAACCTGGAAACGGCGGAACTGTCGATGCTCCGCCTCAAGGCGATCGGTGTGCGCTTTGCGCTCGACGATTTCGGCACCGGCTATTCGAGCCTGCTCTATCTGCGGCGATTCCCGTTCGACAAGCTCAAGATCGACTCGAGTTTCGTGCTCGCCATCGAGAAGGCGCCCGACGCTGCCGCCATCGTGCATGCCGTAGTCAGCCTCGGCCGCGGTCTCGGCATGAAGGTCACGGCGGAGGGCGTCGAAACACCCGAACAGCATCTGTTCCTGCGCGCCGCCGGCGTGCATTCGATGCAAGGCTATCGCTTCGGCCGGCCCGGGCCGGCAGACGACATCACCGCCCGGATCGCCTCCCCCGACGACTACCGCGTCGGCAGCCCCGACACGGAAATCGCGCTGGCGAGTTGACGGCGAAGGCGTCATTCCGGGGCGCACTGCAGGTGCGAGCCCGGAATCCATGATCACCGCCCTCAAATAATCGTCTCGGCTCTTCCGCAACATCGCGATCCGTGGTTATGGATTCCGGACAGCCGCCGTCGCGGCTTCCGGAATGACGATTCAGGGAGGACGCAATGTCTGCGCAGAAAATTGCATTGGTGACTGGAGCAGGCACGGGCGTGGGCCGCGCGGTGTCGCTGGCGCTGTTGCGCGAGGGCTACACGGTGGTGTTGGCCGGAAGGCGCAAGGAAAAGCTGGAAGAAGTGGCGCGCGAGGCCAACGGCCCGACGCTCGTCGTGGCCGCCGACGTCGCCGACCCCGCATCGATCAAGGCGCTGTTCGCCAAGACCAAGGAAACCTATGGGCGGCTCGACGTTCTGTTCAACAATGCCGGCATCGGCGCGCCGGCGATGCCGATCGACGAAGTTCCGTTCGACCGCTGGCAAGCGGTGGTTGCCACCAATCTGACCGGCCTGTTCCTGTGCACACAGGAAGCCATCAGGATCATGAAGGCGCAAAACCCGCGCGGCGGCCGCATCATCAACAACGGTTCGATCTCCGCACACACGCCGCGACCCGGCTCGGCGCCTTACACCGCGACTAAACACGCCGTCACCGGCCTGACCAAACAGACCGCGCTCGACTGCCGTCCGTACGACATCTGCTGCGGCCAGATCGACATCGGCAATGCCGCAACGCCGCTGACCGATCGCATGGTCCAAGGCGAAGGCGTGCTGCAGCCGGACGGCCACAAGATGATCGAGCCGCGCATGGCGGCCGAGGATGTCGGCCGCGCCGTCGCCTACATGGCGAGCCTGCCGCTCGATACCAACGTGCTGTTCATGACGGTGATGGCGAACCTCATGCCGTTTGTCGGTCGCGGGTAACCTTCGTTCATGTTCCACGCCTGGCACGAATTCTACGGACTGCTCGGCACAGCGGCGGCCACTTTGGTCGCTCTGCTCTTTGTCGCGGCCTCCGTCGGCGTCGGTCTTTTGACCACCGAACGCGCTGCCGGAACGCGCCTCTACATCAGTCCCATCATCCTGCACTATGCCAGCGTCCTGTTTATCAGCCTTGTCATGGTGATCCCGGCGCTGGGCGACCGCATGCTCGGCGCGATCGTCGGGCTTTGCGGCGTCGTCGGCCTTATCGGTTCGGTCGTGATCACCGTGCGGCTGTTTCGCGACAGCAAATCGGAATTCGTCGACCGCTTTGCCTATGGGGCCTGGCCGTTTGTCGCTTACGCGGGAATTGCAGCGGCCGCGGTCCTCATCATGATGTCGTCGCAGCACGCGCCGATCATTCTCGCGGCCTCGCTCCTGTTGCTCTTGCTGGTGAACATTCGCAACGCCTGGGATCTCACCATCACCTTCGCGCGGCGCCACGGCGACAACACGCACCCGCCGAGCCAATAGAGTCTTCCAAAGCTACTCGGCGACCAAAGCTATTCGACGAAGCTACTCGACGACTTGGACTTTGATCTTCGTCCCTCCCCTGACTGCCTTCAGCGCCTTCACATCGGACAGCGCCTTCGCCCAGATGTTGCAGGGGCTGGCGAGCCGCGTCTCGTCGCCTTTGGAGATCGGAGTGCGGCCGAAACCGATGGCGATCGCGTGGCCGTCGGGCCAGTAGGCGATCTCGCCCGGCGTCACCACTGCGCGCGCATCCTTCTCGCGCGCGACCAGCACCGGAATTTCGAAATACACCTCCTCCCCCCAGGTCAGCGCCGAAGCCTCGATCGGCAGCGCCGCCGCGATCGCCTTAGCGGTCGGCGTGTCGGAAAGCTCGGCGTCAAGTGTGAGCGAACCGAAATCAAAGCGAATGCGCATGTGGGTTCTCCTCTCATCGGCGGCAATTCTCTCACCGGGTACTCTGCCATCGTCATGGCGAGGAGCGCCAGCGGCGAAGCAATCCGTTCCCGCGCCGCGATTTTTTGAATCGCGCCGCGAGTTGAAAAGCTCTGGCTCCGTTTTTCCACCGTTCGGAGTGTTGTTTGTTCCCTTCGCCACTGAACTCGAAAGGAAGAGAAAGAAGAAAAAAGGAGGCAGAACGCCGACAGACGCGGAGTCAAAAGCTGCACCTGCCGGCGCAGCGCGCGCTCGCCTGTCGGCGTCCTGCCGCGGTTCTCGCCAGGGAGACAGCTGGTCCCCAAGGCTCAGCGTCAGGCCATGCTTTCAGGGACAGTCCGGAGCACTCGACCCTCTGGATCGCCAACCGGGGCGAAGATCGTGCGCGTTTCCACGGATGTTACCCGCGCCGGAAAACCAAACCAAAGCCTGTCCCCATCCAGTGAGCACCTCACACGCCGGTCCAACGGGTCCGGCCCGAAGTGGCCGGCCCGATGGCAGGCTCCGTGCCGGCAGGCTGATGCCCGATGCCGCCCGAGAATTGGTGGTAAGCCCGCCCGCAGGCACCGCACTCGCTCCTCTTTCGGGTCTACCCTCGGCCGAAGGCGTCCTGCACTGAGCGAGACTCAACGGAAATAATAGTATCATAATAGGAGACCTTGTCAAGAATAAAGTCTTACAATTAAGGACAATTGGTGGAAACGCAGATGCTCAGCGCCGCGCCAAGAATCCGCCGCGCTGCCATGCGCCGATGCCTTTGCGCGCCGCATGAATGGTTTGAATTTTGGACAAGTGTCGGTGCTGCTATAAGCGGTAGAATAGAAACATCGCCTGCCACGTCGTGCGGCGAAGGATTTTCTACAAAGGTGGGGCGGAGACGTTGCTCGGTCATCTCCAACGGCTGGCGCCGGGCGTGCTGCTCTGCATCGCGATTACGCTTGCCGCCTACGGCCTCGAGCGGATCGAAACCGCTGCCGCGGGCGAACCCTATCTCGAAGCGCTGGTGCTGGCGATTCTGATTGGCGTCGCCGTCCGCACCGCGTGGAAGCCTAGCCCGCGCTGGAACCCAGGCATCAATGTCTCCGCCAAATTCGTGCTGGAATGCGCGATCGTCATGCTCGGCGCTTCGGTGAGTGCGACAACGATCATGGCGCTCGGCCTGGACCTCATTCTCGGCATCGCCGGCATTGTCGCGATCGGCATCGGCGCGAGCTACCTGATCTGCCGCGCGCTCCGGCTGCCGCGGCGGCTGTCGATCCTGATCGCGGCGGGCAACTCGATCTGCGGCAATTCGGCGATCGCGGCGGTTGCGCCGGTGATCGGCGCTGACGGCGACGACATCGCGTCTTCGATCTCATTCACCGCGGTGCTCGGCGTCATCGTCGTGCTGACACTGCCGCTGCTGGTGCCGCTGTTGCGACTGAGCCTGACACAATACGGCGTGCTGGCCGGCTTGACGGTCTATGCGGTGCCGCAGGTGCTGGCCGCAACGCTGCCGATCGGCGCGCTCAGCAATCAGGTCGGCACCGTCGTCAAGCTGGTGCGCGTGCTGATGCTGGGCCCAGTAGTACTCGGCTTTTCGCTGCTTGCCGGCGGTTTGCGCGATCCGGGGAGCCGCTCCAATCGCCGCGGCCTGCGACTCAGCGAACTGGTGCCGTGGTTCATCACCGGATTTCTGGCGCTGCTGCTGCTGCGCTCGGCGGGGCTCATCCCACCGCTCCTGCTGCGGCCCGTGACCGGCACCGCGGCGTTTCTCACCACGATCGCCATGGCCGGGCTCGGTCTCGGCGTCGACATGCGCGCCGTTGCCCGCACCGGCATTCGCGTCACGCTCGCCGTGACGGCATCGCTGATCGTACTCGGCCTGATGAGCTATACCCTGATCCGGGCCGCCGGCATCGGTTAGTCGTGGTTGCCGCTGCCGGGACGATAATCGGCTGGCCAAAACAGGTTTGACTTGACCCGCGCATGGCGGAACAAAACGACTATACTGACAGGCGAATCCCAGCCTCGATGGAGCGCCGCTTGTCCAATCCGCACCGCACCGGTCAGCACGACAAAGACGACACGACCCGAGCGACAACACGCTTGCCCGGGCTCGATATCGAGATCCTCCATCGCCGCTCGGCAAGCGCCGAGCAGATTTCCGTGCACATGCAGGCGATGCCGTCATTCGAGGCGTTCGGCCGCTCCTTCCAAAACGTCAATCCGTTTGCCTTCTGGGCCGCGGCTGCGCAGCTCATGTGGCTGCCGTTTCTACCTTGGCTCGGCACGACGCGCGCCCTGATGCCGCGTCTGGACGAAGCACCGCCAACGAGTCCGGAGGCTTAAAGCCGCAAAGACAGCCCGCCTGCGACGGGCGACCTCTCCGGCAAACCGCAGAGGCAACAAGAAATCCGGGAGGACAGATGCTCAGCCGCCGCCAAGTTTTCAGCGCTTCAGCCTCCATTCTCCTGACCGCCGGCGGCTTCGCTCCGCACGCGCGAGCGGAAACGCTCGACAAGGTGGTGCACGTCATCGTCGGCTTTCCAGCCGGCGGCGGCACCGACATCGTGGCGCGCGTGCTGGCGCAGGCGCTGCAAGGCAACTACGCCTCCAGCATCGTGGTCGAGGACCGGCCCGGCGCCAGCGCCCGGCTTGCGGTCGAGTATGTGAAAAACGCGCCGGCCGACGGCAGCGTCATGTTGTTCACGCCCGATTTTCCGATGACGCTCTATCCATCGAGCTTCAAGGCGCTGAAATACGACCCGCTCACGGACTTCATCGCGGTCGGGCCGGCCGCCACGGGCGTGCTGGTTCTGGTCGTCGGGCCCGGTGTTCCGGCCGACGTGAAGACGCTCAAGGACTTCGTCGCCTGGGCCAAGGCAAATCCAGGCAAGGCCAACGTCGCCGACACGTCGGCGGGCGCGACACCGCATTTCACCACCGTGATGCTGGCGCAAGAAGCGAAAGTCACGTTGACGCCGGTGCATTACCGCGGCGGGGCGCCGGCCATGGAAGATCTGATCGGCGGCCATGTGCCGGCCAGCGTCAATCCGGTGAGCGAAGTGATGGCGTTCGCCACCGCCGGCAAAGTCCGGGCGCTGGCGGTGACCGGCGAAAAACGCACGCCGTTTCTGCCCGACGTGCCGACCATGAAGGAGCAGGGTTTCAACGTCGTGGTCGAGTCGCTATCCGGCGTGTTCGTGCCGGCGAAGACGCCGGACGCGACCGTCGCCGCACTCAATGCCGCGATGCGAAAGGCGACCGCGTCCAAACAAATGATCGACAGCCTCGCCAAGTTCGGCACCGAGCCGACCTACATGACCACCGCCGACTTCACCGCCTGGATCAAGGAAGAGATCGCCCGCTGGCAGCCGGTGGTGAAGGCGTCGGGCTTCAAGGCGTTGGATTAGAATCTGTTTCCCGGACGCAGCGCAGCAC
>JBAQJL010000179.1:0-39245 GCA_049300295.1 Xanthobacteraceae bacterium
CCAGCTTGATGACGTTAGTGTCGGTCACGGCGTATCACTCCTTTGGTGGAGAAGTGGAGGCGTCGAACATCCCCACGATACGTCGCCTTACCCCTTCATGCCGTCACCAACTTCCGCTCATAGCTCATGGACAGCAGGCGCTGAGGTGTTTTTCACTTTGTCGCGCTGGTCACGGCCGATCGGCGGCGTAACGTTCAGGCGAACTCGTTCCAGGGCGCGTTCCCGCGTCCGTGTGTCTGCGTCTTTCCATGACGGCGGGGTCACCTGCCTTTCAGGAAATATAAGCGCGCCCATGAGGCCCAATGCGCTGCCGGCCAGCATCAGCGCGACAATGGTCCCCAACACACGTCTGAGCGTGCCCGCTTCTTTGGCAGTCGTCACAATGCGCCTTGAGCTGATGCGGCCACCGCAGTGGGCCGTCGCTTGCGAATCGAGGATAGCGTACTCAATCGGGCAAAAAAATGCCGCCTGTCCGCCGCCAACCGCGACCCTTCGTCCGTAGGCTTCGCCCGACGATGTCGGCGGACCATCTGCGCAAAAAGATAAAGGCGCGCCGTACCGACGCGCCCTCAGCCAAAATTAACCAAAATTAGAACAGCGGGCCCGAGCCGCGATGGTCTCTCAGGCGCCAACCAGCGAGAGGCAGCCGCACAGGGCCGCGCTGACCAGCAACAGCGACCATTCCAGCGGGGTCAGCCACAGTAGCCTGCCTTCGCTCACCATCGCCGCATTCCCCCTACCAACCGTCCGTCTTAGGTGCGATGTTGGTAGAGGTAAAACTCGGAAAAGTCTGTAGCGCGGCGGCCACACGTCGGACGAATCTGACGCTGCTCAGTCACTGGCCCAGTTCTGGCGGCCCCTTGTCGCTTCGTCTCAGCCGTCTTCCCCCCTTATTGCGTGCCCGCGACATCGTCGTCGGGCGGGATGCGCAGCGCGGCACCGTCGAGATCGTCATACCGCCCGCTCTTGAGCGTCCACAGAAAGCCGGCAACGCCATGTGCCATCGGATCGACCGCCTGCGGCCGCTCGTCTGACAATACGATCAGACTGAGGCCGGCGCGCCCAACGCATGAACGATAGTGATCGCGCTGGGCCGAAGTTTTTACCGGATCTGGATCAGCGCCGTTCTACCGCCATGCGCAAACGGCAAGTACCGCAATGGTGACGATGAAGGCGGGATAGAACCAGTTGGCGACGTAGATATGCAGGTCTTTGCGCCGCATGATCGCTCTCAGTAGACCAGGAGAAATCACCCAGACGATGGTCAACCACGGATCGGCGTACCATTCGGGTTCGGCGTATTCCTCGATTGCGTGATGCCGAGCAGATAGCCGGTGCCGGCAATCAGAATGAAGAAATTGTATTCGAGCACGACAAACCACGCCGCCAGATCGCGGGCGAGCCGCGCCCATCGCTGGTCGTGCCCCTGCCGGTCGAGACGTTCCTGCGGCATTGCGCCACCGCGCTGCGACATCGAATCACAGCGTATTTTGGACGAACTCGCGCATTGTCCTGACAGGGGGTGACCATGGAGGCTCACATGGTTACCGATGCAGTACTTTGGGGACTTATGGCCGCGGCGATCGCGTTCGTCTGGTTGGGATGTCACAACACGCGGCGAGCACCGCAGAGCTCCGAACAAGCATTCGAGCACACCAAGCTCGATCGCGCCGCTTGAGCGAAAGTCAGCGCCGGCTCCAGATTCCGCCGCATCGCAGCACAGTCTAACAGCGCGTTTGCGCCGCCGCCGAGCAACGTCATCGGCACTTCGTAAGCCCGCACAATCTTCGTGACCGGAATGCCGTTCGCCGCCTGCGTCGGCATACATACGTTACGATGCTTCAGGCTGGAAACGCGGATCGTTTCGGTTGCGTTTCCGCGACACGTTGTACTAACGTGACGCAGCCGTCGCTGCGATCAATATAAAAGCGGTCCCAAGCGGGACTCAAAAAATGACGGCCGCGCTGAAAGAATTCAGGCCAGCCTGGGAGGGACTATGGCCCAATTGTCTTTGCGCAATGTCGTCAAGCGATTCGGCGATACCGACGCGGTCCGCGGCATCAGTCTGGAAGTCGCCGACGAGGAACTGCTGGTCCTGGTCGGCCCATCGGGCTGCGGCAAGAGCACGACGCTGCGGCTTATCGCCGGATTGGAGGAGCTGAGCGACGGCGAAATCTACATCGGCGGCGATCTGGTCAATGACCTGCCGCCGCGCGACCGCGATATCGCTATGGTGTTTCAGAACTACGCGCTCTATCCGCACATGACCGTGTTCGAGAACATGTCGTTCGGATTGAAGCTGAAACATTTTCCCAAGGACGAAATTCGCCGGCGCGTCGAAGACGCAGCCCGCATTCTCGATATCAAGGAGCTTTTGGCGCGGCGGCCAAAACAGCTCTCCGGCGGCCAGCGCCAGCGCGTCGCCATGGGACGCGCGATCGTCCGCAATCCGAAGGTTTTTTTGTTCGACGAGCCGCTGTCGAATCTCGACGCCAAGCTGCGCGTGCAGATGCGAACCGAGATCAAGAAAGTTCATCAGAAGGTGCGCACGACGTCGGTTTACGTGACACACGATCAAATCGAGGCGATGACGCTCGCCGACCGGGTGGTGGTGATGAATGGCGGCCGCATCGAGCAGGTCGGGCCGCCGAACGAGCTCTACCATCATCCGCGCACGCGCTTCGTCGCAGGCTTCATCGGCTCGCCGGCGATGAATTTCCTGCCCTGCCGCCTGGTCGAGCGCAGCGGCGCATTGGCCGTCGAACTCGCCGGCAACCTGTCGCTGCCGGTGCCGGGCTCGCGCACGGCGACATATCGGCCCCACGTTGGGCGGGACGTGGTGCTCGGTTTGCGGCCGGAGCACATCACGGAACGGCGCTCTTACGTCGAGGGCGCGGAGTTTACCCGGCCGGTCGATGTGCTCGAACCGATGGGCACGGAAACCATGGTCCATCTCGAGATAGCGGGCGCGCACGTATGCGCCCGCTGCTCGCCGGATATTTCCGCCTCGCCCGGAGCGCCGATGGCCTTTATGGCGCAAATGGACCACATGCACCTGATCGACCCGGCGACCGAGGAAGTCATTGCCGCACAGCGGAACAAGGCGGCCGCAGCCTGAATTGCCGGTGCAGAGGCGCGTGCGGCATTAAGGCCGCGATAGCGGGCATCAACTTCTCGTGGTATATGTTATGTTTATGCGAGAGAAACTTTAACGAACGGCCGCAAACGGCTGTCCGCGGCAGCGGGCTAAGGCCCTGAAGTTTTCGACCCGTCTGTTACGCGGATCAAACCAACCGCAGACGATGGGAGGAAGACGATGAGAAAGCTGACCCGGCGTACGGTGATCCACGGCTCGCTCGGCGTAGCCGCGGCGGGAGTGGTTTCGCGACCTTGGATCGCGAACGCCCAGGCCAAGACCGCGACCGCATGGTGGAATCAGGGCTTCGTTCCTGAGGAAGACGCTTCCTTCAAGGCCATGGTGGCCGAGTATGAGAAGCAGAGCGGCAACACGATCGACTACAGTCTGATCCCGACCGGGCCGCTGATGCAGAAGATGGTGTCGTCTCTGACCAGCGGCGACGTGCCCGACATCATGTCGCACGACACGCAGGACGCGACCCTCGTCCCGCAGAACGCCTGGAAAGACAAACTCGTCGATCTCAGCGACATCGTCGAACCGTTGAAATCGCAGCTGCATCCGACCGCCTATCTCGCTTCGTACTACTACAACAACGTCACCAAGAAGCGCGGTGCCTATCAGGCCCCGTTCAAGACCGCGACCTTGCCGTTCCATATCTGGAGACCGCTGGCCGAAAAGGCCGGTCTCAAGATCGAGAGTGCGCCCAAGACCTGGGACGCGTTCTGGAACTATTTCAAGCCGGCGCAGACCAAGCTGCGCAGTTCAGGCATGCGCGGGGTCTATTCGCTCGGCTTACAAGCCACTACCAATGGGCCGGCCGACGGCAACAACCTGTTTGCCTATTTCCTCGCCGCCTATGGCGGCTACGACATCGTCACGCCGGACGGCAAGGCGCATCTCGACGATCCCAAGGTCAAGGCGGCCGTCGTCAAGGCCATCACCTTCATCACCACGGCTTTTAAGGAAGGCTACGTGCCGCCCGGCGCGCTCGACTGGGGCGATGCCGACGACAACAACGCCTACCATGCCCAGCAGATCGTCATGGATCTGGACGGCACAATCTCGACCGAACTGGCCATGATTCACGACCCGGAGAAGTACAACGGTTCGGTGGTGCTGGGCCTGCCCAACGACAACGACGGCAAACCGATCTCCTCGCCGTTGACGGTCGGCGGCGCCATCGTCCCGAAGGGGGGCAAGAACGTCGCGGTCGCGAAGGAATTCGTTAAATTTGTGATCCAGCCAAAAGTGGCTGGCGCGTACTTGAAGTCCGGATTGGGACGCTGGCTGCCCGCCATTCCCAGCATCGTCAAGGACGATCCGTGGTGGACCGATCCCAAGGACGAACATCGCCGCGCCTATGTTACCCAAGGCGTGCTCGGCAAGACCATGGCCCGCCACTACGCCTACAATCCCGGCATGTCGGAAGCCAACGCCGCGCAGATCTGGGGCACGGCGCATGCCAGTGTCATCCGCGACGGAGTCACCGCCGAAGCCGCCGCCGACACCGCCCTGAAGCACATTGGCAGCATCCTCGCGAAGTACCCGATCGCACAGGCTTGAGGGGAACACGATGAGCAGCACGACTTTTGAAGCCGCCCGCGAGCTGACCGCTCCGTCGCCGTCGCTGCCGCGGCGTCGCCCATGGCGGGGCGGCCTTCAAGGTTCGGAGTTCACCTGGGCTATCGCTTTCGTCGTGCCCTATGCCGGAGTGTTCGTGGCCTTCGTGCTCTACCCCGTCGTCTACGGATTATGGATGGGGCACGACCCGCAACTCTACAGCGAGCTGTTTTCCGATCCGATCTATCTGCGTACCGTGGTCAACACGGTGCTCTTTGTCGGTATCGGCGTGAACCTGAAAATGTTCGGCGCCCTGCTCATGTCCGGCTTCTTCATGCGTAAGAGCTGGTGGACCAAGGGCCTGTTGCTGATCTACGTGCTGCCCTGGGCAGTGCCGGCGCTGCCGACCTTCATCTCGATCCACTGGATGCTCAATGGCCAGTGGGGCCTCGTCAACAATGTGCTGTGGGACTTCTTCCACATCGATGGCCCGGGTTGGCTCGACACCTCGCGCTGGCTCGCGCTCGGCTCTGTCATCGCCACACACATCTGGAAATGGATGCCGTTCTGGACCGTGATCCTGCTCGCCGGCCGCATGGCCATTCCGCAGGAGCTTTATGACGCCGCCGACGTCGACGGCGCCACAGGCGTCCGGCGCTTCGCCCACGTCACATTCCCGTTGCTGGCCAATCTTTACCTCATCTGTACGCTGCTCTCGACGATCTTCGTCTTGGGAGAATTCAACGAGGTCTATTTCGTCACCGGCGGCGGCCCTGCGCTTTCGACCCACGTGCTGGCGACGCTCGGCATCCGTGACGCGTTCCAGGTCGCTCGCCCCGATCTCGGCGTCGCCACGGTGATGACGGCGCTGCCGCTATTGATCCCGCTCGTCATTATCCTGATGCGCAAGCTGCAAACGACCGAGGTGCAGCTGTGAGCGCCGTAACGGCCGGCGACGGCATCACCAAACGGCGTCCGAACTATCGGCTGCGGCGCAAGCTGTCTGAAGCGGCGGCAATCGCTTTCGCCCTGGTGCTGATGATTTGGACGCTGGCGCCTCTCTACAACATGGTGATGGTGTCGCTGGAAACCCACGGCGACGTGTTCACCTCCACCATCTGGCCGGCACATCCCACGCTCATGGGTTTCTGGGTGGTGCTGACCGAGGGCTACTGGTATCTGCAGTATTTCTGGCATCAGTTCGCCAACAGCATTTATATCGGCGCCGCCACCACCTTCCTCACCCTGCTGATCGGCTCGCTGGCCAGCTTCTCGATCGGCCGGATGCGGCTGAAGAACGGCTGGATTGTCAGCAACGCCGCGCTGTTGACCTATGTGATCCCCGCGTCATTTCTGGCGATTCCGTTCTACAGCATCATGATAAAATACGGCCTCGCCAACAATCTATGGGCTGTTATTTTCGCCGAGGTCACTTTTGCCACGCCGTACGCGATCTTCATTTTCCAGCAATACGGGGTAAGCATCCCGATCGAGCTTGACGAGGCCGCGCGCATCGACGGGGCATCGCCGCTGCAAGTCTATCTGCGTATCTATCTGCCGCTGATGGCGCCGGCATTAGTCGCGGTCGGAACCTATGCGCTGCTGCTGGCGTGGAACGAGTATCTCTACCAGTTCATGCTGCTGTCCTCGGTCAAAAGCATGACGGTGCCGGTGGCGCTGGCGCAATTCCTCAACAGCGACGAAGCACCTTGGAATTACATGATGGCGACCGCCATCATCTATGCGATCCCGCCGGTGGCGGTCTATTATGCCTTCCGCCGCCGCATGACCGCAGGCCTTACGATGGGCGGCGTCAAAGGCTGAGACGGGCGCAAATCCCTACGGCGGGGTCATGAGCATCGGTTGGGCGGCGCTCACACCCAGAAAGTCCGTCGCATTCAGATCACCGCGGCTGCCCCGCTGGCGCGGCTCCCTGCACGGCTCCGATCTCGGCTGGGCGATCGCGTTCATCGTCCCGTACGCGGCCCTGTTCGCCGCGTTCGTCATCTACCCGATGGGTTATGCCCTCTGGATGGGCAGCGATCCGGCGCTCTACGCCGCGCTGCTCGCCGATCCGCGCTACCTGCACGCGGTGACCAATACCGTGGCCTTCGTCGGGCTCGCGGTGAATGTGCAGATGGTTCTGGCGCTGCTGTTGTCAGGCTTTTTCGCGCGGCGGCGCTGGTGGATCAAAGCCCTGCTCGTCGTCTATATCCTGCCGTGGACCTTGCCAGCAGTGCCGGCCTATCTGTCGTTTCACTGGATGCTAGTCGCCTACCCGCAGGGCCTGCTCGATAACCTGATCATGGCGCTGTTCGGCATCGAAGGACCATTCTGGTTCAATCATGGCTGGCTCGCGCTCGGCTGGGATATCGTCGCCGATGTCTGGAAATGGATGCCGCTGTGGACACTGATTTTTCTCGGCGGCCGCATGGCGATCCCGCAGGACCTATATGACGCGGCCGATATCGACGGTGCGTCGCCGTATCGGCAATTCGCGCACATCACGCTGCCGCTATTGGCGAACCTCTATCTCGTTTCCACACTGATCGCGACAATCTGGGCATTCGGCGATTATGCGCCGGTGCTGTTCGTTTCTGCCGGCACCCCGGCGTTCGAATCCGAAGTCGTATCGACGCTCGGCTTCCACTACGCGCTCGATTTCGCCAATCCGGAACTCGGCGTCGCAGCCGGGCTGTCGATCCTGCCGCTGCTCATTCCCGTCGTGATCCTGCTGATACAGCGGCTGCGGGCGATGGACGTGCAGCTATGAGCGCTGCTGCGCCGAGCTTCCAACCGGATCTGCGGGCGCAGGCACGCCGGCGGCGCATTCTGATCGAGACCGGCTCGATCGTCCTCGGCGCGGCGATTCTGATCTGGTCGCTGGTGCCGGTCTACAACATGTTTCTGGTGGCGCTCGATCCCAGCGGCCATAACGAATTCACCGACGCAATCTGGCCGTCGCACCCGACGCTCGGTGTGTTTGCCGACCTCTGGCAAGCCGACGACGAGGACATCCGGGACATCTGGCCCGCCTTCGGCAACAGCATCTATATCGGCGTGATGGTGATGACATTCACCGTGCTGATCGCGTCGCTTGCAAGTTTCGCCGTCGGCAGGATGCGCCTTGCCAAGGATTGGACGCTCTCGGGCGTCGCGCTTTTAACCTATGCGATCCCCGCCTCGACCCTGATCATCCCGTTCCTGCGCATCATGCACATTTACGGGCTCACAGATAATCCCTGGGCGGTGATCGCAGCCGAAGTGACGTTCGCCACGCCCTACGCCATCCTGGTGCTGCAGTATTACGCCAAGCTCATTCCGAGCGAGATTGACGATGCCGCGCGCATCGACGGCGCTTCGGCGGTGCAACTCTATCTGCACATCTATCTACCGCTGATGGCGCCGGCGCTGGCCGCCGTCGGCACCTACGCGCTGCTGTTCGCGTGGAACGACTATTTCTATCAATACATGCTGCTGATGTCGGAGAAGCACAGCACGGTGGCGATGGCTCTGGAACAATTCTTCGACGACGACGACGCGCCTTGGAACTACATGATGGCAATCGCTATCCTTTATTCGTTGCCGCCGATCGCGATCTTCTACGCCCTGCGCCGCTTCATGGCGTCGGGCCTCACCGCCGGCGGCCTCAAGGGCTGACGGCCGGCCCGGGTCCGCCGTGCGGTCTCGCCGGCGATGCAGCACAATGCCGACAGGGAGCTTACGCGCTCGTCAAAGCACATCGCCGGGGCGCTGGCCCCGGCGATGCTGAGACTTCTGTAGTGCTGCCCGTCAGGTGTCGTATTCGGCGGAGATGTCCTTGCCGGTGTAATCCGGCATCATTGCCGCGGAGATCAGACTGACCACCGCACAAGCCGCAATATAGATCGCAATTGCGTAGCCCGAGTGATAGGCGGCGAACAGCGCCGTTGCAATGATCGGCGACGGTCCACCGGCGACCAGCGACGCCAACTGATAGCCGAGCGAGGCGCCGCTGTAGCGCAGCCGCGGCGTAAAGGCCTCAGCGATCAGCGCCGATTGTGGCCCATATTGCATGTCATGCGGGATGAGCGACAGCACGATGGCGATGAAGACCAATGCTGGAGTTGCCGTGTCGACCATCGCAAAATACAGGAATCCGAAGACGCCCATGGTGGCCGCCCCGATCAGATACATCTTTTTGCGCCCGATCTTATCGGACAGATGGCCGGAAATCGGGATGGTGAAGAACGAGACGATGGCCGCGACGATGACCGCGTCGAGAATAAACTGCCGATTCATCTTCAGCGTGCCGACAGCATAGGCAAAGATGAAGGCCGTGAAGATGTAGAACGGTGCCTGCTCGGACATTCGCAAAAGTGCCGACAGAATGATTTCCCTGGGCTGTTTCTTGATCACTTCGAGGATCGGAGCATTCTCGATCTTGTTCTGATCCAACAGTTTCTGGAACACCGGGGTCTCCAGGATGCCCAAGCGAATCCATAGGCCGATGCCGACCAGAACGATCGATAGTCCGAAGGCAATGCGCCAGCCCCAAACCGCGAATTGATCTCCGGTCCAGGCGCTGAACACCGCGATCGACAGGGTCGACAACAGCAAGCCGCAGGGCACGCCGAATTGCGGCCACGACGCCACCAGTCCCCGCTGGCCGTGCGTGCGCGCCCATTCCATCGACATAAGCACGGAGCCGCCCCACTCGCCGCCGACGCCAATGCCTTGCACTGCCCGGAGCGAGGTCAGGATCACCGCACCCCAGATGCCGATCGAAGAGTAAGTAGGCACAAAGGCGATGGCGAAGGTCGCCAGCCCCATGCATAGGAGCGTGGCGATGAGCGTCGCCTTTCGGCCGATGCGATCGCCATAATGGCCGAATATCGCGGCGCCGATGGGCCGGCCTACGAAGCCGATGAAGTAGGTTCCGAAGGCGAGCAGCGTCCCGGTCAGCGCGTCATGATTGGGGAAATAAAGCTTGCCGAAGACGAGGCCGGCGGCGGTGCCGTACAGAAAGAAGTCGTACCACTCGATCGCGGTACCGACCGTCGATGCAATGACGGCTTTGCGCAGTTGCGCGCTGTGTTCGGCTTCGGGTAGCGAGCCGTATGTGGTTGCCATAGCCATGGACACCCTCCCCCTTTGCGTTATGCAGACCCAACGAGCGGAATTTTTTCGGATTCCGTCTGTAGCCGCCACGATACGTCAGGAAACGGGGGAACGCTATAGACCTTCCGTAGCGGACCACAGCTCCGCGACCGCTCGGGTTCAACGACTCACTGCAATAACGGCGGGGTTTTGGTCGGCGAAAGACGACGTAACAAGCGACGGCCTCCCGCCGCAACTGGCGCCGCCGCTTCATAAAGACCGCGAGCGAGCTACTGAGTAGCCTTGCTTGACGCCACCACGGTCACGGGCGTCGCCCGATAATAATCCGGGAACAGCCGTTTCAGGTTATCGACCTTCGGCAGATCGTTGAACACGATGTACGGATATGTGGGATGCAGCACCAGGAAGTCCTGGTGGTAGTCCTCGGCCGGGTAGAAGCCCTTGAACGGCTCAAGCTTGGTCACAATCGCCGCATGGAAAACATGCGCCTGGTCAAGCTGTGCAATGTAGGCCTGGGCGACGCGCTGCTGCTCGTCGTTGGCGTAAAAGATCGCCGAGCGATAGGACGGACCGCTGTCGGGACCCTGATAGTTCAGTTCGGTTGGATTGTGCGCCACTGAAAAATAAATCTGCAAAATCTTTCCGTATGAAATCTGCTTTGGATCGTACGTGATCTGCACCGACTCGGCATGACCGGTCCGTTCGGTGCCCACCATCTCATAATGCGCCGTATCTTTGGCGCCGCCCGAATAACCCGATACCGCCTGAACGACACCCTTGGTGTGTTCATACACCCCTTGGACGCCCCAGAAGCAGCCGCCCGCCAGCACGATGGTCTGTGGGCCTTCGGTCGCCGGTTTCGGATCGAGCGCCGCCGGCGGAATGGTCACAGCCGGCTCGGCCGCCTGCGCCAGCATCCCATGCCCGGCGGCGAACAGGCCGGCGCCGATCGCCAGGCCAAAGAGCGCACGGCGCGTGAACCTGTGAGCCTTGCCGCTACCCGGCACTCTTTTGCGAGCCATCGTCTCCTCCATACTGACCGTCTCAGCCGCGCCTGCCCGGCGCGGTCCGTCGTCAGTCGCTTTTAGGGCAAACCGGCGGACCGGCGCCAATCACATCCTCGGCGGGGCCGTGCAGCCGGTACTCACGAGCCCGTGTAGCACCACGACGCGTCCATGCTCCCGCGGCACTCAGCTCATGAGAAAGTTCAAGACAGCTTTTGTCACCGCATCCTGCCGTTCGATCTGCGGCAGATGCCCGGCTTGAGCGATCATTTCGACGTGGGCGCCAACGATACGCCTGGCAAACTCCTTGGCGTAAGCCGGCGCGATGATGCGATCGGCGTCTCCCCAGACAATCAAGGTCGGCGCACCGATGCGGTGAATGCGATTCTTCAAGCCGCGATCCGGCAGCGGCCAGACGAATTTCCCGGTGCAAGCCTGCGACCAGATGAACTGGGAGAGCACGGCGACCCGCTCTTTGGCATCGGCCGGGATGGCGAAGAATCGCTCCGCACCCTCGCCTGTCGAGTCGGCGAACAGCGCGCGCCGACGCTCAGCGTCGCTGATCACCATCCAGTTCTTCACCGGCAAGTCGTCGCGCCACAACCCGACCGGGTCGATCAACACGAGCTTGGCCACCGATTTCGGCACAGCTGCCGCAAATTCCGCGGCAAGCAGGCCGCCGAATGAATGGCCGGCGACGATCGGCCGGTCGAGCTTGAGCGCATCGAGCAGTTCGCCGTGATAATCGATGAGGTCGAGCCAGCTATCGAGCAGATGTACCGCCTCGGAATCGCCCGGCGTCGTGCCGGGAAACTGCGGCGCATAGACGGTGTGAGTACCGGCCAGATGCGCGATGAAGCTGCGGTCGGGGTTGAGGCCCCACGGACCGTGCAAATAGACCAGCGGCGGACCGCTGCCGGCAATCTCGACATCGGTCGCGATGCGCTCCTGCCATAACCGCAACCGCCGCACTTCGGCAGACGCCATGATGCTGCTCCGATCTCTACTCGGCCGCCGCCATGGCGGCGGCTTGGCGCGTCGGCGTCTTCAGGCGCTCGGGCCACCAGCGGTCATCGTATTCGCTCCACAGGCCTTCGAGATGCGGCAGCACCTCGCGGGCGAACAGATCGATGTTGTACTTGCACACTTCGGTCGGCATCGAGCCGAAATGCAGCAACGTCAAAAGATGTCCGACGCGCAGCCGCTTCATGCCGTCGAGCAGTTGCTCGCGCACGGTTTTAGGACTGCCGACGATGACGAAGCCGTTATCGAAGAAATCCCGCGCCCGCATCTCGCGCAGATTAAAGCCGCCGCGCGGATTGTAGGTCAGCGCCTGCACCAGCGCCGGATATTCAAGACAGCCCGGGATCTGATGGTAGTAGGACGGCGTGTGCAGAAGCTTGCGGAAGAAATACTCGGCATGTTCGGCGTAGAGTTCCTCCGCCTGTGCGTCGGTCTCGGCGACGCCGATCAACTGGAGGAAGCTGTAGCGATGCGGATTGTCGTCGCGCCCTTTCTTGGCCACCAGCTCCCAATAGCGATCGGCGGTGTAGCTGGCGTTTTTGGCGCCGTGATAGCTCAGATGACAGAAGCAGTGGTCGTTGCTGACCACGTAGTCGGCCGTCGATGAGATGCCGGAGCCCGGAATCCAGATCGGCGGATGCGGCTGCTGAATGGGCCGTGGCCACAGGTTGACCATGCCGAGCTGATAGTGCTTGCCGTTCCAGGCAAAAATTTCCTTCGCCGACCAGGCCTTCATCACCAGCGCCAGAGCCTCGCGATAGCGCTCGCGCTGTTCGACCGGAATGACGCCATTGGAGATCGTAGCGTCGGTCGGCAGCCCCGTCGGAAATCCTGCGACCAGCCGGCCGCCGCTGATGCAATCGAGCATCGCATATTCCTCGGCGATGCGGGTCGGCGGTGTGGTCGACGGCAGCGTCGAGCCGAGCTGAATGATGGCGACGTTCTGGCCGGCCGTGCCGCGCGCCAGCACCGAGCCCATCAGGCTCGGATTGGCCATGAAGCCGTACGCGTTCTGATGGTGCTGATTGGTGCAGACGCCGTGGAAGCCGGCGTTGGCCGCATAGAGCATCTCGTCGAGCGTCGCATTGTAATACTGACCGACCTTCTCGGCGTCGGCGACATCGAACCACAACGGATCGACATAAGCGGTCTGATAGCGATCCTCGAAATCTGCCGGCAGATCCCGGTACGGCATCAGATGGAACATGCAGACTTTCATCGATTTACTCCTTAGCCCTAGCCCGCATTTACTCGATCGTCTGATAGCCGCGAATGACGGGTTCCGAACCATAGCCCCAATAATTGCGCAGCGTCTCCGGTCCCCACACCTTCGGCCGCTGCGGCCGGTCCTGATGCCAAGGCCGCGGATCGAAATAGCCGAGACTTTCGTCCTTCATCAGGTCCATCTCGCAGAAGAACTCGACGCGCACCTTATCGGAATTGCGATGATAGATCGCGATGTTGTGGCCGATAATGTGCCGCCCGGGCCCCCACACCAGATGGATATCATGCCGCGCGAGCGTTTCCGCCGCGCGCTGGATTTCCGCCCAGTCCTTGACCTCAAAGGCGATGTGATGGAGCTGCGGCTCGGCGTCATGGACGAAATTGACGGTATGATGGTCGGTGTTGCAACGCAGGAACGCAAACGTGTTATCGCGCCAGTCGGAGACGCGAAAGCCGAGCACGTCGCAATAGAATTTCACCGTCTTCTGCACGTCATCGACCCGATAGGCGACGTGGCCGAGCTTGAGCGGCATGACGCCGGCGCTGCGCCCATCGTCGCGCGAAAACGCATAGTCCGAAAAAATCTCGACTTCGGTCCCCTTGGGATCGGTGAACACAATCGCCTTGGCGACGCCCGGCGAAATGCCGCTGCGCCGCTCGGTCTTGACCCCATCCTTGGCGAGCGCCCGCGCCACATCGTCGAGATCGCGGCCTGGGTCGACCTGAAACGAGATGTGGGACAGCGCGTTGGCCTTGCCGGATTCGAGCGCGATCGCTTCGAGGCCAAGCTTGCAGGCGAGAAATGCGCGTTCCTTGCTGCGCTCGACCAGCGTGAGACCCACGACCTCGGTGTAATATTCGATCTGGCGATCGATATCGGGCGTGGTCAGCGTTGCGTGCCCCAGTCTTCTTACGTTTATCACCTTCATCCTCCAGATGCCGCGCGCGGCCGCAGCGATAGCGCGTCGCTCGCCAAGCTGTGGGCATGGCGGCTGGGCGGGCGCCGCAGTCCAAGATTTTCGCGCAACGTGCGCCCCTCATACGCGGTGCGGAACAGACCGCGCCGCTGCAATTCGGGGATCACCATGTCGACGAAATCGTCGAGCCCTCCTGGCAGGAACGGCGGCATGATGTTGAAGCCGTCGCAGCCATCCTTGCGGAACCACTCTTCCATCATGTCGGCGATGGTTTGCGGCGATCCATACACGACCGCCTTGGCGCGCGCGCCGGCGACACGGATCGCCACCTGGCGGATCGTCAATTTTTCCCGCTTCGCCATCGAGGTCACTTCCTGGAAAATCTGCAGGCTCGCGTTCGAGCGCGGCAGGTTCTCTGGCAGCGGCCCGTCGAACGGATACGGCGAAAGATCGACATTGCCCAGCACCATCGACAGAACTTCGCGGGCGACGATGGGGTGAATGAGCGAATTGAGATACTGATAATTCTCCAGCGCCTCCGCGTCGGTGCGCCCGACCACGGGCGACAGCCCCGGCAGGATTTTCATCTCATCCGGACCGCGGCCGTGTGTTGCGAGCCGGCCCTTGAGCGAGGTGTAGAACCGCTGCGCGGCTTCGAGCGTCAGCGGCGCGCAGAAAATCACTTCGGCGAATTCGGCGGCGACGCCGATCATGTCGTCGGAGCCGCCCGCCTGCACGACCACCGGATGACCCTGCGGACAGCGCGGAATGTTGAGCGCACCGAGCACCGAAAAATTTTCGCCGCAATGGTTGAGTTGATGCAGCCCGTCAGGCCGGAAGAACTGCCCGCTATCCTTGTCACGCACAAAGGCGTCGTCGTCCCAGCTGTCCCACAGGCCGAGCACGACACGGGCAAACTCGCGAGCACGCTCGTAGCGCTCGCCGTGTTCGTAGTGCTTTTCGCGATTAAAATTGCGCGCTTCGTTTTCCTGGCCTGAAGTGACGAGGTTCCAGCCGGCGCGGCCGCCGCTCAGATGATCGAGCGAGGCGAATTTGCGCGCCACATGGAACGGCTCGTTGTAGCTGGTCGAGGCCGTGGCCACGAGGCCGATGTGGCTCGTATGCGTCGCTAGCGCCGACAGCAGCGTGAGCGGCTCGAAATTGGCGATGTACTGCGCCGAACGCGACAGCGCCTCGATATGGGCCTGGCGGACGCCGAGATTGTCCGCCAGAAAGATCATGTCGAATTTGCCGCGTTCAGCGGTGCGAGTTATGTCGAGATAGTGTGCAAAGTTGATGCCGGCGTCGGCCTGCGCGCGCGGATGCCGCCACGAGGCGACGTGATGCCCCGTCGGGTTGAAAAAGGCGCCGAGCCGCATCTGGCCTTTGCCGCTCATTCGCTACTCGTCAGTGTTGTGCGCCGGGCGCGCCAATCACGTCGCTTACTATAGCCCCGCACACCCAAAATTCAGCCCCCGCAAGGCAGTTGCGGGGGCTGACCGTATCGAACACGAAGGCGTGTCTCGCACTACTTGGATGACAGACCGTTGAGCAGCGGAATGTCCTTCACCGGCTGCGGCTTCGGCCGCGACTCCAGATAGGCATAGATGTCGGCAACGTCGGAGTCGGACAGGATCTCGGCATGGAACGGCGGCATGGCGCCTGAAGGATTGCGCACATACGCCTTGAAGGCTTCCAACGGCAACGGCGTGTCGGCAATGACGCGCCCGCCGCTTGTGGTCACCGAACCCTGGCCCTCGAACCCGTGGCACTGCCAGCAGCCGTGCTTGACGAATTCCGTCTTGCCATTCCCCGCCGATGGATCGGCGACAGCACCCTGACTGAACGCAACGCTTGCCGCCAAGGCCGCAAGCACGAAGGGGACGCGAACTTTCATCATTGACTGTTTCTCCTTAACGCGGCTGCGTCCACACATTGAGCAATGCCGGCTGGCCGGATTTGACGACGGCGATAGCCTCCTTGAGGGCGGGCCCAAGGTCTGCCGGATCCTTGATCGGGCCTTTGGCCCACCAACCCATCGATTCCGCAAGCTTATGGTACTCGATGTCCGGATTCATGATGCTGGTGCCGATCGGCGCCATATCGTTGCCGACATTGGCGGTGCGATCACGGAAATTCGCCAGCCGCTGGATGTGCATCACCTCCTGGTGATAGCCGCGGTTGTTGTGCATCACCGCAAGCAGCGGAATTTTGTGGCGTGCCGCGGTCCACAGCGCACCCGGCACGTACATCATGTCGCCGTCTGACTGGATCGAGACCGAGAAGCGACCTTCGTCGCGGTTGGCAAGCGCACCACCGATCGAAGCCGGAAGGCCCCAGCCGACGCCGTAACCACCTGACGTCCCGGTCCAGTGGTAATGCTTGTCCATCGCCCAGAGCCGCAGCGGCCAGCCGCTGACATCGCCGGATGACGGCACCAGCGACCAGTCCATATCCTTGATCTGCGCGTAGAGCTCCGTGCACAGCCGTGCGGTCGAGATCGGGCTCGCGTCCCACGCGATGGCAGCGGCCTGCAAGGTGTTTCCGCGGGCCTTGTCGTGAGCCTCCTTGATGGCCTGGCCGCGTTTTGCGATCGCGTTCTTGCGGTCGTCGGTCAGCGCCAACTTCACCGCTTCGATCAGCGACGGCAGCGTCGCCTCGACATCGCCGGCAATCGGTAAATCGACGCTCTGGAAACGCTGAAATTCCTGGTAGTTCGCCTTCGTCATCAGTTGCAGCGTTGAGATGCTGATGAGCTTGGTGCCCGGCTTGGTGCTCGCAGAGGTCCTTCCCCAGCCATCGCTGTTATTGTCGGTGAATTTGTTCACCGTCGCCCAATAATCGGTGAGCTCGAGGCCGAGGACGACGTCCGCCTGCGGAATCACGGTCGCGGGCCGGCCGAGATAATGCGTGGTCGGGAAATTCAGCCGACCGCGCTGACGCACCATCGGCGCCTGCAGCAACTCAGCGAGTTGCACCAGGAGCGTCATGCCGCGTTGGGTGTTGATGGCGCGGTCGGCAACGATCACCGGGTGTTCGGCGTTGACGAGCAGGCGCGCCGCCTCGCGAACCGCACCCTGCTCGCCGGCTGGCGGCGCGGTGGGCACGAATTTCGGAATATAGAGCGCCTGGCCGAAATCCCTGATCGGCTCCTGCGCCAATCCGTCGTCGAGCGAGAGTATGACTGGCGCGCAGGGCGGAGTGGTCGCGATCTGGTAGGCGCGGACGAATGACTGGGCGAAGTGTTGCGCCGAGACCGGCGTATCGTCCCATTTGGTGTAGTCGCGGACGATCGCGTTGATGTCCTGCGCCGAATGGACGGTCGGCACGCCGGGCGGCCGATGTGCCGCGTCGAGATCGTTGCCGGCGAGCATGACGACAGCAGCGCGATCGCAGAACGCGTCGTAGACATTCATGGTCGCGTGCATCAGGCCGACCGTGCCGTGGCACAGTGTCAGCAGCGGCTTCTGGGCGATCTTGTAGTAGCCGTGGGCAATGCCGACACCGACTTCCTCGTGCGTGCAGGTGAGGAACTCCGGCATCGTATTCTTGCCGTAGTCGATCAGCGACTCGTGGATGGCGCGGTAGCTCGAGGCCGGGTTGGACGGCAGGTATTTAATGTCGAGCGACTTGATCACGTCGACCATGAAGTCCGACCCGGGCCGGCCCTCGGTCTTGTAGGGGGCGATGTTCGGCACATCGGATTCGACCGCGGCGACGTGTTCGTTCGGCGGCAACGCAGACGGCACGCGCGGCGGCGTCTGCAAGCCGGCGCTTGGGGCCGCCTCGGCCGGCTTGACGGAGCCGGCAGCACCGGCGACGGCCGCAGCCGCAAGGAACCTGCGGCGATCGAGTTTCGGCGCGGAATCCTTCTTGCTCTTGGAATCCTTATTCATGGTCGTGTCCCTCGCAGTGTTGTTCTTGGTGCGACAAAGCTGTTCTTGATGCGACAAAACTGTTCTTGATGCGACAAGGCGCCTGGTTCGGCGCGACGGCTCGGGCGATTCAATAGCATGCCGCCTCGCGCGCTCCCAGGGGCCGCTTTGACCGCGGGGTCCGCGGGACACGCATGGGTCATGCCGGCCGCGGCACGTCCCCTGGGCACGTCCCCTGGGGCCCCGGTTTGCAAACGACCGGTTAAGTATTTCTACCGATGATGCAGGTTCCCGCCATGCGGGTCCACAGGCCGAAATTATGAGTGCGACTCCCGCGCGGCCACTCGCCGCCAAGCCAGGTGCCGCATCGACGCCGCAGACCGAAGAGTCGGCCGGCGGCGCGTGCACACCTTTGTGCTACGTGGTCGATTCGGACTCCAGCATCTGTCATTTTTTGTCGCTGATCATGCACGGCGCCGGCATCGACACCGAGGAGTTCGCCGACGGCCCGAGCCTGCTCGCAGCGCTAGGCCGTCGCACCCCCGATGCGGTCTTCCTCAACATCGCACTGGAATCGGTCGAAGCGATCGGCAGCGTCGTGGCGCTCGGCCAGCGCGGTTACAGCGGCTATGTGCAATTGATGTCGAACCGCGGTTCGGCGGTGCTCGCGCACGTCAAGGGTATCGGCGACCAGCACCGGCTGCTGATGCTGCCGCCGCTGAAGAAGCCGTTTGAGACCGGCTCCATCGTAAAGATCCTCCAGGATCTCAGACTGGGCGATCCGCCGGCGGCCGCCGGCCGTGTCGATCTCGACGAAGCTTTGAAAAACAATTGGATCGAGTTCTGGTTTCAGCCGAAGATCGACTTGCGCAAGAAGCAGCTTGTCGGCGCCGAGGCGTTTGCTCGTGCGCGCCACCCGACTTACGGCGTACTGAACCCCGGCGCGTTCATGCCGGGCGCGCCGGAATCGGCCCTGATCAAGTTATCCGAACTCGCACTGACGCAGTCGCTGCGCAGCGGGCTCAATTTCGCCAAGCTCGGCGTCAGCCTGCGGCTCGCCGTCAACATCCCGGTCAGTGCGCTGGTCAAGATCGACATCGCCGACATCGTGCAGAAA
This sequence comes from Xanthobacteraceae bacterium, assembly GCA_049300295.1. Taxonomy (GTDB): domain Bacteria; phylum Pseudomonadota; class Alphaproteobacteria; order Rhizobiales; family Xanthobacteraceae; genus BOG-931. The sequence goes on from JBAQJL010000179.1 coordinate 18,960, forward strand.
TACAAGCCGCATTACGAAAAATGGCCGGGGCTGATCATCGACGTCACCGAGGAGCAGATCGTCACCGACTTGAAGCTTGCCAGCGAAATCACCAAACGACTCGCGCCCCTCAACGTCAAACTCGCGATCGACGATTTCGGCCGCGGATATTCCTCGCTGGTGCGGCTCAAGGAACTGCCGTTCGCCGAACTCAAGCTCGACCGCAACTTTGTCGCCGACTGCGGCACCGACAAGGTCAATGCGCCGCTGTGCAAGACCGTCATCGATTTGGCGCACAATTTCGGTTCGATCGCCGTCGCCATCGGTATCGAAAAAGCGGCCGACGCGATGGCGCTGGTCAGCATGGGTTGCGATTACGGTCAAGGCTTCCTGCTCGGCCAGCCGATGCCGGAGGAGCGCTTCATGTCGCTGCTGCGCCAGCGTGCCGCGTCGCGCAAACCCAATTCCGTCGCTGCCAAGCCGGAAGCGCAGACCGTGTCGGTTTAGGACGAAATCGCTCCAGGACTACAGATCGTGTCGCATTTTCTTCGGCAAACCGAGGGCAATTTTTTCGGAAAATACTCCAACAACCGTTACCCGGCGTCATGATCGCTTGCTGGCCGGGAACGAACCGTGTATCCGGAGATGAACCGGGCGGGGTATAGCGCAGCCTGGTAGCGCGGCAGTTTTGGGTACTGCAGGTCGCAGGTTCAAATCCTGCTGCCCCGACCATCTCGGAGCCGTCCGACACGGCACTTTGAGACCAAGCGAGCCATCATGACCGCCCGTATCTACAAACCGGCGCGCACCGCAATGCAATCTGGTAACGCCAAGACCAGGGAATGGGTGCTCGATTACGAGCCCGAGCAGCCGCAAGCAGTCGAGCCGCTCATGGGCTGGACCAGTTCGGGCGACATGAAGCAGCAGCTTCGGCTCCCCTTTGCCACCAAGGAAGAGGCCATCGCCTATTGTGAGCGCGAGGGCATTGCCTACCAGATCTTCGAGAGCACGCCGCACAAACGCTCGCGTATTTCGTACTCGGATAACTTTGCGACTGGACGACGCGGCGCCTGGACACATTAGATTATCTTCCGGAAAAGCGGACGCTGCTTTTCCGAAGAAAATGCGATCAAATCTAAAGAACTAGAGTGCGGCGCATCAGTGCGGGAAGAATGCCCCCGCGACGTGATCGCCGGGCTTGATGCCAAGCTTGTCCGCCGTGCCGGCAATCACTTCGAGCACGGCGCGCACCGAACCGTCGGACGGGATCATGGCGTCCGACAGCGGCTTGGCGCTCGCGGCAATGTGCGTGATCGTGCCGTCGCTGCGGATAAAGAACATATCCAGCGAGATGTAGGTGTTGTGCATCCAGAACGAGACCGGCTGGTCGGTCTTGAAGTCGAACAGCATGCCCTGCCCCTCGGGCAGGTGCTTGACGAACATCAGACCGCGCTCGCGTTCCTTTTCATTGGTGGCGAGTGTCACGTCGAAGGCATGGACGCCGGTCGAGGACACGATCTCGATCGTCGCCTTTTCGGCGGCGCGCGCCGGCGCCCCCAAAGCAAAGGCGGCACAAACGGCCAAGCACAGGGCCGCAGCCAAGCGCTGCAACCACGTCTTTCGCAATGTGACGGACGGCGAGAGGGATGCGGCCAGTGCCGCTAGTGCGATGCCGGACCGAGCGAACCGCCCTCGGGCTGCACCTCGGCCGCCATCATGCCCTTCGGACCGGGGCCAAACCGCACCAGCACAAACTGGCCGGGACGCAGTTCGGCGATGCCGAACCGGCGCAGCGTCTCCATGTGGACGAAAATATCCGGCGTCCCATCGCCGCGCGTCAGGAAGCCGAAACCGCGAAGCCGATTGAACCATTTCACCTGTGCCCGCTCGAGACCACTCGTCGGGACAACACTAACATGAGTTCGCGGCGGCGGAAGCTGCGCCGGATGGATCGCCGTCGACTCGTCCATGGAGACGATGCGGAACACTTGCAGGCCTTTCGGTCGCGCCAGCACTTCGCACACCACCCGCGCGCCTTCATACGCGGTCTGGAAGCCGTCGCGGCGCAGGCAGGTCACGTGCAGGAGCACGTCCGCCGCGCCGTTATCGGGAACGATGAAGCCGTAGCCTTTGGCGACGTCGAACCACTTGATGACGCCGGACATCTCAATGAGATTCGCGGCCGACTCGCCAGCGAGGTCGAGCTCGGGTCCGAATCCCGGTCCAGTTGTTTTTGGTTCAAATCCGTCCGACGTCATGACGCCGAGGCCGCCGCTGTTCTTTTGCTGGCGCCCCCCGGGCGCTTCACGAATCTCTGGACTTGAGGATAACACCCAACATCCATTCGAAAAGAGGGAAAATGCATGGCCGGGCGAAAAGCCTCAGCAGCCTGTGCACAAGGGTGGATGAACCGCGGTTTCAATGGACAATAAAGGGTTCGAGCACTGTGCCGATGTCCTGACGCACGACAAGGTCGGCGGCAGAATCGAACTCGGTCGCTTCCCGATTGATAATGACAAGCCGTGCGCCGTTGCGTTTGGCCATCAGCGGAAAGCCGGCGGCGGGCCATACCACGAGCGAAGAACCGATCGCGAGGAACAGATCGCAGCGAAGCGCCAGCGCCTCGGCGCGCGCCATGGCGTCTTCCGGCATCGCCTGACCGAACGAAACCGTCGCGGTCTTGATGAAGCCGCCGCATGACGGGCAATCCGGCGCGCAGCCATTGGCCGAATCCATCCGTTGGCTGACCCAAGCGAGTTCGTAGCGGTCGGCGCAATCGAGACAGGCCGCGTAAGTCGTGTTGCCATGCAATTCGACAACGTGTTCGGGAAGAATGCCAGAGACTTGATGCAGATTGTCAATGTTCTGCGTGATCACGCCCAGCACTTTGCGGGTACGGTAGAGGCTCGCCAAAGCGCGATGCCCGCGCCCCGGTCGGGCGCCGCCGAACTGGTCGTTCATGGCGAAGCGCCGCCGCCACGATTCGTTGCGCGCTTCCTGGCTCGCCAAGAATTCGTCGAACATGATCGGTGCGTTCTTGGTCCACAATCCGCCGGGGGAACGAAAATCGGGGATGCCGCATTCGGTCGAGATGCCGGCGCCGGTGAATGGCACGACGGCATTGGCCTCGTGTATCATCGCCCCGAGGCGCGTCATTGCGGTATCGAGGTCTGGAGCGATCATGCTTCGTCACCCAACCGTACGCGGCGCGTTCTGTTACCGTCGCCGACCCTAACCGAAAACCGACGGTCCTGAGGAGGATTTCATCATGCGATACCTGCACACCATGCTGCGCGTGCGCGATCTTGACGCAGCGCTCGACTTCTATTGCAACAAGCTCGGTCTGACCGAGGTGCGCCGCCGGGTCGACGACAAGGCCAAGTTCACGCTGGTGTTCCTTGCGGCGTCAGCCGACGACGAACTGGTGGCCGAAGGTCCAGCCGGCCGCCAAGCGCCGCTGGTCGAGCTGACATATAATTGGAACACCGAGGATTATGGCGAGGCGCGCTATTTCGGCCACCTCGCCTACGAGGTCGACGACATCTACGCGCTGTGCGAGCGGCTGATAAAAGCCGGCGTCACCGTCAACCGGCCACCACGCGACGGCAACATGGCGTTCGTGCGCTCGCCCGACAATCACTCGATCGAGCTGCTGCAGAAGGGCGCGCCGCTGGCGCCGCAGGAGCCTTGGACCTCGATGCCCAATGTCGGGCATTGGTAGCAGCCTCCCTGCCGCCAGCACCCCGCACGGCAGGGCCGGAACCCCTTTTCGGCTTGCTTGCTGACCAGAGCGAACCACTTTATATGTCGCGCGCCGTTCCTGCCGCGTTGCGCGCGGCCGTGCGCCCTTCGTCTAGCGGTCTAGGACGCCGCCCTTTCACGGCGGAAACACGGGTTCGATTCCCGTAGGGCGCGCCAGCAAAATCAAACACTTACGGATTTAGCCGGCAGCGAGTGTCCTGGAAGTGTTCCGGACAGATTTCGATTCATTAAGGGTTAATGTGGCGCTGTACAGAATCCCCGCTACATATCATTATGGTGGCTAGGACAGGGAAGGATCGATTCATGGGCGGTGCGTTGAAGGAACTAATCGAGGCAACGAAGGCGATTAAGGCCACCCCGCAGCAGCGGGAGGAGCAGCGGCGCAGCTTTGCCTTTGGCAATACCGCTTTTGAGAATTCGCTGATCACCCGCGAAATGGTGGACCGCCAAGCGGACCTGCTCGCCAAAGAGCAGAATGGCTGAGCCGGAGCAAAGACACAGTCGCGCTCTAGAACCTGACCTCATAGCTGACCCCAAACTCAAGGCGGAGGCGGAGGCCAAGAATGGTCTGCGCCAATTTGATGTTGGGATCGCCACCGTCGAAACAGCCGTTGAGAGGGGCGTAGCCGAATTCAGGCTGCGCCCTTCGACTATCCTTGGGCTTCATCGCGAAGCGCTAGCTGGCATTAGCTCTTACGCTGGGCTTTGGCGCCCGGCGGGTGTGGAAATTCAGGGAAGCAAGCACAAGCCATCAGGGGCACATCTGGTGCCGGAACTGGTCGAAAACATGTGCGACTACGTCAACGAGCGGTGGCAAGACGCGACGGCAATCCACCTCGCGGCATATCTCATGTGGCGGCTGAATTGGATTCATCCGTTTGCTGACGGCAATGGGCGCACGGCTCGAATGACCTCGTACGTCGTCATGTCCATAAAGATCGGCCGGGCGTTGGCCGGAACGCCCACTATCCCCGAGCAAATCGTTGAAAACCGGGTTCCCTATTTCGATGCCTTGGACGCGGCCGATGAGGCCTTCAAGAAAGGGCAGATCGACGTGTCGAAGATGGAAGAATTACTCGGAGCCCTGCTCGCCAAACAGCTTATGAGCATTTACCAACTAGCCGGCGGAAAACTGAAAGCGATCGCAGACTCGGTCGGCGAGGAAGGCTAGCTAGCCTGTGCAATCACGGCGCAATCTCACTCCAACGCCCGGCGAATTAGACATTCGACCCACCGGCCGAATCGTTGGCAGCGCACAAAGAGCACTTAGCCACAGCTCTTTACGGCAATAGGCAAAACTATCGCGACCAAAAATCGCGATGAATTTCAGATCCTTGTGTTACGCGATTACGGCGAGAGTACATTTAATTGCTTTTTACTGCTCCAAAATCACTGTGACGAGGTACTAGTGGATGTGATGGGACCGCGATCTACAGTTCGCTCTTGGGCCCAAATGGCGCCCGCAGAATGACGCCGGCTTGGTGGTCGTGTCGAAGAGGATGAATTGCCTCAACATCAAAGACATTCGACCACAGCGCCTCTATGTATGCTCGCGGATGAAACACGTTACAAAATGTATGCTCGCGGATGAAACACGTTACAAATCCTCACATTGGCATCACGCGCATAGGTGAATTGGACACGGGTGCTTAATGTCGGCTGCTCTTGCTTGATCCGCTTATATTCCTTCGTTGATGTCAAACTGGGATGAAAAACAGAACGCTCGATCGTATTCCAGGTCTCGTCATCGTGCACGGTAATATAAAGTAGCGCCCCGGGCTTGAGCACTCGGCGCAATTCAAGCAACCACGCCGTCTCATATTCGTATATGTGAGTAAACACGGAAAATCCGATCGCAATATCGTGGCGACCTCACAGTGACGCGGAACATACTTGTTGCAGCGGTTGCCCTCATTTCCCAGGCAGTGGCCACCGCCACGCCTAGTGCGCTCGCTGCGGCAACGCGGATTCGCGTAAGGGTGCGTTCTCACGCGAGCGCTGGGACAATTCGAGATAACGTCGGACGCACCTAGCGGCAAGCAGTCCAAGCCGAAATCGGAGATGGAGTTAGCTCATTCCGAGCCAGAGAGGTGCATTTCGCGCAGATAGGCCCGACGTGCTTCGGCGACTTCCCGATTTGGGTAAATATATTTCAGCATGTCCGGCGACCATTCGCCAGCAACATAACGCGACCACGCGTCATTAATCTGATTGACCGTGGCGATAGCGTATCCGCCAACGACGACTTGCTGTGCCAGCCAAATTGCGCACGCTGCAAGAATCGCCCATGGCGCGAATGCTCGCAAAGCCGGGTAAAAATATTTGTGTAGAAACTCCAAGGACCAAAGCATAAGGCCGACATGCAACAGTACGACAAACATTCCGTAGCGGACCGGCACTTCGACATCTTCGGTGAGGTCGAGACGCGCTATTGGCGCGGTGCCCGCGACCAATAATGAAAACAAGATGAGTCCAAGGCCAATGCGTTGCAAGCGCGTATTGCGCCGGCTTGAGAAGGTGTCACGCGCAACGGCGAATAGGCCAAGGCAAAGCGCGCCAAATCCAATCAGCCTGCCCGGCCAGAGGAGTATTGGCATGCGTGACCATGGCAGACCAAGGAATCTGATTGTATAATCGAAACTGCTAACAATGCCGGTCAGAGTGAAGGCGTGTCGGGCGATATGCCCCGGCAGGTGCCAGATATAAGCGGCGACAAACAATGCTCCGGCGCAGCCGATAGCCACGATCCAGGACTTCCGTAAGCCGCTCCGCCAAGCCGACCATATAAGCACTGGCCAAATCAGCAGTCCTGCGGACACGCCGAACGCCGCAACGCAGGCTGCTAAGACAGCCGCTATCCCACGATAGATAGAGAAGCGAGCTTGCGCGCGATTCCCGTCAAGCAAGACCAGTGAGAACAGTGCGAACGCGCAAGTCTGCAAATAAACGCAGTTGTTTGGCCCGCTCACCATGACGACAATATTGGCAGGCGTGACGAGCAAGATGGAAATCGCGAGCGCTGCGCGCTTCCAGACTTCTGGAAGAACGCTGTGCATAATTTCCCAGCCGATTGTTGCCGCCATCGCAAAGACCAGCAACAACCCCGACATTATGAAAGAGGGGCCAATGCGACCGAACCAAGGAAGGTCAACCGCCATCAGAAGTTTAAGGAGTACCACGCGGTGTTCATTTTCGGGATCCCAGAGATAGCCGAACAAATCACCTTCTGAGCGGCGATCACCGTAAAACTTGATGAAATCAAGCATGTCCATAACGGGGCCGTGAATGAGCGTCTTGTCGACTAAAAACAGGAAAAGCGCGCAATTAGCTGCAACGAGCGCCGCAAGCATTATTTGGAAAAATCGGAGGCGATAAATCGAGCTAGACTGCACGTTGGCAGTCTGCGCGGTATCTGCAGTCATGGAGGGTTCCCTGGCTCGTCTCCTCGACCATTAGGCCAAAAGCACGGACGCGGCGCAACGTCAGATGTCCCCGACTTCGGACCTTGTCGATTTCCCGCCCCCTGGATGCGAGGAAAGGCAGGTACTCATCCTGAGCCACCTTCCCTCGTGCTCACGGGCGGCCTTCCCGGCGCACTCCCCAGCGCGCCGGGCCCTCTGATTTCCGGGCAGACCATGCGCTGGGCCGTCAGGATAGCGCCGCGATCCGTGTTTCTTCCCAAACTGCACGCGCTTGTTGTTCGCTGACAACGCTTCGAATTCGCGCCGTTGGACACCTCCGTACAAGGTCTGCGGGGAAAAGGTAGGGGGCACTTATTTAGCCCCCAAGCTCGGCGGTATAGCTGCCCACGCCGTAACCGCTCAGGGCCATGCCCGCAGGGCTGCCGGCGTTAAGCCGCTGTTGGAGAGAAGCCACCGAAGCGAGCCGTTTTTTCCTTTGCTCAGGTGTTTCGCTTGCAAGTTACGGCAAGTTACGGTGACAGTGCATTTAATTGCTTTTACTGCTTCAGCTCAATTGAGTACACCATCGCCGTAAGATGAATTAAGTGCACTCCGCAAGTCTGCGCCGTAAGTCTGCGCATTGCTGCATTGCTCCGTCTGGAATTGATTTCTAAATCGGCGCGTGCTCTGCCCTGCCCTCGGGCGGCTCTGAGTGAGAAAGGCATATCATGGATAGTATTGTTGACGCGGTGCTGTGGCTCATTGTCGGAGGATCGTTCGTTTTCGTCGTGCTGGGTTGCTGGATGACCAGGCCGACGATGCCCGTCGAAATTGGCCCCAAAAGTATGTGAGCCCACGCGGGCGCGTGAAACCCTCGGGCTGGTCAATTTCTTGGATCGAGGTACCATGTAAATTGCGCGCGATCGGCGTGCGTCTAACGAAAAGGCGAAAAGATGCGCTGGCTACTCGTTGTCGCCGTCATTGCATTTAGTCCGAGCGCGGTATTCGCTCAGTCCCCGGTAAACCAGGAGGGAATAAGCAACTACTGTTATTACGGTGGTCAATTGTATTCGATTGGATCAAGATTGTGTATCACAGGCGCGAAGGCGAGCGCCGCCATGTTGCTCTGTGAGTCTGCTGATCAAGCCAAAGATGTCTCAAAAACGGGCCGCGCCGTTTGGGTTTATTATACTGGCGAGGGCAATCCGTCCTGTAAGTAAATAGAAAAGCCGCCTCAATTGGCGGCCTCTTTCATTTTACCCGGCGAGCGGTCATCAATGCCCATTGGGGCGCCGTCCACCCCATCACCGTAAGCCTACTTCACCGCCGAATTTCTCCGCAACGTTGAACAGTTCTGCGACACCCGATCCGCCGGAACTGCTCGGGATGTATCGCGTTGTCTCGCGTATTCGGAAACTGCAGAAACGGAGATGTGCATATGAGGCTCGGAACAACTCTCCTTGGCGCCGCCCTGGGTACTGGCCTGCTCGCGATCACAAGCGTCAGCGCGTCGGCCGCTATTGTGTGCCAAGGCAACGTCTGCTGGCACGCGCACGAAAGGTATGCCTACCCCCCGGCAGCCAGCGTCATTGTGCATGAGGACACCTGGAGGGCCGGCCCCAGCATCAAATTCCGCGAACACGAAGGCCGCGGGTATTGGCGAGGCGATACCTGGACGAGCTGGTAACTGAAAAAGATCTTGTGGGGAATGAGGCCGCCAACGAAAGCGGCCTCATTCATTTTGGAAGGGCTCGCGGTGAATACGCAGGCAGGTATGAGCGAACGGCAGAAGGTCACGATGGCAAAGCTCGTCGGAATCCTCGAGGCCGAATTTGCCACCTCGTTGGGCCGCAGGGTTGCCGAATACATGCCGCGCATTCGCATCCGCGCTCGGGCCGGCGAGCCAAACTGGCATGCCGATATCGGCGGCGACACCGGCCTTACGATCCTCGGCGCCTTTCTTGAATCCCTCGACCGCGTGAGGGCTGTATATGATCTCGACACCGGTGCGCGCGATCAACTGATGGTGCCGAGCCGAACTGGGCCCGGATCAAAGTCAGCAGACTGACCACGGCGCACGATTGTCAAAGACCCCTGGCCCCGCCCTCAGCACGCGCCGAGATTGGCCTGCGAACTGTAGATGCTGCTGGTCGGCGGCACGCCGACTGGAATTTGACCAAGCGTTTCCGTAGATTCGCTGGGCGGCGGCGTTGCAGTGCCGGGCAGGCCGCCCGCACCGCTGACTGAAACCGAACCCGAGCCGTTGCAGGGAAGGCCGGTGACCGGATTCGTCCCGGTGGCGCTGCCCCCGATCGCTGCGGTCGACCCCGGCAACGAACCGGGATTGATCGGCGAGACCGGAGGCTCCCCGGTTTCAGGCAGGCTGAACGGCGTGAAGGCGTTCTGCGCTAGAATGAGCGCCGGGCGCGTCGTCGCAAGCGACAGCGGCTTTGCCGCCGCAAAGCCCTGCGCGCGACCGGCCGCGGCGCCGGCGACAGCGCCAAGTACCGCGCCTGCCGCGACCAGCACGACCACCAGTGCAATCTTTTCCAACGCGCTTGCCCGCATCGCACTCTCCGGCGTCGGTCCGATCCGACTTCCTTAAAATCCGAATTTCTAAAATCTATTGCATCGGCCGTACCGCCGCAACGCGGCAGCAGCGTACCGGTGAAACAATTCTCGCCAATTCCTCTTCAATTCCTCTCATTTCCTCGCAATACCTCGCCTTGTCCGCGTCCGCGACTCAGGACGGTCACGCCTCTGCCACAGATTCCGTTTAGCAAAGGGCTTCTCGGGAGGGGGTACAGGGAGAACCGACATGACCCTGCACACCGATAGAGCGGCACAACAGCGGCTGGTTACCTACGATAAGAACAAGTGCCCGCAATGCGCCGATTGGCTGCTGGCGCCTGAATGGTCCGAATATCTCAGCGAACGCTGCGTCCGCCATACGTGGTCGTGCGACGCCTGCGGCTATTCGTTCGAGACCGATGTCTTCTTCGCCGTAGCGGCATAGTTTCGCGAAACCTGCTTGACCCTCGTCCTCACCCGGCCGCGCGACGCGCCGGCCTCGAAGGATGCGCGTCTGTAGCGCTCGCCGCTTCACGCCTCTTCGGGTGACGGTCAACGACCGGCGGCGGATAGCGGTGGTGGCGGCCGCGGAAATCTTCGACCGTGGAACAGCCGGCGGCCAGATAGCTTGCGTCAGCCAGATAGCTCGGCCCAATCGGCGATTTGCCGTGCCCGCCTGGAATGTCGAGCACATAAGACGGCTGGCACAGACCCGAGGTGCGGCCGTGCAAGGCGCGCATCAGCGCCTGGCCCTCGGCGATGGTGGTGCGCAGATGGGCGGTGCCTGGCGCAAGATCGGCGTGATGCAAGTAATAGGGCTTGATGCGGCATTCGACCAGCGCCCGCATCAGCGCGCCGAGAGTCTGCGCTTCGTCGTTGACGCCGCGCAGCAGCACCGTCTGCGACAGCATCGGAATGCCCGCGTCGATCAACCGGGCGCAAGCCGCGCGGGCTTTTGCGCCCAGTTCACGGGCATGATTGACGTGCAGTACCACGAAGCACGCCTTGTCTTTCTTTGTATAGGCACGCAGCGCACGCACCAGCGCCGGCGACACACGTTCGGGCGCGACCGCCGGCACGCGAGTATGGATGCGCATCACCTTGACATGGGAAATGGCGGCAAGCTCATCCAACACGCGCGCCAGACGCCGCACCGACAGAATAAGCGGATCGCCGCCGGTCAAGATCACTTCCCAGATTTGCGGCGCGGCGCGGATGTAATCGAGCGCCGCCGCCAGCGCGTCCGCTGACAGCGCTCCCCTGCCCGGCCCCACCATCTCGCGGCGAAAGCAGAACCGGCAATACACCGCGCACGCGTTGACGAGCTTGAGCAGCACGCGGTCGGGATAGCGGTGCACCAGGCCTCGGAGCGGACTGTGAGCGTCATCGCCGATCGGATCGGCGCTCTCGTTTGGTTCGGCGATCAACTCGGCCGCATCGGGCACGAATTGCCGCGCTATCGGATCGGCCGGGTCCGTCGGATCGATCAGGTCTGAGATTGCTGGCGTGATCGCCACGGCATAGCGCGCCGCGACATCTTGCAGCGCTGCAACGCGGCCGCGGCCGATCAGGCCCGCTTGCGCGAGGTCCGAGAGGCTGCGGAGCGATTTTTCCTGCTTAACGGCGGCGTTCATGTCGGCCTCATTGCCAGCCACGCGTGATTGCCTTTCGCCGCTTATGCGCGAAGCACCACAGTGCAAGCAAGCGCAAGGCTATCGCCGCTTGCGAACCCCAGCCAGCACTTGGGAGCCCCAGCCAGCACTTGGGAGCCCCAGCCACCACTTAGGAGCTCTTGGCAAGCAAGCCGGGCGTTGTTACGGAATTGGCCCATCAACAGGGCTCATGGAGATGAGCCCTTGGGGCGCCGGTGCGGCGCAGGCAGCCGAGTAAGCAGGACAAGCCAATGAAAAACTATATGGACGGCGGGGAAGCGATCCTGGAGGCGTTCCGCAAGCTTAAGATCGACTACATCATGTCGTCGCCGGGATCGGAATGGTCGCCAGTCTGGGAAGCACTAGCGCGGCAGAAGCTCGGCAATCACTCGGGCCCGACCTATGTCGACGCTTGGCACGAAACACTCGCCGTCAACATGGCGACCGGCTACACGCTGATCACCGGACGGCCGCAGGCGGTCCTGGTCCACGCCGGCGTCGGCCTGTTGCAAGGCAGCATGGGCGTACACGGTGCGATGCAGTCCGAAGTGCCGATGATCGTCATGTCGGGTGAATCCAACACCCTTGGCGAGGACCCGAACCTCGACATTGAGCAGCAATGGTACGGCGGCTTAAGCGTCGGCGGCATCGAGCGCTATGTCGAAAACATCACCAAGCTGGCGCGGCCGGTGACCAGTCCGCACACGCTGTACGGGCAGGTGATCCGCGCCGGCGAGATGGCGCAGCGCACCCCGCGCGGACCGATCTATCTCAATGTCGCACTCGAGCACATGCTGCACGACTGGTCACCGCCGGCTGGCGACCGCGAAGTGCCGGTGGCGCCGCGCGTGCAGGCGCATCCGAGCGAGGTCGAAAAAATCGCCGAGCTTCTGCTGTCGGCGAAGAATCCGATCGTCGTCGCCGAGCAATCGGGCCGCGATCCGGCGGCGTTCCACGCACTGGTCGAACTCTCCGACCTGCTCGGCCTGCCGGTGACCTGGAGCCGCGGCTCCAATTTCACGAACTTCCCGACCGACCATCCGCATTATCTCGGCGTCGGCAGCTACAAGTACCTTGCCGACGCCGATCTGGTTCTGCTCGTCGGCGGCCGCGTGCCGTGGTACCCCCCGCATGTGCGGCCCACCAAGGGCAAGATCGTCGCCATCAACGAGAACCAGTTCAAGAACCACATGATCTATCAGGAGCTGCACGCCGATCTTTATCTGGAAGGCGACATCGCAGCCTCGCTGCAAATGTTGGCCGAAGCGGCGCGCGCCGGCAAGCCGAACGCGGACGCCATCGCCAAGCGGCACGCCAAGTGGAAAGGCGAGCACGACGCCTTCGTCGCCGGCCTGAAGGCCGAGCGCGAGAAAGCAAGGGCCGCCAGCAGCAAGGCGATCGATCCGCTGATGCTGATCGACACGCTGGCCGAAGTGATGCCGGCCGACACCGCGTTCGTTGATGAGACGATTACGCATGGTCCGGTGCTGCGCCAGCACCTGCCGTTCACCACCCCGCACAGCTTCTTCCGCGGCTTCGGCGGTCTCGGCCAGGGCATCGGCACCGCGCTCGGCGTCAAACTCGCCTCAGGCAGGCGGCCGGTGGCGCTGCTGATCGGCGACGGCGGCTTCCTCTACAACCCAGTCATCCAGGCGCTCGGCGCCTCCAAGCAGCACAACCTGCCGATCCTGATCGTCATGTTCAACAACAAGGGCTACATGGCGATGCAGAAGGGCCATGTGCATCATTACAAGGACGGCGCCGCGGAAGGAGCCAACATGTGGCTCGGCTCTAAGCTCAACGGTTTCGATTATGCCGAACTGGCCTCGCATTTCGGCCTGCACGGCGAACGCGTCCAGGACCCCGCCAAGCTCAAGGGCGCACTGCAGGCCGCGCTGAAAAAGGTGCAGGACGGCACGACGGCCATCCTCAACGTCGAGGTGAGCAAGTAGACTCCTTAACCAAGCTGCCCACCTCCGCACGGTTCGAGCCGCGCAATCCCCGCACAAAGCGGGGACAATCTCGGCCGTTTTCCAAAATTGTCACTTCCGCGTCGGGCTGAGCCGGTATAACGTTCGAACTGTTGGGTACTCTAGAGACCGCTAGCGTTGTCTACGTTCTGTCGGCGTGAGCGGGGCGACCATCCACTGTGGAGAAGATCAACATGGACGTAAAAGACATCTCAAGGGAGCTGGGCAAAGGCGGCCTTTCACGGCGCGGCCTTTCCGATCGGCTCAAGGCTCTTGGTATCGGTTTCGGGGCGGCGTTCGCGCTCGGCATGACCGGTGCCCATGCTGCCACTGCACCGGACGCCGGAGTGGCGTTGAAGTCGACCAACCCGGTCATCGACAACATCATCCAAGGCCCGCAGATGCCGACGGCGAATGTCGGTACTCCGATGGAGCAAACGGCCTGGTATCACCGCCACTACTTCCGCGGCTATTTTAGGTACGCTCGGTTCTATCAACGGTGGTATCATCGTTGGTGAGCGCTTCGACGGCGCGCTGGCAGATCCAGCGCGCCGTCTCGCTGCGTGTTTTGCCACGCTCTACCGAGGGATCGCACGGCTCCGCACCTATCTTCATCAGCGACTGTAGTCGCGCGCACGGACTAGTCGTCGGGTGCCGCCAACAACTGGCAACGACTGCACCCGCCGGTGAGCCTCGCAGGAAGGACGAGCCATGAGCCAAATCGACAGCGCCGCGCCGGCGCCGGAAAGCCTGCTCCACGGCCCGCGCGTGGCGCTGGCGCCGCGGGCCTTCACCTTCGTGCTGATCAAGTTTGCATCGCGCTGCAACATCCAGTGCACGTACTGCTACTGGTTTCGCGACGCGGAGGTTTACAAAAAGCCGGCAGTGCTGACTCGCGAGGCGGAGGACGCGTTTTGCGCCCGGCTCGAAGAGCACATCCGCGAATTCAGCCTCGGTCAATTTCTCTTGGTTTTTCACGGCGGCGAACCGCTTCTGTTTCCCAAGCACAGATTCAAAGCGTTCATCAAGAAACTGCGCGCGATCGAAGACCGCACCGGCTGCGCGATCCAGCGCGGAATCACGACCAACGGTATTCTGATCGACGAGGAATGGGTCGAGTTGCTCAAGACGCACGAGGTTGCGGTATCTATCAGCCTCGACGGTCCGCCCGAAATCAACGACAAATATCGCGTCGACTTCAAGGGTAATGGCACGCTTGCGCAGACCCTCAAGGGTCTCGAATGCCTGCGCAAGGGCGGAGTGGAACCGAGCCTGATCTCGGTCTGCAATCCCGCGACCGATCCGGAAAAAGTGCTGGCCTTCGTGGTCAATGAACTCGGTTTCACTGAATTCGACATTTTGCCGCCCGATGCGACCCATATCGACAATCCGCCGCCGATCGCCGACTATTTCATCAAGCTGTTCGACGTCTGGCTCGACAACTACGCCGCGCGCGGAGTCCGCATCGCCACTCTCGATGCCATGATCCGCGGCCTCGTCGGTAAGCTGTCCTTGTCCGACACGATCGGCCTCGGGCCGATCGAAACCGTGACACTGATGACCGACGGATCGCTCGAGCCGCTCGACGTGCTGCGCATCACCGGCGATGGCGCGACCGCGTCGAAACTTAACGTCCGCAGCAACGCCATCAACGACGTGCGCACCGACCCGATATGGCGCCAGGCCTTCGAAGCCAGCACGCATCTGTGCGACACCTGCATGAGCTGCGAGTACCTGGACTCCTGCGGCGGCGGCCATTTGGCGCAACGCTGGTCGCGCGAACGCCGCTACGACAATCCGAGCGTTTACTGCGAGAGCTGGAAGCGCATCTTCGGGCACATCTGGGAGCGCATCTCCCCCACTCTGTCGGTCGAGATCGAAACCGCCGGCGATCACCCGACAGCCCAATAAAGCGGCGAACGCAGCCGACATCAGGAAGCGCTCCAGTCCGGCGCGCCATGCAGCATGGCGTGCAGGACGCCGCCAATGCGGACCGCACCGCGCGTGATGGCCGGGCAGCCGGCACGCTCGGCGATCAGCGCAGCGGTCTTACCGAGTGGGTACTGGAACGGCGCACCCTCAATGATGAATCCGAGCAGGAACCGGTCGCCGTCACGCGTCACCAGGCTGAATGCGTGCTGCCGACGGCCAGACGTTCCGCCGCCATAGAATTCGGCGCGGTACTGCACCGATGCGATGACATCATATGGAAGCTCGGCGCGGATCAGGCCGGGCAGCGGTAAATGCCCGCGCAGGCGCGGTAAGCGCAGCTTTATCCGCCGCGGGCCGAGCTCGATCCGCAGCGCCATCGCGTTCAGGCACAGCAGCAGATAAAGGGCGACCGCGAGGCAAAACAACGCCGCCGCAGCGAGACCGATCCATACGGCAACGCGGTCGATTGCATACGCCGCGATGCAGGCGGCCGCGGCCCACGCCACCATCAGCAGCGCGCAAAACACCAGGCCGGCGCTCACAAGCACAAGCCGCAGCCGCCCCGGCCGTACGACGAACGTCTCGAGGTCTTCCGCCATGCGGGCCTGCCGGTTCAGCGCTTGCACGGCAACCGATAGCACGTCCCGCGAGGTCGAGGGTCCACGTGACCCGGGCCGCGCCGAGAACTAAAAATGAGTGTCGACCAGACTGCCGACGTGCCAATATTGTTTTGGCTCAACGCCCTCGGAGAATTCCATGGATATCGAGTTGTACTATGCGCCCAATACCTGCGCGCTCGCGCCGTACATCACCCTGACCGAAGCGGGCGCTGCTTTCACCGCCCGGCCGCTCAACCTGCGCAAGGAGGAGCAGCACACGCCCGCCTACCTGAAGCTCAATCCCAAGCACAAGGTGCCGCTTCTCGTTGTCGACGGCGCGATCTTGAGCGAGAGCGCCGCGATCCAACTGTGGATCGCGCGTCAGTTTCCGCAGGCCAGGCTCATGCCGGCCGATCCGTGGCAGGAGTTGAAGGCCGTTTCGCTGATGTCGTGGTGCTCGTCTGGCATTCACCCGTTCCTCGCCCGGATCAATTCACCGCCACGGGTGTGCGACGTGCCGGGCGGGCCCGACCGCGTGCGCACGCTTGCCGCCGAGCAATTGTTCGAAAATTTCCGCATCGCCGAGGATCTGTTGGCTGGACGCGAATTTTTCTTCGACCATTTCACGGCGCCCGACGCCCATTTCTTCTGGTGCTTCCGCCGCGCGACCCAATTCGAGCTCGATCTCTCCCCGTTCAAGAACTGCAGCGCCCACTTCGAGCGCATCGGGCAACGGCCAAGCGCACAAAAGCTCTTGGCGTTTGAAAAGTCCGTGCAGGAGCGGTTCGCCAAAGCGGCCTAGCTCAGGCATTAGGAGTGCCACTAACGCGCCGACGGGAGAATGGGATCAGCCGCGTTTAGCTTGTCATTTTCCTTGTCGAGCTTTTCCAGATTGCTTGAAGTCGTCTGGAAAACGCGGCGATGCGCATTCCAACGGAATATTGCGTGAAAGTTCCGCACGAATGGCCGCGGCACCTTATCGTCACCGCAGTCTGCAAGGTCCCGCTGTAGTTTTACCTTTTCGGGGATTGTCAGCACAACCCGGCGGTAGCGGCTGCCGCGATCGGAAACGGTCTTGACCTTCGGCCATTCTGTAAGCTGGAACGTGCAAGTCTTGACGTTGAAGGTGAATGCGGCCGCGATTAACCGGAAACGGCCATGGCGCACAAAGATGAGTTCGGTTTTGACGAAATCCTCATCTGAATTGAAATGATCGCTATCGACGTGGATTAAATCTGTACCGTGACCAAGCGGCATAAGCGGCTTGTCGGCAAACCCGGTGAGGCGGTCGCTGCCGACTTCGACCACATCGAGCAGTTTCGGCTTGCCGCCAACATCGAACAGCGCGAGCAGAACGAATTCCGTCACATCGCCGTCCGATGGCCCGAGATCCGCCATCAGAGCGAGACGGCGTTGGCCGTCGGTGTGAATTTCGAGCGGAAATAGATATTTGATCGAAACGGGACCTCCGGGAACGGTCTTATAGTTTTTGCCTTCGATATGCCGGTAGTTGACGATCCGGTGCGACTTTCCTTCATCGCCCGCGCTGTCCGGAGCAAGGTCTGTCACGACCATCCGCATGAGGTCGAAATAGGTCAGTTCCCTATGACCGGCGACCGGGTCGTCAGGCTCGACGAGTGCCGCCCTGCCAGGAGCCGCCCACAGACACAGACATGCGACGACGAAAAGTGCTGTTCTCATGCGAGCTCGTTTCTGACCCCGGAAGCAAAAAGCGGAGACCTCACCGCCGACCCATCGTCTGATAACCGACATGTCTGAACGCCGGCAAAGATAGTCACCACTACGACATCGGCGCCCACAGCACCTGATCGATGCGCGACGCGCCGGTCGCCAGCATCACCAGGCGATCAAGCCCGAGCGCGATCCCGCTTGCATCGGGCATGTGGGCGAGCGCGGCCAGAAAATCCTCGTCGAGCGGATAGCGCTCGCCGTAGCGGCGCTGTTTCTCTGCCATCTCGCGCTCGAGACGCAGCCGCTGTTCGCGCGCGTCGGTGAGTTCACCAAAACCGTTGGCGAGTTCGACGCCGCAGACGTAAAGCTCAAAGCGTTCGGCGACGCGCGGATCGTGCGGCGACGGCCGCGCCAGCGCCGCCTGCTGCGCCGGATATTCGTCCAGGATCGTGGCGCGGCCAATGCCGAGCTTCGGCTCGATTTTCTCCACCAGCACGCGGCTGAAAATGTCGCCCCAGGTGTCGTCGTCGGCAATGCGGATACCGGCAACCTGCGCCGCGTGCGCAAGTCCATCGCGGTCGCCCTCCCCGCCATCGAGCGTCGCCAACAGATCGATGCTGGCGTAGCGGCCGAATGCCTCGGCAACGGACAACCGCTCCGGCTCAGCCGACGGATCGGCCGAGCGGCCGCGGAAGGAAAAGTGCCACGTGCCCGCGGCCTGCGCCGCCTCCCGCAGCAACGCCGTGCAATCGGCCATCAGCGCCGTATAGGGCTCGCCGGCGCGGTACCATTCGACCAGCGTGAATTCGGGTGCGTGCAGCGCGCCGCGCTCGCGATTGCGAAAGACCTTGGCGAATTCGACGATGCGGCGCTCGCCGGCGGCGAGAAGCTTCTTGCACGCGAATTCCGGCGAGGTCCGCAGATAAAACGGCGCAGCCGTTCCATCGGGCGCCGCAAGCGAGGTGGCGAAAGCATGCAGATGAGTTTCGTTGCCGGGCGAGACCGCGAGCACCCCGGTCTCGACCTCGACAAAATCATTGCGGCCAAACCAGCCGCGCAACGCAGCCGTCACCCGGGCCCGCGCCAGCAGCGCCGGCCGCCGGTCGGCGTGGACGTGCGGGGTCCAAAACGGCGAAGAATCGGGCACTTTGTCCGTCATAACCTTGTCGGCCGCAGTTTGCGAAATAACTGGCGATTAGCCCCAGGATCGGTATGTTGCGCGCAATCTAGGCGCCATTACGTAAGGATTTGGTCCCGTGAAAGTCATCGCTAGCTCGCTGCGCAAAGGCAATATCGTCGATATCGACGGCAGGCTCGGGGTCATCGTTTCCACCGAAAACATCCACCCCGGCAAGGGCACGCCGGTCACGCAAATGGATGTGCGCCGCATTGCCGACGGGGTGAAGGTGGCGCTGCGTTTTAAGACCACCGACCAGGTCGAGCGCGCTTTCGTCGAGGACAGAAAACACCAGTACATGTACCAAGACGGCGACGGCTTTCATTTCATGAATATGGAGAGCTACGACCAGGTGACGCTGCCTGACGATATCATCGGCGATCAGGCGGCATATCTGCAGCCGGAAATGGAAGTCACTATCAGCATGCACGAGAGCACGCCGGTCGCCATCGAGCTGCCGCCCAAGGCGGTGCTCGAAGTGGTGGAGACCGAACCGACGATGAAGGGCCAGACCGCATCGTCATCCTACAAGCCGGCGGTCCTATCGAACGGCGTGCGCACCCTGGTGCCGCCGTTTGTCTCGATCGGCACCAAGATCGTGGTGCAGACCGCCGATGGCAGCTACGTCGAGCGGGCGAAGGACTAAGGGGCAGAGGAACGGCGCGGCAAGGGACTGAAGCAACCGGACTGAAACAACCGGACTGAAACAACACTTGGCACGGGCGGGCATCGATAGACGAAGCGTCGTTAAAGCGCTTGCCGGCAGCGCCGCCGGTTTGATTTTGCCGCACGTCGCTCCGGCAACCGCTCGCGCCAAGCACGCCGCGGCGCGCGCCAAGCCGACCAAAGAAATCACCTTCGACCGCTGGGTCGCCGCATTCCGCGCCAAAGCGCAAGCGCACGGCATTACGGAGGCGACCTACACGCGGGTCATGAGCGGAATGAAGCCTGACATGACCGGGCTCAAAGAGATCCGCGACCAGCCCGAATTTCACGAACAGCTCTGGCAATATCTCAATCGCCGCGTTTCCGACTGGCGCATCATCACCGGCCGCAAGGTCGCCAAGCAATACGCGCCGCTGCTTGCGCGCATCGAAAAAGATTACGGCGTTTCGCCCGCAATCATGCTTGGCGTCTGGGGCGTCGAGTCGACGTTCGGCGACCCGCTGGTCGAGAAGAATCACATGAAGCCCGTCATTCCCTCGCTGGCGGCTTTGTCCTGGGCCGAGCCGCGTCGCCGCGCCTACTGGGAGAGCGAACTGATCAATGCGCTCAACATCGTGCAACGCGGCTGGAGTTCGCCGGACACGATGACCGGTTCGTGGGCCGGTGCCATGGGCCACACCCAATGGATGCCCGAAGTCTGGCTCCATCTCGGCGTCGACTACGATCATGACGGAAAAATCTCGCCTTACGGACACCCGGACGACGCGCTCGCCACCACGGCGCGCTTCTTCGTCGAGCGCGGCCGTTACCGCCGCGGCGAGCACTGGGGCTACGAAGTGCGCATACCGGAAAAGCTTGCGCGCGGCGGCGCGCGCAGTTACGCGG